>JBJMKQ010000062.1:0-7102 GCA_045805725.1 Solirubrobacterales bacterium
CCGGTCACCGAACCCGCCTGCAGCCCCAGCCCGGTCACGGGCTCCTCGGCCACCGCGGTGGAAGCCACCGCCTCGGGCCTCAGCGCCAACACCAAATACGTCTACCGCGTGGTCGCCACCAACAGCGGCGGCACCACCACCGGCACCCCCGACCAGTCGGCTGCGACCCTGCCCAACGCCCCGACCGTCACGAACTCGGCCCCCGGCGCGATCGCCCAGACCTCAATCGTGATGAAGGGCACCGTCAACAACAACGGCGCCTCGGGTGGCTCGGCCTGCAAGATCGTGATCGCCACCGAAGCGGCGCCAGGCACCCCGGTCACCGAACCCGCCTGCAGCCCCAGCCCGGTCAGCGGCTCCTCGGCCACCGCGGTGGAAGCCACCGCCTCGGGCCTCACCGCCAACACCAAATACGTCTACCGCGTGGTCGCCACCAACAGCGGCGGCACCACCACCGCCACGCCCGACAAAGCGGTCGAAACGCTGCCCAACGCGCCGGCCGTCACCAACGTCGCCCCCAACCAGGGCCCGACCGCGGGCGGCACCCTGGTGGCGATCACCGGCACCAACCTGAGCGGCGCCAGCGAAGTCAAGTTCGGCTCGACCTCGGTCACCTGCGACAACACCGAAGCCCACTGCAAAGTCATCAGCGCGACCGAAATCAAAGCCACCAGCCCTGCGGGCTCGGCGGGCACGGTCGACGTCCGCGCGGTCACCGCCGGCGGCACCTCGGCGCTCAGCGCCCCGGCCGACCAGTTCACCTACGCCAATCTCAAACAGCTCACCGTCACCAAGGCCGGATCGGGCATCGGCACCGTGACCAGTTCTCCCGCCGGGATCAATTGCGGCGCCACCTGTTCGGCCAGTTTGGGCGAAAACGCAATTGTCACGCTCAGCGGTATCGCCGGGTTCAATACGAAGGCTGTCGTGTGGACCAGCGGCTGCGAAAGCGTCAACATTTTGAATCAGTGCCTCGTCACGATGAGCGGGGCAAAGGAAGTGGTTGCTACCTTCGACCCCGAACAGCAGACGCTGACGGTTAAAAGGATCGGCACCGGCACCGGCACTGTGACCTCGAGCCCAGCCGGCCTCGACTGCCGTTCGGCCTGTGGACCGGGTTCCTTCAACAAAGGGTCCAGCGTCACCTTGGCGGCTACGCCGGCGAGCGGCTCGAGCTTCGCCGGCTGGTCGGGGGGTGGATGCTCTGGCACCGGAAGCTGCGTGGTGGCGATGAACGCCGATACGGTAGTGACCGCCATCTTTTCGGCCGACGCGGTGGCTCCAACGTGCGCCAACACGCCGTCGCTATGCCCGCCGGACTCCAAGGTCCTCGTCACTCTCGTTACCGCCAAGGCGAAGGGCGAAGTAGTCCTGCTCAAGGTCACCGTCCCTAGGTCCGGCGCACTGACGGCGACCGGGAAGGGCATCGTCAAGACGAAGGGGACCGCAACGGCCCCCGGCACGGTGACGCTGAGGCTGAAACTGACCGGCTCTGGCAGGAAGCAGCTGCAGAGGAAAGGCAAGCTGAAGGTCAACGTGAAGATCGTCTTCACCCCCACCGGTGGCAGTCCGGGGACGAGCACCAAGACGGTGACCTTCAAGGCTAAGAACCACTAGGGCCGTTGCCAGGCCCGCCTCTCGCTTGACAGATCGGGTACCAAGGCTTACACTCTGTACCGTCGTTTACAGACGGCAGGAGGCCGCGCCCTCGGTGCGATACCTCAGCGCATCGGTTCTCCCTGGAACCATGCGTGAATAAAGGCCTGCTGGCGGCGTCGGGCTCCCCTGTCTCCCGGCGTCCGCCGCGGTCGTTGGTTTTCTGCGAACGAGTTTATGTACTGAGCTTGACGGACGAGGCAAAAAACCCTAGGCTGCGGCTGATCGTGAGCGGCAGAGATTCAGAAGGCGGGACGTTCGGAGACGTGGTCACGGTGATGAGCGAGCGCGAGCGGCTGGTTGCGGCCTTCACCAGGGTGGCCGCTGAGCGCGGCTACCGCCGCACCGACGTCGATCAGGTCGCCCGCTACGCCGGCCTCTCCCGGGATCGACTCGAACTCCACTTCAGCTCCAAGGAACGAGGCCTGCTCGCCGCCCAGGAGGCGTTTCTGGAGGTTCTGTGGCTGGAAGGGGTGGGCGGCTGCGAAATCGTTGAAGAGTGGCCCAGGAGGGTGCAGGCGGGCCTGAGGGGAGTGATCGCGGCGGTGGTCGATGCCAGCGCCGTCGCCCGGGTCTTCACCGTCGAAGCGGCCGCCTCCAGTCTCGCCGCCGCAGAGCGCCAGTTCGCCGCGATTGATCGGTTTGCCGCGCTGCTGCGGGAGGGCCGGCGCCTCTACCCGCGGGCGGAATCGCTGCCGCCGGTGACGGAGCGCCTGCTGGTCGGTGGGATCGCTTCGATCCTCTGCGACCACCTCCTCGGCGAGGATCCGATGGCGATCCGACTGCTCGAGTCGCAGCTGGTCGAGCTGCTCCTGATTCCGTTTCTGGGGGAGAACGAAGCTCGCCGCATCAGCGCGGGTTGAACGCCTAGGCGTTGACGGGGGCCAGCGCGATCCAGGCGATCTGCGGCGCCAGCGCCGGAAGCGCGTCGCGGCGACCGTGGACAATTTCGTACTGGATCGTCGCCCAGATGCCGGTGGCGATCGCGTGCAGCGTCGTGGTCGCCGGCGGATCCTCGAATTGGGGCGGGAGCAGAGGCGGGTGCAGAAAGCCGCTGAAGCGGTCGAGGACATCGTCGGCCTCGTCTAGCGCCACCGGCCCCGCCGTCGGCAGCTCGAGGAAGGCGAGCCGGGCGAAGAGCTCGTGAGCGGCGACGTAGCGCATCATCGCCCGCACCCCGGCGCCCACCGCCTCGGGCCGCCCGCCCTCGGCGGCGAAGGCGGAGCCGGCGAAACGCAGGCCCTCCTCGGCCATCTTCCGAAAGGCGGCGAGGAGAGGGTCTCGTTTGCTCTGGAAATGTTCGTAGAAGGTCTGGTTGGAGACGCCGGCGGCGCCTGAGATCGCCGGGATGCTGAGCGAGTCGTAGCCGCGTTCGACGACGAGCCTCGCCGCCCCTCGGACGATCCGCTCCCGCTGGCTCAGGTTGCGACGGCTCGTCTCGCTGTCCGGAGGCTCCTCCCAGGACGAATCGACTGCGGCCCCCATCTCCTCGTCGCCCTGCGCCCGTTCTGCGGCCTTCAGCGCCTTCAGTACCATCTCTCCGGGCTCCTGCTGGTAGGCCAGCGCCCACTCCACCAGCTCGTTGACGAGGCTCGGCAGGCGCTTGGCTTCTTCGGCGCGCAGGCAGCGGTAGACGACGCCGCGGATCCCGGCGACGATCGCCCGCACGGTCATGTCCGAGACCTGGATGGGGCTGGGCGAGTGGTCGAAGCTCTGCCGGACCATCAGACCGAAGGCCTGCGATCCCCGTTCCCGATGGGCGACCCCGGCCTTGCCGAGGGTCAAGGAGTCGATCGCCGCGAGCGAAGCCGCAGCCGGCTCGTCGGCCGCGATCTCCATGAACATGCTCAATGCCCTGGTCAACCGCTCGCGGAAGTCCCCCGGTTCGCGGTAGGTCTCGCTTACCCGCGCGGTGACCTCGTCGATGATCGCGTCGAAGGTGGCGAGGAAGCAGTCCTGCTTGGAGTCGAAGTGCTGGTAGAAGGTCGTCTTCGAGACGCCGGCGAGCCCGACCAGCTCGGCCACGGTCGTCCCGGCGAAGCCGTGGCGGGCGGTGGCCTCGACCATCGCGCCCTCCAAGCGGGCTTTCTGGTGCCGCTCGACCTCGGCCGCAGGCATGCCGTGCCGGCCGCTGCTGAGCTGAGGGAACAGCGGCCTGGTGGAATCGGGAGCGGCATCGGTTGGCGCCATCGAGGATGTTGACCATAGCCGTCGCAAAGAATCGGCACCGCCGCCTCGAAGATTCCGGCGGTTCTCAGGCGTGACATCTTCGACAGAACGAAAAGGTTCCTTGACGGGTCCCCAGTGGTGTGCATAGAGTCGAGCAATCGGCCATAACGCTCACGCGAACTGGGGAAGGGGATCCGTGAGATACGACTCAGAAGCATTGGAGAGAGCCGCACAGCGCTTTAGGCGCGACATGTGGGATTCGGTAGTTCCGGAAGCGATCTCGGAATCGGGAGTCGAAGTTCATCGCTTTGGACCGGTGCAGGCCACCGTCTTCGGGGACCTGCCGGAAATTCACCTGCTGCAGCAGATCCAGGGGGCAGCCGAGCCCGGCGCGGTTGCGGACGGCCACCTCGGGGCAGCGGTCGAATGGATGCGTGCCCGCGAAGTCGATTACCGCATCCCGGTGTCCGCGAGCCGACCGGGCGCGGAGGACGCCGAGGCTTGGCTGGACGAGCGGGGCTACGAGCGCGGAGCGGGGTGGATCAAACTGGTCCGCGACGGATCGCCCCCGGAGTTCCAGATCGACCCCGGCATTGTCATCTACCGCTTGGGTGAAGACGAAGCCGAAGGCGAAGGGCTGAGCACGATCGCCGCGGAAGCCCTGGACATGCCGCTGGTGGCGGGAACGCTGTTCTTCTCGCTGCCGCAGCGGGACGGCTGGCACTGCTACACGGCGGCGCTCGGCCCCGAAGAGGTGCCGGTCGCCACCGGATCGATGCTGATCAGCGACGGGATCGCCCAGCTCGGGGCGGGACAGACGGTCGAGCACGCACGCGGGCGCGGCTGCAACGCGGCGCTCCTGCACCGGCGTCTGCTCGACGCCCACAGGGCCGGGTGTCACACCGTCTTCGTCGAAGTCGGGGAATGCGACCTCGGCTCCTGGTCGGCGGTCACCGGCAATCTGCGGCGGGCCGGCTTCGAGGAGGCCTACGAGGGCCGAAACTGGCAGCGGCCGGCGCTGCATCCGGCGGAGCTAGGAGAGCGATTCAGCGGCTGAGCTCAGGGGCGGGGCCTCTTCGGAGCCCCCGCCCTCCTCGGCCGCCTCAGGTTCGGACTCGGGCGGCAGCTCCCCGCTCCGATCGGTGCCGGCGATCAGATCGTCGGGCGCCTTCTCGGCGGGGATGAAGCCGGACTTCATCCCGAAATAGACCGCCTGGGGGTGGTGGGCGACGATTGCCACCGTCGACTGCTCGGGGGTCACCGCGTAGCCGCCGGAAAGGGTCATGCCGATCTCTTCGAGGTCGAGGAGCCGCCAGACCTTCTCGTGCTCGGACTGGTCCGGGCAGGCCGGATAGCCCCATGAGTAGCGCCGGCCCTGGTCGAGCTCGATGCCCAGCTGGCGCCGGACGTCTGAGTGCAGCCACTCGGCCAGCCCCTCAGCTGCCTGGACGCCGAGGCCGTGGACGTAGAGCTGCTCGGCGAACTCCCCTTCCCGCTCCAGCCGTTCGATCAGCTCCGTCACCTCGGGCCCCACCGTCACCCCCTGCAGCGCCACGACGTCGCGTTCGCCGCTCGCCAGCGGCCGGTAGAAGTCGGCGAGGCAGATGCGGTCGTGGCGGGGCTGCCGCGGGAAGACCAGCCGCTCCAGCTCCCGCTCGGGGTCCTCGGGGTCGAAGACGACGAGCTCGTTGCCGTCGGCGTTGCAGGGGAAGAAGCCGAGTCGGGCCCGGGGGTGGAGGTACTCCTGCTCCCTCCACATCCGCTCCAACCGCGGCGCGAACCCCTCCTCCTCGTCGCTGCCCTCCACCAGCGCCCGCCAGGCCTCGCCCTTGACGCCGCGACCGCCCCAGTGCAGCTTGAAGAGCACGTGGCGGTCGAGGTAGGGGAAGACCTTGTCGAGGTCGACGGGGACCTCGCGGACGCCCCACTCGGGAGGGCGGGGAATCGGCACGTCGGCGCGGGCGACGGAGCGGACGCTGGCGTCGAAGGTGGGGGGCGCGTCGTCGCGTTCCACCGGTTTCTCGCGCAGCTGCTTGGCCTCGGCCCGGATGCGCTCGAGCAGCGCTGCCCGGGCGCCGGAGTCGACGAGCGCGTCCATCGTGTCGAGGCCCTGGAAGGCGTCCTTGCAATAGAAGACGCCGGGCTCGTAGACCTCGTCGGAGTCTTTGCCCTTGGGGTAGAGAGTGCGGCGGCCGAAGTCGCGGTTGATCGCGGCGCCGCCGATCAGCACCGGGAAGGGGAGTCCGCGCTGGTGCAGCTCGGCGACGCAGGTCGGCATCTGCTTCGAGGTGGAGACCAGCAGGGCCGAAAGGCCGATGGCGTCGGCCTTGTTTTCGACCGCCGCCTCGATGATCGCGTCGACCGGGACCTGCTTGCCGAGGTCGATCACGGTGTAGCCGTTGTTGGTGAGGATCGTGTTGACGAGCGACTTGCCGATGTCGTGGACGTCGCCGAAGACGGTCGCGATCACGACCTTGCCCTTGGTGTGCCCGTCGATTCGGTCCAGGTGGTTCTCCAGTTGCGCCACCGCGCGCTTCATCACTTCCGCCGACTGCAGCACGAAGGGCAGGATCAGTTCGCCGGCGCCGAATTTGTCGCCGACCTCCTTCATCGCCGGGAGCAGCACCTCGTTGAGGGTGGGCACCGCGCCGATCTTCTCGACCGAGCGCTCGATCCACTCCTCGACCCCGTCCTTCTTGCGACGGAGGATGTGCCAGTGCAGAGCCTCCTCGGGCTCCATGCCCGCGGTCGGGTCGGCCGCCTCGGCCTCCGCCTCCTCGCCCTTGGACTCGAAGTGGGAGATGAAGCGCTCCAGCGCGTCGTCGCGCCGGTTGAAGACCAGGTCGTCGGTCAGCTCCCGCTCCTCCGGGGGGATCTCACCGTAGGGGGTGATGTGATTCGGATTGACCATCGCCAGGTCGAGCCCCGCCTCGACGCAATGGTGGAGGAAGACCGAGTTGAGGACGGCGCGGGGCCGGGGCGAGACGCCGAAGGAGACGTTGGAGACGCCGAGCGAGGTCTTGACGCCGGGGATCTCGGCCTTGATCCGGCGGATGCCCTCGATCGTCTCCACCGCCGAGGGCCTCCACTCCTCGTCCCCCGTGGTGAGGGTGAAGGTGAGGGCGTCGAAGATCAGCGCCTCGGGGTCGAGGCCGTGCTCGCCGCAGGCGATGTCGCGGATCCGTTCGGCGATCTCGACCTTGCGCTGCGCCGTCTTCGCCATCCCCTCCTCGTCGATGGTCAGGGCGATCAGGGCGGCGCCGTGCGCCTTCGCCAG
>JBJMKQ010000063.1:0-2719 GCA_045805725.1 Solirubrobacterales bacterium
AGTGGGTCTTGAACTGCTGGAGCAGGTCATGGGGCGAGGTGGTCGCGTCCCGGTAGTTGAGGTCGACGACGAACCCGATCGAGACGAGATCGTCGCCGGTCTTCTCATCTTTCATCGGGTAGATCCAGGAGCCGCCGATCTGGTGGTACTTGGCGGAGATCTTCAGCGGCCAGCCGGCGAGCGTGTGGATGATGCGGTCGAGTGGCTTGGTCACCTTCCAGACCTCTTTGACCCCGAGCTCCCAGACCTGTGGCTCGCGCCCCTCGTCGAGATCGAACTCACCGACGGCGGCGCCGGTGAGGTGGCCCCAGCAGCCCTCGGCCAGGACCGTCGCCTTGGCGGCGATGTCGGTGCCGGGCTCGAAGTTGCCCTGCTCCTCGCCCTCTTTGCCGCGGCCTTTGTCGCCGGAGCGGACGCCGACGACGGCGCCGTTATCGACGATCAGCTGCGTCGCCGCGGTCTCGGTCAGCAGGTAGGCGCCGGCCTCCTCGGCCTGGGCCTGCATGTAGCGGCAGAGGGCGGCGACGGAGATCACCTCGTTGCCGTGGTTGCGCTGCGGCGGCGGGGGCGGGATGCGGAGCTTGCGCTTGCCGTTGGGGAGGAGGTAGATCGCCTCCTTCTCGACCTCGCCGAAGGCGAAGCCCTCCTGGCGCCACTGCTCGCGGCTGAGGTCGGGGAAGAGCTCCTCCAGCGGGCCGGGGCGCATGACCGCGCCGGAGAGGTTGTGGCCACCGCAGGTTTTCGCCTTCTCGATCACCGCGACCGGAACCTCGCCCAGCTTCTCCATCGTCTCCGGATCGTCGGCCAGCAGTTGCAGCAGGCGGTTGGCGCAGGCGAGGCCGGCGGTGCCGCCACCGACGATCGCGACGCCGATCTCGATGCGGTCGTCCTCGCCGTCCAGCGAGCGCTTGACGAACTCCTTCCCGACCTCGACTGGAGGCGGGAAAGCAGCCGGTGGGACCTTGGAGCCGCTGGGAGCCATGTGACAGCCTTCGTGTCGATTGACCCGTCAGTCAATCTTACCGCGGCTTTTGGCGCTATGGCAGGGCCTCATCCTGACCTTCTGCCCGGTGCGGTGGCCAGCTCGGCGAGCGGTCGGCTCAGCAGGCGTGGATCGCGGCGGCGCTCTTGACGACCTCGAAGGCGCTGCCGGGGATCCGCTTCAGCTGGTTCAGGTTCTCGTCGTCCCAGCGACGGTCGCTGCTGCCGCTGAAGAACCAGTTGGAGCCGTTGTCGGCGACGATCAGGCCGTAGCGCTTCATCGCTTCGGCGATCGTGCGGGCGGGGCCGCTGAAGCGGCCGAGGCCGTAGCCGGCCTTGAGCCGCAGGCGCAGGCCCATCGGCGGCGCAGCGGCGCTGGAGCTGTCGCCGGCGCAGTGGACGGCAGGGTGGACGTAGGCGTCGCGGGTGCTGTCGAAGGTGACGCGGATCGCGTGCCCGAGCTGGCCGGCGGCGACTTCGTCGTAGCGGACGAGGCCGGGGAAGATCGGCAGGCCGGCGGCATCGGCGGAGGTCCAGCCCTCGGGGCGCAGAGCGGGCGAGTCGAGGTCCCAGGCAGTGCCGGAGTCGGCGTTCCAGTGCGGCTTCGGCTTCGACGCGTAAAAGGCGCGGTAGAGCTCGTAGAGCTTGCAGCTCGACTTGTCGATGGCGAGCACGTGGCGGTCGCCGTCGCTGCCGTTGCCGCCCTCGACCGGGGCGGTGGCGGGGACGGGGAAGGGCCCGTGGTCGCTCTCGTCGCCGTAGGCGGTGTAGTGGACGGGCAGCTGGCGCTGGCCGGGCCCGACGACGGCGAAGGGGAAGCCGTAGGGGCGGGGCGAGCCGAAGTCCGGGTGCAGGTGGTCGCCGCCGTTGCCGTCGATGTAGGCGATGTAGGCGGCCGAGCGCGGGTCGCGCGGCGCCTTCGAGATGTCTTGGTTCCAGGCGGCCTGGTCGCCGAGGGACGGGGCGCGTGGGGAGAGCGAGGCCGGCGGCGCCGGGAAGACCTGGCAGGAGCCGAGGTCGGGATAGGGGCCGACGGCCTGGGCAGGGGCGGCGAAAGTGAGGGCACAGGCAATGGCGGCGAGCGCCGGGATCGCGAGCAGGAGAACGCGCCGTGCCCAGAGTTGTGGCCCCTCCAAGGGCCCCAAACTTGGATACGCGTCAAGTTTCGCCACTCTCGGTCAGGTCTCGTCGTTCTGACCGTCGTATCTGGGGAGGGAGTTCTCGTGAACAGTCAGGCGGCCGACCTCGAGCTCCTCGATCTCGACCCGGCCGAACTTGGCGCGGCCGACCGCGAGACGGCCGACGCTGAGCCGGCCGATCGCGAAGGCGCCGATCGCGGTGGCGCCGACCGCGAGCGCGGCGACTGCGAGCGGTGCCCGCATCGTCGGTCCGACCACCTGGGCGCCGGTGACGGTCAGCAGTCGGGCCTGCGGCTTGAAGCGGGTGACGGAGCCGCGGCCCACGTCAGCCGGTCATGCCGATCGAGATGTGTGGGCTGATGGGCGCTGCGATGTCGATCTTCACAGCCGCAGGCTAGCCTGGCGGGCGATGAGCCTGGACGACCGTCCCACCCTGCTGGCGATCCAGCACGTGCCGTGGGAGGGACTGCACCGGATCCTCGACGCCTGCGGCGCGCTCCGGGTGCGGACGCTGAAGCCGCTCGCCGGGCAGTCGCTGCCGCCGCCCGAGGAGGTCGCCGGTGCGGTCGTGATGGGCGGGCCGATGAACGTCGACGAGG
>JBJMKQ010000064.1:0-20614 GCA_045805725.1 Solirubrobacterales bacterium
ACATCCTGCTCGGCGGCAACCCGGAGTACCTCGCCGCGGCGGAACTGCGCCAGCGCGGCCTGGAGCCGGAGACCGAGGAGTACGAAGCGGCCTTCGGCGAGGCCGTCGACCGGTGGAAGAAGCTCTGCGACGACGAGGCCGACGAGGTCGCCGAGGCCGGCGGCCTCTACGTACTGGGCACCGAGCGGCACGAGTCCCGCCGCATCGACAACCAGCTGCGCGGCCGCTCCGGCCGGCAGGGCGACCCCGGCGAGTCGCGCTTCTACCTCTCCGCCGAAGACGACGTGATCCGTCTTTTCGCCGGCGACCGCATCTACAAAATCCTCGACAAACTCGGGCCGGTCGACGACGACGGGACCGAAGTCCCGCTCGAGGCGAAGATGCTGACGAAAACCGTCGAGAACGCCCAGAAGAAGGTCGAGGAACAGAACTTCCTGATCCGCAAACGCGTGCTCGAGTACGACGACGTGATGAACGAGCAGCGGCGCGTGATCTACAAATACCGCCGCGAGATCCTCGAAGGCCGCGACATCTCCGAGAACGCGCGGGACGAGATCGAGGGCGTGATCGAGCGCCTCGTCGACGAGTACACCGCCAGCGACCTCCTCGAGGACTGGGACCTGGAGGAGCTGGAGACGCAGCTGCGCCAGATCTGGCCGGTCGGGGTCGAGGTTTCCAGCCTGGCGCCGGAGACGGTTGACCGCGAGCAGCTCAAGGACGCTCTCGACGAGGACGCGATGAACGCCTACGAAGAGCGCGAGGAGCAGCTCGGCGTCGAGCTGATGCGCTTCCTCGAGCGCTCGATCCTGCTGCAGGTGATCGACAACCGCTGGCGCGAACACCTCTTCGACATGGACTACCTGCGCGAAGGCATCCACCTCCGCGGCTTCGCCCAGATCGACCCCCTCGTCGCCTACAAAAACGAGGGCTATTCGATGTTCGAAGAGCTGATGCACGCGATCTGGGACGAGTTCTCGAAATTGGTCTACCGGGCCGAGATCGAAGTCCAGCCCGAAGCGGCCGGGGCCGTCGCGGCCGCCAACGGCGGCGGCGAGACGGGCACCCTGGCCTATTCCGGCGGGACGATGGAGAACCAGCCCTCGGCTCTGCGTGAAGTCGTCGCCGCCAGCGGCGCCGCGGCTTCAGACGTCGCCGCCGCGGGCGCCGTCGCCCCCGGCAACGGCGAGGTGGTCGAGACGGTGGTCAAGGACGAGCACGACAAAGTCGGCCGCAACGATCCCTGCTGGTGTGGGTCCGGCAAGAAGTACAAGAAGTGCCATGGAGCGTGAGGAGCCTGCAAATCGGCGCATTTCGGGGTCTTCGGTCGGTTGCCTTCGGGTCACGCACTTAGGTGCGCTCCCCTCGGCGCCCTCCCTGCATCCCCCGAACTGCTTGATTTTCGGCTCCTCAGAATGTTTGTCCCATGAAGGATCCGGTGAGGGAGTTCATCCGGGCCTTCAACGAGCGTGATCTGGACGGGTTCGTCGCGGTGCTCGATCCCGAGGTCGAGCTGCACTCGGGGCGGGGGTTGCGCAAGGGGCGCGAGGCGGCGCGGGTCTGGGCGACGCGGGAGCCGGGCGGGGTGCAGCAGACGATCGAGCTGGAGGAGCTCTACGAGGAAGGGCTCGAGGGCGGCGGCGGCCACGCCGTCGCCTTGATCCGGCGCCGCTGGAACTGGGAAGAGGACGGCAAGGAAGCCGGTGCCGAGGAGATGGCGTGGGTCTTTGAGCTGCGCGATCACAGGGTCCTCAGCTGGCGCCCCTACGAGGATCGCGAGGGGGCGCTGCGGGAGTGGAACTTCGCGCGCCGGTCTGAGTGAGTTGGATCGGAGACTTTGCCGAACCGGCCCTGCGGGCGTACGATCGACCGGATGTCATCCGTAGCTCCTGACAATGCCGAGGCCACCGAGGCTTGGAGCGGCCCGCTCTTCGATCTCTTCGTCAAGTACCGCGAGTTGACCACCGACGGCCTCGGCGCCCACGGCGAGGTGGCGTTGGAGGCCAACCCGCCGCGTCCCGACGATCGCGCCCTGGACATCGGATGCGGCTTCGGCGACACCACCCAGCGGCTGGCCGAGCTCGTCGGGCCGGATGGTTCGGCGCTCGGCGTCGACGTCTCCGGGCCCTTCGTCGAGACGGCCCGCCGTGAGGCCGACGAAGCAGGCGCCGCCAACGTCGAGTTCCGGGTCGCCGACGTGCAGACCCTGGAGTTGCCCCGGGAGTTCGACTACGCGTTCTCGCGGATGGGGATCATGTTCTTCGCCAGCCCCGTCGCCGCCCTCCGCAACATCCGCCAGGCGCTGGTTCCGGGTGGCCGCTTCACCGCCGTCGTCTGGCGCCGCAAGGACGACAACGAGTGGGTCCGCCGCGCCGAGGAGGTGGTCGAGGACTACCTCGACCACCCCGAGGAGACGGACGAACCGACCTGCGGCCCCGGGCCCTTCTCGATGGCCAACGCCGACACCGTCAGCGAGCAGCTGAAGATCGCCGGCTTCGAGGAGATCGCCCTGCGGCGCTCCGACCTTCCCCTCAAGGTCGGCGACGACCTCGACCAGGCGGTCGAGTTCGGGATGGCCCTGGGTCCCGCGGGGGAGGTCCTCCGCCTCTGGGGCGACCGCGTCGACGAGATCCGCCCCGAGATCGCCGCCAAGATCCGCACCGCGATCGCCGGCTTCGAGCAGCCGGACGGGGTCTTCGCGCCGGCTTCCACCTGGATCATCACGGCTCGGGTTCCGCTCGACGGCTAGGGACTAACCGCTGCCGGTAGGGAGGGGTGGGCGTCCCTCTCGCTCCCTCGGATTTTCGCCGCTGGCCCCCCATCTCTCGCCAAGCCGCCAGGCGAAAATCAGGGACGCCGGTCGCGAGAGGGACACCCACCCCTCCGAGCGACAGAGCTCCGACAGACGCCGAACCATGGGATCGTTTCCTCAGCTCAAGGTGCCAGCTGTTCCTTTGGTCGGTATGCGACCAAAAGGAACAGCTGAACCGCTGGAGCGGCTCCTGGACCGCTGCAGCGGCTCGTGGGGATCCGGTCGTCCTCCGCGAGAATGTCCGCGAAGCGGCGAAATGCAATCTGGCTCCTGCCCGCCATAGGCGGGCAGCATCTCCCGGGAGCAAGCCCCGAAGGGGCGCGACAAATTCCCGCGGAGGACGACCGGAGCCCCCTTCCGCGGAGGACGACCGGACCCCTCCACCGACCACGCCCAATAACCTGTGCCCATGGCCGATACCGCGCAGAGCGAACCCGTCGCGTCGCGCTTGGCCGCCGTCCGGGAGCAGCTGTCCCTGCTCGCGGACTACCTTTGACCCGGCAGGGCTAGAGAAGGAGGCAGCCGGGCTCGAGGAGGAGATGGGCCGCCCCGGCTTCTGGGACGACCAGGAGGGCGCCGCTCGCACCTCCGCCACCCACGCTCGCGCCCAACGCCGGCTGGAGACGTTCCGCGGGCTGGAGCGTGACATCGCCGACCTCGGCGACCTGGCGGAGATGGCCGACGAGGACGAGGAGATGGCGGCCGAGCTGGACGCGCAGCTGCGCTCGGTCGAGCAGCGGCTCGCCGAGCTGGAGGAGGCGCGCCTGTTCAGCGGCGAGTACGACGCCGGCGACGCGGTTGTCACCGTTCACGCCGGCGCCGGCGGCACCGACTCCCAGGACTGGGCGGAGATCCTGCTGCGGATGTACCTGCGCTGGGCCGAACGCCGCGGCTTCGCGGTCGAGATGGTCGAGGCCTCGGCGGGGGAGGAGGCGGGGCTGAAGTCCGCCACCTTCATCGCCCGCGGCGAGAACGCCTACGGGCTCTTCGCCGCGGAGCGCGGCGTCCACCGCCTGGTCCGGATCTCCCCCTTTGACTCCTCCTCCCGCCGCCACACCAGCTTCGCGCAGGTGGAGGTTGGCCCCGTGGTCGACGAAAGCGTCGACGTCGAGATCGACGAGGGCGATCTGCGGATCGACACCTACCGCGCCTCCGGCGCCGGAGGCCAGCACGTCAACAAGACCGACTCGGCGGTGCGGATCACCCACCTCCCGACCGGCGTCGTCGTCCAGTGCCAGAACGAGCGCTCGCAGACCCAGAACAAGGCGGTGGCGATGCAGCTGCTGCGCTCGCGGCTGATCGAGCTGGAGGAGCGCAAACGCTCCGAAGAGATGGCCAGGCAGCGCGGCGAGGTCAAAGACGTGGCCTGGGGGTCGCAGATCCGCAGCTACGTGATGCACCCCTACACGATGGTCAAGGACCACCGCACCGAGCACGAGGTCGGCGACGTGCAGCGGGTGCTCGACGGCGACCTCGACGAATTCGTCCGCGACTACCTGAACAAGACCGCGGCCGCCTCGGCGAACTAGGGGAGCGCCGGATGGAGTTCTTCCACCTCGAACGCGCCGCCGCCGGCGAGCCCGAGGGGCTGCTGATCCTCCACCACGGCCGCGGCACCGACGAGCGCGACCTGCTCGGGCTCGCCGACTTCCTCGACCCCGAGCGGCGGCTGCGGGTGGTGACGCCGCGGGCGCCGCTGCGGCTGCCGGGCTCGCCCGGCTACCACTGGTACCTGGTGCCGCGGGTCGGCCACCCGGACCCGGAGACCTTCGAGGCGGCGCGGACGGCGCTGGCCGAGCTGCACGACCGGCTCTGGGAGGAGAGCGGGATCGGGCCGCAGCGCACCGTCCTCGGCGGCTTCTCGATGGGGACGGTGATGAGCTACGCGACCGCGCTCAGCGGCGACCGGCCCGCGGTCGCCGGCATTCTCGCCTTCAGCGGCTTCGTGCCGGCGGTCACGGGCTGGGAGCCGTCACTGGCCGATCGCACCGGCACCCGTGCCTTCGTCAGCCACGGCAGCCGCGACCCGGTGATCGGCGTCGAGTTTGCCCAGCGGGCGCGGCAGCTGCTCGAGGACGGTGGCCTCGACGTCACCTACCGAACCTCGGAGCTGGGCCACCAGATCGACCCCGCGCACCTGCGCGACGCCGCTACCTGGCTCGGCGAGGCGCTCGGCTAGCGAGGTGCAGCTCGCAGCCGGCGGGGGTGCCGGCCGCGCGCAGGCCGACGTCGAACTCGCGCGCCGCGAGCGCCTTCGGCATCTGTTTCGAGCTCAGGTCGAAGCTTCGGCGGTAGGTGCCGCCGCGGTGGAAGCGGGCGCGTTCGGTGCCGAGGTGGAGGGCGCCCCTGCCGCCGCGCAGGCTGCTGTCGACGGTGACGCCGGTCGCTTCGAAGGCTTCGTAGCGGATCGTCAGCCGCACCTGGCCGGCGCCGGGAGCGATCGCGACCGCTGCGGTGGCGTCTTCCAGCACGCACTCTTCGGCTTCCGCGTCTACCCCTTCTTCCTCGCAGAATTCCTCTTCGTCGGCACCGCAATCTTCGCCTACGTCGTTGGCTTCGGATTCGTCGTCCTCGCCGGCTTCGGCTTCGTCGCCTCCGGCTTCCTCGTCGTCGGCGGGGCCCGCCAGCGCGACGATCGGACTCGCTCCGAACCGCAGGCTCGTCGCCTTCGCCGAGGCGGCCGCCGACAGCAGCATCAGGGAGAGGAGCAGCAGAGCCAGGAGCAGGGGGAGCCTGAGGAGGGCAAGTTTGCGCATCGGCTCCTTGATCGGAGCTCTGAGGCGCGGCCCTTAGGAACTTGGACTTTCGTCCAGCACGCCCTCCAACTCCAGCAGGGCGCGCTTCATCGGCAGCCCGCCGCCGTAGCCGCCGAGGGCGCCGCCGGTCCGCAGGACCCTGTGGCAGGGGACCACCAGCGGGATCGGGTTGCTGCCGCAGGCGGTGCCGGCGGCGCGGACGGCGCGTTCGTTGCCGGCCTTGCGCGCGATCTCGGTGTAGCTGCGGGTCTGGCCATAGGGGATGCGGTCGATTGCCCGCAGCACCCGCCGGCGGAAGCCGCCGCTGAGGCGCCAGTCGAGCGGCAGGCCGAAGCTGTCGAGCCTGCCCGCGAAGTAGAGGTCGAGCTCGCGGCGCACCTCGTCCAGCTCGGCCGGCGCCTCCAGCACCCGCGGCGAGATCCGCTCGGCGAGGTCGACGAGCAGCTCGTCGGCGTCCTGGCTGGGGAGGCCGACCCGGACAAGGCCCCGCTTGGTCCGCGCCAGCAGCAGCGGCCCGAAGGGCGAATCGGCCTGGGTGTAGGCGACGTCGAGCAGGCCCTCCTCGGCGGCGCGGCTCCTGAATTTGTCGACGGCGTCGTCGGTCGCGGTCTTGGTCGCGGCGTTCATCCCAGCTCCTTCCTCAGTCGTTTCAGTCCCTCATGCAGGCTGCGGCGAGCCGCCTCCGGCGAGCAACCGAGGGCGGCGGCGATCTCGTCGTGGGGAAGGTCGCTGCCGTAGCGCAACGCCACCGCGGCCCGCTGCTTCGGCGGCAGCGCCCCGACCGCTGCCCAGAGCTCCTGGTCGGGCTCGGGGATCCCGTCGGCGGCGACGTGCTCGGCCGGGTCGGCCTGCGGCAACGGCGCTCGACCGTTGGCGCGGTGGTGGTCAACCGCCTTGCGGTGGGCGATCGTCAGCAGCCAGCCGCGCAGGTTGCGGTCGTCCTGCAGCTTCGGGTAGGCGCGCAGTGCCGCCAGGAAGGTCTCCTGGAAGCAGTCCTCGGCGCCGTCGCGGCCGACCGCGCCGCGCAGGATTGCCAGCACGGCGGCGGAATGGTCGTCCAGAACGGTTTGGAACGGCGGCAGCGCGGTCACTCTGTGGGATTAAACGTGCCAGCCGCGCGGAACGTGAGATCTCGGAAATCGAGCCGGCAATTTTCCCCTTCCAAGGGGGGAAATTGCCGGCTCGTTAGGGTGGCGCGATGACCGAGTCGACGGCGCAGGTCGAGGAGCTGGTCGCCCGCGCCTTGGCCGAGGACCTGGGGGAGGGGGACGTCACCTCCGAGGCGACGGTTCCCGCCGAGGCGACCGGGCGGGCGCGGATCGTTCAGAAAGAGCCGGGGGTCGTCTACGGGCTGGCGCTGGTCGGCGAGACGATGCGCCAGTGCGGACTTGAGGACGTCGACAACCTCGTCGTCGAGGGGCAGTGGCGCGAGGAGGTCCCGGCCGAGGTCCTCTTCGCGAGCGGCCCGGCGCGGGCGCTGCTCGCCGCCGAGCGGACCGCGATCAACTTCCTCGGCCACCTCTCCGGAGTCGCGACCGCGACCGCCCGCTACGCCGAGGCGGTGGTCGGCACCGGCACTACGATCCTCGACACCCGCAAGACGACTCCGGGGCTGCGGCTCCTGGAGAAGGCGGCCGTCGCCGCCGCCGGCGGGATCAACCACCGGCTTGGGCTCTACGACGCGATCCTGATCAAGGAGAACCACATCGCCGCCGCCGGCGGTTTGGCGAAGGCGGTCCACGCCGCCCGCACCTCCCAGCCGGAGATGGCGATCGAGGTCGAGGTCCGCGACCTCGACGAAGCCGCCTACGCGCTGGGGATGGGCGTCGACCGCCTTCTGCTCGACAACATGAGCCCGGACTCCCTCCGCGCCGCCGTCGCCCTGCGCGACGAGAACGCCGGCGGCCCCGACGGCGTCTCCCTGGAGGCCTCAGGCGGCGTCACCCTCGAGAACGTCCGCGAGATCGCCGAAACCGGAGTCGAGTTCATCTCGATCGGGGCGCTGACGCATTCGGCCCCCACGCTGGACTTCTCGATGCTCCTGGAGCTTGCTTAGCCGGCCCATTCCCTGCGAGCCGTGACAGGAGGCGGGAGGGAGCCGGGAGAGGGGTTCGGCGGACAACAGCGGGGAGGGTCCGGCGAACCCCTCTCCCGGCTTTCGCCATGGTTCCTGCTACTTCAAGAGTTTGGAGAGGCGCCGGTCTTTCAGGATGCGGCCGCCCGTTTGCTCTTGCGGGCAGTAGTTCGTTTGGTGTTCCGAGAAGTAGACCGCCTCGATCCTGGTACCGCAGCGGGGGCAGGGCTCGCCCTCGTGCTTGTGGACCTTCAGCGGCATCGGGACTTTGTCGGGGACCTCGGGGCCGATCGTCTCCTCGTAATGGTCGATCGCGTCGCCGAGGACATGCAGCGCTCGGTGTAGCCGCTCGACCTCGTCGGCCTCTAGTTCTGAGCCTTCCCTGAACGGAGAGAGCTTCGCCTCCCAGAGGATCTCGTCGACCCAGGAGCGGCCGATCCCGGCGATGTCTTTCTGGTGGCGGAGCAGCGGGTGGAGGTGGCGGGGCTTGTCGACCACCGCCGCGAACCGCTCGAGCGGGGGAGGGGGCCAGGCCTCCGGCCCGAGGCTCGCCACCATCTCGTCGGCGGCGACCGCGTCGGCCGGCAGCAGCTTCGCCCAGGCCCGCTGCTTGGTGCCGAACTCGCGCAGCCGCAGCTCGCGGCCGTCGCCGAGCCGGATCAGCACCCGCGAGGCTTTGTCTTTGAGCGAGGCGCGCTTGTCGAAGACGCGCAGCCGCCCGGCCGACATCAGGTGGACCAGCAGCGCCAGGTCGCCGAACTCGACCACCGGCATCTTGCCGATCCGGTGCACCCCCGTCAGCTCGCGACCGATCAGCGCCTCCAGCGGCGGGTCGAAGGTCTTCATCACGTTCATCCCCGGCGCCAGCGCCGATTCCACCTCGCTTCCGGCCAGGGCGGAGTCGAGGCGGCGGGCGACGATCTCGACCTCGGGCAGCTCGGGCATCCCAGGAAGGCTACGCCGGGAGCTCTGGCGCCTTCCCCCACCATGGGTTGGAAAGCGCCTATTGCTCGCTCGCTCGCTCGTTTAGACTTCGTCCACGTTCATTCGACCGGTCCGGACCAAGTCTCGCCGGCGAACATCAGGGAAAGGAAGGGCTCATGCAGGAGCTCCCGACGATCCAACCTACTTTCGCCCCGGAGCCGAGCCCGGAGGAGATCGCTGCGATCAGCGAAGAAGTCCGCGCGCTCGCCGCGCGGCGCAACGCCGTCATCCTCGCCCACAACTACCAGCTGCCCGAGATCCAGGACGTCGCCCACTACCTCGGTGACTCGCTCGGGCTCTCGCGCCAGGCGGCCGAGACCGACGCCGAGGCGATCGCCTTCTGCGGCGTCCACTTCATGGCCGAGACCGCCTCGATCCTCTCGCCGGAGAAGACGGTGCTGATCCCCGACCTCGACGCCGGCTGCTCGCTCGCCGACTCGATCGACGCCGACCAGCTGCGCGCCTGGAAGGGCGAGCATCCCGGCGCCCTGGTGGTCATGTACGTCAACACCTCGGCCGAGGTGAAGGCGGAGACCGACTACTGCGTCACCTCCTCCAATGCGGTCGACGTGGTCCGCCACATCTGGGCCGAGCACGGGCCCGAGACCGAGATCCTCTTCGGCCCGGACATGTGGCTCGGCGCCTTCGTCGAGCGCGAGACCGGCCTGGTCGACGAACCCGAGCGCCGTGGCCGCTTCCACATCTGGGACGGCGAGTGCCACGTCCACGCTGGGATCAAACCGCTGGACATCGCCCGCACCCGCGAAGAACATCCGAACGCCGAGTTCCTCATCCACCCCGAGTGCGGCTGCTCGACCCAGGCGATGGAGTACGTCGCCGCCGGCGACATCGACCCCGAGGGCGTCCACATGCTCTCCACCTCCGGGATGCAGAGGCACGTCGAAGCCAACCCGGAAGGCGAGTTCGTCGTCGCCACCGAGAACGGGATGCTCTACCCGCTGCAGCAGGCGGCGCCGAGGGCCCACCTGATCGAGGCCAATCGCATGGCCTTCTGCAAGTACATGAAGATGATCACCCTGCCGAAGCTGCGCGACTCGCTGCTGGAAATGAAGTTCGAGGTCAGCGTGCCGGCGGACATTGCCGAGCGGGCGCGCGTCCCGATCGAGCGCATGGTCGCGATCGGCTAGCGCCCCCCGGCCGTTCTTCTCGGTGCCCTGAAGTCTTCAGGCGACTTTTAGGTCGCCTTTCTCTCTCTTTGCCGAACCCGGGGCAGGCTGTCTGCGTACCCCCCGGAAAGGAAGGAGAAGTGACCCCTATGAACGCGAAGAAAAAGGTTCTGGTGGTGGCCGACAAGACCGCCGACTCACCTGACCTGATCGCGGCGCTGCATCGCACCAGTCGTTCCGGCGCCAGCTTCACTTTGGTCGTGCCGGCTGTCCCCCACGGCCTGGCCTGGGCCGCGGACATGAAGGCGGGGTGGGCGGAGGCCGTGGACCGGGCCGACCGCGCAGCCACTCAGATCAGGCGGGAAGGACTGGAGCTGGAGGAGGTGATCGTCGGCGACCCCGACCCGTTTGCCGCGGCCGGGGACGCTCTCCACGCCCGCTCGTTCGACTCGGTGATCGTGTCGGTGCTGCCGAAGGGGATCTCCCGCTGGCTCGCGCTAGGGCTGCCGGCGCGGCTGCGGCGGGCGGTTGACCTTCCCGTCGTCCAGGTGACCGCGCAAGCGGCTCCAGTCCGAACCCGGATCCCAATCGCAGCCTGAGGAACTTGTCCCTGGCGCCCTAGCATCGTCCATTGTGACCAAACCGAAAGAGGTGGCCCTCTGTCGCCGCCAAGGCCGAGGCGGTGCCGGTCCAGAGGAGTTGCGCGCGAAGCCACTTCCGATTGACCTGGGCGGGATTTTGCGTGGGCGGGATCTTGCGGGGGCGGCGACCCGCAGGAGTCACCCTGTCCTCGCAGAAGGCACCCCCGCATGCGCAGATCGAAGAACAAGAGCCGCGGCAGCGACGAGCCGCGGCGCCCCCGCGGGCGCCGCGCGCCGATCATCGAGCTGAACGAGGTCACCAAGGTCTACCCGGGCGGCCACATGGCGCTCGACCGGATCTCGTTGGGGATCGGCCGCGGCGAGTTCGTCTTCCTTGTCGGCCCGACCGGCTGCGGCAAGTCGACCCTGATCAAGATGCTGATCCGCGAGCTGACCGCCAGCGAAGGCTCGGTGAAGATCGCCGGGCGGGACATCGGCAAGCTGCCGGAGAAGAAGATCCCGCAGCTGCGCCGCAACATCGGCACCGTCTTCCAGGACTTCAAGCTCCTGCCCGACCGCACCGTCTACGACAACGTCGCCTACGCGCTGCAGGTGATCGGCGCCAGCCGCGCCGAAATTCGCGAGCAGGTGCCGCAGACGCTGCGCCTCGTCGGACTCTCGACCAAGCTGCACAGCTATCCCGACCAGCTTTCCGGCGGTGAGCAGCAGCGCGTCTCGGTCGCCCGCGCCTTTGTCAACCACCCGCCGCTGCTGCTGGCCGACGAGCCGAGCGGGAACCTCGATCCGGTCACCTCGATCGGGATCATGCAGCTGCTCTACCGGATCAACAAGGCGGGGACCACCGTCGTCGTCGTCACCCACGACCGCGAGATGGTTGACAGCATGCAGCGGCGCGTGGTCGAGCTCTACGAGGGCCGCGTCGTCCGCGACGAGGTGTCCGGCGGCTACACCGAGGAGTCGACGACCGAATTCGGCCTGCGGATGCGGGCCGAGATGGGCGTCGGCGCCGAGGGCGAGCCGCTTACCAACGGCCACTCCGACCACGATTCGCTGAGCTGATGGGCCGCGTCGTCTTCTTCTTCCAGGAGGCCCTGCGGGCGCTGAAGCGCAACGGCGCGCCGAGCCTGGCGGCGATCGTGACCACGGTCGTCACCGTCGTCCTGCTCGGGATGCTGATCCCGATCTTCCAGACCGCCCAAGGCAAGAGCGAAGAAGTCCGCGACCAGCTGAACGTCCAGTACGCGCTCTACGACGACGCGACCAAAGCCGAAATCGGCGCCACGGAACAGAAGCTGGAAGGGATTCCGCACGTCGCCGAAGTCGCCTTCGTCAGCAAGCGGCAGGCGCTGAAGACGCTCGAAGGCGAACTGAAGGACAAGACCATCGTCGAAGAGCTGCACTCCAACCCGCTCCCCAACAGCCTCGAAGTAAAAGCCGACGACGCCGCCAACCTGCCGGCGATCGAAGCGGCGGTGTACCCCAGCGGAGCCAAGGGCAAGCCGATCTCCTCGATCATCAGCAACCCCTTCGACCGCCAGCAGTCCTCGGCGAAGATCGAGCAGGTGACCAGCGCGCTGAAGATCGTCCTCAGCGTGATCACGGCGCTGCTGGTGCTCGCTTCGCTGATGCTGATCGGCAACACGATCCGGCTGTCGATCTACACCCGCCGCCGCGAGGTCGAGGTGATGCGCCTGGTCGGCGCCACCCGCTGGTTCATCCGCTGGCCGTTCGTGATCGAGGGGGTGGTCGTGGGCTTCGCCGGTGGCCTTCTGGCAATACTGATCCTGTGGCTAGGCAAGATCACGGTGGTGGACCCGCTCAGCAACGAGATCGGCGTCCTCGCGGCGCAGAACAACTCGACCCTGGGCTTCCCGGCGCTGATCGCGATCCTCTTCGCCGCCTCGATCCTCGTCTCGACGATCGGCTCCGGCGTCACCCTGCGCCGCTTCCTCAAGGTCTGAGGCCCGCATGAGCGCGCGCGGGGCTGTGGCCTTCGCCGCCGCGCTGGTGGCCTTCCTCGCCGCCGGGCTCTACCTCGGCGGGCATCCCGGCGACCTGCCGGAACCGCTGCGCGACGTCTTCGTCGCCGAAACCGGCGGCCTCGCCGCGGAGGCGGCGGAAGCGATCGAAGGCAACTACTACCGCTCGATCGACGGCCACGAGCTCAGCAACGCCTCGCTGCAGGGGATGGTCAGGCAGCTGCGCAAGAGCAACGGGGAGGACCGCTACTCCGAATACTTCTCACCGGAAGCGCTGGCGAGCTTCAACCAGCAGATCGAAGGCCGCTTCTCGGGAATCGGCCTCAGCGTGATCCCGGTGAGGAAGGGGCTCGGGGTCGCCACCGTCTTCCCCGGCTCGCCCGCCGCGAAGGCCGGGATCGAGGTCGGCGACACGATCGTCGCGGTGGAAGGGAGGTCGATTGCCGGCGAGAGCAGCTCCGAAGCGACGGAAAAGATCAAGGGCCCGGAAGGGACGCGGGTGAGGATCGGCGTTCGCGGCGGCAGGAGCGGCAAGGTGCGCGAGCTGAAGATCACCCGGGCCGAGGTGACGCTGCCCAACGTCAGCAGCGGCGTCGACGACGTGAAGGGGGGGAAGCTCGGCTACGTGCGCATGCTCAGCTTCAGCGAAGGCGCCCACGCCCAGCTCGCCGCCGCTGTCGGCAGGGTGGAAAGGGAAGGCGCTCAAGGAATCGTCCTCGACCTCCGCCACAACCCGGGCGGCCTGCTCGACGAGGCGGTCTCGAGCGCCAACGTCTTTCTGCCCGATGACGAAGTCGTCGTCCGTACCCGGTCGCGGACGCAGGGGGACAGCGTCCACAGGACCTCCGCGGACCCGATCTCCGACCTGCCGGTCGTCGTCCTGATCGACGGTGGCACCGCCTCGGCGGCGGAGATTCTCGCCGCGGCGCTGGCCGACGACGCCGGGGCCCCGGTGGTCGGAGCCCGCTCCTACGGCAAGGGCCTCTTCCAGGAGGAGCGGAACCTCTCCAACGGCGGCGCCCTGAAGCTCTCGGTTGGGGAGTTCTTCACTCCGAAGGGGGTGAACCTGGCCCAGAGCCATGGAATCCACCCCGGAGTGAAGGTCAAGGACGATCCGTCAACGCCGGTTGACGAGGCCAGGCAACGCGCCCTCGGCGTCCTCGCCGGCCAGGTCGGCTGATGGCGGGCCGCGGCAGGGGGCGGCGGGACCGCAACAGCACCAAGACGCCGAGCCGGCGTCGCAGCCGTCGCGGCGGCGTCGCTCGGACCGAGCGGCCGGCGCGCGAGCGGGAGGCGCAGCGGCCGGCGCGGGAGGCGGTCGAGGAGCTGCTGGGCGAGGAGCTCGGGTTCCGCGGCTTCCGCCCGACGATCGAGGGGGAAGCGCGGGAAGCCGCGGCCTGTGCGGAGCGCGAAAGCGGACCGCGGCGTGACCTCACCGAGCTCGCGATCTTCACCGTCGATCCCGCCACGGCGCGGGACTTCGACGACGCGGTCTCCGCCCAGCGCGAGGGCGAGGGCGCCCGCGTCTGGATCCACATCGCCGACGTCGCCGCTCACGTAAAACCTGGGTCCCTGCTCGACCAGGAGGCGCGGCGGCGCGCCAACAGCACCTACGTCCCGGGGGCGGTCGAGCCGATGCTGCCGCACGCGCTCAGCTCCGAAGCCTGCAGCCTGGCGCCGGGGGTCGAGCGCCTGGCGGTGACGACGGAGATCGAGCTGGGGCCGGGGATGAAGCCGCGGCGGGCGCGCTTCTACCGCAGCCGCATCCGCTCCGACGTCCGCTTGAACTACGACCAGCTCGACGAAATCTTCGCCGGGCGGCGCCAGCCGCCGGGCGAGGTCGCCGAACCGCTTGCCGCCGCCCGCGAGGTCGCCGCCGGCCTGGGGGAACAGCGCGGCAGCAGCAGCCTTGACGTCGAATCCTCCGAGCCGGAGTTCGAGTTCGACGCCGGGGGAAACGTCGTCCGCGCCCACGGCGTCGCCCAGACCGAGGCCCACAGGCTGATCGAGCGGCTGATGATCCTCAACAACGAGCAGGTCGCCCGGCTGCTGGAGCGCGAGCGGGTGCCGGCGATCTACCGCGTCCACGCGCAGCCCGACGCGGCCCGGATCGAGCGCCTGCTCGAGCAGCTGTCGGCGCTGGGGGTGCCGACGCCGCCGCTGCGGCAGGGTCTGGCCCCGAGCGAGGCGGGCCAGGTGGCGGCGGAGGCCAGCCGGCTGGTGCGGCGGGAGGCCGCCCGGCGCGGGCACGGCCGCGCCGCGTATACCTCGCTCGTGCTGCGGTCCCTGAAGCAGGCCTCCTACAGCGAGCGCAACGTCGGCCACGCCGGCCTCGGCTCGCCTGCCTACTGCCACTTCACCTCGCCGATCCGCCGTTATCCCGACCTCGTCTGCCACCGGGCGCTGCTGGCGCTGCTGGGCGAGGGGGAGGAGGCGCCGACCCTGGCCGAAGCCCGCGATGCCGCCGCCGATGCCTCGGCGCGCGAGCGCGAGTCCGCCCAGATCGAGCGCCACGCCGACGACGTCTGCGCCGCCTACCTGCTCGAACGCGAGCTCGGCGAGCGCGGGCTCGACGCCGTCTTCGAGGGCGAGGTCTCCGGCGTCATCCGCTCCGCCGCGTTCGTCACCTTCCGCGGAGAGCTCGGCGACATCTACGAGGGGATGCTGCCGGCGCGGCGGCTGCCGGGCGACCGCTACGAGCTCGACCGGGCCGAGGTGGCGCTGGTCGGCCGCGGCTCCGGTGGCCGCGTCAGCCTCGGCGATCCGATATCCGTCCGGGTGGCGGGAGTCGACGCGCCGCGCGGCCGCGCCGAGCTCGACCTGGCCGGCGAGGAATCCGAGGAGCCCGAATGAGCAAGCCCGAATGAGCAGCAAGAATAAGAAGAAACGCGCGCCCGCCTCCGGCGACGTCGTCACCAACCGCCGCGCCCGCCACAAATTCGAGTGGGTGGAGAAGTTGGAGGCGGGGATCGTCCTGCAGGGCTCCGAGGTGAAGGCGCTGCGGAGCGGCCAGGCGCAGATGACCGACGCCTACGCGGTTGTCGACGGGGGCGAGGTTTGGCTTCGCAAGCTGCATATCCCGCCCTATGAGTACTCGGCCGTCGACGCCCACGCCGCCGAGCGACCGCGGAAGCTGCTCCTGCACAAGGAGGAGATCGAGCGCCTGATCGGGAAAACCGCGCAGAAAGGACTGACGCTGATCCCGACCAGGATCTATTTCAAAGGCCCCCGCGCGAAGGTGGAGCTCGCCCTTGCGCGAAACAAGGAGGGTCGCGACCGCCGGCGCGAGATCGCCGACCGCGACGTGCGCCGAGAGGTGGAGCGCGAGTTCAAGGGAAGAATGCGTTGAGGTTGAAACTGCAGAGCCACATGGGAGGATTCACGTCGATGAGGACCAAGAAGAGCTTCCCCGCCGCCTGTGCTGGGATCATCGCGGTTGTCATGGCCGCTCCTGCGGAGGCCAATGCGGAATCGTTCCCCGACAAGGCGAGCAACTACGTGAGCGACCACACCGCATATTTCGTCGGCGCCCTGCTGGCGGCGATCCTGGTCCTGCTGCTGATCGTCCGCGTCACCCAGCGCCGGGCGAAGGAGAAGCAGGCGAAGCGGGCCGCGCAGCCGATCGGATCGCGGGCCCCGGGCGCTGCAACGCCGTCCACCGGCGCCGCTCCCCCCGCCGCGGCGCCGCCCGCCGTAGGACAGCCTCCCGTCGCCGCCCAGCCGTCGCCGCAACCCGCCGCCGCCCAAACCGCCGAGATATCCACCGTGCCGCCCGCCCCACCGGCTCCGGACCAGACCCCGCCGCCCCTGGGTCAAGCGACCCCTCCGCCCGGCGCCTCGGCGCCGCCGCCCGGACTCGCCGCCGCTCCGCCACCGAACGAGTCCCCGAAGGACCGCAAGCGCCGCCTGCGCGACGAGCAGCGGGCGAAGCGGATGCAGGTGCGCGAGGCGCGCAAACAAGAGCTCCAGCGCCGCAAGGAAGAGAAGGCGCGGCGCAGGGCGCAGCGAAAGGGCCAACCGGCTCCCGCCCCGAGCCCGCCCGCGCCTGCCGCGCCCGGGGCCGCGAATGCGGCTCCGGTGCCGGGATCGTCCGAAGCGAAGAAGGGATTCACCGAGATGAGCCTCTTCGGCATCAAGCTGGGCCGCAAGGGAAAGCGCGACGCGGCGCAGGCCGAGCAGCGGCTGGCCGAAGCCCGCGTCGCCAACGAGCGGGCGATCGCCGAGGCGCAGGCCGGTGGCCAGGTGCCGCCCTCGGGCCAGCTGGCCCCGTGGGAGGAGGCGACGACGGCGCAGCCGCCGACCGGCGAGCTCGCCGCGGCCCCCTCGGTTCCGCCGCCCCCGATTCCGGGCGGGACGCCCGCACCCGGCGAGTACGATCCGGCCGTCGCCGAACAGCGGATCCGCGAGAAGGTGGCCGAAGTGCGCTCCGAGCAGCAGCGGATCGGCGCCGAGGCCGAGCGCCGGCTGCAGACGGCCGAGCAGCTGCAGCAGCAGGGCGCGGCGCCGAGCGCCGGGCCGCAGCCGATCCAGGACCTGCCGTCGGAGCCGCAGGCGCCGCCCTCGCCGCCGGTCGATCTCCGCGGCGCCGAGCAGCGGCTCGAGGAGGAACGCGCCGCCCGCGAGCGCGAGATGAAGGAGGCCGAGGAGCGTCTGCGCCAGATCGAAGAGCGCACCAAGGCCGCCGAAGAACGCGCTGCTGAGGCCAAACGGCTGGAGCAGCGGCGGGCCGAGGAGGAAGCGCAGGACCGGCGACTCGAGGAGATGCGCCGCACCGTCGCCGAGGCCGAAGAGCGGGCCCGCGAGGCCGAGCGCCGTGCCGCCGAGGCCGAGCAGGCCGCGGTGCGCTCGCTCCAGGGAGGAGCAATCCCCGCGGCGCCCTCGCCGGCGGACACGCATTCCTTCCAGGCGCCGCCAGCACCTTCGCCGCCGCCCGAGCCGCAGCGCTCGTTTGCCCCGCCGACGCCTCCCCCCGCCCCGGCGGAACCGTTCCAGGCCCGGCCGCCGCAGGGCGGAGAGCCGCCGACCCCGCCGCCGGCGCCAGCCGAGCCCTTTCCCTCGACGCCTCCGCCCCCGGCCGAGTCCTTCCAGCCGCCGGCTCCACCGCCTCCGCCGACCGATTCATTCGCGCCTCCGTCCCCACCTCCGCCTTCGGCCGAGCCGCCCGCACCCGTGGCGACCCCGAGCTTCGGCGCGCCTGCCGGTCCCGGTGGCGGCCCTCCGGACGGGGGCGGTCAGATCAACCTCAACACCGTCACCTTCGAGCAGCTGCGGGAGCAGAACCTCTCGGTGACCCAGGCGACCCGCCTGCTCGCCCACCGCGAGCGCCTCGGCGGCTTCCAGTCGGTCGACGACCTCGACCAAGTCGCGGGCTTCCCGGTGGAGATGCTGGACTCGCTGAAGAGTCGCGCGACCGTCTGAGGGAGGGCCGGGAGAGGGGCTCGGCGGGCAACAGCGGGGAGGGTTCGGCGCACCCCTCTCCCGGCTCTCAGTAGCTCCCTCGCAGGGAGCCAGTCAGTCCTCGTCCTCGGCGCCGACCACAGGTAGGGCGGGTGGTGGTGGGGACTCGAAGCCGAGCATTGCCACCGTTACCGGGATCACCTGGTCTCCCGAGCCGGCGAGTCGGTCCCGTATGTCATGGCGCACCTGCGTCAGCCTTCCGAAGGTCTCGGCCAGGATTGAAATGCAGACCAGCCGCGCTCGTCGAGGTGCATCGGCATTCAGGTCAGATGGCGGTCGGACCGGCTGTCGAAGGTGTCTTCCCGAACCGCGCGGCCTGCCCGTGCGATCAATCCCTGCAGGGAGATGCGCGAGAAGAAGCGCCGCTTTGGCCGCGGCATCCGTTCGAATTCCGCATCCGTGAAGTAGACGCGAGCCTTGCCCACGTAGACGTGTTCGACGGCGCCGCGTCGGGGGATCGATTCGATGATCTCCAGGCAGCCTTCTTTCTCTAGTCGCGGAAGTGGTAGGAGGCGAGAGACAGTTCCTTTTCGTAGTCGCCCTTGTGTTCCTCAAGCATCAGACCCTCGGCGACGAACTGGCTGGGGCTGCGCGGGCCTTCATTCAGGATTTCGAGAATGCGGACCCGCAGGGGGTGTTTTAGAACCGCGCAGATCGTCTCGCCGCGCTTCTTCTTTCCCTGAATTTCGGTACCCGCCATTCCAAATCCTTTCGATTGATCGACTCCCCGGCAGCGGGTCAAGATAGTCGATTAAGCCCCCCGGGTTGCAGGAAAATAGCTAGCCTCTTCCCTTTACTGAGCGCTTTTACAGTAATAGGACTGCGCTCATCGCCGAGAGGTGCGCCTCCGGCAAGGGAAGGGGGTGATTCCTCGTGCAGACCACGGCATATGGGGAGGCTTATCCAGCCATCTCGATTCACAAGGGGGGCTGAGGGATAGCCCCGCCGCCCCGTTGCGAGCGACTCAGCGGGGCGGCTTGGCTGAGTCCGTGCCGCTTCTACGGGAGGGATATCTGTCCTCTTTCGTAGCCCTCCAAGAGCTTCAGCCAGATCTCGCTGCGGGACGGGTAGGGCGCAACGGCGTGCCTTAGCTTGGAGATCGGTACTTCTCCCACGATTGCGATCGTTGCCGCCTGCAGGAAGTCTGCGGTTTCGAAGCCGGTGAAGGTGGCGCCGATGATCGTTCCCTTCTTCTGATCGACGACGATCCGGGAGGTGCCGCCGGTGCCCTTGCCCTGGAAGCTGGCGCCGGCCGTGCCGTCGGTCGGGACGTCGACCGCGCGCGCGTCGAGGCCGGCGTCCCGCGCCTGGTCGAGAGTCTTGCCGGCGGCGGCTACCTGGGGATCGGTGAAGGTGACCCGCGGCGCGCCCAATCCTTCGGCGACGGCCGCGACCTCGCGGCCGCGCAGGTTCTCGGCCGCGACCCAGGCGTGGTACTTGCCCATGTGGGTGAAGAGGGCGCGGCCGTTGACGTCGCCGATCGCATAGAGCCACTCGCGTCCGCCGACCCGCATTCGCTCGTCGGTCTCGAGGTAGCCGTGGTCGTCTGCCTCGATGCCAGCGGCTTCGAGGTCGAGCCGATCGGTATGGGGAATGCGGCCGACCGCGATCAGGAGCTCGTCGGCTGCGACGCTGCCGCCGTCGCTCAACTCCGCCACGACGCCAGGCTCGCCGGCGCGCACCGCTTCGACTTTCGTCCCGGTCCGCGCGTCGACACCGAAGTTCTTCCGCAGGGACTCGGCCACTTCCTCGCCCGCGAACCTCTCCTCGCGCGAGAGCAGGTGCCCGCCGCCCTCGAGCAGGACCACCTGGGTGCCGAGGCTCGCCCAGGCTTGGGCGAGCTCGCTGCCGACCGGTCCGCCGCCGAGGACGACCATGCTCTCCGGAACCTGCTTGGCGGCGGTGGCGTCGCGGTTGTTCCAGCTCTTGACCGCGTCCAGTCCCTCAATCGGCGGCATCGCCGCCTTGCTGCCGCTGGCGACCACGATCGCCCGCTCCGCCAGCAGGTCGTCGCTGCCGACCGCGACCCGCCGCTCGCCCGTGAACCGCGCCTCACCGCGGTAGAGGTCGATCCGGCGCTCCTGCAGCCAGGGGAGCTGCCCCGAGTCGTCGAGGTCGTGGACGACGACGTCGCGGCGGTCGAGCACCGCTTGCGGCTCGAGCTCCCCGTGCCCGGTGGGGACCCCCGGGATCCGCTTCGCCTCCGCCAGCACGCCGGCCGGCCGCAGCAGCGCCTTCGAGGGCATGCAGGCGTAGTAGGAGCATTCGCCGCCGACCAGGTCGCGCTCGACGATCGCCACCCGCATTCCCGCCTCCGCGAGGCGGCCGGCGCAGACCTCCCCAGCGGGCCCGGCGCCGAGGACGATCGCGTCATAGCTGCGCTCGCTCACGGGCGGATCATTTCAGGCCGCCGCTCCCGGCCCGGTACGATGGGAGGGCATTCCAAGCACGGGGGCGACAGGCTTCGACGTGGTCGACTCGTGCGAAAGGTTGCAGGTCGAGGTTGCCGGAGGCCTCGTAAAACCCCGGCACCAACCAATACGTGCGGACCATGAGTTCGCCCTCGCCGCTTAGTCAATAGCTAAGTGATGTGAGAGTCGGTCCTCCCTCGCCCACGGGGAGGGGCACCGGCTTCAGAAGTGGGCTCACCCAGGCGGATCGCCCTGACCGCAAGGGAACATCGAAGGGGCTTTATCTCCCGCAGTGCCCGCCGGCGCGGACCCCGGGAGACGAGAATCAAGCGCCGGCTAAACCTGTAGACACCCTCGCACCGCGTCCGCGGATCCGAGTTCGAATCTCGGCGCCTCCATAGACGATCAGATGTCG
>JBJMKQ010000065.1:0-1702 GCA_045805725.1 Solirubrobacterales bacterium
CCCGAACACCACGGTCACCGTGAGCCGGGTCGCGAAGTACGACGACAGCAGGCCCACGACGTAGAGCGGGGTGACCGCGATCAGCCCGGCCAGGATCCGGGTCGTCACCAGGAACGGCAGCGACGGGATCGCCATCACCTCCAGGGCGTCGACCTCCTCGGAGATCCGCATGGCGCCGAGCTGGGCGGTGAAGCCGCAGCCCACGGTCGCTGCGAGGGCGATGCCGGCGACCAGCGGGGAGATCTCGCGGGTGTTGAAGTAGGCCGACACGAACCCGGAGAAGGCGGCGGTGCCGATCTGGTTGAGGGCGGCGTAGCCCTGCAGGCCGACCTCGGTGCCGGTGAAGAAGGCCAGCGCCGTGATCACGCCGACGGTGCCGCCGATCACGGCCAGGGCGCCCGAGCCGAGGGTCACCTCGGCGAGGAGCCGCACGATCTCCTTCTTGTAGCGCCCGATGGTCCGGGGGGTCCAGGCCAGGGCCCGGATGTAGAACGAGAGCTCCTCGCCCAGGTTGTCGAGGAAGCCGAGCGGCCGTTGGTAGACCGCGCGCACGTTGGGCATGTCGGTCCTCTCAGCCCGTCTTCGGGGGGACGAGCTGGAAGTAGATCGCGCTCATCACGAAGTTGGCCACGAACAGGAGCATGAAGGTGATGACGACGGACTCGTTGACGGCGTCGCCCACACCCTTCGGGCCGCCTCCGGCGTTCATCCCCTTGTAGGCGGCGACGATCGCGGCGATCAGTCCGAAGACCAGCGCCTTGGCCATGCCTTGCCAGAGGTCGGGCAGCTGGGCGAGCGCGGTGAAGCTGGCGAGGTAGGCGCCGGGGGTGCCGTCCTGCAGGACCACGTTGAAGACGTAGCCGCCGGCGACACCGACCACGCTGACCAGGCCGTTGAGGAAGATCGCCACCATCATGCAGGCCAGCACCCGGGGCACGACCAGGCGCTGGATGGGGTCGATGCCGAGCACCATCATCGCGTCGAGCTCCTCGCGGATCTTGCGGGCGCCGAGGTCGGCCGCGATGGCCGAGCCGCCGGCGCCGGCGATCAGCAGCGAGGTGGCGATCGGGCCGGCCTCGCGGACCACGGCAAGCACGGCGGCGGAGCCGGTGAACGACTGGGCGCCGAACTGCTTGATGAGGCCGCCGACCTGCAGCGCGATGACCGCGCCGAAGGGGATGGCGACCAGTGCGGTCGGGATGATGGTCACCGAGGCGATGAACCACGCCTGCTGGATGAACTCCCGCGTCTGGAACGGGCGCTTGAAGAGGTTCCGCGCGACGTCGAGACCGAAGGCGAAGAGCTTGCCCGCGGTGCCGACGGGGGCGAGGACCCGCTGGGCGGTGGAGGAGGACATCAGTGCACGCTTCCGTCAGCCACCGGTCACCATCGACATGTTCTCCTCGAACGAGCCCGGAGGAGGGGTGATGCCGTTGGCGCGACACCACTCGCCCGGCTCGCGCTGGCTGCGCCGGGCGATGCCGTTGGAGGTCTCGAGCTGGAGCGGGATCGGCGGCAGCGGCGGGAGCTCCTGGTCCTTCTCGGCCTCCAGCTCGTCGGCGTCCTTCTCCTCCGACATCCCGATCGGGCCGACGCGCTGGGCGTTGAGGAACTGCCGGACCACCGGCTCCTCGGAGGACAGCAGCATCTCGCGCGGGCCGAACATCGCGAGGTGGCGGTGGTAGAGGAGCCCGATGTTGTC
>JBJMKQ010000066.1:0-1832 GCA_045805725.1 Solirubrobacterales bacterium
GCCTCGATCATCAACGGTCAGGTCAAGAATCCTGACCTCGCGCCGGACTCGATCGGCAGCGCGAAGGTGATCTACGACGGGCTGAACACCAACGACATCAACGAAGCGACGCTTTCGGAAGTCCCTCAAGCCCGCACTCTGCAAGGCCTCACGGCAAACGCCTTCCAACGGGCCGGGGTGGTCCACCGCACCAATGAGGGCGCGCGACTCGGCGGTAGCGAGGTGCGCCTGACGCACGAGACGGGGGTGCCGGAGCCCAAGCACCTCGTGCTCGAGAGTGGACCGTTCTCCGTGTACGCCAAATGCCTGTGGAACGGCGAGGAGAACAGGCTGGTGCTCGAGGCTTACTCCACCGAGGCCGGCTCGGTGGCCGACGTCGACAACGGAAAGCTCAACTCCTTCATCCCCCAGTACGGGGTAGATCTCTACCAGGCGTTCGACAACCACGGGCAGCCGTTCAGTAGCCGCAACTTTTCCCTCGCGGCCCCGAGCGGCGCGAGGCTCGATGGCGTCTTTAACGTGGGCATGAACATCCTTAGCGCGGATTGCGTCGCCGGCGTGGGAGCGATCAGCTGACCGCAGCGTCGGGGGCGTTCGCAGGCGCGCGCGCCCTCCGATCCTCTGCCGAACGAGCATTTCCACGCCACCCAGATATAGGCCAGCCGCCCGCATAACCGCGCGACCCAGCAAGCCGTTGCCTCGCGCGTAGCTCGCGTCTACGTAAGCCCCGCCTATGCGGGGGTCCCTAACGGCACGGGCAGATGGCCCTCCCCTAGCCGCTCAGCCGCCCGCCCGGAACGAGATTCCCTCGAGCGACGCGAAGCCCAGGGCGGGGACCCCGCTCACCTGCTCGACATACCCGTCCGCGCTGACCTCGATGCGACACGCCCCCTCGCCCGCCCACATGCACCAGCCCGTGAAGGCGTGCCGGGTGCTAGGGCGATAGCTCGGCGGGAGGATGAAGAACGGGTTTGGAGCCTGCGGCGCACTGGCTTTGACAGCGCCCGTCAGGTGGACTATTCCAGCGCCGTCCATGAAGAACGCGGCCGGTGCGTACCCCTGCCCGTAGTTCTCCCAGACCTTCGGCTCACCCGTGAAGTTGCCACAGAAAACGGCTGTCTGCCCGGAATCGCAGGGATTCGGGTCGCTGGGCTGCGCGGCCTGGTTCGCCGCAACCGCAACCGGGCTGCTCCCACCGAGCACACCGGCCTTGAAATCCCGCCTGAGCAGCGACCCGTCCGCCACCTTGCCGGTACGAACTGAGTTGGGACCAAGGTCGAGGTTCTTTACCTGCCCATTCTTGATGTGCCTGCTGAGGACGGCGTCGTTCTTGATGTTGCCTGAACCGATGGTGGCGGCGGCGTAGGCGCTGCCGCTCGCGACAACGATAAAGAACGTGATCGCCGCCATCACGTCGTAGGCGGAGCGTGGACGAAGCTTGCGAAGCATGTGGCCTCCTCTGGTTCTCTGTGGCCGCTAGGAAGCACCCACAGCCCCGGAGAATCCCCTAGCGGGAATCCGCCGGAGGCCAAGCCTGTCGGCGAGACGAGCGACGCGGCTGGTCGGCTGAGTCAGCGACCGTCTGGCACGACCGTATACGCGATCAGGTCAGCTCGCAAGCGACCGGCGGCCTCGGCGCGGCGGTCGGCGCTGACCGCACGACATGGAAGCGTCGTGGAAGCGGCGGATCGCAGCAGACGGCAGCGGAGGGCAGGACGAGTTCCGCCAGAACCGCGTCTACGAGCGCAGATGGCGACAGACGGCAGCAAGCCGCAGCAGCGCGCTCGCTCCTGATAAGGAAGAGGTCCCAGGTCCGAGTCCTGGATCGCCCA
>JBJMKQ010000067.1:0-1637 GCA_045805725.1 Solirubrobacterales bacterium
CGAGTTCAAGGCGAAGAACAAGCTCGATCGCGTCGTCGTCGTCTGGTGCGCGTCGACCGAGATCTACAACAAGCCGGGGGCGCAGCACGCGACGATCGCCCAGTTCGAGAAGGCGATGGAGGCGAACGACGAGACGATCGCCCCCTCGATGCTCTATGCCTGGGCGGCGATCATGGAGGGCGTCGCCTTCTGCAACGGCGCGCCGAACCTCGCCGTCGACATCCCGGCGCTGATGCAGCTCGCCAACGAGAAGGGCGTCGCGATCTCGGGGAAGGACTTCAAGACCGGCCAGACCTGGATGAAGACCGTCATCGCGCCGGGGCTCAAGGCGCGCATGCTCGGCCTCGCCGGGTGGTACTCGACCAACATCCTCGGCAACCGCGACGGCGAGGTCCTCGACGACCCCGCGTCGTTCAAGACGAAGGAGGAGTCGAAGCTCTCCGTGCTCCACACGATCCTCCAGCCGGAGAAGTACCCGGAGCTGTACAAGGGCTTCTCGCACGTCGTGCGCATCAACTACTACCCGCCGCGCGGCGACAACAAGGAAGGCTGGGACAACATCGACATCTTCGGGTGGATGGGCTACCCGATGCAGATCAAGGTGAACTTCCTCTGCCGCGACTCGATCCTCGCGGCGCCGATCGTCCTCGACCTCGCGCTCTTCTCGGACCTCGCCCAGCGCGCCGGGATGAAGGGCGTCCAGGAGTGGCTCTCCTTCTACTACAAGAGCCCGATGAGCGCGCAGCCGAACCTCGATCCCGAGCACGACCTCTTCATCCAGCAGACGAAGCTCAAGAACACGCTCCGCGAGCTGATGGGCGAGGAGCCGGTCACCCACGTCGACGACGCGGCCTGAGGACCACCGCATGACCCGCCAGCCACGGATGGCAGCGCGCCGCACCGTCTTCGCCGTGTCGTGGCTGGCGCTCGCGCTGGCCGTGCTGGCGTGCGGCCCGTCGTCCCGCCAGCTGCAGATCCGGACCTACTCGACGAGCTTCGAGTTCCGCGTCGCCTCCGACCCGATGCCCCCGCGCGCCCGCGAGGACATCATCTACCGGGTCACCGTCATCGACAAGGCGACGGGCCAGCCGGTGGAAGGCGGCGAGGGGCGCATCTTCGCCAACGACTCGACGGGGACGAGCACCTGGGACTCCTTCCAGGCCGCGCCCGAGGTGGGGACGTACACGGCGAAGCTCCGCTACGTCACCGCCTCGCAGTGGGCGGTCGGGATCGAGTTCCGCCGCGACACGATGCCGGGCACGAAGATCGAGCGCGCCGCCGACTGGCAGCAGGAAGTCAGCGCGGCCACCGGCCCCTGAACGCCTTCGCAGATCCGCCATGCGCCATTTCTACCGCAGCCACATGCCGCCCGCCGAAGTCCTCGCGATGGCGGACCGCTTCTTCCCCGAGATCGGGCTCGCCGCCAGCGCGACCGCGGTCCGCTCGCGCAGCTTCACCGGACCGTTAGGGACGATGAAGCTCTCGGTCAAGGCGGAAGGCGGGCACTACACCTTCGTCGAGGCCGAGACCGACCAGATGGGGGAGAGCCGGCTCGATCGCAACGTGAAGAAGTTCTTCGTGCAGTGCCATCGGCGCGAGGACCCGGCGCACACGCTCGAGGCCTCGTACTGATGGCC
>JBJMKQ010000068.1:0-60746 GCA_045805725.1 Solirubrobacterales bacterium
CCCCCCCCCCCCCCCCCCCCCCCCCCCCCCCCCCCCCCCCCCCCCCCCCCCCCCCCCCCCCCCCCCCCCCCCCCCCCCCCCCCCACCAGGCAGCGGTCTCGGCGGTGCCGATGCGGCTGCCGGCGGTGACGCGGTCGCGGCGCGGCCGGAGGCGCATGCCCTGCGGCCAGAGCACGTAGGCCCCCATCGGGATCACGTAGCCGAGGTAGAGGATCGCTTCGATCACCGTCGGCGACGGTTGCAGCCCCAGCATCCCGGTCAGCAGCGAGCCGGAGATCGTGCCCGGCCGCACCAGCCAGCTGAGGTCGACCGCCTGGCCCTGCAGGCCGTTGATCCAGCCGGCCTCGTGAGCGGTGTGGGCGGCGGCGGCGAGCAGGCCGGCGGCGACGAAGACGAGGACGATGCCGGTGAGGCGGAAGAAGCGGGTGAGGTTGATGCGGACGCCGCCGCGGTAGAGACCGAGGCCGATCGCGATCGCCGCCAGCAGGCCGAGGATCGCCCCCGCCCCGGAGGCGGTGGTGTCGCTGGCGTCCTGGAAGGCGGCGAGGAGGAAGACAGAGGTCTCGAAGCCCTCGCGCAGGACCGCGAGGAAGGCCATCCCGACAAGGGCCAGGGTCGAGCCGGTCGCCAACGCCGAGGCGGCGTCGCCTTCGAGCTGGGCTTTGATCCCGCGGGCATGGCGGCGCATCCAGATGATCATGTAGCTCACAGCGCTGACCGCGATCAGGCCGACGATCGTCTCCAGGCCCTCCTGCTCCTGCTGCGGCAGCTGCTGGCCGATCACTTCGAGCAGCACGGCGACCGCGATGCAGAGCGCCACCGCGATCCCGATCCCCGCCCACATCTGCCGCATCGCGTCGTCGCGGCCCTCCTTGACCAGGAAGGCGGCGATGATGCCGATGATCAGCGAGGCCTCGACGCCCTCGCGCAGGGTGATGACGAAAGTCGGGATCATGCGGGTTGGTCTTCCTCTGAAGCTTACGGCGATTAGGTTGCCCTAATTAGGAGCCCCGAAACCTAGCATGGCGCTAGGGAATGCGCCGCTCGAGCCCCCAGAGAGGGTGGGAGGGCGGGGGGACCCTCTCCAGACACAGCTCGCTATGGCTCGCTGTTGAGTGCCTGGAGAGGGTCCCCCCGCCCTCTTGTCAGTCCCGAGGGAGCCAGGGGTCGGCCCATTGGCCGGTCCCGCGGACGAGAGACTCGGCCTCCCTTGGGCCCCAGGTTCCTTGCTCGTAGGGGTGGACCGGGCCGGGCTCGTCGAGCAGGGGCTGGACCACGCGCCAGGTCTCTTCGATCGCGCTCTGGCGGGTGAAGAGGTGGTGCTCGCCGGCGATCGCGTCGCCGAGCAGGCGCTCGTAGGGCTCGGGATCCTCCCCCGGCACCTTCTCGAACAGCACCTCGAGGTCGGCTGCCTGGAAGGCCTCCTCGCCGGCCTTCTTCGCGTACATCCGCGTGCGCGCCCCGGCCTTCGGCTCGATCCGGATCGTCAGCTGGTTCGGTTCCGGCGTCTTGCCCTTGCCGATCCCGAGCCGCGGCGGCCGCTTGAAGAAGAGGGTCACTTCGCTCACCTTCACCGGCAGGCACTTGCCGGCCCGGACGAAGAACGGCACCCCGGCCCAGCGCCAGTTGTCAACCTCCAGCTCGACCGCGGCGAAGGTCTCGGTCTTCGAGCCTTTGGCCACGTCGTCGACCTCGAGAAAGCCCTCGTACTGGCCGCGCGCGTAGCGCTTCGGGTCCGCCGCCCGCATCGCCTTGAAGAACTCGAGCTTCTTGTCGCGGACGCTGTCGGGATGGTTGCCGGTCGGCGGCTCCATCCCGACGACTCCCAGCACCTGCAGGGCGTGGTTCTGGATCACGTCGCGCATCGCCCCGACCGCGTCGTAGAAGCGGCCGCGATCGGCGACGCCGAAGTCCTCGGCGATCGTCATCTGCACGTGGGAGACGTGCTCGCGGTTCCAGACTGGCTCCAGCAGCGCGTTGGCGAAGCGCAGGTAGGTGATGTCCATCACCGGCTCCTTGCCGAGGTAGTGGTCGATGCGGAGGATCTGCTCCTCGCGCAGGACCGCGCAGAGCTCGGCGTTGAGGGCGCGGGCGGACTCGAGGTCGCGGCCGAACGGCTTCTCGATCACGACGTGCGCGTCCTCGGTCAGCCCGGCTTTGCCGAGTCCCTGAACGACGGTGGCGAACAGCGCTGGCGGGATCTCCAGGTAGAAGACCGGGTGCTTGGCCTCGCCCAGCGCCTTGCCGACGCGATCGAAGGTGGTGGGGTCCTCGTAGTCGCCCTTGACGTAGGTGAGCCGCTTGGCGAGGCGGGCGAAGACGTCTTCGTCGGGGCTGCCGACGCTGTCGCCAATCGCCTCATGGGCGTGCTGGCGCAGCTTCTCGTCGTCCCATTCGTCGATCGCGACCCCGACGATCGGCAGGTCGAGCTTGCCCGCCGCCTCGAGGCGGTAGAGCGCCCGGAAGGTCATTTTCTTCGCCAGATCGCCGCTGATCCCGAAGATCGCGAGGACGTCGGCGGCTTGCTCGCCGGCGGAGGCCATCGGCAGGGAGGCTATCCCAGCCCCACCACGAGTCCGCGTCGGTGCGCCGAGACGACGCACTCATGCGGTCTCGCTGAAAGTACGATGGCTCGGCAGCGTCGCTCCATCACCCCTACCAGCGGAGGACTTCATGGAACTCGGAATCGTCGGCCTCGGTCGGATGGGAGCCAACATGGCGCGGCGCCTGATGCGCGACGGCCACGAGATCGTCGCCTACGACGTCAATGCCGACGCGGTCGCGCAGCTGGCGGGCGAGGGCGCTGAGGGCGCCTCCTCGCTGGAGGTGATGGCGTCGAAGCTGAGCGCGCCGCGCTCGGTCTGGATCATGGTTCCGGCCGGGGAGATCACCGAGCAGACGGTGAGCGAGATCGCCGCGGTGCTCGAGTCCGGCGACGCGATCGTCGACGGCGGCAACTCCTACTACCGCGACGACATCCGCCGCGCCGAAAAGGTGGGCAAGCAGGGGATCGACTATGTCGACTGCGGCACCAGCGGCGGCGTCTTCGGCCTCGAGCGCGGCTACTGCCTGATGATCGGCGGGCCTGACCGGGCGGTGGAGCGGCTGGACCCGATCTTCGCCAGCCTGGCGCCGGGGGTCGGGTCGGCGGAGCGGACGCCGGGCCGGGGCGGAGACCCCTCGCCCTCGGAGAACGGCTACCTCCACTGCGGCCCCAACGGGGCGGGCCACTTCGTGAAGATGGTCCACAACGGGATCGAGTACGGGATGATGGCCGCCTACGCCGAGGGGCTGAACGTCCTCAAGAACGCCAACGCCGGCAGGGTCCAGCGCGAGGCCGACGCGGAGACGGCGCCGCTCGACCATCCCGAGTACTACCAGTACGACCTCGACCTGCCCGAGGTAGCCGAGGTCTGGCGGCGCGGCAGCGTGATCGGCTCCTGGCTGCTCGACCTGACCGCGGCGGCGCTGCGGGAATCAGGCGACCTGGAGGAGTTCACCGGCCGCGTCTCCGACTCCGGCGAGGGGCGCTGGACGGCGATCGCGGCGATCGACGAGGGGGTGCCGACGCCGGTGCTGACGACGGCGCTGCACGAGCGCTTCTACTCGCGCGGGCTCGGCGACTTCGGCGACAAAGTGCTCTCGGCGATGCGCAAGCAGTTCGGTGGCCACGACGAGAAGGCGAGCTGAGGCGGTGGCGATCGAGCTCGAGGTCGCCGGAGACGAAAAGGCGGCCTCGCGGCGGGCGGCGGAGCTGATCGCCGAGGCCGGTGCCGAGGCCGTGGCCGAGGGCGACCGCTTCGCCTTGGCGATGAGCGGCGGCCGCTCCCCCTGGGCGATGCTGGCGATCCTGGGCGAACTGAAGGAGATGCCGTGGGCGCAGACCGAGCTCTTCCAGGTCGACGAGCGCGTCGCCGCCCCCGGCGACGAGGCCCGCAACCTCACCCACATGGTGCTGGGCCTCTCGATGGACCACCAGGCGACCCTGCGGCCGATGCCAGTCACCCAGCGCGACCTCGCCGCAGCCGCCCGCGACTACGAAGCCTCTCTCCCCGATCCCTTCGACCTCGTCCACCTCGGCCTCGGCCCCGACGGCCATACCGCCTCGCTGGTCCCGGGCGATCCTGTGCTCGCGGTGACGGACCGCCGAGTCGCGGTGACCGAGACCGCCTACCAGGACCACCGCCGCATGACCCTCACCTACCCCGCCCTCGACGATGCCCGCCGCATCGTCTGGCTCGTCACCGGCCCCGACAAGCGCGACCCCCTGCAGAGGCTCCTCGTCGGTGACGAATCGATCCCTGCCGGCCGGGTCCGGAACGACGAGATAATCGTGGTGGCCGACGAGGCGGCAGCTGGCTAATTATAGCTTCCTAAGCACGTTGTTCATCCGACCCGGGAACAACGTGGCTGCCATCTACAGCTAGGCGCGGCGTTCGTCCCTTTCGGGCAAATGACCTGAAAGGACGAACACCGCTGACGCTGAAGATATGGACCGTGCGCCCGCCCTTCGAAACGGGGTCACCGGGCGTGTCCGTCGCTTCAGGCTCGAGCCGGGCTCTCCTGCGGCACCCGCGGCATCCGCTTAAGGCTGCTTCCTTCCGGACCTGACCTGATTCGCGTGCCCACGTCGCGCAGGACCCGGCCGTCAACGCCGCCGCGACGGCACTGACCCCGATGGCCAGCCCCTCGGAACGGTAGTCGGCCCCGCTAAGCGGATTTCGGGTTACAGGGCACCGCTGGTTCCCCGCCTAGCACGGTCCGCTGCCCATCCTAGCGGCCGCTCGTAGGATGGCGGCGGTGGCCGCGCTCCCCCTCGCCCACATCCAGGTCGACACCGGCTCCTTCTTCGCCGTGGTGATGGTCGCCGCGATTGCCGCCATCACGGTCGCCCTGCTGCCGAGGCGGATGGCGCCGCCGGTGGTGGTGCTGGAGCTGGTGCTGGGGATCGTGATCGGCCCCCACGTCCTCCAGCTCGCCCACATCGACGACTTCGTCGAATTCTTCTCCAACCTCGGGCTGGGGATGCTCTTCTACTTCGCCGGCTACGAGATCGACTTCCAGCGGATCAAGGGGCGGCCGCTCGAGCTCGGCGCCTGGGCCTGGGTGATCTCGGTCGGCCTCGCCTTCGGGATCGGCGGCGTGCTCGCCGGGCTGGGGATCATCGTCTCCTTCCTCTACACCGGGGCGGCGATGGCGACGACCGCGATCGGCACCCTGATCCCGATCCTCCGCGACAACGGCGAGCTGAAGACCCGCTTCGGCACCTACCTGCTCGCGGCCGGCGGCGCCGCGGAGTTCGGGCCGATCCTGCTGGTGACGCTCTTCTTCTCCACCCAGAGCGCCCTGCACGAGTCGGCGATCCTGGTCGCCTTCGTACTGCTGGCGATCGCGATCGCCCTGCTCTCGGTGCGGCTCGCCTGGCAAGGCTGGCCGGCGCTGGAACGGACCTTCGAGGCGAGCAGCCAGCTGGCGGTGCGGGTGACGGTGGTGCTCGTCTTCGGGCTGGTGCTGCTGGCGAGCGACCTCGGCCTCGACGTCCTGCTCGGCGGCTTCGTCGCCGGCATGATCACGCGGATGGCGCTGAAGGGCCACGAGTTGGCGGTGTTCGAGTCGAAGCTGACCGCCGTCGGCTTCGGCTTCTTCGTTCCCTTCTTCTTCGTCACCAGCGGCATCGCCTTCAACTTGACCGCACTCGGCTCGGCGGAAGCCATCGCCAAGCTGGCCCTCTTCTTCGTCCTCTTCCTGGTCGTGCGGGGGACGCCGATGCTGCTGCTCTACGGCAAGGAGATGAGCCTCCGCGACCGCTGGGCGCTCGCCTTCTACTCGGCGACTGAGCTTCCCCTGGTGGTGGCGATCACGACGATCGCCGTCGAGGCCGGCCACATGCGCTCCTCCACCGCCGCCGGCCTGGTCGGCGCCGCCATGCTCTCGACCCTCGTCTACCCCTTCGTCGGCATGGCGCTGCGCAAGGACGCCCTCGAGGAGGACGCCGAGGGGCCGGAGCCGACCGGCCCCTTCCCCGCTGGCGAGGGGCCGGTTCCCGAGCCCGGCCTGGTCGGCTGAGGCGCCACCAAACGCCCGCCTCGTATCATCAGCGCTCCAGGGCGCGTAGCTCAGTGGGAGAGCGCTCGCTTCACACGCGAGAGGTCGCTGGTTCGAAACCAGCCGTGCCCATCGAACTAGCCATGGCGACTCCGACCGAGATATTCGACTGGCTCGACAGGCCGGTCGAGCAGCGCGAGACCCGCTACGGCAAGGAGGCGACCGGCTACCTCCTCGGAATCTGGGAGGAGGTGCGCCAGCGGCTCGGACCCGAGCGGTTCGATCCCGTCCTGGAAGCGGCCCGCGCCGGAAGGTTCGGGAGGCGAGCGGCCGCCGCTTGGACCCAGACCAACGGCAAGCACGAAGGCGACCTCGTCAACCTCACGCTGGAGGTGGAAGCCGAGGAGCTTTCCCTCAACGTGGTCGGTTGGTTCGACCCCCAGCTCGAGAAGGTGGAAGGCTGGTTCCGCACCCGGAGGGCCAAGGAGCTCCTGCGGACGCTCGACGGCTGGGATCTCCTCATCTTCGTTCGTGAGGCGCACGTGGGACCGAGCGGGAGGGCGACCTTCCAGGGCGCGCGGGGGGTGCTTCGAGAGCGCTTTCCGATTACGGAAGTCGCGCCGACCAACGTCATCATCACCCTCGACGGGATGCGCCCGAAGCTCGAATCCGCAACCGAAAAGCTCGCGCTCCACATCCGGCGAGGGTGGCGCCGAGAGGAAGTCCTGGAGCTGGCTGACGTCGCCGCGGCGGTCACCCCTGAAGTGGAGCGCTGGCTGGATCCTTTACGAGAGATCCGGCTTGCCTGACCAGCAGGGGCGAGCGGGCCCCATCCGCGGCACTCGGGCGACGACTACGGCTGCCGCAGCACCGAGAGGATGTTCCCGGAGGGATCCTTGAACCAGGCGATCTCGGGCCCGGGGCCGCGGACCACGCCCTTCTCGTCATGCTCGAAGCCCTCGTAGCGCTCGAGGGCGACCCCCCGCGAGACGAGCTCCTCGACGGCGGCGTCGATGTCGTCGACTTCGAAATTGAGCATCGTGTAGCTGGCCGGGGTCATCTCGGCGCTGAGGTACATGAGGACGTCGTTGCCGCCCGCCAGCCTCAGCCTCGCGAGCCCGTGCTCCTCGGCGAGGACCTCGACGCTCAACCCCAGCGTCTCCCCGTAGAACTCCCTCGCCCTGTTCAGGTCGTTGACGGCGAACCCGCTGGTCGCCTTGTTCTCACCGAGCATCCCTTGCTCCTTCTGGTTGCGGTTCGAGACAGGTCTTCTCTTTTTACTACCTGAACGGTGACAGGCGAGGACGCCCTGGCTATTCGTCTGCCGCCGGTCGGCGGCGGCCGCGCTTGCGCTCGCCGGTCCGCCGCTTGGTATCAAGGCGCCGCTGTCTGGACGCCCGGGTCGGCCTGGTCGCCCGCCGCTTGCGCCGCACCCGCAGGCCGGCGGCGATCTTCTCCGCCAGGCGCCGCAGGGCGAGGTCGCGGTTGCGCGCCTGCCCCCGCGCCTCCTGGGCGACGGCGGTGACGCTCGGCCCCAGCCGCTCGAGCAACCGCGTCCGCTGCGCCTCGTCGAGGGTCGCCGAGCCCGCTACGTCGAAGACCGCTTCGACGCGGGAGGCGGTGACGTTGGCGTGCTGCCCACCCGGGCCGGAGGAGCGGCTGGTCCGCAGCTCGATCTCCGACAGCGGCAGCGAGAGTCGCTCGTCGATTCGCAGCTCCTCCACCACGCTCAGCCGGCGATCTCCGGGATGTGCTGGTCGAGGTGCCCGGCGACCGTCCGCCGCACCCAGCGCTGGGTATCGGCATCGGCCATCCGGTAGCGGCCGAGCAGCATCTTCTGGTCGTCGAGCGGCAGCCCGGCGATCTCCCAGCGCACGGCCAAGCGCTCGAACAGGGCCTCGGAGCGGCGGCGCCAAGCGTCCTCCTGCGATGCCGCCTGCCCCGCCGGCGGCTCCCCCAACTTGGCGATCGTCGCGGCGCTGAGCGTCTTGCGCAGGCTGAGGACGTTGCCTTCCGGGTCGGTGTAGTCGACGGTCGGCGACTTCTCGCGCGGCCGGCGCTGCTTCCTCCGCTTCGCCATCGGCCGGCCGCCCTTAGGCCAGCCCGTCGATCTTCTCGGCCAGCTCGAAGTCGGCGGCGGTGAGGCCGCCCTCGGAGTGGCTGGTGATCGTCACCGTCACCGTGTCCCAGGAGATCGACACGTCGGGGTGGTGGTTCATCGACTCCGCGGGATCGACCAGGCTGGAGACGAACTCGACGGCGCCGACGAAGTCGCCCCGCTTGAAGCTCTTCGCGATCGCCTCGCCGATCAGCTCCCAGCCGTCGAGCCGGGTCAGCTTCTCCTGCACCTCCGAATCGCTCAGCAGCGCCACACGCCTATGCTGCCAGGCAGACGATGAACTCGCAATCAAGCGACATGCCGGTCCTCTGGCAGATCGATATCTCCCACTACGCCGAGAAGGTCCGCTGGGCTCTCGATTACAAGGGGATCGACCACATCCGCCGCTCGCCGCTGCCGGGAACGCACATCCCGATCGCCCTCTTCCTCACCCGCGGCGCTCAGCCGACCGTCCCGGTGCTGCAGATGGACGGCCGGGCAATCGGCGACTCGACGGCGATTCTCGCCGCCCTCGAGGCAAAGCACCTCGACCGGCCGCTCTACCCGTCCAAGCCCGACGAGCGCGCTCGCGCGCTCGAGCTGGAGGACTGGTTCGACGAGAACCTCGGCCCCCATGCTCGCCTGCTGCCGTTCTTCGAGCTGATCCAGGAGCCCGATCTCTTCGCTGAGGTCGCCGCTGAAAGCGTGCCTGGGCCGCTGGGGAAAGCGAAGCCGGTGGTCGGCGCCTATGGCCGCGTCTACACGAGCCTGCGTTGGGGCGCCAACAAGAGCGAGGACGCGCAGCGTGCACGCAACGGGATCGTCGCCGCATTCGACAAGCTGGAGGCCGAGCTCGGAGAGGGCGATGGGGAGTTCCTCGTCGGTAATCGCCTCACCGTCGCCGACGTCACCGCGGCCTCGCTCTTCTACCCGATCGTCGTCCCAGCCGAGGGACCGCTCTCACCGGAGTTGCCGCGCCCAACCGCCTTCGAGCGCTTCCGCGAAAGCCTCGACAACCGCCCCGGCTGGCGCTGGGTCGAGGAGACCTTTCGACGGCACCGACACCGCTAACGGTCGGAACTTTCACAGAACTTTTTCTCAGACAAAATGTTGCTCTTCTTGCTATGGTCCGATCGTGCAGACGATGGCCGAGAGGGACGACATGCCAAAGGAACGCTTCGACCGCATCGGGGAAAAGTTCGCCCGGGTGGACGAACGCTTCGACGAGGTGAATCGGCGGATCAGGGAGGGCCGGGAAGACGCGGGTCGGCGCTTTGACGAAGCGGACCGTCGTCTCAATGGGGTTGAGGGTGAGGTTCGTGGGCTGAGAGAGGGAATGGCGTCCCTTCACGCAGACATTCACCGGGCAACCATCGCCATCTGGGTGGGGACGGCTGGGATCGTCGCTGCGATCGTCGCCAAAGGCGGCTGAGTCAGCCGCCGATCGGCGCTCGCGGGTTGGCGCCCCAGAAGATCACGGTGCCGAGCATGCCGAGGATGTGGACGGCGACGATGTTGAAGACCATCGACTTGGCGGTGGCGGTGCCGACGCCGACGGGGCCGCCGGAGGCCGTGTAGCCGTAGTAGCAGCCGACCAGCACGATCACGGTGGCCATCGCCATTCCCTTGATCAGGCTGAACACCAGGTCGGTGGGGTCCTGGAACATCCAGAAGATCAGCGAATAGCCGCCGGAGGAGACGTCGGCGACCTGCTCGACCACCGCGAAGTAGCTGGCCAGGTACATCACCCCGATCGAGACCAGGTAGAGGAACGGCAGCGCCATCCAGGAGGCGAGCAGGCGGGTGCCGCAGAGGAAGGTGACCGGCGGCACCCCCATCACTTCCAGCGCGTCGATCTCGTCGGAGATCCGCATCGCCCCGAGCTCGGCGACGATCCCGGTCCCGACCTTGGCCGAAAGGATGTAGCCGAAGGCGTAGGGGAGAGCCTCCCGCAGATCGCACCAGGCCGCGAAGAGGCCCGCGTACTGGGGCACGCCCTGGGCGCGGAAGAAGTAGGCGCCCTGGATCCCGCACTGGAGGCCGAGGATGAAGACGAAGGCCCAGATGATCAGCGCCGAGCCGAGGATGAGGATGCCGGCCTGGCGGATCGACTCGCCGAAGAAGCGCAGCACCCGCCCCGAGTAGACGAGCCCCATCACCCGCACGCCGAAGCGGGCGATCTCGCCGAAGGCGTCCAGCCAGTCCCGCGGCGCTTCCAGCCAGGCGCTCATCTAAGGGCCCTCATCGGATCGCCTGCAGCTCCGGGTTGGTCGCCAGCAGCACGGCGGTGAAGACGTAGTTGAAGGCGAAGACGCCGACCATCGAGATCACCACCGCCTGGTTGACGGCGCGGCCGACTCCCGCCGCCCCGCCGGAGGCGGTCATTCCCTTGTAGGAGCAGACGACGGCGATGATCGCCCCGAACAGCGTGCACATCAGAACCGATCCCCAGAGGTCGGTGACCGAGGCGTTCGAGAAGAGGGTGGCGAAGAAGCCGCCGAGCTTCTGGTGGTAGAGCAGCTCCGCCGCGATCCCGGCGGTGAGGCCGAAGACGATCGCGAAGATGTCGAGCAGGGCGGTGACCAGCATCAGCGCCAGGAAGCGCGGCACGACCAGGTTCTTGACCGGGTCGACGCCGAGGACCTGTAGGGCGTCGAGCTCCTCGCGGATCTTGCGGGCACCGAGGTCGGCGGTGATCGCGGTGCCGGCGACGCCGCCGACCACGACCGCGGTCACCACTGGGCCGATCCAGCGGATCGCGGTGAGGACGAAGAAGCCGCCGAGCCGGTCGAGCGCGCCGAAGAGCTGCAGCGGCCCGGCGGCCTGCAGTCCCGGCGCCCCGAGGCAGAGGGCGAAGGTGGAGATCAACAGCGGGAACCAGCAGAGCCGCAGCGTGAAGTAGAACTGGTCGGCCAGCTCCTCCCCGTACGGGTAGGGCGGTCGGATCGCGGAGACGATCGTCCGCGCGGTGAGGATCATCATCGTCCCGACCTCGATGAAGACGCCGGTGAAGGCCCCGTATCCCCTGCTCAGCGCTCCCGGCTGTGCCATGAAAGCAACAGTAGCCGGAACAGTCTGTATCAGTCAACTAGAACAGCGGTCAAACCACTCCGAGATCGTGGGGGTCATAGCCCCCAGGAGTTCGGAGCGGCACTTGCCCGTCCTTCTAAACCCTGCCTGGTCTTGGCTTCGATGCTGGGGAATTGCGGCGCTACGGCGTCAGGACGATCTTCAGCGCTTCGCGGTTGTCGTAGATGCGGTAGGCCTCGGCGGCTTCGTCGAGCGACATGTGGTGGGTCACCAGCGGGCTTGGGTCGAGCCTGCCCGCCTCGATCAGCGCCAGCACCTGGTCGACGTGGGCGATCACGTTGGCCAGCCCGAGCCGCAGCTGCAGGCCCTTGAGCCAGGCCAGGCCGAGCGGCACCTCGCCCTTGCCCGCGTAGGCCCCGATCCCGGAGACGGTGCCGGCGTCGCGGGCGAGGCTGACGGCGAGCGCCAGCGGCCCGGGGTCGCCGACCGCGTCGACGACCACGTCCACGCCCAATCCTTCGGTCGCCGCCCGCACGGCCTTCTTCGGATCGTCCTCGCTCAGGTGCAGCGGGGTAGCGCCGAAGCGGGCCGCCATCTCCAGCCGTTCGACGACGGTGTCGACCGCGAATACCTGGACGGCCCCGCCGGCGAGCGCGGCCTGCACGGCGCACAACCCGACCGGGCCCAGCCCCAGCACCGCCACGGTGTCGCCTGCCTTCATCTCGGCGTGGGCAACTGCGTGGTAGCCGGTCCCCATCACGTCGCCGGCGAACAGCGCGACCTCGGCCGACATGCCCTCCGGCACCCGCCGCAGGGTCAGGTTCGCCCGGGGCACCAGCAGCATCTCCGCCTGCGCCCCCTGCAGGTTCCCCAGGTTGGCGCCGTGGCCGAAGGTCTGGCCGTTGCGGCAGCGGTGGTAGTCGCCGCGCAGGCAGGAGGCGCAGGTCGCGCAGGCGGTGTGGAAGGTGCCGAGGACGCGGTCGCCGACCGCCACCCGCTCGACCTCGTCCCCCGCCGCGACCACGGTGCCGACGAACTCGTGGCCGATCGTGAAGCCCTGCTCGACCGGCACCCGCCCGTGGTAGATGTGGAGGTCTGAGCCGCAGATGCCGCTGGCGTCGACCCGCACCAGGGCCTCGTCGGCGGCGCGCAGCTCGGGGTCGGGCTTCTCCTCGACCCGCACCTGCTCCGACGCTTGGTAGGTGACGGCGCGCATCAGGCGGCAACGCTACCGAACGCATTCCTCCCCGGTATGCGGGGTACCCGCGTTCGGTTCAGCTGCTGACGCCGGCGACCTGGAAACGGTTTTTCTCGCCGCCGGGGCTGGCGGTCTCTTCGATCCGGGCCTCCAGCGCCAGCTCCTTCTCGAAGTCGGCGGCCTCGCCGTGCTGGAAGGAGACGTCCTGGCCCTCGAGCAGCTCGATGAAGATCTCGACGAAGCGGGCGTCGAGCTGTTTGCCGGCGACGCGGCGGAGCTCGACGATTGCGTCGTAGCTCGACATCGGCGTCCGGTAGGAGTCGCGCGCGGTCATCACGTCGTAGGTGTCGGCGACGGAGATGATCCGCGCCAGCTCAGGGATTTCGTCTCCGGCCAGGCCGCGTGGATAGCCCTTGCCGTCGATCCGCTCGTGGTGGGCGAGGATGATCTCCGCCACAGGGCCGTAGCCGTCGAGCGCGGAGACGACCCGCGCGCCCTGCTGCGGGTGGCGCTTGATCAGCATCCAGTCCTCGTCGGTGAGCGGCACGTTGGCCTTGAGGATGCGGTCGGGAAGGATGAACTTGCCGATGTCGTGGAGGAGTGCCGAGATGTGGACGAGCTCCTCCTCGCGGCGCGAGTAACCGGCGCGCTGGGCGATCGCGCGCGAGTAACGGGCGACGGCGGCGCTGTGGCGGGCGGTCATCTGGTCGCGCAGGTCGAGCGTGCGCAGCATCGCGCTCAACATCCCGACCTGGAAGCTGGCCAGCTGCTTGGAGCGCAGCTCCAGCTCCTCGGCCCGCTGCTGGGAGAGAAGCAACTGCCCGAGCAGGTACTGGAAGGTGATCAGGACGACGCCGAAGAGCGCGATCGCCGCGATCCCGATCACGTTGTAGATGAAGGCAACCGCGATGGCCAACATCGCGCTGGCGAACTCGGAAGGCAGCACGGGCGGGAGGACCTTCAGCTTGCTCGCGAACGGGACGCGCTCGAGGTAGCAGCCATAGCCCGCGGTCATCGAAAAGTTGATCGCCAGGACCACCTGGAACAGGCCGAAGATGAAGACGTAGAAGAGCGGTTGACTCGCGTCGACGCCGGCATCCTGCGTCGCCATCCTGAACGCTATCCCCCCGATCAGGGGAAAGGTCGCGTAGGTGAGCAGGTTGTTCAGAAGGTCGTGCGGCGAGTCACGCCAGCGGAACCAGCCGACGAGGATCGTGACGACGCCGACGAGGGCGGCGGGAGTACCGCCGAGGAACACCATCGTCAGGACCAGAGCGAGGAAGCTCCCCGAGATCTTCAGCTGGGCATTCGTGGTGATCGCGGTCAGGTCGCTGAAGGCAGCGAAGCTGAAAAGCACCACCAGGAGGCCGAGGTCCCAGTCGCAGGCGGGCGCGCGCCATACGGCGGCTGCACTTACGAGCGCGAGAGCCGCCGCTTGAAGGGCGATGATGCTCCGCGTGGGTCGGTCGTTCGGCATCTTCAGCTATTCCTCGGCACCGGAGACGAAACAAGACACGTCGGCAGATCGACATTCCGCGCATGTCGGTGGTTCCCTGCCTATCGGCGAGCAGGACGACTTCGACCAGCCTCTTGTCAGAGAAGTTAGCGCCCAAAGCCGGGTTCTTCGGCCGTCGGTAGGCGAATATCCCACCGAGAAATCAATCTTGCAGGCCCAAAGGAACGGCGGTGTCAGCCTGGGAGGACGGGCAGGGGCGGGGACTGCCTGCCCGAAAAGACGAAAGGCGTCCTCTGGACGCCCTTCGGGAACTACTACCGGCGACCATCCCATTGAAGGCGCGCCTACTGAAGTTGATCAAGCCTATCGACGGAAACCCATGTGCCTGCTCCTTCCGAAATTGAAGCCCTTCAGAGCGCCATGCCCTGTGAATCTGTGCATTTCCTGGTCACTTTGTAGCACAAACGATCCAAAAGTTGTGCATCTGCAGGAAAACTTGTGCAGATAATGATGAGGACAGTGGTGGATCCTTGACCGCATCTGGATTGAGCGCACCGCTGCGCAGGCCGCTCTTCAGGCGGCTTGGGGCCAGCTACGCGATCAACGAGATCGGTGACTGGATGGGCATCGTCGCCCTGTCGGTGCTGGTCTACGACCAGACGGAAAGCGCACTGGCGACGACGGTGCTGTTCCTCGGGATGAGCTTCGCGCCGGGCCTCCTTGCCCCGCTCCTGGTTGCGAAAGCCGAGCAGCCGCCGCCGCGGTTCGTCCTGCCGGTCCTTTACTGCGGCGAGGCGGCGGCGTTCGGCACCCTGGCCGTTCTCGCGGGCCATTTCTCGCTGCCGCTCGTCTTCCTGGTGGCCGCCGCCGACGGGGCGCTGGCGCTCGCCGCCCGGGCGTTGACCCGCGCCGTCGCGACGGCCCTGCTGGCCCCCGGCGGGGAGCTGCGTGCTGGCAATGCCTTGCTCAACGTCGCCTTCACCGGCGGCGCCGCGCTCGGTCCGGCGATCGCCGGACTGGTGGTCGCCAGCCTCGGCGTGCAGTCGGCCCTGCTGCTGGACGCTGTGTCCTTTTATGTCGTCGGCTGGATTCTCCTCACCGCGGGCGACCTGCCCCAGGCTGAGCCAGAACCCGGCGGGATGGGCGAGCGCGTCAGGGCCGGGATTGCATACATCCGCAGACAACGGACTCTGCGCCTGCTGCTGATCGCAGAGGGGGCGGCGTTCGTCTTCTTCGCGGCGGTGCTCCCCGTCGAGGTGGTATACGCCAAAGAGACGCTTGGGGCCGGCGATTCCGGCTACGGGTTGATGCTCGGCAGCTGGGGGGCGGGGATGGTGCTCGGCAGCATCCTCTTCGCCGCCACCCGGAAGGCCTCGCTTGCCCACCTCCTCTTTTTCAGCACGATCGCAGTGGGCGCCGCCTACACCGGCATTGCGGTCGCTCCGACGCTGGTTGTCGCCTGCGCGGTCTCGGTCGTCGGCGGAGCCGGCAACGGGGTCCAGTGGGTCGCCGCGATCAGCGCCGTGCAGGAGCTGACGACGGAGACGATGCAGGCGCGGGTGATGAGCGTGCTCGAGTCGATTGGCGCGGCGATGCCGGGGATCGGCTTCGTGCTCGGGGGCCTGATCGCGGCCCTGGTCAGCCCCCGAATGACGTTTTTGGCAGCAGGATCCGGGGTGATCGCCATCGTTGTCGTGATGGCGCCACTACTGGGAGGCAAGTGGTTGGAGCATGATGAACGTCCGGGTTCCCAGCTCGACGGCCAAAACGAGGTTGTGCTTGACGGCCAAGACGAGGTTGTGGTGGAGTTGATCCCGGGCGACATTTCCGACAACCTGTCGACGGAGGAGGGAAGTTGAAGAAGCTAGGGGCAGTGATCGCGATTCTGATTCTTGCAGCGGTCGCAGCGCTTGGATTGGTCTCGTGCGGTGGAGGCGGCGACAGCACCAGCGGAGGAGGAAAAGAAGGCGGCGTCCTCAACGTCACCTTTGCCTCGTTCCCCGACTACATGGACCCGCAGCTGTCCTATACGGCGGAAGGCTGGACGGCGATGGGCGAGGTCTACATCCCGCTGCTGACCTACAAGCACGCCAACGGCCAGGAAGGCAGCGAGGTTGAACCTGGTCTGGCGAAGGAAATGCCGACGATCAGCAACGGCGGCAGGACCTACACCCTCTTCCTCCGGCCCGGCCTCAAATACTCCGACGGGACGCCTGTCAAGGCGTCCGATTTCCCCTACGCGATCGAACGGCTCTTCAAAGGCAACTCCGCCGGCTCGCCCTTCTACACCACCATCGTCGGCGCTGAAAAATTCGCCGAAACCAAGACCGGCGGGATCCCGGGGATCAAAACCAACGACAAGACCGGCGAAATCAAGATCGAACTCGAAAAACCCCGCGGCACCTTCAGCAACGAGCTGGCGCTGCTTTTCGCGGCGCCGGTTCCGAAGGGGACGCCGAACGAAGATCTCTCGGCCGATCCGCCTCCGGCCACGGGCCCGTACATGATCACCAAGTCACAGCCGGGCCGCGGCTGGGAATACGAACGCAACCCGTATTGGGAAAAAGCGAACTCGAAGGCGATGCCGGACTACCCCAGCGGCCACATCGACGGGGCCAAGGTGGCCGTGATCCGCAATCCGCAGACGCAGGTCAACGACGTCGAACAGGGCAAATACGACTGGATGCAGAACCCGCCGCCGGCGGATCGCTACACCGAAGTGAAGGAAAAATACGAAGGCAGCCAGTTCGAGGTGCACACGACGATCAGCACCTACTACTTCTGGATGAACATGACCAAGCCGCCGTTCGACGACCTCAAGGTGCGGCAGGCGGTCAACTACGCCGTCGATTCAGCCGCTCTGGAACGAATCTACTCGGGGCAGATCAAAGGGACCCAGCAGATCCTGCCGCCGGGGATGCCGGGCTACGAAAAATTCGAGCTCTACCCGCACAACATGGCGAAAGCCAAACAGATGATCAAGGAAGCGAATCCCTCCGACATGGACATCACGGTCTGGACGGATACCGAAAGCCCAAACAACGAAGCGGGCGAATATTACGAGGGAGTCCTCAAAGAACTTGGCTTCAACACCAAGCTGAAGATCCTCAACGCCGACAGTTACAGCACCGTGACCGGGAACGAATCGACGCCGGAACTCGACACCGGCTGGTCCGACTGGTTCGAGGACTACCCGCATCCCAACGACTTCTTCCAGCCGCTGCTGGCCGGGGAAAGCATCCAACCGACCAACACCTACAACTTCTCCCGCACCGACGAACCCGACCTGAACGCGGAGATGAAGAAACTCGCCGCCGAACAGCTCGGGCCCGAACAGGAAAAGGCCTACGCGGAACTCGACAAGAAGTTCATGGAACTGGCGCCCTGGGCGCCCTATGGGACCCGGACCCTGTCGACGTTCGTCTCCAGCGACATCAACCTCGAAAACATCATCTACAACCCGACGTTCTTCGAGTACCTGACCAGCTTCGAATTCAACGAATAGGGCCGGGAGCTAGGACGAGCAGAAGTGGCGATTCGCCCCCAGCCTGAAGCTGCGATTCCGGCTGGGGGCCCGGGGGGGGCGCTGCCGCCGTCGGAGCCGGGAGCGGGCGCCGGCGATCATGGCCCCTGGCGGCTGGCCCTCAGGCGCTTCCTCCGCAACCGCGTCGCGGTCGCCTTCCTCGCCCTGTTCGTCCTGATCGTCGTCTTCGTGCTGGCGGCGCCGCTGTGGGCGGACCACGTCGCCCACACCGGGCCCAATGAGACGCACACGCTGCAGAAGCTCCACGTCGGCGGCGAAACGCGGGAAGTCGTCACCCCGGAAGGCAAGCCCATCGGCCCGCAATGGTTCGAAGCCGACGGCAGGTTCTTCCTCGGCGCCGACAGCCGCCTCGGCCGTGACGAGATGGTGCGGCTGATGTACGGGGGGCGCACCTCGCTCTTCATCGGCGTCGTCTCCGGCCTGATCACGACGACGCTGGCGGTGATCCTCGGCCTCCTCGCCGGCTACCACCGCGGCTGGGTCGATGCGGTGATCGCGCGGACGCTGGACGTCCTCTGGTCCCTGCCGGTGCTGCTCTTCGGCATCGCGATCGGGGTCTCCCTCGCCCTCGGCGGGGTGACGATCGGGCCGATCCACATCGAAGGCGGGTCGATCTGGGTGCCGATCCTGATCATCAGCATCTTCTACACGCCCTATGTCGCGCGACCGATCCGCGGCGAGGTTCTTTCGCTGGGCGAAAAGGAGTTCGTCGAGGCGGCGATCGCCCAGGGAGCGGGGCCGCTGCGGTTGATGTTTGGCGAGATCCTCCCCAACCTCGCCTCGACGATCATCGTGTTCTTCGCCCTCAACATCGCCAACAACATGCTGTTCGAGGCGGCGCTCTCCTTCCTCGGCGCCGGCGTGCAGCCGCCGAACTCCTCCTGGGGCACGATGATCACGGTCGGCGAGGAGCTGCTGACCACGCAGCCGCTGCTGGCGATCATCCCGGGCGTGATGATCATGCTCACGGTGCTCTCGCTGAACATCGTCGGCGACGGCCTGCGCGATGCGCTCGACCCCCGCTCGAAGGTCCGGCTCGAGGCCCGCGCCGGGATCGCCGAGCCGCAGGGCGAACCAGTCTGATGCTCCGCTTCGTCCTCAGGCGCCTGGTCGGGATGGCGATGGTCCTCTTCGTCGTCTCGATCCTGGTCTTCCTGATCTTCAACGTGATCCCGAACTCGCCGCCGGCGCAGCGGCTCGCCGGCAAGAACGCCACCCCGGTGCTGGTCAAGAGCATCGAAGAAGAATGGGGCTTCGACGAATCGCTGCCGGCGCAGTACGCGACGATGATGAAGAAGGTCTTCACGAACGAACTGATCCAGTACTCGCCCCGCACCTCGGTCGAGGACCGGATCGTCGAAGGCATCCCCGCCACCCTCTCGCTCAGCGTCGGCGCCGGGATCATCTGGCTCGCCCTCGGCCTCTTCCTCGGTTACCTCTCGGCGATCAGGGCCGGGGGCTGGCTCGACCGCCTGCTCACCGGCCTCGCGGTCGCCGGCATCTCGATCCCCGTCTTCCTGCTCGCCCCCGTCCTGATCTACTTCCTCAGCTACAAGCTCGAAATCTTCCCCAACGGCGGCTACGTGCCCCTCACGGAAGACCCGTGGGAATGGCTCACCCACCTGGTCCTCCCCTGGTTCACGCTCGCGGTGCTGTCGATCGGCTTCTACAGCCGGGTCCTGCGCTCGAACATGCTCGACGTGATGAACGAGGACTACGTGCGGACGGCGCGGGCGAAGGGCCTCAGCGAGCGCCGGGTGATGACCCGGCATGTGCTGCGCAACTCGCTGATCCCGATCACCACCCTCTTCGGCCTCGACTTCGGCGCCACCATCGCCGGCACCGCGATCATCACCGAAGTGCTGTTCAACATCGAAGGCATCGGCAGCTACGCGGCGGAATCGATCACCAAGCTGGAACTACCGCCGATCATGGGGATCACCCTCTACGGCGCCTTCTTCGTCGTCTTCATCAACGCCCTCGTCGACGTCGCCTACGCCTACCTCGACCCGCGCGTGCGCCTGGGGGCCTCGGCCCAGTGAGCACGGCGCCGCTCCTCTCGGTCCGCGACCTCCGCGTCGGCTTCGCCACCGAAGGCGGACTGCTGCAGGCGGTCGACGGGGTCAGCTTCGACCTTCGCCCCGGCGAAGTGGTCGCGATCGTCGGCGAGTCGGGCTCGGGCAAGAGCGTCACCGCGCAGACGATGATCGGGCTGACGCGTTCGAAAAACGCTCGAATCGAGGGCTCGGTGAGGCTCGACGGCGAGGAGCTGCTGGAGGCGGACGACGCGGTGATGCGGCGGCTGCGGGGCGAGCGGATCGCGATGATCTTCCAGGACCCGATGACCTCCTTCAACCCGGTCTACCGGCTCGGCGACCAGATCGTCGAGGCGATCCGGGCCCACGAGGGCGACGTCGACAAAAACGAGGCACGCCGCCGGGTCGTGGAGCTGTTCGAGTCCGTTGGGATCCCCGACGCCGAGCGGCGGGTGGAGAGCTACCCTCACGAGTTCTCGGGCGGGATGCGGCAGCGGGCGATGATCGCGATGGCGCTCTCCCTCGAGCCGGAGGTGCTGATCGCCGACGAGCCGACCACGGCGCTTGACGTCACGATCCAGGCTCAGATCCTGCGCCTGCTCGAGGGCCTCAACCGCGAGCGCGGGTTGGCGACGATCCTGATCACCCACGACCTCGGCGTCGTCGCCGAGGTCGCCGACCGGGTCCTGGTGATGTACGCCGGCCGGGTGGTCGAGGAGGGCACCCTCGACGAGATCTTCTACGACCCCCAGCATCCCTACACCTGGGGCTTGATGGGGTCCCTGACCCGCTTGGATCGGCCGCGTCCCCGCCGGCTGCCGCAGATCGCGGGGTCTCCGCCATCGCTGCTGGCGCTGCCCGAGGGGTGCCCGTTCCGGCCGCGCTGCCCGCACGAGTTCTCCAAGTGCCCGCAGTACCCCGGCCTCGAGGCGCGCCTGCCGGAGGCTCCCGAGCACCGCGACCGCTGCTGGCTGACGCCGGAGCAGAAGCGGGAGAAGCGCCAGGTCGAAGGTCAGATCGGCTTGGAGGCGCCGGCATCGTGAGCGGCGAGCCTCTGCTCGAGGTCAGCGACCTCGTCAAGCACTTCCCGGTCAAGCGGGGGATCCTGATCGACCGGGAGGTCGACCAGGTGCGGGCGGTGGACGGCGTCAGCTTCACCGTCCACAGCGGCGAGACCCTGGGCCTGGTCGGCGAGTCCGGCAGCGGCAAGTCGACGGCCTGCCGGGCGGTGCTGCAGCTGATCGAGCCGACCTCCGGGTCGGTGAAGTTCGAGGGCCGGGAGATCGCCGGCCTTAGGCGCCGCCAGATGCGGCCTCTGCGCCGGGAGATGCAGATGATCTTCCAGGACCCCTACGCGTCGTTGAACCCGCGCAAACGGGTCGGGCAAATCGTCGGCGACCCGCTGAAGCTGCAGGGGGTGGCGAGGGGAGCGGACCTGCGCCGGCAGGTCCAGGAGCTGCTCGAGCGGGTCGGCCTCGCGAGCGAGCACTACAACCGCTTCCCGCACGAGTTCTCGGGTGGCCAGCGGCAGCGGATCGGCATCGCCCGCGCCCTGGCGTTGAAGCCGAAGTTGGTGATCTGCGACGAGCCGGTCTCGGCCCTCGACGTCTCGATCCAGGCGCAGATCGTCAACCTTCTCGACGACCTCCAGGACGAGTTCGACCTCGCCTACCTCTTCGTCGCCCACGACATCGGCATCGTCCGCCACGTCTCCGACCGGATCGCGGTGATGAACGAGGGCAGGATCGTCGAGCAGGGCGGCGCCGACGAGGTCTGCGAGCGGCCGCAGGACGACTACACGAGGAAACTGCTCGCGGCGGTGCCGGTGCCGGATCCCCGCGAAAGCCGCGAACGGGTTCGAAACCGGTGATTGGGGACGCGGCACCCCCTCCCCAGACACATCTCGCCTATGGCTCGATGTTGAGTGTCTGGGGAGGGGGTGCCGCGTCCCCCTACGCAAGGTTTGCGTAGGGTCGCTTGAGATGGATTTGCCGCTCTCGCCGCCGATCAAGCCGCAGCTGGCGCTGACTCGGAAAGAGCTGCCGGTGGGGGAGGAGTGGGCTTATGAGCCTAAGTTGGACGGGTTTCGGGCGATCGTCTTCGTCGACGGGGAGGAGGCCTACATCCAGTCGCGGGGCGGGAAAGACCTCAACCGCTACTTCCCCGAGCTGAGCTTCGCGCGGGGGCGCTGGGTGCTCGACGGCGAGCTGGTGATCCGCGACCCGGAGGGCAACCTCGAATTCGACGCCCTGCAGGAACGAATCCACCCGGCGCAGTCGCGGATCGAGCTGCTCTCGAAGGAGATCCCGGCCGGCTACATCGTCTTCGACCTGTTGGCGGAGGGGGACGAGGATCTCTGCGAGCGGCCGTTGCGCGAGCGGCGCGAGCGGCTGGAGGCGATCGCGGCAAGGGCCGGACTGGAGCCGACCACCCTCAGCACCGACCCCGAGCAGGCGGAGCGGTGGCTGGGCAGCATCGAGGGAGTGATGGCCAAGGATCTCACCGCGCCCTACGTGCCGGGCAAGCGCAAGGGGATGGCGAAGGTCAAGCGCGAGCGGACGATCGACTGCGTGGTGATGGGCTGGCGCCCTGGGAAGGAGGAGGGAACGGTGGGCTCGCTGATCCTCGGCCTCTACGACGCCGCCGAGCTCCGCACCGTCGGCCACATCTCTGGCTTTTCCAAAGCGGCCAAACAGAGCATGCGGGCGATGCTGGCGCCGCTGGAGACGGGCCAGAGCGGGACGGCGGAGCCCAGCAGGTGGACGGGCGGGCGCGACCTCGAGTGGGTGGAGCTGCGGCCAGAGCTGGTGATCGAGGTCGGGTATGACCATGCGGCTTCAGGGCGGATCCGGCACGGGGCTCGGTTCCACAGGTTTCGGGAGGACAAACAGCCGTCCGAGTGTCGGTTCGAGCAGCTGGATGAAGGGACGTCCTAGAACAGGCGCTTTTGGCGGACGGGTCCTGTCACGGCAGGGGACCCACCCCCACCCGCGCGGCGGGTGGGGGTCCCCCCTACCGCGCCACCCGCCCGAGGAGCGGCTTGTTTCGACGCTTGCTGCTTGGAAGCGTCGGTGAGGGTTCGTCTGACGCGGGAGCGACCCCAGCCGTCCAGGGCGCGGGTGGCTTGACGCCGCTGCTCGGGTTGCAGATAGGAGCGGCCTTTGTAGAGCTGTTCGTATTTGGGGAGGAGGTCGGGGCGTTTGGCTTCCAGCCAGCCGAAGAAGACGTCCTTGACCTCGCCGCGGAGGTGGAGGGCGACGCCCCCGAGGAAGCTGGCGCCGGCCTCCCTGGCTCGTTCGACCAGCGGCTCCACCAGCTCGGGCTCGTCGTTGATGCCCGGCATCAGCGGCGCGACGAGGACGCCGGACTCGATCCCCCGCTCCCGCAGCTCGGCCACCGCGTCCAGCCGCGCCGCAGGGCTAGGCGTGTGCGGCTCGGTCGCCCGCCAGACCTTCTCGTCAAGGGTGGGGATCGAGAGGTTGACCGAGACCGGCAGCTTCTTCGCCATCCCCGCGAAGATCTCCACGTCCCGCATCACCAGCGGCGACTTGGTCAGCACCGAGACCGGGGTCTCAGCCGCCTCCAGCGCCTCGAGGATCTCGGGCATCATCCGGTAGCGGCTCTCGACCCACTGATACGGGTCGGTGTTGGTCCCCAGCGCCACCAGTTCCCGTTTCCAGCTCGGCCGCCTCAGCTCCGCCCGCAGCAGCTCCGGCAGGTTGACCTTGACCACGATCTCCCGCTCGAAGTCCCGGCCGGCATCAAGGTCCAGATAGGTGTGGGTTCGCCGCGCGAAGCAGTAGACACAGGCATGGCTGCATCCCCTGAAGGGGTTGATCGTCCAGCTGAAGCCGTAACGGCTGCCGGGCACGTGGTTGAGGGCCGATCGGGCACGGATCTCGTGGAAGTTGATCCCCATCGCCTCCGGCGCGTCGAAGGTGCGGACGACGGTGCCGTCGCCGACGCCCGGGAGGCGGAGGTCGTTCTCCACTCGCTGCTCGTCCCATCGCACGAACACATGTTCGCACACGGCCCGAACCGCATCAAATTTCAGGTCTCTGAGGCAGGAAATTTGATGCAGTTCGAGGGCTGGTAATGTAATTGACGTGAACGTAAAGAATAGTTTGATCCGGGGACGCGCGGGGGTGGACGCTTCGCACGAGCACTACAGGTGGTGGGCTCTCTCCTGCACCAGCCTCGGGATGCTGCTGGTCGCGACCAACTCGGGGACGCTGATCATCGCCCTGCCCGACCTCGAGCGGGCGCTCGGGACCAGCCTGCTGGAACTGGTCTGGGTGATCCTCGCCTACATGATCTCCTCGACCGTGCTGGTCCTCACCGCCGGCCGGCTCTCCGACCTCTTCGGCCGCAAGAGCGCCTTCGTCGGCGCCTTCGCGATCTTCGGCGCCGCCTCACTCGGCGCCGGCTTCTCCGCTGACGGGACGCAGCTGATCGTCTGGCGGATCCTGCAGGGGATCGGCGGCGCCTTCATCTTCGCCAACGGCCCCGCCCTTGTGACCGACGCCTTCCCCCGCGAGCAGCTCGGGCTGGCGATGGGCACCAACACGATGGTCGCCGCGATCGGGCTGGTGATCGGGCCTGTCCTCGGCGGCGCCCTGGTCGCGATCTCCTGGCACTGGGTCTTCTGGTTCAACGTGCCGCTGGCGCTGGTCGGCGGCCTCTGGGGCGCCTTCGTCCTTCGCGAGCTCTCCCGCCGCGACACCGTCCGCGGCTTCGACATCGCCGGCACGCTGACCTTCGTCGTCGGCCTCACCGGCCTCGTCTACGGCATCTCGCGCGGCGGCATCTCCGGCTGGGGCGACCCGCTGGTGATCGTCGGCCTCGTCCTCTCCATGGTCCTCCTCCCGCTCTTCGTCTGGATCGAGCACCGCGGCTCGGCGCCGATGCTCGACCTGGCGATCTTCCGCAACCGTCTCTTCGCCGCCGCCACCGGCGCCGCCTTCATCAACGGGCTTTCGCGCTTCGCGCTGATGTTCATCTTCGTCTTCTACTTCCAGGGCGCCCAGGGCGACGACCCGATCGCCGCCGGGATCAAACTGGCGCCGATGGCGATCGGGATGCTCGTCGCCTCGCCACTCGCCGGGGTCTGGGCCGACCGCCACGGCTCCCGCGCGCTCGCCGCCGCCGGGATGCTGGTCACCGCCCTCGGCCTCGGCCTGATGACGACCCTGCAGGCCGACTCGCCCTACTGGGAGAGCGGGGTCTGGCTGGCGCTGGTCGGGATCGGCTCCGGGATGTTCAACTCGCCGAACACGGCGGCGATGATGGGAACGGTTCGGGTCGAGCGGCGCGGGATCGCCGCCGGGGCGCGGACGATGCTGCAGAACACCGGGGCGGTGATTTCGATCGCCTTCGTGCTGGCGATCGTCACCAACGCGATCCCGAAGGAGGTCCTCTTCGCGATCTTCTCCGGCCTCGCATCCGGCCTCTCCAGCGCCCAGCTCGACCCCTTCATCCACAACATGCACACGGCCCTGTGGGTCCTGGCGGCGACCTCCGTCCTCGGCGCCGGCGTCTCGCTGCTGCGACCCAAGCACGAGGGGGCCGCCGGCGAGCCCGCCGAAGCGATCGAGGAGGCGATCACCGGCGAGGTGCGGGCGATCCCATGACCGCTGGCCCGACCGAGGAGCGCGAGCTGCGGATCGGCGAGGTCGCCGAGCTCGCCGGGACCACGCCGCGGACGATCCGCTACTACGAGGAGATCGGACTCCTGGCCGCCGCCGGTGGGCGCCAGCCCGGCGCCCACCGCACCTACACCGCCGCCGCCGTCGACCGCCTCACCGAGCTGCTGCGGCTGAAGGACCTGCTCGCCCTCTCGCTCGAGGAGCTGAAGGAGCTGGTCGAGGCCGAGGGCGCGCGGGCCGAGCTGCGGCGCGAGTGGCGCAAAGGCGTCGAGGACCCGGCCCGCCGCCGGCAGATCCTCGAGAAATCCCTCACCTACACGGCCCGCCAGCTCGACCTGGTCCGCCGCCGTCGCGAGGAGATCGCCAAGCTCGAAGCGGAGCTGATGGCGCGACGGCGACGAGTCCGGAACCTACTGCGTGAGACGGAGACGGACGCGCCGGACCGGGGAGGCAGAGGCCCCTCTCAAAACGCTCAAGCGCGGCCCTAGCCGCGCGTTTTGAGAGGGGCCTCCGCCTCCCCTTCCGCCCCAGCCGTCTGCTCCTCGAAGTGCTTGCTGAGCATCGTCACCTGTCCCTGGTAGTTGGAGCCGAGTCCCGTGCCGTAGAGGCGCTCCGCCGGCGCGGCCATCCGCTCCAGCCCCAGCTTGCAGACCGGCTGGCGGTGTTCGACCATGAACGAGACGTCGCGCGCCCGCACCTCCAGCGCGGCGCGGCTGCCGTGGCGGCCGCCGTCGGGGTCGTAGCCGAATCCTGGATCGAAGAAGCCGGCGTAGTGGGTGCGCAGCTCTCCCGCGGTCGGGTCGTAGGCCATCATCTCGGCGGCGATCTGGGGGGGAATGCAGACGCCCTCGGCCGAGAGCAGGAGGTAGAAGATCTCCGGCTCGAGCACGACCCGCCCGCCTGGCTCTGGGTAGACCGGGTCCCAATAGTCCGTCCAGCGGTAGGCGCGGATGCGCGCGAGGTCGACCGGGAGGCTGTTTTTCTTCGCCCGGTAGCCGACCACCCGATCGGAGGGCCCGGAGAGGTCGAGGCTGAGGAAGAGGCCGTCGCTGACCGCCATCTCCGACTGCCGCAGGGCATGCGAGTCGAGGTAGAGCAGCGGGAACTCCTCCTGCAGGTCGCGGATCTCGCTGTCGGCAAGACGGACCTCGCCGCGGGCGAGCCGCAGCTGGTTGAGCGAGAGGCCGGCCCGCACTTGGATCGCGAAGGATCGCGGCACGATCTCCAGGTAGAGCCGCCCGCGGTAGCCGGCGCGGATGTCGTCGAAGCGGTGATGGCGGTCGGTGATGACCCGGGTGAAGACGTCGAGGCGGCCGGTGGAGCTCTTCGGGTTCGCCTTGGCGCGCACGTCTTCGGGCAGATCCAGCTCCTCGATCAGCGGCACCAGATAGGGCCGGTCGCGCTCCAGCACCGCCCCGTCGCGGAGGTCAACCCGCTGGAAGGCGAGTCCGTCGATCTTCTCCTCGACGGTGGAATCGACGTCCGGAAGAAAGGAGCACCGGAGGGCCCAGGCGAAGTCGCCCAGCCGCAGGTCGATGCTGGCGGGCTGCACCGCCTCGGGCCGAATCCGGTAGTCCCCCGAGCTGACCCAGCCGCGGTCGACCGCCTCGTTGAGTGCCTGCGACGGCAGGACGCCGCTGGTCGGCTCGCTCATCCCGCTGAGACTAGTCGCCGCGCCTCCTCCGCGCCGAAGTAGGCGGCGAGGACGAACTCGAGAATCTCCGGAAATAGCCGGGGAAGCTGCTCGGGTTCTCGCGCCAGTATCCGCCGGCCGAGCAAGGCGGCAACTCCACCGACGACCGCTTCCGCGGTCACCTCGGGAACCGCGGTCCCCGCCGGGCTCATCGGCGCGCCTTGGCGCAGGTCCTGGACGAAGGAGTCGAGCGCCCTCTGGTAGCGGTCATAGACACCGCGGCCGGCGCGGATGCCCTCGACGAGAGCGATGCTCCCCAGCGCCGGCTCGGCGGTGACGAGCTGCAGCAGAGCGTCGACCGCGACGCCGACCCGCTGCGCCCACGCCTCGCCCTCAGACGCCTCGCAGGCGTCGCCGACACAGCGGCGGATGCGATCGACCGCCGCATCGTAGGCGACGAGGAAGCAGTCGTCCTTGCTCTCGAAGTGCCTGTAGAAGTCACTCTTGGAGACCGAGGCGCGCTGGCCGATCAGTGACACCGTGGTTTTCTGGTAGCCGACCTCGTAGAGGGCCTGAATCAGCCCGGCGACAAGGCGTTCGCGCTGATTTTGCGCGACAAACTCGGCCGAAAGGCCGTGGCGTCCCCTTGGTAACCGATCCATTTCCTAATGGAGTCTGTCACCGTACTGTCACTTTCGCCTTGCGGCTGCCCCCACCTGACCTACTCCGGGGTACGGCGAGAGGACGAATTGCGACAATTCCGGCAGCAGGTCCGCAGCGTGCTCCGCTTCGCCGCGGCGAATCTGCTGCTGGAGGATCCAAGCGACTCCTCCGACCAGCGACTCCTCGATCGTCTCCGGCAGATCACCGCCCGTCGGAGCGTTCCTGCGCAGCAACTCGACGAACTGCCGGACTCCGGCGTCGTAGAGCCGGGCGGAACTCTGGGTGGCCGAGATCGCCTCCACCATGCACATCCGCGCAGCAGCGGGATGCTCGGCGATGAAGTCGAGCAGCGTTTCCAGCCCCGCGACTATCCTGTCCTCCGAGGAGCTGGTCCTTTCACACGCTTCCTCGACCACGACCCTCATCTCTGCCTGCGCGGTTTTCAGGGCGAAGAGGAAGAGGTCCTCCTTGCCGTCGAAGTTGTCGTAGAGGGTCTTGCGGGCCACCGCTGCCCGCCGTACGATGTCGGCGATCTTGGTCGCCTCGTAGCCCTGTTCGGCCGTCAACTCGGCGATCGCGTCCATCATCCGCCGCCGCTTGTGGCCTGCGACGAACTCCCGAGGCAGCTCCGGTCGCGTCGAGGTCATCGCCAGTGACCTCTATTCTGGTACCTTGAGAAAACCCTGATTGTTTCTAATTCAGACTTGTGAGTTTCTCGGTGCCTTCCGATCGTTTTCAGCTGAGCCAAGAATCCCTCCTCGCTGCGATTGGTGACGGATGGCCTCCCGAGCAGGTCGAGGCCGCCCTGGAGCTGCTCGCGAGCAGCAGCGGCAAGTTCCCACCCGGTACCCGCAGGCTTCCCCCTGACCTGATCAAGGCGATCCAGCGGGAGCGTCTGATCATCGCCATGCTTGACGCCGTCTCGGAGCTCGGCTATCTCGGGACCAACGTCCAGGACGTGCTCGATCGCGCCGGGATCTCGCGTCCCACCTTCTACGAGCACTTTGCCAACAAAGAAGATTGCTTCCTCGCCGCGTTCGACACCAGCGCCGAGCGGCTGCGCAAGAACCTTGATGCCGCGATCCGAAAGGGGGGCGACGTCTGGCGTGACCGGGTCCGCTACGGCCTCGAGGCGCTGCTGCGGTTTGCGATGCGAGAGCCCGAGACCGCCCGGACGATGGTGGTCGAGGCGCGAGCGGCCAGCGCCACCGCGGTCCGGCGGCGGGTCGAACTGATGGACGAGTTCGCCCGCTGCCTCGACGAACAGGCCCGTGAACTCCTTCCCGATTCCGGCTCGCCGACCCCGCTCACCGCGTCGGGCATCGTCGGCGGGGTCGAATCCCTTCTCTACTCCCGCCTCTGCAAGGAGGAGTACGAAGGGCTTGAAGGGCTCCTGCCGTCGCTGATGTACTTCGTCGTGCTTCCGTACGAGGGTCACGAGGCGGCTGGAGAGGCATTCGCGGTCAACTAACTCCAGAGTACTAAAATTAGACAGGAAGTACAGCCTTTTTTACAAGGGCTGACTTCCCATAGACAAACCGAACTGGCGTGTCTTTGGGCCAAAAATCCTGGCCTGCTAGCCAGCCAGTCCACTTTGGCAAACTTTACTAATCCCCACTTTCGTTCCGGCTAACCTTCAACCTCGGCTGGGTAGGGAGGCCGGCGACGAAAAGCCCTGTGGCCGGGACGGAGGGGGTGGGATTCGAACCCACGAGCCGCCTTGCGACGGCCAACGGTTTTCGAGACCGCCCCGTTCAACCACTCCGGCACCCCTCCGGGAAACTCCGCGAGACACCGATTCTAGGGCCGCCGGTCCCCGGCGGCGGTCAGCCGTGCCTAAAGGTCGAGGCGGCGCTGCCGACACAGTCATGTGAGCAGCGAGCAGACCCAGGCTGGGCGATTCTTCGATCGCCACCCCCGCCTGCTGCGGGCGCTGGCGCTGGCGGCGATGATCTGGGGCCTCGGTTACCTGGCCTGGCGGGTCGGCTGGAGCGGCGAAGGCGCGAGCCCGGTTCTCTTCGCGATGCTGCTGGCGACCGAGGTCTACGGCCTCTACGCGTTGGCGGTCCTCACCTGGTTCTCGTGGTCCCGCCCGGCCGCGAGGCGACCGGGGACCACCCCCGGCCGGTCGGTCGACGTCTACGTCTGCACCTACGACGAGCCGGCGGAGGTGGTGATGGCGACGCTGGCGGGATGCCGCGCCCTGACCTACCCACACACGACCTACCTGCTCGACGACGGCCGGCGGCCGGAGATGGAGGAGATCGCCGGTCTGGCCGGTGCCGAGTACCTGACCCGGCCGGATAACTCCCACGCCAAGGCCGGGAACCTGAACGCGGCGCTGCCGCGCACCGTGGGAGAGCTCGTCTTCGTCCTCGACGCCGACCACGTCCCGCTGCCGGACGCCCTCGACGCCCTGGTCGGCTATTTCGACGACGAGCGGATGGCGATCGTGCAGACGCCGCATGACTTCTTCAACCACGATTCAGTCCAACACTACGTCGTCGGCCGCCACGAGCAGTCGCTCTTCTATCGGGTCGTCTCCCCCGGCAAGGATCGTCACGGCGCCGCCTACTGGTGCGGTTCGGCGGCGCTGATCGACCGCCGGGCGCTGCTCGAGATCGGCGGGGTGGCGACGGAGACGATCGCCGAGGACTTCCACACGACGATCCGGCTCATGCGCCACGGCTGGCGCACGCGCTACCACGATGAGGTCCTGGTCCAGGGCCTGGCCCCGCACGACCTCGACGGGTACCTGCTCCAGCGCGACCGCTGGGCGCGCGGAAACCTCGCCGTCTTCACCCTGCCCGAGTCGCCGCTGCGGGCAAGGACCCTCTCCGCGAAGCAGCGGCTCTCCTTCCTTGCCAGCCTGCTCGCCTACCTGGCGCCGCCGATGCGGTTGCTGCTCCTCCTCACCCTCGGCGTCGTGCTCTGGACCGGCGAGCTGCCGATGAAGGTCAGCGTCGTCGCGCTGGCGGCGCTATGGGCCCCCTCCGTCGCGCTCAACTTCGGCGCCGGCGCCGCTCTCGCCCGGGGCTACATGCGGATCCCCGAGAGCGCCCACTACGAGCTGCTGACGATGGAGATCTACACCCGCGCCCTACGCTGCGCGATCCGGCCCGGCAGGACCAAGTTCAAGGTGACGCCGAAGCAGGGGCGGGACGGGGGCGGCTTCGACGCCGTTCGCAAGCTCCACCTGGTCGTCTTCTGCACCATGCTGCTGGCGACCGGGACGACGATGCGGATCCTCGACCTCGCTGGCGTCGGCCCCCTGCCCGACCTGCCGGGGATCGCCGCGGTCGTCGTGCCGCTGCTGGGCCTCTACGAGCTGCGCCGGTTGCTGGCGACGAGCGCCGCCGTTGCGCGCAGGCGCCAGCGCCGCCTGGTCTACCGCTTCGAGGGAGACGCCGAGGCGCAGGTCTACGACAGCGACGGGCAGACCCCGGCGCGGCTGGTCGACGCCTCCGCGGCGGGACTCGGGCTGGTCGCCGAGGCGCCGCTGGAGCTGGGAAGCGAACCGGCCGTGCTCCTGCAACTGGCCGATGCCGCCGGCGATCTCCATGAGGTCGCCGTGAAGATCGAAGTGCGAACCTGCCGCCAGGTCGAGGCGAGCCATCTGGTCGGAGCCACGATCGTGGAAATCGACCCGGACGCCCGGCTGCGCCTGATGGAGTGGTGCTACGTCGTCTGCACCCACCAACGCCTGCGCGGGGAGCGGCCGGCGGCGTCGCGGGCCGGCGAGGAGGCGATCGTCGTCTCCCTCGACGAGTCCCGCGAGCCGGAGCCGGTACCGGTGCGGCCCTCGATCCCGGCCCTGCGCCAGGCTTAGACCGGTAGTCTTGCCTGACGCTGCAGTTCGCCGATAGCGGCCGACGGCGTGAGGAGGGCCGGCACCATCGGCCAAGAGATGCCGACCCTCCCAGGCGTAACGGAGGCGACTCAGACACTCCATTACATCCCTGAGTATAGGGTTGGCCTCAACTACTCGGAGGGTTCCCAGAGAAGTACTTCCGGAAATAGCGCGCGGCCGATGGCATCACGGACCCCCGACATCGACGATCAAACCGATGAGCAAACCCTCGGCGTCGTAGAGCAAGCAGCGCAGGGAAGAGGGAGTCCGACGGTGCTCTGCACGGCGGACTCCCGATGACGCCGCAATGCGCCGCTCTACGGCGGCGAGCGGAGAGGGTGGGATTCGAACCCACGAGGCGGGTTAACCCCGCCCACGCGATTTCCAATCGCGCTCCTTAAGCCACTCGGACACCTCTCCGGATCCTGCAAAGGGTATTGGCTCGCTAGCCGCGGCGGGTCGCGAAGAAATCGTGAAGCAGGAGGGCGCACTCCCGCTGACGAACACCGGCGAGGACCCGCGGCCGGTGGTTGAGCGCCGGCTCGGCGAGGACGTCGAGGACGCTGCCGGCGGCGCCGGCCTTGGGGTCGACCGCGCCGAAGACGACGGTGGGGATGCGCGCCAGCACGACCGCGCCGGCGCACATGGCGCACGGCTCCAGGGTCACGTAGAGCGTCGTTCCCGCCAGGCGCCAGCCCCCGAGCGCGGCGGCGGCGGCGCGGATCGCCAGCACCTCGGCGTGGGCGGTCGGGTCGCCGCGCAGCTCGCGCTCGTTGCCGGCCCTGGCCAGCAGCTCACCCTCGCGGAAGATCGCGGCGCCGATCGGCACGTCCCCGTGGGCCTCCGCGCTGCGCGCCTCCTCGATCGCCACCCCCATCGCGGCCTCGTGGGAAGGAGCGCTGGTCACGTCCACGATCAGGGAGTATGTCCCGCCCACGACTTCCGGGGCGGCACGGTGTTCTTTGGGTTGCCGCCGCGGCAGAAATTCCGGCGGCACGAGCAAACGATGAATCGGTCCCTTCGCATCCTCCTGCCCTTGGCGGCGCTGCTGGCGTCGGCTGCCGCCGCGGGAACGGCCGACGGCGCAACCGCGGTCGCGCCCGCGCATGCCTTCGCGCCCCGCCAGCTGGTCGTCAAGCTCGCCGGCGAGAAGGCCGGGCGGACGCTGTCGCTGCCCCCGGGAACGGGGGTGCGCCGGACGGCGCGCGCGCTGCGCCGCAACCCGCGCGTCCTCTACGCCGTGCCCAACTACTTCGCCACCGCGTCGGCGGCCGGTCCGTTCGATCCGAACGATCCGGGCGTGCTCGCGGGGGGAGCGGAAGCCGGCGAACTCGGCAACTGGGCCTTCAAGCAGTGGAACTTCCTCTCACCCGAAGGACCCGAAACCGCCCAGCTGCCGATCTCGCCGGGTGGCATCGACGCGGTTGACGCCTGGCGCCACCTGATCGAAGCCGGCCGCCCGGGCGCCGCCGGCGTCGTCGTCGCCGTCCTCGACACCGGGATCGCCTATCGCTCCCTCGGCGGCAAGTTCCGCCGCAGTCCGGATTTCGACCGAAGCCAGTTCGTTCCCGGCTACGACTTCGTCGGCCATGACCGCCTCCCCCTCGACGAAAACGGCCACGGCACCCACGTCGCCGGCACCATCGCCGAGAAGACCGACAACGGGATCGGCCTCGCCGGGCTTGCGTACCGGGCGAAGCTGATGCCGGTCCGGGTCCTCGACCGCAATGGCCGTGGCAACGCCGTCAAGATCGCCAGGGGTATCGGCTTCGCGGTCGCCAATCACGCCCAGGTGATCAACATGAGCTTCAACTTCGCCTGCGGCAAGCGGGTGCCGGTGGTGGACGAAGCGCTGCGCGAAGCCTACGAAGCGGGCGTCGTCACGGTCGCCGCGGCGGGCAACCTCGGCTCGGAGGGCTGCGTCTCCGAGCCTGCCACGGGCCCGCGGGTGATCGGTGTCGGCGGCACGACCGAGGGAGCCTGCCTCGGCGACTACTCACTTGCCGGCAAGGGAATCGACCTCGTCGCCCCGGGCGGTGGGATCCCGAAAGGCAACTGCCCATCGGTCTCGGCACGACCGATTTATCAGGTGACGCTGAGGCGCCACAGCACCAAGTCCTTTGCGATCCGGCGCCGATACGTCGGAACCTCGATGGCCGCCGCCCACGTCTCCGGCGCGGCGGCGATGGTGCTGGCCAGCAAGACGCTCAACCCGGGGCTGGGGCGCCGTGGCCTGGTGGAAACGATCACCAGGCGCCTGCGCGACACCGCTCGCGACCTCGGGCTTCCCGCGACCCAACAGGGGGCGGGTCTGATCGACGTCGGTCTCGCGACCACGCCGCGATAGCGTTTCGCTCAGGTCGTGCGGACGATGATCACGCTGCAGGGCGCGTGGTGGGAGACGTTGTTCGGCACGCTGCCGAGCAGGTAGCGCCGGGCGCCGGTCATCCCCTTGTTGCCGACCACGATCAGGTCGGCTTTGGTCTCCTCGGCGACGTTGAGGATCGCGTCGGCGGGGTCGGCCTCGACCGGGTGGGTCTGCACGTCGAGACCCGCTTCCTTCGCCTCGGCCGCGGCGGCGTCGAGGACGAGGTTGACGTCCTCGCGAGGGCCGATCTCGTACTGAACGTCGGTGGGGGCGCCCGCCTGCTCGCCCTCGACGCGACGGCCGGAGATCGGCTGGTAGGCGCTGACGATGCTGAGGGTCGCAGCGGAGAGCTTGGCCAGGTCGATCGCCTGGCGGACCGCCGCCGCGGCAGTCTCAGAGCCATCGGTCCCAACCACGATGCGTTTGAACACGCCGCCTCCTTCGGTCGCTGAACGGGCCCGATACTAACGCCGCTACCGCGCCGTGGCGCCCTGCTTCGGAGGGAGGCCGCGGAAGCCGTCGCCGAGGATTTCGTTCGGCGTTTCGACCAGGCGGACGATCCCGATCAGCATCGCCGCGGCCAGGCAGAGGACGAGAATCGCGATTGACGCCTTCCAGACCAGGGGCATGGGCAGACCCTAACTACAGGCCATGACCCGCCGAGGCGGCGTTAAGGTTGGGCTCGATGGCGCTGGAGAAGGTCGCTGAGGGGGTCTGGCTGCTGCGCGGTGACTTCCGCGGGGCGATGAACGTCTACTTCATCGAGGACGGCGACGGCGTCGTCCAGTTCGACGCCGGCACCAGGGCGATGCGGAGGAAGGCGAAGGCCGCGGCGGAGGAGCTCGGCGGGCTGAAGCGGGTCGTCCTCGGCCACGCCCACGCCGACCACCGCGGCACCGCGCCCTACCTCGACGTGCCGGTGCTCTGCCACCCCGACGAGAAGCTCGACGCTGAAAGCGACGCGGCGGTCGCCCCCTACATGGACCTCTCGCAGCTGCCGGTGGCCTGGGTGCGCTGGATCTACCCCTTCCTGCTGCGGCGCTGGGACGGCGGCGCCGTGAAGATCGCCGACACGGTGATCGAAGGCGACGAAGTCGCCGGCTTCCAGGTCCTCCACCTCCCGGGGCACGCGCCGGGGTTGATCGGACTCTGGCGCGAGAGCGACCGGGTGGCGCTGGTCAGCGACGTCGTCTACCTGGTCGACTCGGCGCGGCTGAAACCGCTGCCGGAGGGCGAGGTGACCGTTCCCCACCCGGCCTGGGCCTGGGACCACGCCAGGGCGAAGGAGTCGGTGCGGCGACTGGCAGCGCTGGAACCGCGGGTTGTGGCTCCCGGACACGAGCATCCGCTGCGGGGCGAGAACCTGCGGGAGACGCTCGAACGGGCCGCCGAGAAGTACTGAAAGCGCCCGCTCCCATAGGTTCTGGCGCCTGATGATCGGGACCTACGCCTCGGCGGTGCTGATCGGCGCCGTCTCGCTGCTGGTCGGCCGGGCCGTCCTCTCGCTGGCGGGGTGGCGGGAGTGGTCGTGGCTGGAGCCGGCGGTCGGGTTCGGCGCCGTCCTGACCGCGACCGGGGCGGCGGCGCGAGCGCCCGGCCACGGCACCTCCTCGACGCTGGCTCTGGCGGTGCTGATCGTCGTGGCGGCGCTGGTGCTCTGGCGCCGCGGCGCTCGTCCTTCCAGTGGCACCGACCTTGAAACGACGAGCGCCGGCCACGCGGGGGCATGGCGGGAGGGGCTTCCGGTCGCACTCGTCGTCCTCGTCGCCCTCTCGATCCCGTTCGCGGTCAGCGGCCGCTGGGGGCTGCTCGGCGTCGGCTTCAACAACGACCTCGGGCTGCACCTCGCCTGGGCGGAGTGGCTGCGCAGCGGCTTCGGCCCGGCGCCGGACCCCGGCTATCCGCTGGGTCCGCACGGGCTGGCGGTGGCGAGCGCGGCGGTGCCGGGCATCGACCTCGGCCAGGCCTTCCTCGGCGAGATCCTCGCGATTGGGGTGATGACGGGCCTCACCGCCCTCGGCGTTCTGCGGGGAATGGCCCCGGGCCGGCGCGCGATCGCCGCGGCAATGGTCGCGGTCCCATACCTCGCCGCCTCCTATTACGCTCAGGCGGCCTTCAAGGAGACCGCCGAGGCCCTCCTCTTCCTCGCCTTCGCCATCTACCTCACCACCCTCAATGCCCAGCGAACGCCCGAGGGCCAGGCCAGGGGGGTCCCTTCCCCAGACACTCAACATCGAGCACCGCGAGATGTGTCTGGGGAAGGGACCCCCCTGGCCCTGCTCCTCCCGCCTTTGGCACTCGCCGGCGGCATCTTCTTCTCCTACAGCTTCGCCGGGATCGCCTGGCCGCTGGCGGCGCTGGTCCTCTGGAGCCTGACCCTGCCGGGGGTGCGGGCGGCGCTGCGGCCGCGGGCGCTGCTGCGCTTCCTGCTGCGGCCGCTGACTCTCGTCGCGATCCTCGTCCTCGCCGGGATCGCGGTCCTGGTCACGGTCGTCGGCCCCTTCGGCTTCGCCGGCAGCTTCAACAAGGTTGCCGGCAGCAACACCTACGGCCCGGTCTCGCCGATCGAGGCGTTCGGCATCTGGCCGACGTCCAACTACCGCCTCGACGCCGTCGGCGGCGCACAGCTGCCGGGCCTGGCCGGAGCGATCGCCGTGATCGCCCTGCTGGCCGGCGTCGCCTGGTGGGTGCGCCGCCGCGAAGCGACGATCCCGATCGCCCTCGGCGCCGGCGGCCTCCTTTACCTAGCCTCGCTCCCGACCAGCGGCGACTACTCCCAGGCAAAGGCCCTGATCATCATCGCCCCCCTGGCGATGCTGGTGATCATCCGACCGCTGCTGGAGGAGTTCCCCCGTGCCGGGCGCCAGGGGGGGACTCGGCGGAGCCTCCCCGCTGTTGCTCCGCCGAGTCCCCCCCTAGCGCCCCCACTGCGGCTCGGCTGGGCAATCCTGGCCGTGGTGTTCGTCGCCGGCGCCGCCTACTCCAGCTTCCTGGCGCTGCGCGACGCCCCGGTTGGCCCCGCCGGTCACGGGGCCGAGCTGCAGGCGTTCCTGCCGATCCTCCACGGCCAGCCGGTCCTCTACGCGGGCCAGGACCGCTACGCCGCCTACGGGCTGCTCGGCGCCGACACGCACGTGCCGCTGGTCGAGTTCCCCGACCCGGCGGTCTCCCCAAATCCCGAGAAGCCGTTCGACACCGGCGACGCCTACAGCCCGATCGACTTCGACTCCTTCTCACGCGGCACCCTCGACCGCTTCCCCTACGTGATCACCAGCCGCGCCGCCTGGAACAGCAAGGCGCCGCCCAACTTCCGGCGGCTGGCCTCGACTCCTTCATACGTGCTCTGGAAGCGGACCGGGCCGACGCCGACCCACCGCAACGTCCTGCTCGAGGGGACCGAGGCGGGAGCCTTCGCCGGTTGCGCCTCGCCGGAGATCCGCGTCCTCCTCGCCAACCGCGGCCGCGCCTCGCTCTTCCCCGGTGCCGTGATCGGCGGGAAAGGCGACTGGGCTGGGGGCAGCGTGCTGGGCACCGGCGCCGAAACCGCGCAGCCGTTCCAGCTACCGGCGGGCAGCTGGAACCTCTCGCTGCAGTACTTCTCCCCCTTCGGCCTGACCCTTTCGGCGCCGGGCTTCCATGAGGACCTCGAGGCGGCTCTGGACGGGCAGCGGCCGAACACGATCAGCCTCGGCAACAACGGCCAGTTCTGGCCCGCCGGGCGCTTCGAGAGCGATGGCGGCCCGGTCATCTTCACCCTGCGCTCGGCCGAGGCCAGCACCCTGCAGAGCCTCAGCGGCTACGACGGCAAGGCCTACGTCGGCGAGCTGGTCGCGGTGCCGGCGGAACCGCACCTGACCGTGCCGCTCCGGCGGGCCTGCAAGCGGTGGATCGACAACTACGAAGCCGAAGAAGCGCCGTAGCTAATCGGCAACGGCCTTGGCGGCCATCCGCTCGGGGCTGACGCGGACAACGTCCCAAACCAGGCCGGCCTTCTCGAGGCCGTCGATGACCAGAGCCGAGACGTCAAGCTGCCAGCGGCCGAGGCCGTGGGTCGCCGAGGTCGGGAAGGCGTGGTGGCTGTTGTGGAAGGCCTCACCCAGGGTCGGGATCGCGATCAGCGCCAGGTTGCGCGACTCATCGGCGGTCTCGTAGTCGCGACGGCCGAAGGTGTGGCAGAGCGAATTGATGCTGTAGGTGAAGTGGTGGAGCACGAAGACCCGGACGAGGCCGCCCCAGAGAAGGCCGGTAAGCCCGGCGAAGGCGGTGCCGCCGATGATCCAGCCCAGGGCGAAGGGGAGCAGGAGGCCGAGGATCGCCCAGTAGATGAACGTGCGGTCGACCCAGCTGATCGCCGGGTCCTTGATCAGGTCCGGCGCGAAGCGCTCCCTGTTGCCGCGCTGGGTGTGGATGAAGAGCCAGCCCATGTGGGCGTGGAAGAGGCCCTGCATCGCCCCCGTCCAGCCGACCCCGTGGTCGACGTGGGGGCTGTGCGGGTCGCCCTCTTCGTCGGAGAAGGCGTGGTGCTTGCGGTGATCGGCGACCCAGGAGATCACCGGTCCCTCGATCGCCGCCGAGCCGAGGATGGCGAGCAGCCGGTGCAGCCACGGCTTCGCCTTGAAGGCGCGGTGGGTGAGGTGGCGATGGAAGCCGACGGTGATGCCGAGGCCGGTGAAGAGGTACATGCCGGTGAAGAGGAAGACGTCGCTCCAGTGCAGGGCGCTGCCCCACACCTGCCAGCCGGCGAAGCCGATGGCGAGGAAGGGGATCACGGTGACCAGGCCGGTGATGATTCGGTCCCTGGTCTCGTTCTCGACGGGCTGGATGTCTGAGGGAAGTGGTCCTACGGTGGTCATGGCGGGCGATGATAGGGGGCGGAGCTGAAGGGTTCGCGAATCGCGACCTCAAGGCGAGGTTCCCGAACCGGTAGGGTGCCCCGCCGATGCCGTTCGCAAACACCGCCCCGCTGCGGCGGGAGATCGAAGCCCGCCTCCCGGCGCGCCCCTTCACGATCGAGTTCTGGGATGGCTCCCAGGTCGCCTCCACCTCTGGCGACGGGCCGACCTTCAGCGTCCGCTCGCCGCAGGCGCTTGCCCACGCGCTGCGGGCGCCGGGGCAGCTCGGTCTCGGCCGCGCCTACGTCAGCGGCGCGCTCGAGGTCGACGACATCGACGCGGTGATCAGGGTCCTCGACGGCTGGCAGCCGCCGGCCCTCGACGCCGCCGACAAGCGGGCGCTGCTGCTGGGCGCGGTCCGCGCCGCCGGGCTGACGCTGCCGCCGCCGCGCCCGGCTTCCGAGCTGCGGCCGAGCGGCCGCCGCCACAGCAAGGAGCGCGACGCGCGGGCCGTCCGCCACCACTACGACGTCTCCAACGAGTTCTTCGAGCTATTCCTCGGGCCGACGATGGTCTACAGCTGCGCGATCTGGCGCGGCGGCGAGAAGAAGACGCTGGAGGAGGCCCAGGAGGAGAAGCTCGACACCGTCGCCCGCAAGCTCGGCATCAGTGAGGGCGAGCGCGTCCTCGACGTCGGCTGCGGCTGGGGCGGCTTCCCGCTCTGGGCGGCGACGAAGTACGGGGCGAACGTCGTCGGGATCACCCTCTCGCCGCCGCAGGCCGAAAAGGCGCGGCAGCGGGCCGAGGAGGCCGGCGTTGCCGATCGCGTCGACATCCGGGTGATGGACTACCGCGACCTGCCCTCGCTCGGCGAGAAGTTCGACGCGATTGCCAGCATCGGCATGGTCGAGCACGTCGGCTCGGGCAACATCGACCTCTACGCCGAGACCCTGGCCAGCCTGCTCGACTCCGGCGGCCGCCTGCTCAACCACGGCATCACCCGCCTCCGCCACACCGACCCCGAGGCCGGCGACTTCTCCGAGCGCTACGTCTTTCCCGACGCCGCGCCGCTGCACCTCTCGCGCAACCTGCTGGCGCTGGAACGGGCGGGCTTCATCGCCCACCACGTCGAGGACTTCGGCCCCGATTACGCGGAGACGCTGCGCCACTGGGCGCAGAACCTCGACGACAACCTCGAGCAGGCGACCCGCCTCGCCGGCCCGGAACGGATCCGCGTCTGGCGCCTCTACCTGCGGATGGCCAGAAACGGCTTCGAGAGCCGTTTCCTCAACATCTACCAGGCGCGCTGCGAGAAGACGTAAAGCAGGATGTAGTTGCGGCTCGAGTCCAGCAGCCCGCAGGGCTGGGTAGCGATGCCTCGCGATCGATTTGCTATTGCTTCCTCCGGTTCTTGCAGCTCGTCCCGATCGCCGGCTTGGACCCCTGCACCCGCTCGTTCTGAGCCCGGAAGATGAGCTTTGCCCGATGCCTCCCCCCGCAGAGGCCGACGTGGTTTTCGATCAGGCCCCGCCTGCCGCCGTAGAGGCTTAACGTGAACTTGGTCACCGGCGCATCGGGGACGTTGGCAAAGCGGGTTCGCACGCGGGAGATTTCGCTCCCCTGCTTGTGCACGGAGTCGACGAAGCCGACGAGGACGATGTGGATCGGTCCGTGCAGGTCGGCCACGATGTCGGGCAGTTCCCGCTCGCCGCCGTTGCTCCGGAAGTAGACCGAGCCTTCCAGCGGCTGGCCCAGCAGCGGCGTCACCGCCCTGGCGGTGCCGAGCACCGAGTTGGGCGGGCAGTCGCCGGCGTTGAACTGGACCCTGGTGCAGGGGTTGTTGATGTGGGCGTTGTCGATGAACTCGCTCGAGGGCAGGATCACGGTGGCCGCGGCGGTGTTGGCCTGACCGGGGGGCTGGGTGAGGACCGCCCGCAGGGCCGGGTTGCCCGAGCGCTTGGTCGAGCCCTTGAGGGCCACCCGCAGATTCGGCGAGTAGGCGAGCCTGGCGCAGTTGGTCGCCTGGAAGCCGACCGCGGGCTCGGCCACGGCCCCGTTGGTGGCGCTCAGGGTGGCGCTGATCTTCTTCTCCGAGCAGTTGGTCGGGTTCAGGGTGAATTCGGGCCGGTTCACCTCGACGTTCAGGGCCCGGTAGGCGATCGGCACCCCGGCGAGGATCTGCGGCAGGGGGTCGGTCACGACCCTCGCCAGCGCGGTTTCGGGGTCAACCTCGATCGCCGAGCGGGTGACCACGGTGCCGAGGTCGAAGGGCCCGGCCTGGGCGGGGACCACGGCCACCGCCGAGTAGGGGGCGCTTTTGTAGGGGCCGGCCAGGTAGACCGCGGTGGGGGACCTGCCGGGCTGGGGGATCCAGAGAGGCGAGGGGCCGACGCCGGCGGCGGCCCTGAGGACGCCGATCTGGGAGCCTGAGGGGCACTCGCCGGAGGCGGCCTGAGCCTCCGGGCAGAGCGGCACCCCGCCGAGCTTTGCCAAGAGGCCCTGGGGCAGGTGCAGGGCGATCGTGCGCGGGTTGGCTTCGCCGTCTTGGCGGGTCAGGGTGAAGGTGAAGGGGGAAAAGCGGCCGCCAAGCGATCTAAGCACCCCCGCCGAAAGCTCCGGCGAAAAGCCGCCCTTGCCGCAGCCCTGGGTGATCTGCATCGGCGTGTTGCCTTCGACAGGCGCTTTGCCGGACCAAGGGGTGAACTGGAAGTGGGTCTGGTAGGCGCCGCAGCCATCTGGCGTCGAAAGTGGCGCGTATGGTCCGCCGAAGACGTGCAACTTCAGATTCGAGAACGGGACCTGAGGGTTGCCGCCCAGGGAGGGGATGCCGTTGAAGACCGTGGTGATCTGCCCGGTCAGCGGGTTGGCGATGATTTCGGCCGGCAGCTTCAGGTGCACGCCCTGTTCGTCGGTGACCAGCCAGAAGCGGAAGAGCTTGCCTTCTTCGGGGGTGCGCTGATAGACAGAGCCTTTGAGCGGTTGCGCGAGCGCCGGCACTTCAAGCACAGCCGTGCCGATCTTCGCCGCCTCAGGGCAGTTGGAAGGGTCGGTGGTGCCAAAGCCCGCTTGAGAAGGACTGCAGGCTGCGAGCCCGTTGCCGGCGGCCGGATTGATGGTCAGCCCTTCTGGAAGCGTTACAGTGGCCGCCTTCAGGGTTGAGATGGCAAGCCCATGGGCGGCTTCTTCCTGGGGGATGGTGAGCTCAGCGTCAACGCCGGTCGGAGCCGCTGCTTCCGGGTTGGTCGGAATTACGGTGAAGCTCGGGTTGAAGTTCAATTTCCCGCAGCCGGTAATCTGCGGGAAGGGCGCGCTCATCGTCGACGTCTCGTCGGGCAGCTGGTAGCTGCGGGCGGTGACGGAGATTTTCCTTTTCAGGCTACAGTCGGTCGGATTCGAGAGGAAGGGCACTTCGGGCAAGCCCGCTTCACGGCCGCCGGGAGGCAGTTCGCTGGCGACCGCTTCTGCCGGCGTCAGCCTTTCTTCATCGTGGCTGGAGGCTGCCGGCACCCCCCATATGGTCGTCGTCGCTTCCACCAACTTCGCCGCAGAGGGGGCTCCTTCGATCGTGGCGATGAGGCTGTAGTCGGTGGGGTCGACCCGGACGTTGACGACAGCCGGGTAATAACCGGCGAAGAAGCCGAAGCGGGCGACGATATCGCCTTCCGCGGGCGCTTCCATGTTGTAGACCGGCTCGCGGAAAGTGCCAGGCAGAGGTTCATTGACCGTGATTTCGGAGATCCCCACCTGCGACACCAGGGGACATTCGCTTTCAGTCGGCAGGTTGCCGAGCTGATCGATGGTGCACTTTGGCATCGCCTGCGGATTGCCGATCATTCCCGGTGGCAAATGTATTTCGACATCGCGGGTCAGCGCGTAGGGTTCTTTTTCTTTCCGGGTCAGCCCGAAATTGGTGGTGAGGTCAGCATGGAAGCCGGCCTGCGAGCTGGATAGTTCGGCCGAGACCGATTCCAGGGCGTATTTGTCGAATTCGTCGGCGGCGCCGGCCAGGCTCGCGAAGACGCCCAAAAGCGAAAGCGCGAGGGCCGCTGCAATTGCGACGCGCGAGAACCTCGATCTCCTCGACCGGCAACTCATCGACGGGCCCCTTTCCTATTGCCGCCGGCTTTTCGATGGCGGCGGTGCTTGTGGTGCTTCTTGGCACAATGCCTTTTGCCATTGCGGGTCACCTTCCGTTGCCCCTTGTGACAACGCACGCTTTCCGCGTTGCCGGAGGCGCCGAGGGGAGGACTGGCGGGAGCCGGCAAAACGGGCGGCGGGTTCACCGCGCCCCGGCAAGTCTCTGGCTGGCAGGGGGAAGGCGTGGGTTCGGGGAAGCCACCGCCGACCCGGGCGTCGTAGATCGAGGGCGTTTGTTCGAGATCGGAAGGGAGCAGCAGGTCGGAGCTGCGGAAGAAAACGTCGTCCCCGCTTTCGCTGACCGCGTAGAGGTAATCTTCGCGGTTGCTCTGGCCCCCAGAGATCAGGTAGATGCAGCCACCTTCGCGTTTGCAGCTGCCGACGCCCTGGTCCTCCCACTCGTAGACGTCCTGCAGGCCGTCGGTGTCGTTCAGGACCAGCGGTTCGATGGACTGGAAGAAGGCGCGACGGCCGTCGGCTCGCAAGTTCGCCACGCGAGCGAAGGGGTTGAGCGCACCTGGGTCCCCCTCCAACAAACTCACCGTCTGCAGGCTCGCCGCCCCAGTCGCCGCTACGTCCGTCGGATTGCAGGAGAGGCAGTTTAGACTGTCTGCGCCGAAGTCGTAGCGGTAGACCTCGACGTGTCCTTTCGGATTATAGCCCGTGAGGGCTGCCCCCGACTCGAAGAGAAGGACGGATCCGTTCGGGGTGAGGCGGGAGGGATCCTCTCCCACCTCACCCTGAGTGACTACATTGGGCGTCCAGGTTCCAAGCTTGCTCGAAACGTCTTTTTCGAGCAACGTGCCGACGAAACTGATCATTCCTTCCTCGGAGCGGTAGAGATTTTCTTTGCCGGCTTGAGCGGTGGTCCCATTTGGGTTTTCTCCCCCGAGGATGCCCTGAGAGACGAAATAGGTGACGGTCCCGTCGGCGGAGACGTTGACCGGGGTGACCTCGCCCGAAGGCGAGAAGGCGATCGGGTTTTCGGTGCCGCCGAGTTCGTAGGCGAGTAGGCCGCCGCCTTCGAGATAGAAGATGCGGTGGCCGTCTTCGGAGAAACCGGCGAAGGTCGCGCCGGGTTTGGCGACTTCGTAGGTTTCCTCGTTATCGAAGCGGAGGTAGAGCGGCCCCCCAGGGCTGTCTTTGCCCAGCTTGAAAGCGACGCTCCGTCCATTAAAGGAGGCGCCTTCGAAGAAAGCATTTTCCCCTTCGGCCGGAGGAACGTCTCCAGGCAGCAGTGAGACGACGTGGGTCTCCTCTTTGCCGGTGATCGGGTCGATCGTGCGGTCGTAGATCGCGCCGGTACCGCTGGGGGGGGCGTCTTCCTCGAGCTTGACCGCGGCAAAGCTGCCACCGCTGCGGAAGATGACGTGAGCTCCGCCCCGGCTGATCAGCTTTCCTTCGGCCCGGGGGTCGGTGTCGAGGCTGCCGCGGCCAACGAGGGCGAAGTGGCCATCGGGATAACGCAGGTAGTCGGTGAAGTTGCCTCCGACCGCGGCGGTGCCTTCACCGCTGCCGGTGCTCCAGAACAGGTACTCCTGATCGGCGGAGACGCTGCCTGGGAGGACGGTGGGCGATTCTGCGCCGCTGGGACCCACGTATGACGTGTTCCACCCCGTTTCGCTCCTTTTGATCAGGTATGGATCGCCGCCGAGCGAGCCGGTCGCGTCGGCACCAGCCAGCGCACCCCCTTCCAGTTGGAAGGAAACCTTGTCTCCGGCCGGGGACGTCTCAGAAGACGCGAAGGCGGCACCCGTGAGATGACCCTGGTTGATCGGGGCGCGGGCGTTGGTGATTGGCGGAGTGACGAGCTCGTAGGCGCGACAATCCGGAGGGAGTGCTGAAAGGCCGGTGCGAAACGGGTCATTGGGGCAGACGGGGGTGGCTTCGGCCGTCAGATAGGTGGCGAATTCCCCCCCGCCTTCATCGCTGCCTTTTTCATTTTCGGCGACGACCCGGAAAACATAGGTCATTCCCGGGGAAAGGTCTTCCAGCGAAGCCGATACGTTCACCGGAGAGCCGCTGGCGGGTATGGAGCCGCTCCCCCCAATCTTTGCCTTTTCGAATTTTTCCGTTTCGGTTTCGAAGGCTTCGAGCGTGGTGTATTCGATGGCGTATTCGGTTTCGAGGAATTCGGGCTTGATCGTCGCTTCGACTTTCGCTTCAGTGTCGGTGACGCCCAAGAAGGACGTCGATACGACCACCGGCCGCTTCGGTCCAAGCGGCCCGAAGGCGAAGGAATGCCCGGTTCCTTCCGGGTGAGAGGGGACGTAGAGGTACCGCTCGAACGGATTCAGCGCGCCGTTGGGACTGTGAGCGCCGTTGTCCACCGAGATCTCGGCGCCGAAGACGTCTTTGATGCTGTGGCTGATCGTCGAGAGGTATTTGCCCGCGAGATCGAATTCGTAGACCACGCTGGCACCATTGCCGTCGTAGACGAAGAAGTGGCCATTACCTTCATCGGCCGCGACCGAAAGGTAGTTAGCAAATTCTTTTTGCGAAGGAGTCGCCGCCCCTTCGACACTCATCAACAGGTTGTATGGCGCTTCCAGTCCGAAGACCCTTACTTTATGAGAATCGCTGGCATAAAGCCGTCGGTTTTCGGCATCCACCGCGAGGCCGACGCCGTGAGCGTTGGAGAGAATGCCTTTCCCGATGCCTTCCGTGACCAGCCCATTGCCTTCCGCGGCCGATTTGTACTCACTGACCCGGTCAGCACGGTTGACGAAGAGGTGGTCGTTAGACAGATTGATGGCCAAACCCGCGAAAAAGCTAGCTCCAAATTCTTCAATCAGCGACGTCGGAGGATTCTCGTAGGCGATTTCGCCGGCGGCGGGGTTGTAGGTCGTTGGTTCGTAGCGCACGATCCTGCTGATTCTGGGTGAGGTTAGGGTTCCCGCCCGGAAATCGAACACGTAGAGATTTCCTTCGCTGTCCACTGCCAGGTTTTTCGGCCCGTCGGAATCCGGGATCTCACTGCCGGCGATGTAAAAACCCTGCGCAGTAAAGATGTCTATGCGTCCGCCGGTTCGGTCGGCCAGTTCGCTCCCGTAGCTCGCCACGTAGATGTTCCCGTATGAATCGGTAACAACGCTCCGCGGAGAGGTGAAGTGCCCACTGGGTGGATGGAGTCCTTCGGCTTCGGCGGGGCAGGGCGGCTGCGCGGGGTCGGGTACAGCGTCGAGTTTCAACCCTGCCGCCGATTCTTCACAATTGCCGGTAAGCGAGAGCGTCGGATCAAATTCGTGTACTTCGGCGCCCGCGGAAGCAGCGGCGACCAGGCTAACGAAGACCACCAGTACGAAGAGGAGGACTCTCGTCCTCCCCCTCCGCTTTTTCAGCTGCAACCCGTTCATCGTTCTTCCTCCCTGCTGTGCTTGGCGTCGATACCGCTGTCCCGGCGCAGGGCTCTTCCTGCTGACTCCCCTGGCGATGCTTTCCCTGGCCCGCGAGTTCACTGAGGCACTCGAATAGCGCAAACAAAAGCATGGCGTCTCTAAATTGTCAAGCGCTGTTTGCAAAGAGAAGATATATGCGCAATAGTGGTGAACATGTACTTACTGTCCAGTGCGAAACTAAATGCTGCATCAGCACAAGCTGCGTGGACCAGTAGGAAGAGGCACGCCGTGTCGAGAACGTCTAGGTACCGACGGTTTTCGACTGGGGGTGTGTGATGGATGTTTCGTCGAGCTTGCAGGCTGCCAGATCCGTGCCGACGCCTTGGGGGAGCAGCGACGAACTGCGTGCCAGGCGATTGCGCCCGGGACCGGCGGCTTCCCGCGAAGCCTCGAAGGTCAATCAGCGGGAGCGCCTGTACGCAGCGATGGTGGCGTGCGCGGCTACCCGGGGTTACCGCGCGACAAGCGTTGCCGATCTAGTCAGCCTAGCCGGAGTTTCACGCGCGACCTATTACACGCTGTTCCGGGACAGGGCCGATTGCTTCCAGCAGACCATCGAGGTTGTGCTGAAAGGGGGGCTCGAACTTCTCCAAAGCCGAATCGAGCGAAGCTGGGGGAATCCAGAAGCCGGGGCCCGGGCAGCCCTGGAGGATCTGCTGCGCCTGATCGAGAAGCAACCCGCAGCCGCATATATGAGCCTGGTCGAGGCTTATGCATCGGGCAGGACGGGGGCCGAGCCGGTGCAAAATGCTTTCGAGCAAGCGTGCGAGATCACCCATCGAGTGCTGCAAGATCTGCCCGACCGCGAAAACACACCGGCGCCGATCGCGCGCGCCATCGTTGGCGGGGTCCATCGCATCGTGTACAGACACCTCGACGGCGGTGAAGCCGACCAGCTACCTGCCGCGAGGGACCCGCTCTGGTCATGGGCACGGGAACTCACCCTTCCCGAGCGATTGCAGACCAGACGAAAAGTGCGACCCCTTGAAGCACGTCCCCTTGCTCCGACTGCCCATGACTCCTACGAGAACCTCATCCGAAGCTTTGCATTTGTGGTGGCGGATCGCGGGTTCTCAAGGTTGCGGGTCTCCGATGTCGCGGCGCAGGCGAGAATCTCCAACGCCACCTTCTACCGGCATTTCCGCAACAAATACGACGCATTCATCGCAGCTCTTGACCTCAGCGGCGCGCAGATCGTCGCCGCGTCGCTTCCCGCCGCCCGCCGCGCCGGTAGCTGGCAAGCCGCAGTAATTCGTGCCCTCGAGGGTGTCTGCGACTTTCTTGCAGCGGAGCCGGCCTTCGCCCATCTGCGAGCGGTGGAGGTCTATACCGTGGGACCGGAGGCGATCGCTCACAGGGATCGTGCCTGGGGGCAGATACTAGAAGAGTTCGTCCCCGACGAGGTGCGGAGAACTCGTGCTACGGCACTCAAGCTGGAGGCAAGTAGCGGAGCCATTTTCGCGCTCATCTACGAGAAGGTGCGGCGAGGTGAAATGCAGGATCTGCGCGAACTCCCGCCGCTGCTCTCATACATAATCCTCGCTCCTCTGGTAGGGAAAGAGCAGGCGCGGACGGTGCTCGCTCAGACGCAGCAGCGCGGTGCTCGATGAGATCAGACCGGGAAACCCGAAGCCACCTCGGGGATCGCCCAGTTGGCACCGGCCTGGTGCAGTTCCTCAACGCTGAAATTGCCGGTGGCGACGCCGACGACCTCGATGCCGGCACCGTGGCCGGCGGCGACGTCGCGGGGGGTGTCGCCGACCGAGATTGCGTTGTCGCTGGTGAGGACGCCGCCGGAGACCAGCTTGCCGCGGTCGAGGGCGCAGCGGGTCAGCTCGGTGCGCTGGTTCGAGTCGGAGCCGTAGCCGCCGAAGGAGAAGAAGCGGTTGAGGCCGGAGCGGGCAAGCTTGATGTGAGCGGCGGCCTCGACGTTGCCAGTCGTCAGGCCGAGCAGGTGGCCGGCGTCGACGAGGCGCTCGAGCAGTTCCTCGATCCCCGGCATCACCCGATAGCCGTCGGATTCATCGATCCCCGTCGAGAGGTGGCGCAGATAGTGCCCCATCGCCGCCGCCAGCTCCCGCGGGTTCGGGTCGCGGCCGAGGATGTTCTGCAGCGCCACCCTTCCAACTTCCGGATCGGTCATCCCCGACTCCGTCACGTCGCGGATGTCGAGCGGTCTGCCGTAGAGCTCGACGAAGGCTCGTTTCCAAGCCTCACCCCCGGCACCGCCGGTGGTGATCAGGGTGCCGTCGATGTCGAAGAGTATTGCCTCGATCAAGACGCGCAGCCTAGCGCTGCCCCTCCCTCAGCTGGCTCCGCCCTCGCCATGACCAGGTAGAGCTTCTCCCTCGCCAGTTCGACGGTCCCGCGTGTTGGAGATCCTCCCTTTCTCGGCTTGGTTCTGCTCTTGCTCGCGTTTTGCTTCGACCGTGAGCGCGAAGTTCTGCATGAGCGCAAGCCGGATCTTCTCCTCCGAAGAGAGATCTGGCTGCCGAGCCTGGGGTTGGGGAACGGCCCTCTTGCGAGCCTGTGGAAAATGCAATTTCGGTCCTTAGCGCACCCTCACTCTCCCACCTGCCTGAGATCGAGCCTGGTGCGACTGGAACGAAATTGCCTCTCGGGTCGTCACTTGCGCTGACTTCCCCTGATTTCTATTCGCCAGCTCCGGAGCAGCGCCACGACCTGGTGCCTCACAGTTAACCTTTCTCGCCTACTCCCGAAGGAGGTCCCGCCTAGGCGAGTGGTTTCTCTGTCTTGCAGGGGGTGAGGTTAGTTCTTTGAACTGCCACCCCAACGTGCGGGAGCGCGTACCGGAACGAAGGGCGCGCTTCAACCGTCTCGAGACGAATTTTAGGATGCGCACCCGACCTATGCAGGCTTCGATGGCGTCGCGATTGAAGCGGGCGACCTACCGTACGTGAATGCCTCAGTGCTCGCCTTCGAGCAGGTCTTTTTGCGCGAGCGCGTAGAGCAGGCCGAGCGACGGCAGCACCAGGACGGCGGCGACGGCGAAGACGATGAAGATGGTCGTCATCGTCGGGTCCGGAGCGGCGGCCTGGTCGATGCGGAGGCTGGTCGGCAGCAGGTAGGGAAACTGGGCGACGCCCCAGCCCCAGACCACCGCGATCACCGCGCCGGCGGCGAGCGGTCGCAACGGACGGCGGCCGCCGCGCAGGAGGACGGCGAGCAGGGCGGCACCGCAGAGCAGTGAGAGGACGACCAGCGGCAGGCCCTGGCTGGTCAGGCGGTCGAAGACGTGGCGGGCTTCGCCGCGGAGGGCGAGGAGGCCGGCGACGGCAAAGGCGCCGGCGACTACAGCGGCGGCGAGCGCGCGGCGTTCGAAGTAGGTCTCCATCTCCTCGTCCCCCGCCCTCCTCGCGTCGCCGACGAGGAAGACGGCGGCCAGGTAGGCGCCGGAGGCGACGAACATCGCCCCGATCAGGAGCGGCAGCGGCGCCGTCCAGGAGGAGAACGCGTCGCCGTTGCCGCCGGCGGGGACGCTGCCGGCGGCGATCGCGCCGACAACCGTGCCCATGAAGAAGGGCGTCAGGACCGAGGAGATGGCGAAGGTCGCGCCCATCGCCCGCCTCTCCCGCAGGCCGACGATCGACTTGCGGAAGGCGAAGCCGGCGCCGCGGAGGACGATTCCCAGCGCCGCCAACGCGATCGGCACATACAGGGTCGTGAAGATCGCGCTGAAGGCTGAAGGGAAGGCGGTCCAGAGGACGACGAGGACGAAGATCAGCCAGACGTGGTTCGCCTCCCAGACGGGGGTGAGCGAGCGCTGGATCACGTCCCGCGGGCGCTGCCCCCGCTCGGGACCGCCGGCGACGAGGTCCCAGAAGCCGCCGCCGAAGTCGGCGCCGCCGAAGAGCGCGTAGAACGTCGCCCCGACCCAGAGGATCGCCGCCGCCGCGTCGGCCTTGCTCACGCGAACCCCCGATCGGCGGGACGATTCCGGTCTGCATGGGACCGTTTCCGTCCAGTCGGCATCATTGGGCGGCCTCGGCGGTGCGCGGGGCGTATGGGCTATCGACCTCTTCGGCTGCGCCTTCGCGCCAGCGTTGCGACATCGAGCGCAGGACCAGGATCGCGATCGTCCCCAGCGCCGCGTAGAGCAGCAGCACCAGGCCGAAGGCGAACCAGATCCCCCTGGCGTCGGTCACCGCTTCGGAGGTGCGCATGTAGCCGTTGACGATCCAGGGCTGGCGGCCGACCTCGGTGACGATCCAGCCGCACCAGAGCGCGACGATCGCGGCCGCCCCCGAGACCGCAACCGCGCGCAGGAACCAGGGCGTCTGTGGGATGTCCCGGCGTTTCCACCAGACGAAGGCGAACCAGGCGCCGAGGGCGAGGAGGGCGCTCCCGATCCCGACCATCGCGTCGAAGGCGAGGTGGAGCATGGTGTGTGCGGGGGGCTCCTCGTCATCGGGGATGCTGTTCAGCCCGGTGACCTTGGTGTCGGTGCTCCAGCCGACCAGAAACGAGTCAAGGCCTGGGATCCCGATCGCCCCCTTCACCCCGTCCTCCGTGCAGACACCGCCCAGGTACTCCGTCTGGTCGCTGCCGCTCTTCTCGATGCACTCCATCGCCGCGAACTTGGCCGGCTGGTCGTCGGCGACTTCGCGCGCCGCGGTGTCGCCGACGAAGAGCTGGATCGGGGTGGCGATACACGCGATCGTCAGCGGGATGATCAACCCCAGCCGGTGCAGGCGGTCGCGCCGCCCTTTCAGCATCCCGACCGCGTAGATCGCGGCGACGAGGAAGCCGACCACCATGTATGCGGCGAGGACCATGTGCGGAACCTCGTAGCCGGTCGCCGGGTTGAAGAGGACCTTGAGCGGCTCGACGTCGACGACCTTGCCGGCGGCGTCGAGGGTGAAGCCCTGCGGCTGGTTCATCCAGGAGTTGGCGGCGACGACCGAGAAGGCACCGCCGATCCCGGTCACGACCATCGGCACTCCGGACCAGAAGTGAGCCCACGGCGCCAACCGCTTCCAGCCGTAGATGTAGACGGCGAGGAAGATCGCCTCGAGGAAGAAGAAGATCCCCTCGATCGCGAAGGCGATACCGAAGACGGAGCCGAAGCGGTGCTCGAACTGCGGCCAGAGCAGGCCGAACTCGAAGGAGAGGACGGTGCCCGTGACGGCGCCGACGGCGAACGTCACCGCCATCGCTTTCGACCAGCGCCGCGCCAGCTCCATCGCGTCGTCGTCGCCGCGCTTGAGCCCGAGGTAGTTGGCGATCAGGATCGTCGCCGGCAGCGCCACCCCGAGACAGGAGAGGACGATGTGGAAGCCGAGCGTGAACGCCATCTGCTCGCGGGCGGCGAGCAGGTTCGACGCCGACGCCGCCAGGGGGAGCGGGTCGAGCGACAGCATGGCTGCGAGGCTAGCGACGGCGGCGGCTGCCGACAGTGAAAATGCTCACGCCTGGCGCTGACCCCGGTAACGGCGGATCAGCGCGTTGGTCGAGCTGTCGTGGCGCAGCTCGGGCTCCCGGTCGGCCTCGAGCTCGGGGATGATCGCCTTCGCCAGGACCTTGCCCAGCTCGACTCCCCACTGGTCGAACGAGTCGATCCCCCAGATAGCCCCCTGGGTGAAGACGCTGTGCTCGTAGAGGGCGACGAGCGCTCCCAGCGTCGCCGGCGTGAGGCGGTCGGCGAGGATCGTGTTCGAGGGGCGGTTGCCCTCCATCACCCGGTGCGGAACGACCTCCTCCGGCGTCCCCTCCGCTCGCACCTGGTCAGGGGTTTTGCCGAAGGCGAGCGCTTCGCCCTGCGCGAAGACGTTCGACATCAGGATGTCGTGGTGGTCGCCGAGCGGGTTCAGCGAGTTGGCGAAGCCGATGAAGTCGCAGGGGATCAGCCGCGTCCCCTGGTGGATCAGCTGGTAGAAGCTGTGCTGGCCGTTGGTCCCCGGCTCGCCCCAGTAGATCTGGCCGGTCTCGTAGTCGACGCGGCTCCCGTCAAGGGTGACGTGCTTGCCGTTCGACTCCATCGTCAGCTGCTGCAGGTAGGCGGGGAAGCGGCGCAGGTACTGGTCGTAGGGCAGCACCGCGCAGGTCTCGGCCCCGAAGAAGTCGGCGTACCAGACCGCCAGCATGCCCATCAGGAAGGGCAGGTTCTCGGCGCTCGGCGCCTCGCGGAAGTGCTCGTCCATCGCGTGGAAGCCGGCCAGCATCTCCTCGAAGCGAGCCGGCCCGATCGCCAGCATCGTCGAGAGCCCGATCGCCGAATCCATCGAGTAGCGGCCGCCGACCCACTCCCAGAAGCCGAACATATTCTCGGTGTCGATCCCGAACTTCGACACCTCCTCGGCGTTGGTCGAGACGGCGACGAAGTGCCTGGCGACCGCGGCCTCCTCGCCCCCTAGACCCGCGAGAGACCATTCACGCGCGGTCCTTGCGTTGGTCATCGTCTCCAGCGTCGTGAAGGTCTTCGAGGAGATGACGAAGAGCGTCTCCTCCGGGTCGAGGTCGCGGGTCTTCTCGGCGAAGTCGGTGCCGTCGATGTTCGAGATAAACCGAAAGGTCGTCTCGCGGCGGCTGTAGCGCTTGAGCGCCTCGTAGGCCATCACCGGGCCGAGGTCGGAGCCGCCGATGCCGACGTTGACGACGTTGCGGAGCGGCTTGCCGCTGTGGCCGCGCCACTCGCCCGAGCGCACCCGCTCGCAGAAGGCGGCCATCCGGTCGAGCGTCTCGTGCACCTCCTTGACCACGTCGACCCCGTCGACCACGAGCGAGCGGCTGCGCGGCATCCGCAGCGCCACGTGCAGGACCGCCCGGTCCTCAGAGACGTTGACGTGCTCGCCGTCGAACATCGCCTCGCGGCTGGCCTCGAACCCCCGCTGGTGGGCGAGGCCGCCGAGCAGCATCAGCGTCTCGTCGGTGACCCGGTTCTTCGAGAAGTCGAGGTAGAGGCCGGGGCCCTCGGCCCGCAGCCGCTCCCCCCGCTCGGGGTCGGCGGCGAAGAGATCGCGCAGGTGAGTGTCGCGGATCTTTCCGAAGTGGACCTGCAGCTCCTGCCAGGCCGCGGTCTCCCGCAACCCGCTCATCGCTGTTCCTTTTGGCCGCTATCCAGGCAAAAGGAACCCCTCACCCGGTCTTGACCCCGCTCTTCGACTCGATCGTCTCCAACATCTCCTGCCAGGCCTTGTTGAAGCTCTCTTTGCCCTCCTCCTGGAGGCGAGTGGCCAGCGCCGCGATGTCGATCCCCGCCTCGACGAACTCGGCCAGCACCTGCTCGGCGTTGCCGCCGTCCTTGGGGAAGAGGTCCTTGACCTCGCCGTGGTCGGCGAAGGCCTTCAGGGTCGGCTCCGGCATCGTGTTGACGGTGAAGGGCGAGGCGAAGGTCTCGATGTAGAGGGTGTCGGACGCGTCGGGGTCCTTGGTCCCGGTGCTCGCCCAGAGCAGCCGCTGCGGCCGCGCGCCCTCGTTCATCAGGCGCCGCATCCGATCCGACTCCAGCAGCTCGTTGTAGGCGCGGTAAGCGCGGCCGCCGATCGCGAGGCCGAGCCGGTTGACGAGGTCGTCGGGGACCTCCTTGGCGACGGCGACGTCCCAGCGGCTCATGAAGATCGAGGCGACCGAGGGGACGACCGGATCGAGGCCGGCCTCGATCCGCCGCTCGATCCCTCGCATGTAGGCATCGGCGGCGCCGAGGTACTGCTTGTCGTCGAAGAGGAGGGTGACGTTGATCGGGATGCCGGCGAAGATCGACTCCTCGATCGCCTCCCGCCCCGCCTGGGTGCCCGGGATCTTGATGTAGATGTTCTCCCGTTCTCCCTTGGCGTGGAGCGCCTTCGCCTCCTCGATCGTCGCCGCCGAATCGTCGGCGATCAGCGGCGAGACCTCGAGGCTGACGAAGCCGTCGACGCCGCCGCTGCGGCGATGGACGTCGGCGAAGAGGTCGGCGGCGTCGCGCAGGTCGGCCAGCGCCAGCTCGAAGAAGACCTTCTCGGTCTCGGTGGCGCCGACGCCCTCGCCGGCGGCGGCCTTCGGCGCCACCTCGGCGATCTGCTCGTCGTAGGCGTCGCCGCCCGAGATCGCCTTGTCGAAGATCGACGGGTTGGAGGTGAGGCCGGTGACGGAGAGGTCGCGGATGTAGCCCTCCAGCACGCCTTCGCGCAGCATCGGCCGGGTGATGTTGTCGAGCCAGAGGCTCTGGCCCAGTTCGTGCAACCGCTCGGTGGGCTTCATCAGCCGCCTCCTCAGGTCGTGGATTTGGCGGTCGCGCGTTCGGCGACCTCGCGCGCCACCTCGGTGACGTTGTCGACGGTGAACCCGAACTCGGCCTCGACGTCCTTGAACGGCGCCGACTGTCCAAAGGTGCTCATACCCATGATCGCACCGTCTCTACCTGCGTACCGCTCCCAGCCGAGCGTCGAGCCCTCCTCGATCGCGACCCGGGCGGTGACCTCGGGCGGCAGCACCTCGTCGCGGTAGGACTGGTCCTGCTTCTCGAATATCTCCCAGCAGGGGAGGCTGACGACGCGGCTGCGGATCCCCGCCTCCTTCAGGCGCTCGTGAGCGCCGAGAGCGAGCTGGACCTCGCTGCCCGTGGCGATCAGGATCAGCTCCGGGTCGCCCTCCTCGGGATCGGCGAGGACGTAGCCGCCGCGCTGGACGCCGTCAGCCGAAGCGTACCTGGAGCGGTCGAAAACCGGCACCGTCTGCCGCGTCATCACCAGGGCGACCGGGCAGTGGGTGCGGTCGAGGGCGATCTTCCACGCCTCGGTCACCTCGTTGGCGTCGGCGGGGCGGATCACGTCGAGGTGCGGCATCGCCCGCAGCGCCATCAGTTGCTCGATCGGCTGGTGGGTGGGGCCGTCCTCACCGAGCCCGATCGAGTCGTGGGTGAAGAGGTGGATGACGGGAAGCTCCATCAGCGCCGAGAGCCGGATCCCCGCGCGGCCGTAGTCGGAGAAGGTGAGGTAGGTGGACCAAAGCGGGCGCAGCTTCGCCGTCGACATCCCGTTGCAGGCCGCCGCGGCGCCGTGTTCGCGGATCCCGAAGTGGACCTGGCGGCCCTCGTAGCTGCCGGGCTCGAACTGGTCGGCGTCGCTGAGCCGGACCGAGGTCGAGTCGGTGAGGTCGCAGGAGCCGGCGATCAGCCACGGCACCCGCTCGGCGATCGCGTTCTGCACCTTGTTCGAGGCCTTGCGGGTGGCGAGGCCCTTCTCTTCGTCGGCCTCGAAGGTCGGCAGGTCGACGTCCCAGCTGTCGGGGAGGCCCCGCCGCTGCATCGTCTCCAGCTCCGCCGCCTGCTCTGGCTTGTCCTGCTTATAGCTCTGGAAGGTGTCGACCCAGGCGCTGTGCAGCTCGGCGCCCCGCCTGCCGATCACCTCGTCGAAGCGCTCTCGCACCCCGTCGGGGACGAGGAACTGGGCGTCCTCGGGCCAGCCGTAGGCCCGCTTGGTCAGCTTGATCTCCTCCTCTCCCAGCGGTTCGCCGTGGGCGGACTCGGTGTCCTGCTTGTTCGGCGAGCCCCAGCCGATGTGGCTGTCGACGACGACAAGGGTCGGGCGGCCGGTCTCGGCCTTGAACTCGTCGAAGGCGCGGCCGAGCAGCTCGGCGTCGTTGGCGTCGCCGACCCGGAGCACGTTCCAGCCGTAGCCCTCGAAGCGGCTGAGCACGTCGTCGCTGAAGGCCAGCGCCGTGTCGCCGTCGATCGAGATGTGGTTGTTGTCGAAGATCCAGCAAAGGTTGTCGAGCTTGAGGTGCCCGGCGAGCGAGGCGGCTTCGTGCGAGATCCCCTCCTGCAGGCAGCCGTCACCGGCCACCGCGTAGGTGTCGAAGTCGAAGAGCTCGGTCCCGTAGCGGGCGCCCAGCCATTTCGAGGCCATCGCCATCCCGACCGAGGTGCCGACGCCCTGACCCAGCGGCCCGGTCGTCGTCTCGACCCCGGTCGTCCAGCGGTACTCGGGGTGTCCCGGGGTGCGCGAGTGCAGCTGCCGGAAGTTTTCGATCTCGTCGAGCCCGCAGGCCGGCTCGTCGAGGACCTTGTACTCGGCGTCGACCCTGCGGACGCCGGTGAGGAAGAGCATCGAGTAGAGCAGCATCGAGGCGTGGCCAGCCGAGAGCACGAAGCGGTCGCGGTTCGGCCAGATCGGGTTCGCCGGGTCGAACCGCAGGTGGTTCTGCCAGAGCTCGTAGGCGACCGGCGCCATCGACATCGGCGTCCCCGGGTGACCCGAGTTCGCCTTCTGGACGGCGTCCATCGAGAGGGTGCGGATCGTGTTGATTGCGAGCTGATCGATGTCCTGGGGCATGGGTCCCGATCCTAGATGTTTGGTCGCTTTGCCTAGGGCGCCGCTGTCAGGGCTGGATCCGGGTGACGGTGCCGTCGCCGTTATTTGCGACCCAAACGGCTTCGCCGCCCACGGCGACGGCGCCGGGCTCGGGCCCGACCTCGATTGGGTCGCCGTTCGGCTGACCGCTTGCCAGGTCGATCCTGGTGACGGTGTCGTCGGCGGCGTTGGCGACCCAGACGGCGCTGGTGCCGGCGTCGATCCCGCCGGGGTGGCCGCCGACTTCGATCGGGTCGCCGAGCAGCTGGCGGGTCGCGGGATCAACCCTGGAAACGGTGCCGGAGCGGCTGCTGGCGACCCAGACGAGGCCGTCGGCGACGGTCAGCCCGGCGGGGCCGCGGCCGACCCGGATCGCCTCGCCGCTGGTGAAATCGGCCGGGTCGAGGCGGCGGATGCTGCCGGTGCCGGCGATGCTGACCCAGAGGCCGTGGGCGCCGAAGGCGAGGTGGAGGTTCGTCGTCTGCGGCGGCAGCCCGCGGCGGAGGACCCGGCCGCCTTCGGAATTGACGGCGGTGACCCCGCGGCCGCTCTCGTCGGCGACCCAGACGCGGCCGCCGCCGAGAGCGATCGGGCCGGGGTGGCCGCCGACGGCGATCGTCTTCAGGACACGGCCGGTTCTGGGGTCAAGCCGCAGCAGCTGGCCGCGGAGTGAGTTGGTCACCCAGACCCATTTGCCGCCGATGGCGACGCCGGCGACGCCGAAGCCCGGGTGGAGCGGCTGGCCGATCGGGTTACCGCTCTCCGGGTCCAGCCGGGTGATCGTGCCGTCGCGTTCGCTCGTCACCCAGACGGCCCGCGAGCTGGCGGCGATCCGCAGCGGTGGCCGGCCGATCGCGATCGGCCGGGAGACGGTCGGGCCGTTGCTGCCGAGGAGCAGGAACAGGACGGCCGCCGCGATCGCGGCGAGGATGATCACGATGCCGCCGAGGAACCAGGCGGCGGCGCGACCGCCCATCCGCCCGAAGAACGATCGCGAGGCGTTCGGAACGGTGGTGCGCTCGCTGCGGTCGCGGGAGAGGACGGCGGTCGGGCGCACCTCCGAGCCCTCGGCGGCGCGGGCTGCGGCGATCAGCTCGCCGGCGCTGCGGTAGCGGTCGGCTGGGTCCCTGGCGACCGCCCGGCGGATCGCCGCCTCCACCCCCCGCGGCATCGTCGGCTCCGGTTCGCTTTCGTTGCGCTCGAACGGCGCGATTCCGGTGATCGCCTCATACAGAACGCAGCCGAGCGAATAGACATCGGCGGCGGGGCCGATCGAGTCTCCGCGCCACTGCTCCGGCGGCATGTAGTGGGCGGTGCCGACGACCGAGGCGCCATCGGCCGCACCGCTCTCGTCGAAGGCTTTGGCGAGGCCGAAGTCCGAGAGATAGGCGCGATCGCCTTCGACGAGGATGTTGTGCGGCTTGACGTCGCGGTGGACGATCCCCGCCGCGTGGGCTGCGTCGAGCGCATCGGCGATCTGGCCGAGCATGTCGAGGGCTTTGTCGGGCGGCAGCGGCCCCTCGCGGCCGATCAGCTGGCGCAGGTCGCCGCCTCTGACCAACCGCATGGCGACGATCAGCTCGCCGTCGACCTCGCGGGAGTCGTAGACGGGCACCACCGATGGGTGGTCGAGGCGCGCCGCGAGGCGGGACTCGCGCAGGAAGCGCTCGCGAAAGCCGTCGCGGTCGGCGAGCTCGCGGGCGATCACCTTCAGGGCGACCGGCCGTTCGAGGCCGAGGTGGGTGGCGCGGTAGACGACCCCCATGCCGCCGCGCGCGATCAGCTCCTCGATGCGGTAGCCGGCGACCTCGGTCCCAACGGAAAAGTCCCCCACCCGCGGGTTATACCCAGCAGAGGGGGATGAAGCGCGCCTTCCTCTCGCTATCCGAGAGGAAGGCGCCATTGGGTCGGCTACCGGCGGGGCACCGGCTGCCAGGCGACGATCGGGCCGATCGTCGTCGTCACTTCGCCGCTCGAGTAGCCGACGACTTCGGCATAGCTGCTGCGGCCGGAGGCGACATCGATCACCGAGAGCGACTGCTGCCCTTCGGTGGTTTCGGTGAAGGTCGCGACCTGCTTGCCGTCGGAGGAGAAGACGCTGTTGGTCTTCGCGTTATCCGGCAGGTTGGACAGCTTGCGGCCCCTGCCGCCGATCTGCTTCACCCAGAGACCCTGGTCGCGGCCGAAGAGGATCGCGCGGCCGTTGGCGGCGACGTCCTCGACGTAGGCGGAGCCGGCGCCGGCGATCACCTTGCGGACGTGCTTTCCGTGCTCGTCCATCGCGTAGATGTCGGCGTAGGCGCTGGGTCCTTCGCCGTTCTCGCCGCGGCTGTAGACGATGGTCTCGTCGAGGTCGCGCGGGGCGAACTCGTCGACGTTCGGCGTGCGGGTCATCCGCCGCAGCTTGATCCCGGCCGGCCGCACCGTGAAGAGATCATCGGCGGTGCCGCCGAGGGGGTTCGCGATCGAGCGGACGAAGGCGATCGTGCAGCCATCCGGAGAGAACGAGGCTTCGTGCTCGTCAGCCGCGGATGGCGTGAGGGCGTGGGGAGCTCCTCCGCTCACCTTTACCGTGTAGAGATCCCGTGGCTGCCCGGCGGCAGCACGGCGCTCGAAGACGACGATGCGGCCGTTGGGCGAGACGAGCGGGCGCGAGTCGAGCTCGGCACCGGAAGTCAGCTGCCGCTGGCCCGAGCCGTCGGCCCGCATCGCGTAGACGTCCCCTTCGCGGACGAAGGCGATCGTGTGTCCGTCGGCCGAGAAGGACGGTTCGCTGTCGGCCGGGTTTTCGGTCAGCTGGTTGAGGTGTCGGTCCTTGAGCGCAAACAGCCCGCCTTCCGGCGCTTTCGGCGGCAACGCTTTTTCGTCTTCTTTGTAGATGCGATGGTCTTCGCTGACCTTCGAGAAGACGATCGCGCCCGTTGCCGCCGAGGCGCCGGCGGGGATGGCCAGCGCGAGGAGGGCGAGGAAGATGCTGATGACGGTTTTCTTGGACATCGGATGCTCCTTTCCGAGCGATCGGTGATTGCGTACACCGATGCTCGGCCCCAGAGCCGTACCGTCCAATGACACCCGCGCCACCCACCGGGCCACGTCTGGCCCGGTTCGAGTCAGCCGCGAGATCGGCACGGCTCAGGCGGCTGCCTCCTTGGCGAGTCCGCGAAAAACCTTGTAGAGCAAGGTTTCTGGCGGACTCGCGGAGACACCACTAGCGCGAGCGATCAAGGCCTAGCTCGATGACGCGGGCGGCGATCTGACGGGGACGGTCGCGGCCGGCGTCGCCGGGGACTTCGAGCTTGGCGGCGAGGGCGTCGAGGCGGCGTTGGGCGGTGCGCTCGCTGACGTGCAGCTCGGCGGCGATCTCGGCGCGGGTGGCGGGGCGGCCGGCGAAGGCGCCCTCGCTGCGGTAGGGGGCGGCGAGGGCGGCGGCGGTCGCCCGCTCTTCCTCGCTCAGCGCCACCGCCGGCTCGGAGGCGGCGACGGTCGCTCCATCCGGGGTGATGTCGCCGGTCTTCACTTCCAGGCGATGGCCGCCGACGATCAGCGTGTCGCCGTCGCGCAGCCGCCGTGGCCGGTCGAGCGGCTCGCCGTTCAGCGCCGTCCCGTTGCGGCTGTCGAGATCGGTCGCCATCAGCACCTCCCCCTTGCGTTCGATCTCCAGGTGATTCCAGGAAACCGCCTCGTCGTCGAGCGTCACCTCGGCCTCGGGCGAACGTCCCACCACGGTTCGCTCCCCCGCGAGCGCAACGGAGCGGGGTGCTTCATCAGTAGCTGAGATCCAAAGCCTCGGTTCCACCGCCACGAGCATAAATCGAGCAACGGATCGGCCCCCTCCCGCGGGTGGCGCCGATTTGGGGGACCGCCCCTCGCCAAATGCGAGGGGTGGTGGGACCAAATCGGGGTCAGGACCCGCGGGCCGACCCCCCGTCCCTTGGCCCTAGTACCTGTAATGGTCGGGCTTGAAGGGACCCTCGACCGGGACGCCGAGGTAGGCCGACTGCTCGGGCGTCAGCTCGGTCAGCTCGACGCCGAGCGCCGCAAGGTGCAGGCGGGCGACCTTCTCGTCGAGGTGCTTGGGCAGCACGTATACCTGCGGCTCGCCGCCGTATTTATCGTCGCGGTGGCCGAAGAGGTCGATCTGGGCGATCACCTGGTTGGTGAAGGAGTTCGACATCACGAAGCTGGGGTGGCCGGTGGCGTTGCCGAGGTTCAGCAGCCGACCTTCGGAGAGGACGATGATCGCGTTGCCGCCGGGGAACTTCCACTCGTCGACCTGCGGCTTGATCTCGATCCGCTCGGCCTCGGACTCTTCCAGCGCCGCCATCTCGATCTCGTTGTCGAAGTGGCCGATGTTGCCGACGATGGCGTTGTGCTTCATCCGCCGCATGTGCTCGAGGGTGATGATGTCCTTGTTGCCGGTCGCGGTGACGAAGATGTCGGCGCTCTCGACCACTTCGTCGAGCCTGCGCACCTCGTAGCCCTCCATCGCCGCCTGCAGCGCGCAGATCGGGTCGATCTCGGTGA
>JBJMKQ010000069.1:0-73284 GCA_045805725.1 Solirubrobacterales bacterium
CGGGTCGCGGCGCCTAACGGCGGCGCGACCCGGCTCCATGCTGAGTACCGAGCGACCCCCACCGGCACCCCTCCTGACCGACTCCGTCAGACGCTGAAAGCGCAGCCGCTCGAAGTTTCGTGGAACGCGCAGCCGCTCGAAGTTCCGTGGTTCCTTTCGGACGTATATCGGCTGAAAGGAACCACGAATTCTGACGCGCTGGTGACTCTGCTCCCCCTCGGGAGCTGAGCACCCTCAGCTATGCCCAAAGATCGAAACCCGGCGAATCAGCCGCCGGACCCTGAGCAGCTGATCACTGCGGCAAGAGGGGCAGGTACCCCTCTCCCAAAGGCTCAAGGAACCACGCTCCGCACCCCCTGCGCTCGCTCAGCTGCGCGACGGTCTTTGGGAGAGGGGTACCTGCCCCTCCACCCCGTCGGGAATCAACCAGGCCCGACGCCGCCTGATTCGGAGCCGCCGGTTTCGCCACCACCGCCGGTTTCCGGTGCCACTTCGGCACCGCCGCCGGCGCCGCCGGTTTCGGGGGCTGCTTCTTCAGGGGCGACTTCTTCTTCGGGCGCGGCTTCTTCGATTTCCGGTTCGGCTTCGACGCCGCCTTCTTCGACCCCGCCAATTTCCACGCCGCCTTCGGCTTCTTCACCGCCGGCGTCGCCGCCCGGGGTCGGTGCTCCCGGACCTTGGCTGCACTCTTCGAAGCCGTAGATTTCGGCCTGCGTCTGGAATTCTTCGAGCGCCGGTGCCGCTTCGGTCGCCGCTGCGCCGAGCGCTTCGGTGTCTTCGCGTTCGGCCGCCAGCTTCACTTCGCCCTCGACCTTGGCCAGCTGTTCCGCCGCTTCGCTGAATTTCGCGTAGCTGCCGTCGTCGCCTTCCGGCGTCCCGAGTTCCTCCAGCCGTTCGACCATCCCGGTGTAGAGGTTGGCGGTCTTTTCGATCGTCTCCGGAACGGCGGCTTCTTCGGGTTCGGAGTCCAACGCCCCGACCGCGGCGTTGACCTCGGCGCAGATGTCGTCGCCCTGTTCGACCAGTTCGGCTTTCGTCAGCTTCCGCGGCTCTTCGGTGGTCGCCGTCGATTCGGTGGTGTCGCCGCCACCGCCGCCGCAGCCGGCGATCGCCAGCGCCGCCAGCGCCGTGACCAGGAGCGGGACGGTCTTGTTGCCGAGGATTCGCATGGGGCGAAGCTACCAAGGCGAAAGGACGCCTGAGCAGGGGATTGACGAAACTGCGGCCCAGGGACTCGAACCCCGACTACCTCGTCCAGAGCGAGGCGTGCTGCCATTACACCAGGCCGCAACGGCGCCCACCCAGGATATCCACTCGCGCCGGGAGCCTCAGCCGAGCACCGAAAGGTCGCTGTCGGGATCGGCGATCAGCTCCGTCGCCGCGGAGACGTCGACCCCCTCGACCAGCAACCGCCGCGCTTCGGAGAGGTGCTCGGAATGCTCGACGCTGAGGCAGCCGGCCACCCGGCCGCCCTGCACGTACCAGACCGAGAATTCGCCCTGCGCGGGGTCGCCGCGCCAGATCTCCCGCTCCCACTCATATGCTGGGCCGACGTACTCGAGGCTCGCCCAGTCGGCGAGGTCGCTGAAGAAGTAGGGGACGACTTCATAGGCCTCCTCGGCGCCCAGCATGTTGGCGGCCGCGTGCTGTCCCTGCTGCATCGCCACGTCCCAGTGCTCGACGTGGATGCGGCGGCCGTGGAGGACGCTCTCGTATGAGCAGCAGTCGCCGGCGGCGTAGACCCCGGCCACCGACGTCGCCAGCTTCGAGTCGCAGACGATCCCACCGCGGTCGACCTCGATCCCGGCTCGCTGGGCCAGCATCGTGTCGGGCCGCACGCCGGCCCCGACGACCACCGTGTCGCACTCGACCGTCAGTCCGCTCTCGGTCACCACCGCGCGCACGCGGCCGTCGCCCTCGAAGGCGCTCAGGGTCTCGCCGCCGTGGAACTCGACCCCACGCTCCTCCAGGCGGCTCTGGAACCAGCGCCCCGCTTTCGCGCCGAAGGTCCGCGACAGCGCCACCTCCTCCATCGCGACAATCGTGCACTTCTTGCCCTGCGCGGCCAGCGACGCGGCGACCTCGCAGCCGATGTAGCTGCCGCCGATCAACACCACCCGCTCGGCCGCCTCGACGTCGCGGCGAATCGCGTCGGCGTTGCCGAAGGCCCGCACGTAGTGGATGCCCTCGTTTTCGGCGCCCTCGATCCGCAGGATGTTCACCATCGCCCCGGTCGCGAGCAGCGCCTTGCCGAAGCCCACCTCTTCCCCGCCCTGGATCTTCGCCGTCCGCCCCTCGGTGTCGAGCCCGAGCACGTTGCGCCCGGTCAGCAGCTCGACCCCATTGTCCCCGTACCAGGCGACCGGGTTGACGTAGGCGTCCTCGCGCCCGGACTCGCCGCGCAGGTAGTCCTTCGTCACCGGCGGCCGTTCGTAGGGCGGCTCCGGCTCGCGCCCGACCAGCAGGATCGAACCCTCGGCACCGCGGCGGCGCAGCTCGGCCGCGCAGTGGGCGGAGGCCATGCCGCCGCCGATCAGCAGAAAATCGACTTCACGATCGGCCATCTCAGAAAGCTCCCATCCGGTTGGTGTCCGAACCTTGGTTGGTGTCCGCACCGCTACCCGTTAGCGTCTGGAATTGCCGCGGTCTTACCCGCCGTTGGCCCCGTTGCCCTCCGGGCCGAAGAGCTCCTTGAGGTCGTCCTCCTTGCCCGGATCGAGCACCGCCAGCACCTCGTCGCCTTCCTGCAGCACCGTCTCGGCGTTGGGGACGAAGCCCTTGCCGGCGCGCAGGACCGAGATCAGCAGGCTGCCTTCGGGCATCTGCAGGTCGCCGACCCGCCGCCCGGTGACGCCGGAGTCTTTGCCGAGCAGCATCTCGATGATCTCCAACTGCTCCTCCTGCAGGTCGAGCAGGTGGACGAGTCCGTAATCGGGCACCTCGTGCTCGAGTAGGCGCAGGATCAGGTCGGTGGCGGAGACGACCGGCCGCACCCCGAGCAGCTCGAAGTGGCCCTTGTTGCGCGGGTTGTTGACGCGGGCGATGATCTGGTCGACCAGGTACTTCTCCTTCGCGACCTGGCAGATCAGCATGTTGTCCTCGTCGTCGCCGGTCACCGCGATCACCATGTCGGCGCGCTGGATCCCCGCTCGCTCCAGCACCCAGAGCTCGGAGGCGTCGCCGTAGGAGACGTTGTGCTCGAGCTCCTGCTCGACGGTCAGGTACCGGCGCCGGTTATTCTCGATCAGGGTCACCTCGTGGCCCTTGTCGAGCAGCTCCCGGGCCAGGTTCCAACCGACCTTGCCCGCTCCGACGACGATGATATACATGCGTCTCGGGGCTCCCTAAACCGCCGCGGCGGCGTCGTCGGCGGTCCCGCCGCGACCCGCGGAATCGCGCACCGCGCCCTCGAGCATGTCGATCGCGACGCGGGTCGGGCAGACGGTGTTCAGGCCCTGGCGCTGGTACCACTCGGCCCGCAGCGGGTCGAGCACGCGCGCGATCACGGTCGGCACCTCGTAGCGCCGCTGGGCGATCTGGGAGATGACGATGTTGGTGTTGTCGCCATCGGTGGAGGCGATGAAGACGTCGGCGTTCTCGATCCCGGCCGCCACCAGCGCCTCGGTCTCCAGTCCGGCCCCGACGGTGAACTGACCGCCGAGGTCCTCCCAGCTCTTCTCCAGCCCCACCTCGAGGCGCGCGTGGGACTCCGGGTCCTCGTCGAGGCAGGAGACGGAGTGGCCCTCGCGGAGCATCGCCCGCGCCACCGAGGAGCCGACACGGCCGCAGCCGACGATCAGAACGAACATGGGCCGGATACTAGACGGGCTACCGGGGTTCCGGCGGGGCAGTGAGCAGGACCCGGCAGGGGGCCTTCTTCAGCACGTACTCGGTCGCGGCGCCGATCTCCGCCGGCTTCGCCGCGCCGATGCCACCGAGCATGCCGCCGCCGCGGATCTTGGTCGGGGGCTCGCCGCCGATCACGATCGCCTCGGCGCCGCCGCGCCGCGCCGCCTCGAGGATCCCGGCGCCGACCTTGCGGGCGCGGATCACGTCGGTGCTCACCTCGACGTCCTCGTACTCCTCCCCCACCTCGCGCGCCCGCTCCAGCGCCCGCCGCGCCTGCTCCTCGCGCTCCTTCGGCAGCTTCGCGTCGAGCGGCAGGGTCAGCGGCACCTCGATCACGTAGACGACGTCGAGCCGGGAGATTCCCTCCTTGGTGTCGCCGTCGGCGTCAGCCGCCGCCAGCCGCCCGGCGGTGGCGACGATGTCGTCGTCGAACCTGGTCCCGAAGACAGGGACGAGGATGTTGCTGAATTCGATCTCCGGCACCTGCTTGGTCAGCGCCCGCTCGGTGACCGAGACCCGCTTGGTCAGCGTCGTCCCCTCGAAGACCTTGCGGTAGACGACGTAGAAGGTGAGGCCGAAGGCCATCCAGCCGAGCCCGACCCAGCGCGCGGTCGAGTGGTAGGCGAGAACGCTGAGGAAGGCGAGGCCGCTGAGCACCGCGGCGGCGACCGCCGGCACCGGCACGGTGGCGATTCCCCAGTGGAAGCCGAACGGGATCCGGAACGGCCGCCGCCGGTCGGGGTCCTTGACCCGCAGGCGGATGATCGAGAGGTGGGCGATCGTGATCGCCAGCGTCGCCCCGAAGGCGTAGATCGAGGCCAGCAGCTTGACGTTGGTCGGGACAACCAGCCCGATCGCGATCACGCCGCTGATCGCGATCGCCACGTAGGGCGTCGAGGTGCGCCGGTCGAGTTTGCCGAGCCAGCTGGGGATCTGGCGGTTGATCGCCAGCGTGTAGATGTGGCGGGAGACGCCGAGCATCGAGGTGCTTGCCGCCCAGATCAGCACCGGCGTGGCGATTGCGGCGACCAGCCAGCGCATCGTGTCGGCAACCCAGGCGGGGTGGTACTGGGACACGACGCCGAGCACCGGCTCCTCGACGAACTCGCGGCCGAGCGCGGTGTGGGGCCCGCCGGGGCCGCCCACCACCGGCACCGCCATCAGCGCGATCGCCGCCATCAGGGCGTAGACGAGCGGGACGCCGAGCGCGCCGATGCCGGCGACCCGCTTCAGATCGTCGCGGCTGACGTCGATGTCCGGGGCCAGGTCGGAGGCGGCCTCGATCCCGGCGTAGGCCAGCATCGCCACCACCGCCGCGTAGACGATGTCCTTGAAGCCCGGCGAGGTGAAGAGGTCGATGTGCTCGGTCAGCCGGTCGGGGTGCATCACCACCAGAGCGCCGACGACGATCACCGCCAGCTGCAGGCCGAGGTCGGCGAGAGCGAGGAAGACCAGCGAGGCCTGCCGCTCGCGGCCGGTGACGTTGAGGATGTTGAGGGCGGAGACGAGGACGATCACCGCGGTGGCGATGCCGACCTCCCAGCCGGGGTCGGCGAGGTCGGCGGAGACCGGCTCCAGGTAGTGCGGGACCGAGATCGCCGCCAGGGCGATCACGATCAGGTAGTCGATCAGGATCGCCCAGCCGGCGATGAAGGCGACCAGCTCGTTGAAGGCGTGGCGGGCGAAGGTCGAGGAGCCGCCGCGCTCTCGGAACATCGCCCCGCCCTCGACGTAGGTGAGGGTGGTGAGGCCGAAGAGGAGCCCGGCGGCGAGGAAGATCAGCGGCGTCAGGCCGAGGCCGCGGTCGGCGACGACGCCGAGCGCGAAGTAGATCGAGAAGCCGACCGCCGAGTAGGCGGCGGCGAAAAGCCAGGGGACGCCGAGGCCCCGCTCGAGGATCGGCTCGGCGCGCGGCGGCTCCGGCCGGCGGGGGGGCTCTCCCCCGGGTTCGGCCGGGGTCCGCCCGTCGCCGCTCTGGCTGCCCTCCGCGCTCATCGCCCCATCCTGGCCGCCGCCCAGAGGCGGCCGGCGCCGACGCCGACGAAGGCGAGTCCCATCAGGAAGCCGAGCGAGAGCGGCCCGCCGCCGCCCGCGAGGGTGGCCACCAAGACCGCGAGGCCGAGGCCGATGAAGACGAGCGAGAAGGCGCGGACGGCGCCGCGATAGGCGCGCTCGCCGCTCATCGGACAACCTCCCCCCTGTAGGCAGAAGCCGACCGGCGGCTCATGGCACCGCCTCGACCAGCGCCGCGCCCGGGATCGCCGTCGGCTTCTCGGTCGGGTCGGAGACGACGAGCACCCGGCAGGGGCGCTCGCCGAGGATCGTCTGCAGGGTCTTGTCGTACTGGGGGACGCCGTTGCGGTAGCTGAGGCCGACGACGATCGCCTCCGCCTTGATCTCGGCCGCCTCCTCGGCGACGGTGTAGCCGGCCTGGCCGGGCCGCACCCGGGCCACGTGTCCGGTCACCCGCTGGCCGCCGATCAGCTTCGCCTCCTCGACCTTGCTCTGTGCCTCGGCTTCCCCGGCGGGCATCGCGGCGTGGAGAGGCAGGTTCGTCGGCACGGTCAGCATCGAGTGGACGTGGACGCCGCGGCGGCGCTTCGAGGCGAGCTTGATCGCCGTCGCGACCATCTCCGGCGAGAACTCTTCGTCGTCCTCGAAGGCGACCAGCACGCTTCGGTACTCGACCTCCTCGACCCCCAGCGGCTCCGGCAGCACCACCTTCACCGTCTCGGTCAGCGGCAGCTTCTGGTTGCGGCGGTAGAGGACGTAGACGCCGATCCCGAGCACCATCCAGCCGGTGCCGACGAAGAGGGTGCGCGGGTTCAGCGCCATCACGACGATCCAGGCGGCGAAGGTGCCGAGGCCGCCGAGGACGGCGGTAATCGGCACGTCGAAACCGAAGGCGCGGACGTTCCCCCGCGGCTTCCAGGTGCGCTCGACATCCGGCTGCTTGCGACGCAGCTGTATTACTGCGACGTGGGCGATCGTGAATGAGAGCATCGCCCCGAACGAGTACATCGTCGCCAGGAAGTCGGTCTGGCCCGGCAGCAGGGTGACGATCGCGATCGCGCCGAAGATCAGGATCGCGATGTAGGGGGTGCGGTACTTCGGGTGGACCTGGCGCAGCGCCTCGGGCAGCTGGCGGTGCTGGCCCATAGAGTAGGTGAGGCGGGAGACGCCGATCAGGCCGGCGTTGGTGGCGATCAGCAGGATCACAGCGGCGAGGACGCCGACGTAGTAGCGGAGGATTTCGGTCGGGGTGCCGGAGAGCCCGAGATTCTCGACGATGCCGAGGATCGGGTCGTCGGCGAACTTCGAACCGAGCGCGGTCGTGTACTCGCCGCCGTGGTGGACGACCGGCATCGCCGAGAGGGCGACGATCGGGATCAGCAGGTAGAGGCCGAGCACGGCCGCGACGACGAGGCCGACGCTGCGGGGGATCGTGCGGGCGGCGTCCTTGGCCTCCTCGGCCATGTTGGAGATCGTCTCGATCCCGGTGTAGGCGATCATCCCGACCGCGATCCCGAGGGCGAAATCGCTCCAGGTCGGGGCAACGCCGAGGTGGACGTTGTCGACCAGGACCTGCGGGCTGAGGACGAGGACGATGCCGATCCCTACCAGCACCACCTGGGTGGCGAGGTCGGCGACGGCGAGGACGAGGTTCAATTTCGCCGACTCCTCGGTGCCGCGGATGTTGATCACGGCGAGGGCGACGATCAGGGCGGCGCCGCCGATGATGTCGCCGGGGCTGTCGCCGAGCCAGGGCCAGAAGACCGCCAGGTAATGGGGCACGAAAAAGGCCGAGATCGCGACCGTGATCGTGTAGTTGAGCATCTGCCCCCAGGCGGCGATGAAGCTGACCAACTCGTTGAAGGCGTGGCGGGCGAAGCTGGAGGAGCCGCCGGCCTCCGGGTACATCACCGTCGCCTCGGCGTAGGTGGCGGCGGTGGCGGCGAAGATCAGCCCGGAGACGACGAAGGCGACCGGGGTGAGGCCGAGCGCGAAGGCGGCGGTGACGCCGAGGGCGTAGTAGATCGAGGAGCCGACGTTGCCGTAGGCGGCGGAGAAGAGGGCGCCGACTCCGTGGACGCGGCTCAGCGATTCGTCTCTTGGGATCCGCTGGGCCATCTAGGAGGTGCGTGAAACGGTCACTTAGACCGAATATACGGACGCGGAGGGCGCTCTCCGCACGTGGGCTCGTGTCAGTTGCGACGGATCTGCGCACCCGCAGAGCCCGAGGGTCAGCTCGAGCTCGGCTCGCAGCAGCTCCAGCACCTGGGCGACGCCGTCCCTGCCGGCCGCCGCCAGCCCCCAGAGGGCGGGCCGGCCGACGAGGACGGCGCCGGCGCCGAGGGCCAGCGCGGTCGCGACGTCGACGCCTCGGCGGATGCCGCCGTCGACGAGGAGGGTGGCGCGGCCTTCCAGCGCCTCGGCGATCTCCGGCAGCGCATCGGCGGTGGCGAGGGAACGATCGAGCTGGCGGCCGCCGTGGTTGGAGACGACGACGCCGGCGGCGCCGTGCTGCAGGGCCAGCTCGGCGTCCTCGCCGGTGAGCACCCCCTTGACCAGGACCGGCACGCTGCATTCGGAGGCGAGATCTTCGACGTCCGCCCAGGTGAGGGCGTGGTTCATCAGCGCGAAGGTGTCCTCGATCGAGAGTGACCGCTCGCCGCCGACGGCGGCGGTCAGACCCGGAGTTCCCAGCTCCTTCGGCAGGGTGAAGCGGTTGCGCCGGTCGCGCTCGCGGTTGCCGCCGGGCGGCGCGTCGGCGGTAACGACCACCGCCTCGAAACCGGCGTCGAGCGCCTCCTCCATCAACGCCCGCGTCACTCCGGCGTCCCTGAAGGCGTAGAGCTGGAACCAGTGCCGGCCGTCGGGTGCGGCCGTGGCCACCTCGGCAGGACGGGTGGTCGAGAGGGTAGAGAGGCACATCACGGTCCCCGCCGCGTCGGCCCCACCCGCCATCCCCGCCTCGGCCTCGGGGTGCGCCATCCGCTGGTAGGCGACCGGGGCCACCAGCACCGGCATCGACACCGGCTTCCCCAGCACCTCCACCGCCGTCGAGACCTCGCGCACGTCGTTCAGCACCCGTGGCCGCAACCGCCACCGCTCCCACCCCTCGACGTTCTCCCGCAGCGTCACCTCGTCCCCCGCCCCGCCGGCGAAGTAATCCCGCGGCCCCTGCTCGAGCTTCTCGGCGGCGAGCCGCGCGAAATCGGCGACGTTGATCGGCCCGCTCTCCACGGGCGCGACCCTAGCGCTCAGCGACGGTGCCGGTGCGACTTCGGGATCTTGAAACGGGCGACGGCCGGCGTGCGGTCGGCATTGCCGGCGATGTCCACTGCCGCGACCCGGACCGTGTGCCCGCCCGGCTTCAAGCGCCTGTAGCTCCTGGGCGACCCGCAGGGTTTGAAATCCCCCTTGTCCAACTGACAGAGGAACCCCTGCGCCGGCTCGGAGGCGGAGAACCAGAACTTCGCCGTGCGGGTGGCGGCGCGGAGCGTGCTGTGGTCGATCGTCGTCTGAGGGGCGGTCGTGTCGGGCCCCCGCGGCGTCGGTTCGAAGGGATTGGGGGTTTCCGTGTCCTTTCGCGGCAGGGTTGCGGAGATCAAGAGGTCGAATGCGCCCATCCGGGGTTCGGTCATCCCGCTTTCAAGTTGGCCGTAGACGTCGATCCAATACTCGGTGCCCCCGACCAGGCTGGCTTCCGCGGACCCGTTCGCCGCCAACATCTCATGTTCGATGCCGAAGGACCCGCCGACGAAGAGGGCCCAATTGAGCCCACTGCCGCAGCAGGGCCCGGTTAGGCGGTAGGTCCCCGTCTGGGGTGCCGTCCATCGGTACCACACGGAGCTGGCGGGGCCGGCGCCGAAGGTGAACTCGTCGGGCTCCGTCGTCGCGTTCCAGTTGTAGCCCTGCGTGAAGAGCCCGTAGAAGCGATCTCCGCCGGGTTCTTCGGTTACCGGCGCTGCCAAGATCGTCGCGTTCGCGAAGTTGTCGTTGGGAGGCGGTGGGGTTTTCTCGATCGCCAGGGTGAAGCTGCCGATGACCGGAGGTGGCGGACCTTCGGGAGTCGGAATCGATTGGCCGTCGACCCGGATCACATAGTTCGTCGGACCGCTCGCATGGAAGGTGTACTGACGCTGATTGCGGCAGTCGGGCCCTTCCGCCGCCATGCCGTTGACGACGCGAGTCAGATTGCCGACTTCGGTGCCGGTGAAGACCCCGGCAATCGCGGCGAAATCGCTGTCGCAGACCCCGACGGTGAACCAGCCGCTGCTCGTCGCTTCCCATTCAAACCAAACCGAATGTCCTGCTTCCAACCCAGAGACCGTCTCTCCAGGCTCGGTTCCGGCTTCGATGTTCGATCCCGACTGCAGTATCGGTAGCAGCCCGCTGAGTTCCTGCGCATTCGCAAAGTCGTCATTCGACGGCGCCGCCGCGAACGCGTTTGCCGGGATCGCGCAAAGCGCGACCATCAGCGCCAAGACGACCTTTGTCCCCCCCTTCATGCGCATCAGCCTACTTTCCATCACACAAGATCCCAGTGTCCGCTTTTTTCGCTATGGGCAACAAAAGCGACACTGGAATGTTGCGCAATGGGAGAGGGCCCAGACGCCCCCTCCCACAACCGAATCTCAGAACTTGACGATCGGGATGATCAGGATGGCGACGATGTTGGCTACCTTGATCATCGGGTTGATCGCCGGGCCGGCGGTGTCCTTGTAGGGATCGCCGACGGTGTCCCCGGTCACCGAGGCGGCGTGGGCCTCGGAGCCCTTGCCGCCGTGGGCGCCGTCCTCGATCAGCTTCTTCGCGTTGTCCCAGGCGCCACCGCCGGCGGTCATCGAGATCGCCATGAAGAGGCCGACGACGATCACGCCGATCAGCAGGCCGCCAAGCGCGTCGACGCTGAGCAGGCCGACGATCACCGGTACCACGATCGGGATCAGCGCCGGCAGGATCATCTCTTTCTGGGCGGCGGCCGTGACGATGCTGACCGTTTCCCCGTACTCGGGTTTTTCCGTCCCCTCCATGATCCCGGGGTGCTCGCGGAACTGTTTGCGCACCTGCTCGACGACCTGGCCGCCGGCCCGGCCGACCGCCTCGATCGCGAAGGCCGAGAACAGGTAGACCATCATCCCGCCGATGATCAGCCCGATCAGCACGTCGGGGCTGGTCAGGTGGAAGAGGCCGTTGAGGTCGAACCCCGCCGGGGCCTCGTCGGCCAATTCGCTGCGGAAGGCGGCGAACAGGACCAGCGCCGCGAGGGCGGCGGAGCCGATCGCGTAGCCCTTGGTCACCGCCTTGGTCGTGTTGCCGACCGCGTCGAGCGGGTCGGTGACGTTTCGGACCTCCTCCGGCAGCTCCGCCATCTCGGCGATGCCGCCGGCGTTGTCGGTGATCGGCCCGAAGGCGTCGAGGGCGACGATCAGGCCGCAGAGCGAGAGCTGGGCGACGACGGCGATGCCGATCCCGTAGATCCCCGCCAGCTCGTTGGCGCCGAGGATCGCGAAGGCGATCACGAGCGCCGGCAGGGCGGTCGACTGGTAGCCCTGGGAGAGCCCCTGGATGATGTTCGTCGCGTGCCCCGTCTCCGAGGCGTCGGCAATCGACTTCACCGGTCGGAATCGGGTCGACGTATAAAATTCGGTGATCCCGAACAGCAGCGCGGTGACGGCAACCCCGATCACGGCGCAAAGCCAGAGGTCGCTGACGCTGACCGCCTGGGCCGCGGTGTCGGCGAAGCCGAGTCGCACCGGTTCGCTCATCAGCCAGTCGGTGATCGGGTAGAACGCCGCGATCGAGAGGACGCCGGAGATCAGCAGCCCGATGTACAGCGCGCCCTCGACCCGGTCGGTCTTCGTCCGTACGCAGAGCGCCCCGATGATCGAGGCGATGATCGCGATGCCGCCGAGCACCAGCGGGTAGATCGCCACCTCGCGCGCGTATTCGCCGGTGAAGGTGAGGACGCCGAGCAGCATCACCGCCACCGTGGTGACCGCATAGGTCTCGAACAAGTCGGCTGCCATGCCGGCGCAGTCCCCGACGTTGTCGCCGACGTTGTCGGCGATCACGGCCGGGTTGCGGGGATCGTCCTCGGGAATCCCCGCCTCGACCTTGCCGACCAGGTCGGCGCCGACGTCGGCGGCCTTGGTGAAGATGCCGCCGCCGAGACGGGCGAAGACCGAGATCAGCGAGCCGCCGAAGCCGAGGCCGATCAGCGCGTCGACGGCCTCCTTGTCGCTGCTGCCGGTGATGACCAGGATCCCGTAGTAGCCGGCGACGCCGAGTAGCGCCAGCCCGACCACGAGCAGGCCGGTGACAGAGCCGCCTTTGAAGGCGACGTCGAGCGCCGGCGGGACGCCGCCGCGGGCGGCCTCGGCGACGCGGGCGTTGGCCCGCACCGAGACGTTCATCCCGATGAAGCCGGTCGCGCCCGAGAGGGTGGCGCCGATGATGAACCCGATCGCGGTCTTGTAGTCCTGCAGGACCAGCAGCAGCACCGCGATCGGCACCGCGACCGCGGCGATAATCGCGTACTGGCGATTGAGGTAGGCCTGGGCCCCTTCCTGCACAGCGCCAGAGATTTCGCGCATCCGCTCGTTGCCCGGCGACTTCGCGAGCAGGCGCTGGGTGACGATGAGTCCGTAGACAACGGCGGCGCCCGCGCAGACGAGCGCGACGACCACACCGTATTCGGTCAAAAAGTCGGTCAAGTTCGTATTCCTCCGGTGGTTTTCGGCGGCGCGGGAGTCTATAGACGAAGCCGGCGACGAGCGCCCAGGCCCGCTCTGGATGCTCGATTACCCGCCTCTTGGCACTTGGTTACGCCGACTGCCGGGCGTGCTCGGCCCCGGAGTAGGTGCGCCGCGTCTCCGCAACCGCGTCGCGGTAGACGTCCTCGATCGAGATGCCGGAGTCGAGCGCCTCCCGGGCCCGCTGGGCTCCGTTGCGCTCGGGCAGCGCCACGTCGATCCCGAGCCGCGCCCGCGCCGGCTCGCTCCAGACCAGCACCTGCTCGAGGAGGGAGCGGGTCGGGACCTCCTCGCCGCCGCGCCGGAAGTCGATCATCCGCCCGCCCGCGCCGTGGCGGATCGCCCGCCAGAGGTTCTCCTCGATCTCGCGGTCCGCCAGCGGCGGCCCCTTGCCCTCGTAGCCGTGCTCGTCGTAGTCAAGCGCGGCCTGGGCAACGCAGGCCGCGATCAGCCCCGCCAGGGCAAACGACTCGTCCCCCCGCGTCTGCGCGTCGCAGATCCGCACCTCGACCGTCCCGAAGCTGTGGTGCGGCCGCACGCTCCACCACAGCTGCGTCGATTCGACCACCGAGCCGGCCCGCTGCAGCGTCTCCACGAAACTGGCGTAGCTGGCCCAGTCGAGGAACGGCGAGGGGACGCCGCAGCGTGGGAAGGTGCGGGTGAAGATCTCGCTGCGGACACTGTGCAGGCCGGTGTCGCGGCGGTCGAGGAAGGGCGAGTTGGCCGAGACCGCGAGCAGCAGCGGCAGCAGCTCCCGCAGACGGTCGCAGACGGCGATCGCCCGGTCGGCGCCGCGGACGCCCATGTGCAGGTGCAGGCTCCAGGTGTTGTTGCGCTGCGCGACCCAGCCCAGTTCCTGCCGCAGCCGGCTGTAGTGCGGGGTGTCGATGATCCGCTGGTCGAGGTAGTCGGCCCAGGGGTGCGTCCCCATCGCCCCCAACGTCAACCCCAGCCCGCCGACCACCTCGAACAGCCGCGACCGTCGCTGGCGCTGGCTCTCGACCGCCTCGGCGAAGGTCTCGGCGCGTCCGGAGCGGATCTCGACCTCGGCCGCGATCAGCTCCCCCGCCGCCGCCTCCGCCAACACCTCGTCCCGCCGGCAGGCGGCGATCACGTCCTCGAAGCGGTGCTCCAGCTCCAGCGTCCGCGGGTCGAGGATCGCGAACTCCTCCTCGAGGCCGATCGTGAAGTCCTGCGAGGACTCGAACTTCTCGCGGGCGAGATCGAGGTCGATGGCCATCGGGCGACGCTAGGCGAGATAGAAGTAGAGCGCGTAGAGCAGGTCGACCGCGGGGCTCGAGGTGTGCACGGTCACCTCCGGCGGCACCTGCAGCAGCTGCTCGGAGTAGTTGAAGATGATCTTGACCCCCGCCTTGACGAGCCGGTCGGCGACGTCCTGGGCCGCGTCCGCGGGCACCGCCAGCACCCCGACGACGATCTCCTCGTCGGCGACCGCCGCCGGCAGGTCGCCGATGTCGCGGACGGCCAGCTCGCCGATCTGGTTGCCGACGACGGTCGGGTCGGTGTCGAAGATCGCGACGACCTGGAAGCCGTGGTCGGCGAAGATCGGCGAGCGGGCAATCGCCTGGCCGAGGTTGCCCGCGCCGAAGAGGGCGATGTTGTGCTGGCCGGAGGTGCGGAGGATCTTGCGGATCTCCGACACCAGCGAGTCGACGTTGTATCCGACCCCCCGCTTGCCGAACTTGCCGAAGCCGGAGAGATCGCGGCGGATCTGGGTCGGGTTGATGTGGGTGTACTCGGAGAGCTCCTGCGAGGAAATCGTCTCGCGGCCCATCTTCCGCGCCTGCGTCAGCACCTGCAGATAGCGGGAGAGCCGGGCCGCGACCCCCAGCGAGAGGCGCTCGCCTTCGACCGGGAAAGCCCCGGCGGCGCCGATCTCCTCGATCACCTCGACCATGCCCCCACAGTATCGAGCCTTGCTTTCACCGCGGCGCGGTCGAGGATCAGCTCCGAGACCTCGATCCCGTCGACCTCGACCACCGGAATCCGCTCCAGGTAGCGCCGCAGCAGCAGCTCGTGGCTCTCGATGTCGACCTCGTGCAGGTCGAACCGGTAGCCCTCCTCGCGCATCGCGACCAACTGTTCGAGCGCCTCCTCGCAGAGGTGACAGCCCGGCCGGCTGTAGAGGACGACGGCGGCCACGGCTCAATGCGCGACGGCGGTCTTCTGGCCGCTGGCGAAGGCGTCGTAGCCGAGGTAGTCGGGGTACCCGATTGCGGTCGCGTAACGGGCGGCGGAGCCGATCATCGCCGCATTGTCGGTACAGAGGGCGATCGGGACCAGCTTCAGCCGTACCCCCATCTCCTCGCAGAGCGCCGCCACCGCTTCGCGCAAGGGGCCGTTGGCGGCGACGCCGCCGCCGAGGGCGACGGCATCCCACCCGCCCTTCTTCAGCGCCCGTTTCAGCTTCGTCCGCAGCTGCTCGACCACGGCCGCCTGGAAGGAGGCGGCGAGGTCGGCGCGCCGCTCGGCCACCCCCTCGGGGCCGAGATCGCGACAGCGGTAGAGCACCGCCGTCTTCAGGCCGCTGAAGCTGAGGTCGAGCCCGGGGTCGCGGGTCATCGCCACCGGCATCTCGAACGCCTCCGGGTCGCCCCTCTCCGCCTCGCGCTGGACCGCGGGACCACCCGGGTAGCCGAGGCCCAGCAGGCGCGCCGACTTGTCGAACGCCTCCCCGGCGGCGTCGTCGAGCGTCTGACCGAGCAGCTCGTAGCCGTGGTGGTCGCGGACGCCGGCCACGAGGGTGTGGCCGCCGCTGGCGATCAGGCAGAGAAACGGCGGCTCCAGCGGCTCGGGCTCGAGGAAGTTGGCGGCGACGTGGCCCTGCAGGTGGTCGACCGGGATCAGCGGAAGGCGGCGCCCCGCGGCGATCCCCTTGGCAGCGCTGATCCCGACCAGCAGAGCCCCGATCAGACCGGGACCGGCCGTCGCGGCGACCGCCTCGACGTCGTCCAGCGTGACTCCCGCCTCCCGCAGGGCCGCCTCGACCACCGGCTCGACTAGCTCGAGGTGGTGGCGCGCAGCCACCTCCGGCACGACGCCGCCGAAGCCCTCGTGGGCGGCGGCCTGCGAGGAGATCACGTTGCTGAGGACGCGCGGTCCGTCGAGCACCGCGGCGCAGGTGTCGTCGCAGCTGGTCTCTATCGCGAGCAGCACGGGGGCCTCAGTCGAGCCACATGATCAGCGCGTCCTCGCCGTTGTCGTGGTAATAGCGAGGACGCACCCCGGCGGAGCGGAACCCGAAGCGTTCGTACATGCCGATCGCGCGGTGGTTGGAGACCCGCACCTCGAGGGTGAACGGCAGCTTCCCCTGCGACTCCTCGAGCAGGCGGCGCATCAGCTGGCCGGCGACGCCGCTCTCCCTGTGCTCGGGCGCGACGGCGATGTTCATCAGGTGCCAGACCTGGTCATAGCGGGAGCAGACGACATAGCCCAGCAGCTCCCCGCCGGTACCGGCGGCCAGACAGATCCCCGAGGGCTTGGAGAGCTCGAGCACGAACATCGCCAGCGACCATGGGGTCGGGAACGAGCGGCGCTCGATCGAGATCACCGCCGGCAGGTCGCTGTAGGCGAGCCGGCGGACCTCGACCTCCTGGTTCAGCTCATCCGGCCTTTTGGAAAGCGTCTCGCTCACGCCACCGCTCCGCGTCTGGGGGTCTGAGGTAGATCGGGGCGAGCCCGCCGTTATCCGCCTCCGCCGCCGTCGTCGCCGCGAGGGCACAGACGTGCCGCGCGGCGATCCGGTGCACGGGGTCGGAATCGTCCGCTATGCGAACGCCGTCTCGGACCAGCTCCTGGCGAAATCGTACCGCGCCGGAGCCGGCAACCGACGGCGTTTCCTCCAGCGCGGCAACCCGCCCGGCCAGCTCCTCCGGCCGGTAGACGGCCGGCTCCCACAGCCGCTCCCCGTCAGGCGCATAGAGCGCGGCGAAGACCTCCCCGTGCCAGCCGTCGAGCACCGCCAGCGCCGGGCTGTTCCCTTTGGCCGCTCTGCCGCCATGAGGAACAGCGGAGCGGGCCTCGAGGATCCCGCGCGCGAGAGCGTCGAGGGTGCAGACACCGCGGGCGGGCAGCCCGAGGCCGACGCCGAGGCCATGTGCCGTGGCGATCCCGATCCGCAGCCCGGTGAAGGTGCCGGGACCCAGTCCGACCCCGAGCAGGTCGACCGCCGCCCAGCCGCCGGCGGCTTCGGCCGCCCGCTCGACCTCGGTGAGCAGGCCGGTCGCGTGCCGGGGCCTGCCCTGCGCGGATAGCCCCAGCTGCGACTCGTGCAGAACCTCCCCGTCGCGCCAGGCGCAGGCGACGGTGTCGACGGTTGCGGTATCGAAGCCGACGACGATCAGGGACGCGCTACCCCGTCACCCGGAACGCCCAGGAGCCGACCTTCTTGCCCCTGACGAACCAGCTGACCACGTGCCTTCCCGGGATCGTCGAGGTGACCTTGTTCACGTAGAGCGTCCCCTGTTCGGCTTCCTGCGCCTGGGCACAGAGATTTTTGCCGCTCGGGAACCTGACGCAGACGGTGTAGACGACGTCGCCGTTGAGGCTTTTGAAGAAGGCGCCCTTCTTCGCCTTTCTCGGGCAGGAATGGGCCGGATTCGCGTTGCGGGAGACCCCGCAACCCACATAGTGCTTGTACGCGGCCGCTCCGGCCGTGGCGGGCACCGTGGTTGCCAGCAATCCGCTCACCAGCATCAGGGCCGCGAGCGCCTTCAGTCCCTTCATCCGTCCTTGCCTTTCTGATTCGAAATTCCGAGCGTCGATGCTACAAGTTGGCAGCGCTCTCCCCGGAACACCCTCCGCAGCGGTTCGCTTCGCTTCTCACCGGCGCTCCTACCCCTGCCACTCCACTTCTATCCGCCGCCGCTCCTCGCTCAGGTGGGCGAGACGAACGACCGTCGCCGGGCGCCCGAGCCGCCCCGATCCGGCCTCTGGCCACTCGACGAAGGCGACTCCGTCAGGATCGAGGTAGTCGTCGAGCAGCGCCGGATCCTCGCCCTCGAGATCGCCGAGCCGGTAGAGGTCGAGGTGGGAGATCGGCACGCGGCCGCCTCCGTAGCGCTGGCCGATCGTGAAGGTGGGCGAGGTGACCGGGCCGCTGACGCCGAGGGCGCGGCAGGCGCCGCGGATCAGCGTCGTCTTGCCGGCGCCGAGCTCGCCGGAGAGGATGACGACGTCGCCGGGCCGCAGGCGCTCGGCGAGGCGCGCGCCGAGCGCTTCGGTCTCGGCGGGACCCTCGGACTCGACGACCTCGGCCGCGCTCATCCGAAGAAGCCGAGCTGGTCGCTGGGCGGCGGCGGCCCGGCGCCCTCGTCCGCGTCAGCCTCCGCCAGTTCCTCGGCGCTCGGCGCCGGGGACGGCAGCGGCCGTCGCAGCAGCTCGGGGAGCGTCTCGAAATCGCCCCGCAGCGTCTCCTTGACGGCGGGCGTCCGCAGCGCCGCGGCGGGATGGAAGAGCGGCAGCAGGTAGACCGCGCGGCCACCGAGCTCGTGCACCTGGGGGGTGCCGCGGACCCTGGTGATCCCGGTCGGGCTGCCGCTCAACAGCTTGGTGGCGAAGTTGCCGAGGGTGCAGACGACCCGCGGCTCGATCAGCTGCACCTGCTGCCAGAGCCACGGCTCGCATGCCTCGATCTCCAGCGGCAGCGGGTCGCGGTTGCCGGGCGGCCGCGACTTCAGCACGTTGGCGATGAAGACGTCCTCGCGGGAGAGGCCGATCCCTTCCAGCATCTGGTTCAGCAGCTGGCCGGCGCGGCCAACGAACGGCAGCCCCTGGCGGTCCTCTTCGGCCCCCGGCGCCTCACCGACGAACATCAGGTCGGCATCGGCGTTGCCGGCGCCGAAGACCGCCCTGGCGCGGGTCTCGTGCAGGGGGCATCTCTCGCACCGCTGCACCTCCTTGTACAGCTCGACCAGCCGCTCCCGCCGCTCCTCCGCGCTCGCGCTCACGGCTTCTCCCCCGCGCTCCGCCGCTTCCGCGACTCGCCGAGACGATCCTGCCGCGCCGCCTCGCGCTCGCGGCGGCGCGATTCGTCCGAGCGCACCCTCGCCCCCCGCGGCTGCCGCCCCGGCGGCGCCACCGTCGAGTAGAGCCGCCGCGCCTCCGCGGCGCCGCAGTCGGGGCAGGCGACCGCGGCCTCGGCCTCGGTCAACTCTTCGAACCGAGCCGCGCACTTCTCGCACTCGAACTCGTAGATCGGCATTTTCAGTGGTGAGTTCTTTTCACGGTTTTCTTGACACACCCCGCTCGGCGATGACAGCCTCTGACGGTCCATTCACCCAAAGGGGAGTCTCTCTTGAAGATTAAGTCTCTCGTCAGCGTGGTCTTCGCCGTGCTGGCACTCACCTGGGCGCTGGCGGTGCCGGCGATCGCGGCCGTCAAGCTTCCGGTCCAGACGGCGGCGAACAAGTCGTTCATCTTCGCCAAGCACACCTGCGCCCACGACAGCAGCTGCGTTCGCTACGGGGTAACCAACTGTCACCGGCAGAGCCTCCACGTCGTGATCTGCCGGATCTTCGACGAACGCAGCACCGAAGCCCAGGGGCGCTACGACTGCAGCCGGGTGATCCGGGTCGCCCTGGACCCGGCCACCTACCGGATAGTGGTCACCGGCCAGGGCGACTGGCAGTGTTGAGCCGGTAGCGCCGATTCCGAGGAGATAGGGAGCCGCTCAAGGCAGCGGCTCCCACTCCCAGCCCTTGGCGCTGGCCAGGCTCTCCTCGCTGAGGTAGCGGCGGAACTCGTCCAGCTCGGCGGGCTCGACGCTGTAGACGTGGTCTGGTTCGGGGAAGTGGCGGCTGCGGACCTCGTCCCGGTAACGCTCGACCGCGGCGACCATCGTCTCGTGGACGTCGGCGTAGCGCTTGACGAACTTCGCCATGTGGCCGGTGGTGATCCCCAGCAGGTCATGGAAGACGAGGACCTGGCCGGAGGTTCCGGGGCCGGCGCCGATCCCGATCGTCGGCACCTCGAGGCGCCCTGCGATCTCGTCGGTGATCGCCGAGGGGACGGCCTCGATCACGATCGCGAAGCAGCCGACCGACTGCAGCGCCAGCGAGTCCTCGAGCAGCTTGATCGCGCTCTTGGCGTTCTTGCCCTGGGCCTTATAGCCGCCGAGGGCGGTCGCCGTCTGCGGGGTGAGGCCGACGTGACCCATCACCGGGATGCCGGAGTTGACGATTGCCCGCGCTCGCTCGGCGATGACGCCGCCTGCCTCGAGCTTGACCGCTTGGCAGCCGGTCTCCTTGATCAGGCGCTGGGCACTGCGGATCGCCTCCTCGTTGCTCGCCTCGTAGCTGCCCATCGGCATGTCGCCGACCATCAGCGGCGTCTTCAAGCCGCGGCGGACGGCTTTGCCGAGCATCACCATCTCGTCCATCGAGACCAGCTCGGTGCCGGAGTAGCCGAGGACGACGTTGGCCGCCGAGTCGCCGACGAGGACGACGTCGACGCCGGCGGCCTCGGCGACGGTCGCCGAGGGGTAGTCGTAGGCGGTGACCATCACGATCGGCTCGCCGTTGGCCTTCATCTCGGTGAGGCGGGGCAGGCTGACCGGCCGCCGCTCGCCGGCAGTATGCGGGGCGGTGTGGGAACGTCCTCCAGAGCTCATTTGAGAAGCACCTCCGGGTGGCTGTCGACGGCTATCGCTTTGTTGTCATCGTCGACGTGGACGACAACCGGGTCGTAGCGCTCCAAATCCGCCTCGTCGTAGGCGCCGAACGAGGCGACGATGATCTTGTCTCCGGGCTCAACCAGGTGGGCGGCGGCGCCGTTGACCTGCATCGTCCCCGAGCCCGGCTCGCCGTCGATCACGTAGGTGACGAAGCGGGAGCCGTTGTCGACGTCCCAGACGTGGACCTGCTCGTTGGTGATCAGATCGGCGCCGGCCATCAGCTCGGTGTCGATGGTGATGCTGCCGATGTAGTCGACGTCGCAGTCGGTAACCGTCGCCCGGTGGATCTTCGACTTCAGCATCTGTCTCTGCACGGTCTCCCCTTTCGCGGGCTAGGTGTCGCTACCGGGATGCGGATGGATCAGGACGTTGTCGATCAGGCGAGCCGAGCCGACGCGGGCGGCGAGGGCGACTAGGACCGGCCGATCCTCGAGTACGCGCGCGCTCTCGAGCGTCTCCCCGTCGCGGGCCTCCAGGTACTCGGGCTCGATCCCGGCAGCCGCGAGCTCGCGCCGGGCGGCCTTGAGACCCACCTCCAGCGAGCCGGCGCGGGCGCCCCGCTCGGCGGCGGCGAGGGCGCGAGAGAGCGCCGTCGCCTGTTCGCGCTCCTCCGGCCCGAGGTAGGCGTTGCGGCTGCTCATCGCCAGGCCGTCTGCCTCGCGGATGGTCGGCAGCACCTCGATCCGCAGCGGGAAATCGAGGTCGCGGACCATGCGGCGGATCACCAGCGCCTGCTGGGCGTCCTTCTGCCCGAAGTAGGCGACGTCGGGGCCGACGATGTTGAAGAGCTTGGCGACCACCGTGGCGACGCCGCGAAAATGCTCGGGGCCGCGCCGCTGGGGGTCGCCGTCGAGAACGCTGGTGAGGGGACCGATGACCTCGACCTCGGTGGTGGGACCGCCCAGGCCGCCGGGGTAGACCTCCTCGACCGCGGGGGCGAAAACGAGGCCGGCGCCGGCCTCGCCGGCGAGGCGCAGGTCTCGCTCCTCGTCACGCGGATAGCGGTCGAGGTCCTCTCCCGCGCCGAACTGTGTCGGGTTGACGAAGAGGCTCAACACCACCAGGCCGCACTCGGCGCGGGCGGCCCGGATCAGCGAGAGGTGACCCTCGTGCAGGTAGCCCATCGTCGGCACCAGCCCGATCGTCTGGCCCCCGCGGCGGGCATCGGCAAGGGCGGCGCGAAGATCGGCCTTCGCGCGCAGGGCGGGGGCGGCCACGTTGGGACGAGGAGTATCAGCGAGGAGGTTCGAGTTCATGGGTCCATGCCCTGGGGGTCACGGCCGTGCAAGACAAAATTATAGGCACCCTTCGCAGCGCCTCTGTGACAAGCGCAACGGAAGGTCGCTCAGCCATCGGCAGGAGGCGCCTTCCGCTCGATCTTTCGGATCGCCCTTGCCGGCGCTCCCGCGGCGATCGTGCCGGCCTCCACATCGCGGTTGACCACCGAGTTGGCGCCGATCACGCAGCGCTCGCCGACCGCGACGCCGCTGGTCACCACGCAGTTGACGCCGAACCAGCAATTGGAGCCGATCTCCACCGGCCCCTTGGAGGTGAAGCCCTGCCAGGTGATCGGCTTGCTCGGGTCGTCGTAGCGGTGCTCGGCATCACCGACGAAGCAGCCGTTGGCGAGCATCGTGTGGTCGCCGATCGCCACGCTCTCCTGGGCGGCGATCATCACGTTGCGGTTGAGGAAGCAGCCGGCACCGATCTCGATCCGCGCCCCCGGCGCCAGCGTCAACCAGCAACCGGGCTCCAGCAGCGTCCCCTCGCCGATCTTGAGGCGGCCCTCGTCGAGCGCCTCCAGCACCTCGCCCTCAACCGGGTGGCGGACGAAGAAACCGCCGCATGCCGCGTGGCGGTCGATCCGCCACCGCCGCAGCAGCCGGTGGTTGCGCTCGTACCAGCGCCGCTTCGCCCACCACAGCCGCCATCCCCTCATCTCGGCCACGTTTCTAGCTTTCCAGAGCGCGCGGGCATAGGGTCGGCCGGTAACCGGCCGAGGGAGACGAGCGATGAGCAGATTCGAGATGAGCGACGAGCAGGCCGCCGAGTGGCGGCAGCAGCTGCGCGACCTGGTCGCCGCCGACGTCAACGGCGAAGAGCTGTTGAGCGCGGCCGCTTTCCGCCGCGGCGGGGCAACGGCGAGCATGGTTGCTTCGAAGGCGCAGCTCGGCGGGATCGTCTACGCGGGCATCAAGATGCTCAACAAGAAGAAAGCCGGCGGCCTGCCGGAGCGGGTGGTGCTGGCGGTAACCGCGGAGAAGCTCTACGCCTTCAAGCTCGGCTTCAAGGGCCGCTCCTACAAGAACAGCGGCGAGGTCGGCGTCTGGGACCGCGCCGGCCTCAAGGTCTCGACCGCGCCGGCCTCCGGAATGACCGCGCTGACGATCGAGTCTCCCGCCGAGGGCGAGAAGGCAACCCTGGTCGGGATCGGCGTCAAGGACGACCCCGTCAGCCAGGAGTTGATGGGGGTGCTGCAGGGCTCGGCCCCCGCCGCCGGCTGAAGATGGCGATCCACAAGCAGCGCGGCGGTCGCTACTGGTACTACTGGCTGATCATCGTCGGAGGGAGCATTTTCGTGATTGCGTTTTACGCCAGCGACGGATTCGGCCTCTCCAGATGAGCGGTGACAGCCTGCGCGGCGGCATCGACCTCGGCGGGACGAAGATCCAGGCGGCGATCGTCGATGCCGGCGGCAAGGTCGCCGGCGAAGCGCGGCACCCGACTCCCACCGAGGGGGGCCCCGAGGACGTCGCCGCGGCGATGGCGGCGGCGCTGCGGGAGGCGGCTGAAGGCGCCGGGGTCGAGGCGAAACACCTGGCCGGGGTCGGGGTCGGGTCGCCCGGCGACGCGAACGAGCAAACCGGCGTGGTCTCCGCCGCTCGCAACCTGCCTGGCTGGCAGGGCAACTTTCCGCTCGGCGAAAAGCTGAGCCAGGCGCTCGGCACGGAGGTCAGGGTCGGCAACGACGTTCAGGTCGCGACCGAAGCCGAGTTCCAGCTCGGCGCCGGCAAAGAGTTCGAGAGCCTGGTCGGGGTCTTCTGGGGCACCGGCGTCGGCGGCGGCCTCGTCCTCGACGGCAAGCCGTGGCTGGGACGCGGCGCCGCCGGGGAGATCGGCCACATGGTCATCAAGCGCGGCGGGGCCGAGTGCCCCTGCGGGCGCCGCGGCTGCATCGAGGCCTACGCGGGCCGCAAAGCGATGGAAGCCGAGGCCCGTCGCCGCCATGACGACGGCGAGAGGACCGACCTCTTCAAGCTGATGGAGAAGCACGACAAACCGCGGCTGACCAGCGGCATCTGGGAGCGCGCCCTCGACCACGAGGACAAGCTCGCCGAGGAGCTGGTCGAACGCGCGGTCAAGGCCCTCGGCACCGGGATTGCCTCGGCGATCAACCTGATCGACGTCGAGGCGGTGATCCTCGGCGGCGGGCTCGGCATCCGCTTCGGCGAACGCCTGATGGACCCCCTCATGGAGGAGATGGACAGGCACCTCTTCGTCAACGAACGGCCGCCGGCGCTGCGTGTCGCCTCGCTCGGCGACCTCGGTGGCGCGATCGGCGCCAGCCTCCTCGTCTCCCGCTGAGGCGCTTCTAGACGCGGCCTGAAGTTTGGCGCTGCTGGCGGGCGATCGCGTCGACGAGGACGGCGAGCAGCAGCACGCCGCCCGTCACCATCAATTTCACCGCGGAGGAGAGCGAGAGCAGGTCCATCCCGTTGGAGATCGAGCCGATCACGAGGGCGCCGAGCAAGGCCGTCCAGACCGAGCCGCGACCGCCGAAGAGGCTGGTACCGGCTATCACCGGGCCGGCGATCGCGAGCAGCAGGAGTTCGTTGCCGCCGGAGTTCTGGTTGACCGCGAAGAGGCGCGAGGCGGCCATCACGCCGCCGATCGCGGCCATCGTGCCCGAGATCGTGAAGACCGCGACCCTGACCCCGTTGACGCGGATGCCAGCTCGCCGTGCCGCCTCGGCACTGCCGCCAACGGCGAAGACGTGGCGGCCGAAGGTGGTCTGCTTGGCGACGTACTCCATGCCGACCACGAAGGCGAGCAGGATCATCACCGCCAGCGGCACGCCGCGGTCGGAGTTGAGGATCGCGACGGCGGCGATCACGATCGCGGCGAGGAAGACGAAGCGGACGATCAACGGCAGCGCACCCCCCTCGCCGAGGCCGGCGGCCACCCGTTTCCGGTAGCTGATTGCGAGGGCCGCGCCATAAGCGGCGACGATCGCCACCGCGAAGATCCAGCCGACCGTGTCCGAGTAGAAGGTGTTGGCGAGGCCGGTGATCTTCGGGTCGTTGATGTTGAGCGATCCGGTCTTGCCGAGAACCTGCAGGAGCGCCCCTTCCCAGGCCAGCAGGCCGGCCAGGGTGACCACGAAGGAGGGCACGACGAAGCGGCTGAAGAGCGAGCCCTGCAGGCAGCCGATAGCCGCCCCGGTGGCGATCGCGGCGGCTATCGCCAGGTAGGCGTTCCAGCCGTGGTTGACGCTCAGCACCGCCATCACCGCCGCCGAAAGACCGCTGACCGCACCAACCGAGAGGTCGATCTCGCCGAGCAGCAGGACGAAGACGATCCCGACCGAGATCAACCCGATCGTGGTGATCTGCAGCATCAGGTTGGTCAGGTTCTGGGCCGAGAGGAAGCGGTCTTCCTGGACCTGGAAGATGATCGCGATCACGACCAGGCCGAGCACGACCCGCACCGAAGAGAGGTCGCCCTGGGCGATGCGGCGCAGGGTCTGCCCGGTGGTCGGGCTGCGCTCGGCCGTCTCGTCGACGGTCGCTGCCTCGGCTGCGCTCATGACCTCTCCCCCCCCTCCGCCTGCTGATTGCCCTCGCGCCCCTCGCCGACGCCGGTGATCGCGCCGACCACGTGCTCCTCGGTGGCTTCGTCGGCTTTGAACTCCCCGGCGGCGCGGCCGAGGCGGAGCACGAAGACCCGGTCGGCGACCGCGAAGACGTCGACCAGGTTGTGGCTGATCATCACGACCCCGAGGTTGCGCTCGCGCAGGCGCCGGATCAGCTCCAGCACCTGTTTGGTCTGCGGCACGCCGAGCGCCGCGGTCGGCTCGTCAAGCAGCACGACCTTCGGCTCGCCCAGCAGCGAGCGGGCGACTGCGACCTGCTGGCGCTGGCCGCCGGAGAGCGTCCCGACCTCGCTGCGCAGGCTCGGGATGGTCACCGCCAGGTTCGAGAGCAGGTCACCGGTCTCGTGCTCCATCTTCACCTCGTTGAGCTGGCGCGAAACCTGCCCCGGTCCGGGCGAGACCTGCTCGCGGCCGAGGAAGAGGTTGGCGACGACGTCGAGGTTGTCGCAGAGCGCGAGGTCCTGGTAGACGGTCGCGATCCCCAGCGCCGTCGCGTCCTGCGGCCGGGAGATCCGCACCTCCCGGCCCTCGAAGCGGACGCTGCCGCTGTCGGGCGGGTTGATGCCGGCGATCGCCTTGACCAGCGTCGACTTGCCGGCGCCGTTGTCGCCGACCAACCCGACCACCTCGCCGGCGCTGACCGCGAAGTCGACCCGGTCCAGAGCCTGGACCGGGCCGAATCGCTTGCTTACTCCCTCCAGCTCGAGGAGCGGAGTGCCGGCCGCGGTCATCTCAGCCTGAGATTCCCGCTTCTTTGCAGGCGGTCGCGTAGGGGCCGGTGCAGAGTTCGGAGGCGGAGACGAACCCGTCTTTGATCACGGTGTCCTTGATGTTGTCTTTCACCACCGCGACCGGTTCCAGAATCGCCGACGGAACTTCCGCCTTGCCGTTGTTGATTTCTTCGCTGACTTTCTGCTGCGGCAATTCTTCGCCGCTGGCGAGAGCGATCGCGAATTCGGCGGCGATTTCGGCCTGCGGCGGAATCGACTTGTAGATCGTCATGTACTGCTGGCCGGCGAGGATCCGCTGCAGGCCGGCGACGGTCGAGTCCTGACCGGTGACGGGGCGTTCTTCGGGGTTGATCCCGGCGCCTTTCAGCGCCGCGATCGCGCCGCCGCCGGTGTCGTCGTTGGCGGCATAGATGCCCCAGAAGCCGTCGTTGCCGAGGGCGGTGATCGCCTGCTGCGCCTCGCGCTGGGCGTTTTCGGCGCTCCAGCCCGGCGTGTCGTACTCCTTGGCGATTTCGACGCCGGCCTTTTCGAACCCTTTGTGCGCGCCTTTTTTGAATCCGGCGGCGTTGGGGTCGGCTGGGTCGCCGTTGATCATGATGATCGGGCCTTTGGCTTTGCCGTCTTCTTTCAGTTTTTTCGCCAGCGTTTCAGCCTGCAGTTCGCCGACCCGTTCGTTGTCGAAGGAGACGTAGGCGTCGACTTCGCTGTTTTCGATCAGGCGGTCGTAGCTGACCACAGGGACCCCCTGGGCGGCCGCCCGTTCGGCGATCGAGGCGGCAGATTTGGAATCCATCGGATCGAGGACGAGGACTTCGGCGCCTTTGGTCAGCGCGGCTTCGCCCTGAGCCTGCTGCTTTTCGGCGTCGCCGCCGGCGTTGAAGTAGATGACTTCGCAGCCGGAGCACTGTTCTTCGACCGATTTTTCGAAGTCGGGCTTGTCGTTGGTTTCGTAGCGGGGCGTTTCGTTTTCCGGGAGCAGGAGGGCGATCGTCGCGCTACCGCCGCCTCCGCCTCCACCACTGCCGCCGCCGGTGGTTTCGTCGCTACCGCCGCAGCCGGCTACCAAGAGACCGACCGCCAGCAGCGCGGAGCCGACCACTGCCAGCCGTCGCAACAACGCTGAATCAGACATGACCCTCCTCCTCGGGATTGGCACTTCCGCCACTACCCCCTCCCCCGGTTTTCATTCCCTTTCTTTTTCCCCGAGGTGCAGGGAAGACCCGAGCCGGGTCACCCGCGGCGCGGTGAAGCGGAGTGGTGCTAAGCGGCAACCGGCTCGCGCCGGCGCGACGGGCGCTTCCGCTTCGCCGGCTCGACCAGCTCGGCGAGGAAGCTGCCGGTGTAGGAACCCGCGGCGGCGGCGACCTCCTCCGGGGTGCCGGTGGCGACGACCTCACCGCCCGCTTCGCCACCCTCGGGACCGAGGTCGACCAGCCAATCGGCGGTCTTGATCACGTCGAGGTTGTGCTCGATCACCACCACCGTGTTGCCGGCGTCGACGAGCCGCCCGAGCACGTCGAGCAGCCGCTGGACGTCGGCGAAGTGGAGGCCGGTGGTCGGCTCGTCGAGGATGTAGAGCGTCTCGCCGGTGGCGACTTTGGAGAGCTCGGTCGCCAGCTTCACCCGCTGTGCCTCGCCGCCCGAGAGCGTCGTCGCCGGCTGACCGAGGCGGATGTAGCCGAGGCCGACGTCGTTGAGCGTGCGCAGGCGGCGGGCGATCTTCGGCACGTTCTCGAAGAACGGAACCGCGTCGGCCACCGACATCTCCAGCACGTCGGCGATGTTCTTGCCCTTGAAGCGGACCTCGAGCGTCTCGCGGTTGTAGCGCTTGCCATGGCACTGCTCACAGGGGACGTAGACGTCGGGCAGGAAGTGCATCTCGATCTTGATCTGGCCGTCGCCCTTGCAGACCTCGCAGCGCCCGCCCTTGACGTTGAAGCTGAAGCGGCCCGGCTTGTAGCCGCGCGCTCGCGACTCCTGGGTCTGGGTGAAGAGCGCCCGGATGTGGTCGAAGACGCCGGTGTAGGTGGCGGGGTTCGAGCGCGGGGTGCGCCCGATCGGCGACTGGTCGATGTTGATGATCTTGTCGATCTGGCCGAGGCCGTCGATGCCGTCGTGGGCGCCGGGCCGCAGCTTCGCCTGGTGCAGGCGGTTGGCGACCGCGTGGTGGAGCGTCTCGTTGACCAGCGTCGACTTCCCCGACCCGGAGACGCCGGTGACGCAGCAGAAGACCCCGAGCGGAACCTTCACGTCGATGCCCTTGAGGTTGTGTTCGCGGGCGCCGCGGACCACCAGGTTGCCTTTGGGCTGGCGCCGCTGGGCCGGGACCTCGATCTGTTTCTTGCCGGAGAGGTACTGCCCGGTCAGCGAACTGGGATCCCTGGCAACCTGCTTCGGCGTTCCGGCGGCGATCACGTGGCCGCCGTGCTCGCCGGCGCCGGGGCCGAGGTCGACGAGGTGGTCCGCCGCCATCATCGTCCCCTCGTCGTGCTCGACGACGATCACCGTGTTGCCGAGGTCGCGGAGGCGGTCGAGGGTCGCGATCAGCTTCTCGTTGTCGCGCTGGTGGAGGCCGATCGAGGGCTCGTCGAGCACGTACATCACGCCGACCAGGTGCGACCCGATTTGGGTCGCCAGCCGGATCCGCTGCGCCTCGCCGCCGGAGAGCGTGCGGGCCGAGCGCGCCAGCGAGAGGTAGCCGATGCCGACGTTCTCGAGGAAGGAGAGCCGCTCGGTGATCTCGCGCGCGATCAGCCGCGCGATCGCCCGCTCGGTGTCGGTCATCTCCAGCTCCCGGATCCATTCGGAGGCGGCATGGGCGGAGAGGTCGCTGTACGCGGCGATGCTGAGGCCGCCGACCTTGACCGCGAGGCTCTCGGGTCGCAGCCGCGCCCCCTTGCAGGCGGGGCACGGCTGCTCGGCCATGTAGCCCTCGATCCGCTCCCGGTTGGACTCGGAGTCGGTCTCCTCGTAGCGCCGCTGCAGGTTGTTGACGATCCCCTCGAAGCGCACCTTGTAGGAGCGGCGGCGGCCGAAGCGGTTGGTGTAGCTGACGTGGTGTCGCTCCTCGCCGGTGCCGTAGAGGAAGATCTCTTTCTCGTCCTGCTTCAGCTTCGACCAGGGCTTGTCGGCATCGACCTCGTAGACCTCGGCGACGGAGGCGATCAGCCGCTTCCAGTAGGCGCTGATGCCGCGGTTCCAGGGCTGCAGCGCCCCCTCGGCCAGCGAGAGGGTCGGGTCGGGGACGACCAGCTCGGGGTCGATCACCCGCTGGAAGCCGAGCCCGTGGCAGCGGTCGCAGGCGCCGTGGGGCGAGTTGAAGGAGAAGATCCGCGGCTCCAGCTCGGGAATCGAGGTGCCGCAGTTGAGGCAGGCGAACTGCTCGGAGAACAGCATGATCCCGCCGGGGCGCTCCGCTTCGCGTCCGCCATCGGCGGACCTGCCGCCAGAGCGGCCGTTTTTCGACTCCTCGCCGCCCTTGGACTCGCCGTCGAGGATCTCGACTTCCACCAGCCCCGCCGCAAGACCCGAGGCCGCTTCGACCGACTCCGAGAGCCGCCGCCTCAGGTCCGTCCTCATCACCAGGCGGTCGACGACGATCGAGACGTCGTGTTTGTACTTCTTGTCGAGCTCGATCTCCTCGTCGAGGCGACGCAGCTGGCCGTCGATCTTCGCCCGCGAATACCCCTCGAGCCGCATTTGGTCGAGCAATTTCCCGTACTCGCCTTTGCGGCCGCGGACGATCGGCGCCATCACCATGAACTTGGTCCCGTCCTCGAGCGTCATCAGCCGGTCGACGATCTGCTCCTGGGTCTGGCCGGTGATCTCCTCGCCGCACTCGGGGCAGTGCGGGGTGCCGATCCGCGCCCAGAGCAGGCGCAGGTAGTCGTAGATCTCGGTCACGGTTCCGACCGTCGAGCGCGGGTTGCGGGAGGTCGTCTTCTGGTCGATAGAGATCGCCGGCGAGAGCCCCTCGATCGAGTCCACGTCGGGCTTCTCCATCAGCCCCAGGAACTGCCGCGCGTAGGAGGAGAGCGACTCCACGTAGCGCCGCTGCCCCTCGGCGTAGATCGTGTCGAAGGCAAGGCTCGACTTCCCGGACCCAGACAGTCCGGTGATGACGATCAGCGCATCCCGGGGCAGCTCGACGTCGATGTCCTTGAGGTTGTGCTCCCGGGCGCCGGAGATGACGATTCGCTCAGACGCAGCCACTCACGTCGATTCTACGCAGACGAACAGATGTTCCCCGGGCGCGCCGGCCCTTTTCACCGCTATGCGGGACAAAGGACCGGCGCGCTCAGCTGAGCGCGGCCGAGAGCCTGCGGCGGTAGGTGCGGCCGGTGGGGTCGGCGGGGTCGAGGTCGCTGAGGATGCCGACGACGGCGCGGCGAACGAGGTCGCGGAGCTCGTCTGGCTCGAGCCCCGGACCGGCTCCGTTGCCTCCCGCGGCCGCGTCGCCGGCTTCCCGTTCCCTTCCCGGCAGCTCGTCCAGCGCCTCGATCAGGCCGTCGAGCGCGGCCGCGAGGTCTCCGCGGTCAAGGGCGGCGAAGGCCTCGACGCCGAAGCCCGCCGCCGTCAGGCGGATGCGGGCGTCGATTCCGGCGGCGCCGAAATTCGAATGGTGCCCAGCGACCGCCGCGAGTGCCTGTCGCGGCGCCCCACGCGCCAGCTGCGTCTTGGCGAGGGCGACGGCGATGTCGGCCCGCTGCGGCTCCAGTTCCGCCGCCTCGCGCAGCGAGAGCTCGTCGCCGGCCTCGAGCAGCTCCTCCGCGCGCGAAGTCACGAACTTGTCGAAGAAGGCTTCGACCTGAGCCGACGGCAGCGCGCCGGTGAACTCGTCGACGACCTTGCCGTCGCGGAACGCCTTCACGGCCGGTATCCCCTGCACCTGGAAGAGGGCCGCCAGCCGTTGGTTGGCGTCGACGTCGACCGTGACCAGCTCGAGCTTCCCCGCTCGCGCCGCAGCCGCCGCCTCCAGGGCCGGGCTCAGCGCCTTGCACGGCCCACACCACTCAGCCCAGAAGTCGACCACCACCGGTAGCTCGCGAGAACGCTCCAGCACTAATCGATCAAAAGTTTCCTCACTGACAGACTCGGACACCATCCGAGCTTAGGTCGGCGGGAGTTTCGCGGTCAGCTTCGCGGACTCCCCGGGGGTGACAACTTCCGCAACTCCAACGCTCAGGATCAGGTCCCAGCGGTCATCCCCTCGAGGTCGCGCCGCAGCTCGCGCAGCTCGTCGCGGATCCTCCCCGCCTCCTCGAACCGAAGGTCGTCGGCGGCCGCCAGCATCTCCTCCTCCAGCGCCACGATCGTCTTTTCGAGCTCCTCCGCCGAGGCGAACTCCTCCGCCCGCTTGCGTCGCCGTTTCCGCGGCGCCCGGTCCTCCATCGCCAGGAACTCGGCCATCTCCGAGATCCCTTTGCGCACCGTCTCCGGCGTGATCCCATGCTCCTCGTTGTAAGCGACCTGGATCGCGCGGCGGCGGTCGGTCTCGCGCATCGCCGCCCGCATCGCGTCGGTCTCCTTGTCGGCGTACATCAGCACCCGCCCGTTGACGTTCCGCGCCGCCCGCCCGATCGTCTGCACGAGGCTCGTCTCACCCCGCAGGAAGCCCTCCTTGTCAGCGTCGAGGATCGCCACCAGCGAGACCTCGGGCAGGTCGAGCCCCTCGCGCAGAAGGTTGACGCCGACCAGGACGTCGTACTCGCCGAGCCGCAGGTCGCGGACGATCTGGATCCGCTCCAGCGTGTCGACCTCGGAGTGCAGGTATCGAACCTTGACTCCGTACTCGAGCAGGTAGGCGGTCAGGTCCTCGGCCATCTTCTTGGTCAGCGTCGTCACCAAGGTGCGGTCCCCGTCGGCGGCCACCTGCTTGACCTCGTTCATCAGGTCGTCGATCTGGTTCCTGGTCGCCCTCAGCTCGATCGCGGGGTCGACGATCCCGGTCGGGCGGACGATCTGCTCGACAGTGCGGCTCGATTCCGCCTTCTCGAACGGCCCGGGGGTCGCCGAGACCATCACCAGCCGCGGCACCCGGTCGAGGAACTCCTGGAACCTCAGCGGCCGGTTGTCGATCGCCGAGGGCAGCCGGAAGCCGAAGTCGATCAGCGTGCTCTTGCGCGAGCGGTCCCCCTCGTACATGCCGCCGATCTGCGGGATCGTCTGGTGGGACTCGTCGACGAAGACGACGAAGTCGTCGGGGAAGTAGTCGATCAGCGTGTGCGGCGGGCTGCCGGGCGGGCGACCGTCGAGGATCCGCGAGTAGTTCTCGATCCCGGAGGTGAAACCGAGCTCCTTGATCATCTCCAGGTCGTACATCGTCCGCTGCCGCAGCCGGTGCGCCTCCAGCTGCTTGCCCTCAGTTTCGAGTTCGGCCGCGCGGCTTTCCAGTTCGGCGCGGATCTCGTCCACGGCGCGGTCGACAGTCTCGTCCTTGGTCACGTAGTGCGAGGCCGGCCAGACGGAGACGTGGTCGATCACGTCGAGCACCTCTCCCGTCAGCGGGTCGAAGTGCTGGATCCCCTCGATCTCGTCGCCGAAGAGGGCGATCCGGTAGGCCGACTCGGCGTAGGAGGGCATGATCTCCAGCACCTCGCCGCGGACCCGGAAGGCGCCGCGGCCGAGCACCTGGTCGTTGCGCTGGTACTGCATCTTCACCAGCTTGCGCAGCACTTCGTCGCGGTCGATCTCCTCTCCGACCTTGAACAGCTGCATTTTTTCGTTGTAGACCTGGGGCGAGCCGATCCCGTAGATGCAGGAGACCGAGGCGACGATGATCACGTCGCGGCGGGCGAACAGCGCCGCGGTGGCGGCGTGGCGGAGGCGGTCGATCTCGTCGTTGATCGAGGAGTCCTTCTCGATGTAGAGGTCCTGCGCCGGAACGTAGGCCTCTGGCTGGTAGTAGTCGTAGTAGGAGACGAAGTACTCGACCGAGTTCTCTGGGAAGAACTCGCGGAACTCGTTGCAGAGCTGCGCGGCAAGCGTCTTGTTGTGGGCGATCACCAGCGAGGGCCGCTGCGCTTCGGCGATCGTCGCCGCCATCGTGAAGGTCTTGCCGGTGCCGGTGGCGCCCAGCAAGGTCTGGAAGCGTTCCCCCTCGCGCAGCCCCTCGGCCAGCCCGGCGATCGCCTTCGGCTGGTCCGCGGTCGGCGTGTAGGCCGGGTTCAGCTTGAAATCGGGCACGAAGCTTGAAAATAGCGAGGAGCCCCGCTGCGCTGTTCCTTATGGCTGCGTGACAACCACAAGGAACAGCGGATTGGGAGACTCCGCGGATGAAGCTCTCGCGCCTGGGCGTCGCCGCCCTCTTTGCCTTCACGGGGACGATGCACTTCCTGCGGCCCCGGTTCTTCGAAGCGATCGTGCCGCCGGCGATCGAGGCGCGGAAGAGGGAGGTCGTCGCGGTCAGCGGCGCCGCCGAGCTCGCCGGGGCGGCGATGGTCCTTCATCCGGCCCTGAGACCGCTGGGGCGCTGGTGGCTGCTGGCGCTTCTGATCGCCGTCTTCCCGGCCAACATCCACATGGCGGTCAACCCCGAGCAGATCCGCGGCCTCGACATGCGCAGGTTCCCGCGCTGGGCGCTCTGGGCGCGGCTGCCGCTGCAGCCGGTGGCGATGCTCTGGGTCTGGCGGGCAACCCGCCGCTAGGCCGGATCGGCGAAAGCCCCGGCGCCCCCTTCGCTGCGAATAGAGTGCAGGGCATGGACAAACGCGACCGCTTTGCAATCAACCTGCGACGCGCCCGCGATGCGGCGGGGATCTCCCAGGAAGAGCTGGCCCGCCGCTGCGAGGTTCACCGCACCGAGATCTCGCTGCTCGAGCGCGGCGGCCGCGAACCCCGCCTCGGCACCATGGTCAAGCTCGCCACCGCTCTCGGCACCACCCCGCAAGCGCTCTGCAGCGGCATCAGCTGGGACCCAAAGGCGCGCGACTACAGGATCGATAGGCCTAGCTGATCCAGTGGCTGGGCGGGCGAGGGTGCCCCTCTCCAGACACTCAACATCGAGCCATAGCGAGATGTGTCTGGAGAGGGGCACCCTCGCCCGCGGCCAACCTTCAGGGCAGGAACTGTTCGATGATGCTGCCGGCGGGGCCGAGGAAGCCTTCGACGTTGCCGAGGAGCGATTTGGCGTTCTGGACCAGTTCGATCGCTTCTTCTAGCGGGATGCGCTGGAGCGTCTCCCGCAGGGGGACCGCCAGCAGGGGGCTGAGGGCGCCCGCTTCTTCGGCGTCGTCGACCGCCCGCACGAGGCCGGCGCGGATCGCCTTGGCCAGCTTTTCGTCGTCGATCCCGTACTTCTCGGTGAAGCGCCTGCGGTTCGCCGGCGTCGCCAGCGCCCGCGCCAGCGTCTCCCGCGAGACTCCGAGCTGGCAGGCAGCGCCGTCGAGGGCCGAGATCGAGAACTGGTTGGCGATTTCTCCCAGGCTCTGGGGGTTGCTCCAGGGCCGCGGCTTGCAGGGGTCCTGAACCTTCTCCGGCGTGTAGCTGGAACCCCCCGCCGCCAGATAGGCGCCGACCAGCAGCAGGGAGGCGACGATTGAACCGATTACCAGCAGCGGACCGCGGCTGCGGGTGGCCGCGGTGGGCGTCACCTCGTTCACAGCTCCACCTCCCGCGAGAGGGCGATCGGGAACAGCGCGATCAGGCCCAGCAGCGCCGCCAGGATGAAGGAGGTGCTGAAGGCGTGGGTGGCGCCGCGGTCGAGCTGGTCCTGCAGTTCGCCCTGCAGCTGCCGCGCTTCAGCCCGTTCGCCCGCATCGTCGGGCAGCGGTTCGAAGGCCGGGCCGATCGTCGGCACCTTCCCCTTCTCTTCTTCGAGCCGCTTGCTGACCCTCTGCGCCAGGTCGATCTTCAGCAGCGGGTTGACCGGCGAGTCGAGGATCACCGCGGTGCCGGCGTCGATCGCGTCGTGGCGCTGCTGGTCGATTTCGGCGGTGAAGATCGGGGTCAGCACCAGCAGCCCGATCACCACCCCGGCGTGGCGGGCGGAGATCGTCCAGCCGCCGTGGATCGCCTGCGGCGCCCGGCCGCCGAGCGCGGTCTCGGTCAGCGCCGAGAGCACAAGCGCCAGGCCGACCCCGACGAGGACCTGCGGCGGGATCGTCAGCGCGATCGTCGCCTTCGGCAGGAAGGCGAGGCCGGCGAGGCCGCCGGAGACGAGGATCGCCCCGGCCGCCGCCCGCGAGCGGGCGTCGGCGACGAGCTCGGTCAGCCTGCCGCCGGCGATCGCCGCCAGCGGCATCGTCGAGACAACGAGCGCGGCCACGATCGGGCTCAGCCGCCAGCCTTCGATCAGCAGCAGGACGAGCAGGAAGAGCGCCGCCGCGATCGCCGCCGAGACCATCGCCAGGGCCAGGTTCGCCCAGAGGTGCGGGCGGCCGGTGCGGCGCAGCTCCGGTTCGATCACGCCGGTCGCCGCCTCGTGGCGGGCCACCGCCAGGATCGGCGCCGCCGCCACCAGCGCGACCGGCACCTGCAGCAGGAAGATCGACTGCCAGGAGATCAGCTCGGTGAGGATCCCGCCCAGCGCCGGCCCGAGCGCGGCGCCGGTAGCCCCCGCCGCCGCCCAGACCGTCGCCGCCCGCTGCTCGGAACCAACCGTCGCCGGCAGCAGCTCCAGCGCCGCGGTCACCGCGGCGGCGCCCCCGAGCGCCTGCACGCAGCGGGCCACGATTAGAGCCGAGAGGCTGTCGGCGAGGCCGCAGGCGAGGCCGGCGCCGGCGAAGACCGCGAGGCCGACCGCGGCGGCGCGTCCCGGCCCCACCCGCCGCGCCAGCAGTGCCGCCGGCACCGCCGCCAGCGCCATCACCAGGTTGAAGGAAACCAGCACCCAGGTGACGCCGGCGACGCTGGTGTCCAGTTCCCGGTAGATGTCCGGCAGGGCGAGGACGACAATCGAGGAGTCGGCCAGCACCACCCCGACGGCAAGGGCGAGGGCGGCGACGCGGGGTCGGGGCACGGCGTTAATAGCCCAGCTCCCTGCCATACTTCCGCCGGTACTCCTGCTGCTTCTCCAGCACCTCTTCGACATAGGCGCGCGTTTCCGGGAAGGGGATTTCCTCGACGTTCAGGTCCGCCCCGCCCCACCTGTCGGCGTTGCCGGGACCGGCGTTGTAAGCGGCGAGCGCCGCGGCCTCGTCGCCGTCGTAGCGGTCGAGCAGTTCGCGGAGAAGAAAGGTCCCGTAGCGGATGTTGATTTCCGGATCCCCCAGATCCTTCAGTTCGAAGCTGGTGGCATCGCTGTTCCTGGCGATCGTCGCGGCGGCTTCCGGCGTGATCTGCATCAGTCCCCGCGCCCCCGCGCTCGATTCCTGATCGCTGAACTTCGACTCCGAGTAGATCACGGCGGCGATCAGCGCCGCGTCGACGCCCTTTTCGTCGGCCTGCTGGCGGATCACGTCCTCGTGGCGCAGCGGCAGGGTCAGCTCCCTGATCGCATGGTTGAAGGCGCCGCTGGCGACGAGATAGGCCGCGCCAAGCCCCGCGAGCACCGCGATCCCGCCCCAGGTCGCGCGCCGGCGACGGGCTCGCACCTTCCGTCTCATCGCCTCAGCTTCGCGAGCAGGGCGGACAGCTCCCGCTCGAGGTCGACGATCGAGCCGTCGTTCGGCACGACGTGCTCGGCCCGCTCGGCCTTCTCCGGCTGGGTCAGCTGCCGCGCCTCGCGCTCGTCTACCAGCGCATGGCCGCGGGCCGCCGCGCGCTCCCGCCGCACCTCGTCGACCGTCACCACGGCAACGGTCGTGTCGAAGACCTCGTCGCTGCCCGCCTCGAACAGCAGCGGCACCTCGACGACCGCGACCTCGGCCTCCTCGGGCAGGGAGGCGAGCCAGGCCGCGGTGCGCTCCCTCACCAACGGGTGGATCTGCTCCTCCAGCCAGCCCAGCTGCTCGGGGTCGGCGAAGACGATCTCGCCGATCTTCGCGCGGTCGAGCGCTCCATCGGGGACCACCTCCGGCCCCCACCGCGCAACCAGACGGTCGCGCAGCGCCGGGCTTTCGAGCAACTCGTGGACGACCGCGTCGCTGGAGAGCGTCGCCGCCCCCAGGCGCGCGAAAGCCTTCAGCGCCTCCGACTTCCCGGCCGCGATGCCGCCGGTGAGGCCGATCTTCAGGGGCGCCACGGGCGCCGCTCAGCTCTGGTCGGACTCGCTCGTCTGCGCGTCGTCGCCCGAGGATTCCTCGCCAGCGGCCTCGTCGACGTCATCAGGGGAATCCGGCCGCTCCTGCGCCGATTCCCCCTCTTGGTGCTCCCCGGGGTCCTCCTCGGAAGTACCGTTCGCCTCGGCGACCGGAGCGGGATCTGCCTCGTCGGAGGCCTCTACCTCCTGCGGCGCCTCGCCCGGCGCCTCTTCGGAAGACTGCTCCTCGGCAGGGACATCAGCAGCCGGGGCCGCATCCGCAAACGCGTCTGCCATAAGACCTGAAGGCGGATCCGCCTGAACCTCGGTTGCCTCTTCCTGGCTGTCTTCAGCCTGCGCGATCTGCTCGCCGAGCCCCGCCATCGCCATGTTCTGCCCCTCGACCCGCTTGATGCTGAGCGAGAGGCGCCGCCGCTCTTCGTCGATCTCGAGGATCTTTACGTTCAGCTTCGAGCCGGGCTCGACCACTTCGCTCGGGTTCTCGACGTGATGGTCGGCAAGCTCGGAGATGTGGACGAGCCCCTCGACCCCCGGAAGGATTTCTACGAAGGCGCCGAAGGCGACCACCTTGGTCACCGTCCCCTCCAGCACGTCGCCGCCGCGGTGGGTGCTTACGACCCGCTGCCAGGGGTCCTCCTGGGTCTGCTTGAGACCGAGGGAGATGCGCTGGCGGTCGCGGTCGATGTCGAGCACTTTGATCCGCACGTCGTCGCCGATGGAGACGACTTCGGAGGGGTGGTTGACGTGGCTCCAGGAAAGCTCGGAGATGTGGATCAGGCCGTCGATGCCGTCGAGGTCGACGAAGGCGCCGAAGTCGACGATGTTGGAGATCTTGCCCTCGACGACCTGGCCGGGCTCGAGGCGGCCGAGGATCTGCTCACGGACCTCTTTGCGCTCCTCCTCGAGGACGGCGCGCCGCGAGAGGACCACGTTGTTGCGGCTGCGGTTGAGCTCGATCACTTTGCATTCGAGCGTCTGGCCCATGAACTCGTCGAGGTTGTGGACGCGGCGAATGTCGACCAGCGAGGCGGGCAGGAAGCCGCGCACCCCGAGGTCGAGGATGAGGCCGCCCTTGACGACCTCGATGACGCCGCCTTCGACCGGTTCGCCCGAGTCGGCGGCGACCTCGATCCGGCGCCACGCCTTCTCGAAGCGGGCTCGCTTCTTGGAGAGGATCAGCCGTCCCTCGGCGTCCTCCTTGGTGAGCACGAGGGCGTCGATCTCCTCGCCCAGCTCGACCTCTTCGTGCGGATCGACGGACTTGCGAATCGAAAGCTCGTTCGACGGGATGACGCCCTCGGCCTTGTAGCCGATATCGACCAGCACCTCGTCTTTGTCGATGCGGACGACCTTGCCTTTGACGACGTCGCCCTCCTCGAAGGAGACCATCGTCGCCGCGTAATTGGGGACGATCCTGCCGTCGATGTTGAGAAGCAGCCCGCCCGAACCCTCGACGGGGGTGGCGCTGGGCGCAGGCGTCATGGTCTCGGTCGCGGACACGGGCGGCAATGATGGCAGAATCCGCGTCGATGCCGGTCCGAGCCACCAAGCGCGGCGACGAGCGCACGCCGCTCGACGGCGAGCACGACGTTCTGATTTGCGGCGCCAGCTTCGCCGGGCTCGCGGTCGCCCGTGAGCTGGCGGGTTCCGGGGCCGACGTCCTGATCCTCGACCGCTACGAGATCGGGGAGCGGCAGACCTCGGCCTGCGGGATCCCGACCGAGTGGCTGCGGCGGCTGGGGCTGATGGACGCCGAGCGCCAGCGCTTCGACACGCTGGTCATGCACACCCCCCACGGCGACGCCCGCTACCGGCTCCCTTGGACCTTCTCCACCTTCGACTACCGCGAGCTCTGCCGACTTCTCTGGCGCGACTGCGACGCCCGCTTCGAGACCGCCAAGGTGAACGGGCGCGCGGTCGATGTCGATTTCTTCTCGGATAGCGAGAGGAAATCGACACTGCGCGAGGGCGCGATCGCGATCGACACGGACCGCGGCATCGTCTCCGCCCCGCTCGTCGTCGACGCCCTCGGCTGGCGGCGGATGCTGGCGCCCGGCGACGGCTACCAGCCGCCCGACGCGCCGCTCTCGCGCGGGCTCGAGGTGCATCCCGGCGGCGAGTCCGAGGACCTCGCGATCTGGATCGACCGCAGGTACGTCCCCGCCGGCTACGGATGGTCCTTCCCGGCCCGCGACGAGCTGCGGATCGGGATCGGGTCCTTCGATCCCCGCTTCCACGTCAAGGAGACGACCGTGGAGCTGACCCGGGACCTCGGCAAGGAGCCGAACGAGTACCAGGGCAACTGGATCCCCCACAAGCTGCGCCGCGGCACCGAGGGCGGCGTCTTCTTCGTCGGCGACTCGGCCGGCCACTGCCTGCCGCTCAGCGCCGAGGGGATCAGGACCGCCCTCTACTTCGGGATAGCGCTGGGCCGCGAGCTGCGCGGCGTCCTCGCCGGGACCCGGAGCCGGGCCGAGGCCGAATCGAGCTACGCCTCCTTCCACGACTCGCACGAGTGGAAGTTCAGGTGGATGCTGCGCGCGCAGAAGCTGGTGCCGCGAGTGCCGCCGCGGATCCTCGGCCCGCTGATCCGGCTGCTGGGGTCGAAGCGCTTCGTCGACTGGTCCTTCAACCACTACCTGGCGATCGCGCCACCTGAGTTCGCGGGGTCGGATCTGGCCACCGGATCAGCGGACGACCAGCACCGTCCCGGCCAGCAGCAGGGCGACGCCGAGGAGGCGCTGCGGCGAGAGCGCGACCTGGTCGAGGCCGAAAAGGCCTAGCCGGTCGATCACCACCGAGGCGGTCAGCTGGCCGAACACGGTGGCCGCGGCGACGCCTCCGGCGCCGATCGCGGAGACGGCGATCAGCGCGTTCAGCACGTAGAGGGCACCGAGGAAGCCGCCGAGCAGGTAGTACCAGCTGACGTCGAAGGTCGAAGAGAGGCCGCCGGCCTTGCCGCTGAGGACGACGACCGCAGCCAGGGCAAGGGTGCCGACCGAGAAGGAGACAAGGGCGGCCGGCATGCTCCCGGTCGCCTTGCCGAGTCCGGCGTTGATCGGCGCCTGGGCGGCGATCAGGCCCCCCGCGGCGGCGGTGAGGAGAACGGCGAGCCCCCTATCCACGGGTCTTGCCGTCTCTTCGCGTGATCTTCGGGCTGGACATGTGTTGGGTCGGTTGAGGCGGGATTGAACCCCGCTCCCCTCATATCAGTAACGCAATAGGACGATCCGGTCGATCCAGGCAACCAGTTATGTCTCCACCGCCAGCCGAGCAGTTCGCCGCCCGCATCTTCATGGGTCCGGCGCTGCGGGCGCAGCCGGACCGCCGCCTCGTCGACCTCGTCCGTGACGGCTACGACGCCGCCTTCGAAGAGATCGTCCGCCGCTACCGGCGGCCGCTGGACCGCTTCGCCGCGGGGATCGTCGGCGGCCGCTCCGAGGACGTCACCCAGGACGCCTTCTCGAAGGCGCTGCTGGCGCTGCGCGGCACCGAGGCGGAGATCGAACTGCGCCCCTGGCTCTACCGGATCGTCCGCAACACGGCGCTGAACGATCTGCGCGACCGGGCGCCGGCGACCGACGAGCTCTCCGATCTGCTGCCGGGCGGGCGCAGCGCCGCCGCCGAAGCCGAGGCGCGGGAGGAGCTGCGCGACCTGATGGAGCGCCTGCAGGCGCTGCCCGAGCCGCAACGGGCGGCGCTGGTGATGCGCGAGCTGGAGGGGCTGAGCCACGAGGAGATCGCCGCGGCGCTCGGCGTCAGCGGCGGCGCCGCGCGGCAGGCGATCTACCGCGCCAGGGCGGCGCTGCGCGACGGCCTCGGGCTGCTGATGCCGTTGCCGCTGCTGCGGGCGCTGGCCGAGCACGGTGGCGACGCCGGCCGCGCCGGCGGAGCGCTCGCCGGCGCCGGGGCTTCCTCGGCCGGCGGCGCCGCCCTCGGTGGCCTCGGCGGTGCGGCCTTGAAAGTCGGGATGGCGACGGTGCTGATCGCGGGGACGGTCGGCGCCGGGGTCGCGATCCAGCACGACCACGGCGAAAACGGTCCGGATGCGGCCGAGGCGGCGGCGCGGACCCCGGGATCGCCCAATGCCGGTGCCGCGGGTGAAGCTTCGACTCGAACCATCGACAACGGCGTAGCGAACGGTCGCGGTCGCGACGACAGCGCCGCCGGCAACCGCGACTCCCGCGGGCACGGCAGCGCCGGAGGCAACGACGGCGGGCAACTCGCAGCCGGTACCCGCAGCGGTTCGAGCGGCGGCCCCGGCTCCTCCGGCGGCTCCCATTCGGAACCGGGCGGCGCGGGAGACGGGTCGCACTCGGGGTCCGGTGGCTCCAGCCCGAGCTCGGGCTCCGAGGACCACTCCGGCTCGGGGTCGGGTTCCGACGATCGTCACAGCGGCAGCGACGGCGGCGGCGACGGCAGTGGTGGCGGCGGCGAGGGTGGCTCCAGCTCGGGCAGCGGCTCCAGCGGGGACGGAGGCGGCGGGTCAGACGATTCGGGCGGCGGCGGCGACGTCAGCGGCGGCGATGGCGGCAGTTCAGGCCCGGGCAGCGGCGAGGTCGAGCCGGAGCCGACCCCCAGCGAACCGACGCTGAGCGGCGACAGCGGCAGCTCCAGCGGCTCAGGGTCCAGCGGCTCCGGCGGTGAGAGCTCCTCCGGCGGGACCGGCTCCGACGACGGCCTCGACACGACCGGCACGACCACCAGCGGATCGAACGGAAGTCCATAGGCGCGTGATGGCGCGTGATCTTCGCGCCGCCCTCGGGTTTCAGCGGCAACCAGTTGTTCAACTTCGAACTAGGAGGAATTGGCATGACCCACGACAGAGGACGGCGAGCTCGCCGCGGCATGACCTGGCTCGCGCTGGCGCTCGGAGCGCTCGCGCTCCTGGCCATGCCCGGCCTGGCGGCCGCGAAGGACCGCAACCACGACCACATCCCGGACAAGTGGGAGAAGCGGCACAAGCTCTCCCTGAAGGTCAACCAGGCGCGCCGCGACCAGGACCGGGACCAGCTGCGCAACCGGGCCGAGTTCCTCGCCGGCGACAACCCGCGCGACGAGGACTCGAACGACGACGGGGTGACGGACGGCGAGGAGAACGCCGGCACGGTCGCCTCCTTCGACACCGAAAGCGGCAAGCTCACGATCAACCTCTTCGGCGGTGAAACGATTTCCGGCCTCCTCACCGACGGCACCGAGATCGAGTGCGAGGACCACTCGACCGCTTCGATCAGCAGCGAGGGCCAGGGGTCCGGCGAGGTCGAGCCGGGCGACGACAACGGCGGCGAAAACGAGGTCGGTGACGACAACGGCGGCCAGGGCGAGGAAGAGCCCGGCGATGACCAGGGCGAGGAAGAGGTCGGTGACGACAACGGCGTCGACAACTCCGGTCCGGGCAGTCAAAACTCCGGTCCCGGCAACGCTGGTGACGACGAGCAGGAGAACGAGGGCAACTGCACCACCGGCGATCTCGTCCCCGGCGCCGTCGTGCAGGAGGCAGAGCTGAAGGTGGCCAACGGCCAGGCTACCTTCGAGGAGGTCGAGCTGTCGGGCAAAGACGCCTAGGCAGGGACGGCGAGTCGGCGTCGGAGGCCGTTACTTGGCGTTGAGCCAGTCGGTCCCGACGCCGACGTCGACCTCGAGCGGCGGTTCGAGCGGGTAGGCGGCGCACATCTCGCGCCGCACCAGCTCGGCCGCCGTCTCCATCTCCCCCGGCGGACCCTCGAAGAGGAGCTCGTCGTGGATCTGCAGGACCAGGCGGGTCTCCCCCCCAGCCTCCCGCAGCGCCCTCTGACAGCGCACCATCGCCACCTTGATGATGTCGGCGGCGGTGCCCTGAATCACGGTGTTGACAGCGAGGCGCTCGCCGAGGCGGCGGGTGTTCGGGTTGGCGGAGCGCAGCTCGGGGATCGCCCGGCGACGCCCCATCAGCGTCGTCACGAATCCCTCCTCCTGGGCGCGCTCGATCACCTGCTCGCGGAAGGCGCGCACCGCGGGGAAGCGCTCCAGGTAGCGGGCGACGAATTCCTCGCCCTCCTTCCGCGGGATGTTGAGCCGGTCGGCGAGGCCGAACCCGGTCAGCCCGTAGACGATCCCGAAGTTGACCATCTTCGCCTTCGAGCGCTGGCCGACGTCGACCTCGTCGCGCTCGATCTCGAAGACCTCGGCGGCGGTGGCGGCGTGCACGTCTTCGCCCTTGCGGAAGACCTCTTTCAGCACCTCCTCGTCGGCGACGTGGGCAAGAACGCGCAGCTCCACCTGGCTGTAGTCGGCGGAGAGCAGCCGCGCCCCCTCCTCGGCCACGAAGCAGGCCCGGACCGGGCGGCCGAGGTCGGTACGGATCGGGATGTTCTGCAGGTTCGGGTTGGTGCTGGAAAGGCGGCCGGTCGTGGTCGAGGCCTGGTTGAAGGTGGTGTGGACGCGGCCGGTCTCGGGGTCGATCAGCTCCGGCAGCGAATCGAGATAGGTGTTCTTCAGCTTCGTCAGCTCCCGCCAGGACTCGATCCTGGGGATGATCTCGTGCTCGTCGCGGATCTGCGCGAGGACGCGGGCGTCGGTCGAGAAGCCGGTCTTGCCGCGGCGCTTGCGGGTCAGCTCGAGCTTCTCGAAGAGGATGCGGCCGACCTGCTGGGGAGAACCGATCGTGAACTCCTCTTCGGCCAAGTCGAAGATCTCCTTCTCCAGCGTGGCGATGCGCTCGCCGAAGCCGGCGCCGACCTCGGCCAGCCGCTCCGCGTCCAGCTTCAGTCCCTCGCGCTCCATCGCCGCCAGCACGCCGACCAGCGGCAGCTCGATCTCGCTCAGCAGCCGCTCCAGCCCCAGCTCCTGGATGCGCGGCACCTGCACCGCCGCCAGGGCGGCAACGAGGCGTGCTTCCTCGGCCGGCTCGAGACCGGGCTCGAGCTCTTCGCCCAGCGCCATTTGGCCGCCGTCCTCCTCGGCCTCCGCGGCGGCGGCGCCCTCGGCGAGGCCGATCCCGGCGTCGGCGGCAAGCTCGACGAGGTCGTAGGTGCGCCGCTGCGGCTCCAACAGGTAGGCGGCGACCATCGTGTCGTGCTCTAGATGCGGCTCGACCCCCGCGCGTGCCGCGGCGGCGAGCAACCCGTGGCGGCCGCCGCCGAGAGACTTGGCGTCGTGGGCGGCGAAGGGCTTGCCGTCGAGGGCGACCGCGAGCTCGTCGTGCGAGTTCGAGCCGGCGAGGATACGCTCCGCTTCGGCCGCCGCCCAGCGGTCGCCGGCGATCGCCAGGGCGACGGGGCCGTTGCCGATCTCTCCCGGCTTCCCCGCCACCGCCTCGACCTCCAGCTCGGTCTCGACCCTGCGCCCGGGCACGGCCGCGCCCTCGGGCAGCGCTTCTTCCAGCCGCTCCATCACCGCCCGCAGCTCGAACTCACGCATGAACTCGCGCAGGGCACCGCGATCGGGCTCGCTCGACATCGCTTCCTCCAAGTCGACGCCGGTCTCGATCTCGTACTGCAGCGTCGCCAGCTGCTTCGAGAGCCGGGCGTCCTCGGCGTGCTCCACCAGGTTCTGCTTGCGTTTGGCGCCGGAGACCTGGTCGACGTTCTCCAGCACCGCTTCCAGTGAGCCGAACCGCTGCAGCAGCTGAGTCGCGGTTTTCTCGCCGATCCCGGGGACGCCGGGGATGTTGTCGGAGGTGTCGCCCCGCAGCCCCATCAGGTCACAGATCAGCTCCGGCGGCACCCCGTAGCGCTCTTCCACCGCGGCCCGGTCGTAGATCTTCGTCTCGGTGATCCCGCGCGAGGTGCTCATCACCCGCACCCCCTCGTCAACCAGCTGGTAGGCGTCGCGGTCGCCGGTCACGACCATCACCTCGATCCCCTCCTCGCGCGCCTGCCTGACCAGCGAGGCGATCACGTCGTCTGCCTCGAAGCCTTCGACCCTGACGTTGGTGTAGCCGAAGGCCTCGACCAGCGGCATCAGGTGCGGCCACTGCTCGCGCAGCAGGTCGGGGCGCGGTTTGCGCTGCGCCTTGTAGAGGTCATACGTTTTCTCGCGGCCGCTGTAGCCGGCGTCCCAGGCAACGACCACGCCCTGCGGATGGTGTTCGTCGATGATTTTCACCAGCATCGAGGCGAGCCCGTAGATCGCGTTCGTCGGCCGCCCGTCGCTGGTCCCAATCGACTCGGGCAGGGCGAAGAAGGCGCGGTAGGCGAGGCTGTTGCCGTCGATCAGGAAGAGCTGCGGGGCGTCGGCCGTCATCGAGCGCCCACTCTACGAGGCGACCCCGCGGATCGCCGCACCCGCTCGGGTCAGACCTCGCCCGACTCCAGCAGACCGACCAGAGCCGCCACGACCGCAGGGTCGAACTGGGTCCCAACGCAGGCACGCAGCTCGGCGATCGCCGCATCGACGCTCATCGCCTTGCGGTAGGAGCGAGTCGTGGTCATCGCGCTGAAGGCGTCGCAGCAGGTGACGATGCGAGCCTCGACCGGAATCTCCTCGCCCACCAAGCCATCGGGATAGCCGGATCCGTCGAAGTCCTCGTGCGAGGCGCGGACGATGCGGCCGACCTCGGCAAGGACGCCGCCGATCCGCTTCAGCATCCGCTCGCCTTCGATCGTGTGCTGGCGCATGACCTGCCACTCCGCCTCGTCGAGCGGGCCCTTCTTGTTGATGATCTCGTTCGGCACCGAGATCTTGCCGACGTCGTGGAGGAGGGCGGCGAACTCGACGTTGCGACGCTGCTCGAACTTGAGGCCGAGGCGATCGCTGACGGCCAGCGACAGATCGACGACGCCGCGGCTGTGGCTGCCGGTATAGGCGTCGTCTGCCTCGACTACGTCCCCCAGCAGCAATGCCGTGCCCTGGTATGCCTCGCTGAGGGTCAATGCCTGGTCGAGCCGGGTCTGCCGCTCGCGCGAGAGCACGGCGAGGACGGCGGCGAGCGGGATCACCAGCAGGCAGGCCTCCGGTCCTAATTGCAGCGCCACCACCGCCGCGAGCAGGCCAATCGGCGCCAAGGCGGCGTCGAGGCCGTAGACCGGGGCGATCATCCCCAGCACGGCGGTGGGCGGGGTCCGGTCGATCAGCCGTGCCCGCGCGGCGGTGGCGGCGAAATCAAAACCGAACTGGGAGAGCAGGGCGAGCACATAGATCGGCCAGGCATCCCAGGAGAAGGTCTGGGCGCTGAAAGCCGCGATCACGAAAGCCGGACCGACCGCGTGCCAGCAGTCACCGAAGACATGGAAGGCGCGGTGGATGCTGGTGTGGCCGCTGGCGTAGTCGATCAGGCGTCCCAGCGTCCAGCTGAGGCTGACCACCAACGGCACCAGCGGCGTCGGCAAGAGAAGGAGCATCGGCACCAGGACCAGCTCGGTGGGCACGGTGTAGCCGTCGGCGATGTCGAACCTCGCCTGGCAGGCGATCACGTAAGCGGCCACCAGTGAGACCAGGGGGGCGATTTCGAGCGGGCGCGGGGACTCCATGAACACGGCCATCGCCGAGGCCATCAGCAGGAAGCCCCCGCCGGCCGCCAGCTCGACCGCGCGCTCACGGCCATGCGCCTTGATCAACGCCCGGGTGCGGCCACGCGCGTACAGCTGCTCGGGATTGGTTGCCGGAGTCGCGGTCTGCATGAGAACAGGGGGTTCTCAACCCCACCTCTGACCCCTACATCGGCCAGCCAAGGCCTGGAAATGAGCGCTTTCCTATTTTCCCGCTCCACAAGTGCGAAAAGTAGCTAGAGAATCCGTCCAAATGGCTTCAGTCAGGGGGTCCGGCCGCCGATGCACCGGCCACATAAGCGCAGATTTGAGCTGAATAAGGGCAAACCTGTCGCGAGGCAGGGACGCAAAGTCAGAGGTCTCGTCCTTGACGAGACGGCTCGGCCGCCAGCTTGGTGAAAACCAGGCTTTTTCGCCTGCGACCAGGAGGTTTACCCAAGTGAAGTCGATCCGAAAGGTCCTTGCCATCGTCGTCGCCGCCGTCGCGGTCAGCGGGCTCTCCGCGGCTGCAGCTGAGGGCGCCAGCTGCCCCTATGACGGGGCAGAACAGGTCTTCAAGCCATGGGGCGATGCGAAGAGCTACGTCCTGGCTCCCGATGGAGGGTTCGAGTCGGGCGGCGTCGGCTGGGCACTCGGCAACGGCGCCGAGACGGTGCCGGGCAACGAGTCCTTCTACCTCGGCGACCCCTCCGACGAACGGTCGCTCTCGCTGCCGGCCGGCAGCACCGCCGTCAGCCCGCCGGTCTGCATGTCGCTGGACACGCCCACCTTCCGCCTCCTCGCTCGAAACACGGGCGATCCCAACTCGACCCTGCGGGTCGAAGCGATCTACCCGCTGCTGGGCCTGCTCCGCACCAAGACCCTGAGCACGGTCAAGGCGGGCCCGAGCTGGGCGCCGACCCAGCAGATGTCGACCGTCCTCACCCTCTCGGCGATCGTCGGCACCCTGATCCCCAGCGCGGTCCAGATCCGGATCACGCCGGTGGGCAGCGGTGGCGGTTGGCAGGTCGACGACCTCTACATCGACCCCTTCGCCCGCCGCTAGCGCTTCACGGACGATCCTCCTGCGTCCAGAGCCCGGGCGACGTCGGCAACGACGCGCCCGGGCTCTTCTTCCAGCTGCCGTTCGCTGAAGCGCAGCACCGTGAATCCCCGCTGGCGCAGGTCGAGGTCGCGGGCGCGGTCCTCCTCGAAGGAGACGGAACCGCGGTGGTGGAGAAGGGAGTCGGTTTGGACGACGAGGCGCTGCTCGCGCCAGAGGAAGTCGACCTACCAGCGGCCGAGCTTGACGTTCGTCTCGGGGAGCCCGTAGATCGCATTCGTCGGTCGCCGGTCGCCGGTCCCGATCGACTCGGGCAGGGCGAAGAAGGCGCGGTAGGCGAGGCTGTTGCCGTCGATCAGGAAGAGCTAGGGTGCGGAAGCGGCGTCAGGCACGGGCGCGACTCTATCCGCGGCCCGGGCTTCGGGCGTGTCGCTTTGGTTACCCATTAGGTAACCAAAGCGACAGGGCTTCGGACTCGCCCCCTTACGTGCTGCTTTTCTCGGTGCGGTTTCGCTACGCCTTCGGCGGCAGCGACATTGCGTAGTCGGCGCCCGCGTCGACCCACTTCGCAAGGTCCTCGTCGCTCGCAGTGCCTTCGGGATCGACGTAGACCATGTTCTTCATCGGCTTCCCCGTGAAGTCCATCGGCTGCGTGTGCGCCTCCCGCAGCGCCCGCTCCGCGTCGACGGGATCGAGCCGAACCATCAGGTCATCGCCGATCGCTCCCACGGCCATGTTGCCGGCGAGCATGAAGGCGATGCCGCCGAACATCCTCCGCTCGCTCAGCTCGGACCTAACAGCTGCCCGCGGGGCGCCGGAAATGGGACCGCCACCGCCACCAGCTCCGCGGTCCCCGGAGTCCCCACCTACTCATCGCTCGACCTTACTTGACGCATCCTGCCAGTTTCCACTCGACCCTTGGCCGATGCAGCGAATCTGATTCGATAGCCGCTCATGGCTGTCAGCGCCCAGTACAGCGTCACGATCCGCGTCGAGCTCGATGCGCGGCAGGAGCCCCTCGGGCGGCTCACGGCTGCGATCGCCGAGGCGGGCGGGCAACTGCAGGGGGTCGACCTGGTGCCGGGCGCCGGGCCCGAGGGAAAGCGGGTGCGCGAGTTCACGATCGACGCCGCCGACCGCGAGCATTGGGAGAAGATCCTGCGGGCGATCGGCTCGACCCGGGGCGCCCGTGTCCTCGACTACGTCGACCGCACGATGCAGATGCACCGCGGCGGCAAGATCGAGCAGCGCAACAAGTACCCGCTGAAGACCCGCGACGACCTCTCGATGGCCTACACCCCCGGCGTCGCCCGTGTCTGCATGGACATCCACGCCGACCGCAGCAAGGCCTTCGAGTACACGATCAAGAAGAACACGGTCGCGGTGGTCTCCGACGGCAGCGCTGTCCTCGGCCTCGGCAACATCGGCCCCGAGGCGGCGATGCCGGTGATGGAGGGCAAGTGCATGCTGTTCAAGGAGTTCGCCTCCGTCGATGCTTTCCCGATCTGCCTCGACACCCAGGACGCCGACGAGATCGTCCGCGCGGTCGAGTTGATGGCCCCCACCTTCGGCGGCGTCAACCTTGAGGACATCTCGGCCCCGCGCTGCTTTGAGATCGAGGAACGGCTCAAGGAGTCGCTGGATATCCCCGTCTTCCACGACGACCAGCACGGCACCGCGATCGTGACGATGGCGGCCCTCTTCAACGCGCTGAAGATCACCGGGAAGCCGATCGAGCAGCTGCGGGTGCTGGTGGTGGGCCTCGGCGCCGCCGGGGTGGCGGTGACGAAGATGATGCAGGAAGCCGGCGTCAGCCACATCGTCGGCTGCGACCGCCAGGGCGCGCTTTCGACCGATCGCGAGGACTACGCGTCGGGCGAGATGAACGCGACCAAGCGCTGGTTCGCCGAGACCTTCAACCCGGACAAGGTCAGCGGCAGCCCCGATGACGCGGTCGAGGGGATGGACCTCTTCGTCGGCCTCTCCGGGCCGGGAATCATCCAGGCCGATTCGCTGGCGAAGATGAACGACGACGCGATCGTCTTCGCGATGGCCAACCCGAACCCCGAGGTGATGCCCGAGGATGCGGCGCCCCACGCGCGGATCATGGCCACCGGCCGCTCCGACTACCCGAACCAGATCAACAACGTGCTCGCCTTCCCTGGCGTCTTCCGCGGCGCCCTCGACGCCGGCGCCCCCAGCATCACCGAGGAGATGAAGCTCGCCGCCGCCAAGGGGATCGCGATGGCGGTGTCCGAGGCCGACCTCGCCGAGGACTACATCATCCCCAGCGTCTTCAACCGCGAGGTCGCCCCGAAGGTGGCCGAAGCGGTGGTCGAGGAGGCCAAGCGCGACGGCATCGCCCGGCTCAACGAGGAGACCGGGACCTTCGCCGCGGTGGAGAGCCCGGGGTACTAGGGGTGCGAGTCCTCGTCACCGGAGCCAGCGGCCTGATCGGCGCGGCCCTGGGTGACGCCCTCTTCGCCCGCGGCAACGACGTCGTCGGCCTCAGCCGCGACCCCGGCCGCGCCCGCCAGTCGAACCCCCGCGTCACCTGGCACCGCTGGGAGCCGACCCTGGAACGGCCCGATCCGGCCGCCTTTGAGGGTGTCGAGAGCGTCGTCAACCTCCTTGGCGAGCGGATCGACCAGCGCTGGAGCGAGGAGGCGAAGCAGATGATCATGGAGACCCGCCGCCAGGGCACCCACAATCTGGTCCAGGCGATCGAGGCGCTGGAGCGGCGGCCGAAAGTCCTGGTCAGCCAGTCGGCGGTCGGCTACTACGGCGACCGCGGCGCCGAGGAGGTCGACGAGAGCGCCTCGCCCGGCAGCAGCTTCGACTCCGAGGTGACGCAGGTCTGGGAGGCCGCCGCGCACGAGCTCGACGGAACCGGGGTGCGCCTGGCCATCGTCCGCACCGGCCAGGTGCTGACGCCGCGGGGCGGGATGCTGAAGGAGCTGCTGACCCCGTTCAGGCTGGGCGTCGGCGGCCCGCTCGCCGGCGGCCGGCAGTACGTCTCCTGGATCCACCTGGAGGACGAGGTCGGGGTCCTGCTCTGGGCGCTCGACAACGAGGGAGTCGACGGCGTCGTCAACGCGTCCTCTCCGAACCCCGCGACCAACAGGGACTTCTCGAAGGCGCTCGGCCAGGCGCTCAACCGCCCCGCGATCACCCCGGTGCCGGGCTTCGTCCTCGACCTCAAATTCGGCAGGGAGTTCGGGCAGGTGCTGCGGGGCGGGCAGCGGGTGATCCCGAAGCGGACGCGGGAGCTTGGATACGAGTTCAGGCACCCGGACCTAGACGAGGCCCTAGCCGACCTTGTCTAGGACGGCGGCGCGTGGCGAGGAGGAGCCGGCCTCTTCAAGCGCCCGATCGATGCGGCGCATGACCTTGGCCGCCGAGCTTGCTTGAACCCAGGCGATGTCGGCCGCTGCGACGATCGAGTGGGTGAACCTGGCGGCGGGTCCCGGTGATTCGAGGTAGGCGACGGCCGTCGAGTCCTCGGTGGCACGGCGGGCATCGGCACCGGCGGCGGCGAGGTCGGCACCGCCGCTCCCCGCTCCCGGCGCTACCGGCGCAAGGCAGAGGACCCGCACCTCGAGGCCGTCGACTGCCTCGCCTCCACTCCGCAGCTCGCCGCGCGCTTCCTCGCACAGCGGCGCCGCCGCGTAGATCGTGACGGCGGCGCCCGCGGAGACGCCGCCGCTTCCGCACCCGGCGACGGCGAGCGCCAGCGCGACCAGCGCCGGTGCGACGAGCGCCGGCGCCTTCTGCCTAGCCAAAGAAGACCTCCGCCTCTTCGTAAAGGCCGGGCGGGACCGTCTTCAGCTCCGCGGTCGCCTCGGACAGCTGCACGAGCTGGATCTCGGTTCCCCGCAGGGCGACCATCGTTCCCCAGCGGGCGGCGTCGGCGGCGTCGATCGCGTGCAGGCCGAAACGGGTGGCGAGGACCCGGTCGAAGGCGGTCGGGGTCCCGCCGCGCTGGACGTGGCCGAGTACGGTCGCCCGCGTCTCTTTGCCGGTGCGCCGCTCGATCTCCCCCTCCAGCCAGTGCCCGATGCCCCCCAGCCGCGCGTGCCCGAAGGCGTCGACCGCGGCCTCGTCGGCTTCGGGCATGCCCCCGACCGGTTCCGCCCCCTCGGCAACGACGATGATCGGCGCAAAGCGGCTGGCGAAGCGGCTGCCAACGATCTCGCAGACCGCCTCGACGTCGAACCTCCGCTCCGGGATGAGGATCGCGTTGGCGCCGCCGGCAAGCCCGGCGTGGAAGGCGATCCAGCCGGCATGCCGCCCCATCACCTCGACGATCAGAACGCGGTGGTGGCTGTCAGCCGTCGTGTGCAGGCGGTCTTTCGCCTCCATCGCGATGTTGACAGCGGTGTCGAACCCGAAGGTGTAGTCGGTCGCGCCCAGGTCGTTGTCGATCGTCTTCGGCACCCCGACGACCGCGATCCCATGCTCCATGTGCAGGCGCGATGCGGCCCCCAGGGTGTCCTCGCCGCCGATCGCGATCAGCCCGTCGACCCCCGCCGCGGCGAGGTTGGCCGCGATCCGCCCCGGCCCGCCCTCCGCGGCGAGCGGGTTGGTCCGCGAGGAGCCGAGGATCGTCCCCCCGCGGGGCAGGATCCCCCGCACCTCGGGGACGCCGAGGGTCATCGCGTCGCCCTCCAGGGGTCCTCGCCAGCCGTCCCGGTAGCCGACGAACTCATGGCCGTAGCGGCCGGCGCCCTTGCGGACGACGGCGCGGATGACCGCGTTCAGGCCCGGGCAGTCCCCGCCCCCGGTGAGCACACCGATCCGCATCGCCCCAGCTTAAAGCCGACGATTCGGGATCCACCGAGTAGGTTCGAGGGGACCCCGTCCCAAGGAGGAGCGATGACCGAGGCCGCCGACTTCGAGGCAGTCACCAAGACCCAGCAGCAGATCTGGTCCGAAGGCGATTTCGCGATGGTCGCGGCGATCGTCTCCTTCGTCGCCGACAGGCTGGCGGAATCGCTGCGGATCCTCGCCGGCGAGAAGGTCCTCGACGTCGCCTGCGGCAGCGGCAACGGGGCGATCGCCGCCGCCCGCCGCGCCTGGGGGAACACGACCGGCGCCGACTTCGTCCCGGCGCTGCTGGAGCGAGGCCGCCAACGGGCCGCCGCCGAGGGGCTCGAGATCGAGTTCGTCGAGGCCGACGCCCAGGCGCTCCCCTTCGGCGACGCCGAGTTCGACGTGACGATGTCGATCTTCGGGGTGATGTTCGCCCCCGACCAGGAGAGGGCCGCGGCGGAGCTGCTGCGGGTGACCAAACCGGGCGGCCGGATCGGCCTCGCCAGCTGGAGCCCGGACGGCGGGCTCGCCGGCCTCTTCCTCGCCGTGGTCAAACACACCGGCGGTCCCCCGCCGGGGACGATGCCGCCGGTCCTCTGGGGGACCGAGGAGCGGGTCCGCGATCTGCTCGGCGACGGCGTCGCCGAGATCGAGTTCAGCCGCCGCCCCTCGCGCCAGACCTTCTTCTCGACCGACCACTACATCGACTTCTTCCGCTCCTACTTCGGCCCGGTCAGGTCGGCGTTCGAGAAAGTCGGCCCCGATGGCGAGGAGGCGCTGAGCGCCGACCTTCGCGCCTGGCTCGAGGAAGCCAATACCGTCGACGACGGCAGGCTGGTCATCGAACCGGAATACCTGGAGGTTGTCGCGACGAAAGCCTAGACGGCGCGCTGCGCCACTCGGACCAAAGCGCCGATCATCAGCACGCCGAAGAAGATCAGCCCGGCGACACCGCCGCCCTGGCCGAGCCAGCCGTAAGCGGTGGTCATCGCCGCGAGCGCGAGGAAGAGGGTTACGACCATGCCCATATCGCGCGGCATCCTACCCGGCGAGGGCGATGCGCGTCTCGCTGAGGAAGGAGGCGACGGCGTCGGCGGCGCCCTGCGGCGAGCCACCCTCTCCGGCGGCGCGGACCAGGCGGCTGCCGATGATGACGCCGTCGGCGATTTGTCCCACCTGAGCCGCCTGCTCGGCCGTGCCGATCCCGAAACCCACCGCGACCGGCGTCTGCGCGTCGGCCTTCGTCGCCTCGACCAGCTCCGCCAGCGCCAGCGGAACCTCGTTCCGCTCGCCGGTGGTGCCGACGGTCGAGACGACGTAGACGAAGCCTCTGGCCGCCTCGCAGATCCGTCGCCGGCGCTCCGCGGGCGTCGTCGGCGCCAGCAGCGGAACCAGGGCCAGCCCCGCGGCCGCGAACGCCTCCCGCACCTCCCCCGCCTCGTCGAGCGGCAGGTCCGGGACGATCACCCCGGCGCCACCGGCGGCGGCGGCCATCCGCGCGAACCCGGCGGCGCCGCCGTGGGCGAGCACCATGTTCGTGTAGGCCATGAAGACGACGGGGACGCGGTCCGAGATCGCCCGGCAGACCTCGAGGGCGGTGGCCAGCGTCGCGCCCGCCCGCATAGCCTTGGTGGCCGCAGCATGGATCGCCGGCCCGTCCGCCAGCGGATCGGAAAAGGGAACCCCCAGCTCGACCAGGTCCGCTCCGGCGTCGACGTACGCCTCGGCCACCGCCAGTCCCGTCTCCCGATCCGGGTACCCGGCCATCATGTACGGCATCAGCGCCGCTCTGCCCTCAGCTTCGGCGCCTTTGAACGCCGCAGCTATGCGCTCGTCGCCGCTGAGGCCGACTAGGAGAGCCGGGGGAGTCTCGCCGGACCCTCCTCGCTGTTGTCCGCCGAGACTCCCCCGGCTCCCCCCCGCAGCGCTCACGGCAGGACGTCGCTCGGTGGTTTAAGGCGCGCGGTTGCCTCAGCCATGTCCTTGTCGCCGCGGCCGGAGAGGCAGAGGACGTCGAAGCCACCCGCGGGGGGGTTCTCCAGCAGCCAGGCGACCGCGTGCGAGGACTCCAGCGCCGGGATGATCCCCTCCAGTCGGGAGAGCTCGGCGAAGGCGGCGAGCGCCTGCTCGTCGGTGACGCCGACGTAGGTGGCGCGGCCGCTGTCGCGCAGGTGGGCGTGCTCTGGCCCGACGCCGGGGTAGTCGAGCCCGGCCGAGATCGAGTGGGCCTCGAGGATCTGCCCCTCCTCGTCGGCGATTATCGAGGAGAGGGAGCCGTGCAGGACGCCGGTCGTCCCCGCCTGCAGCGAGGCGCCGTGGCGGCGGCTGTCGAGGCCCTCCCCCGCCGCCTCGACACCGACCAGCGCCACCTCGGAGTCGGCGACGAAGGGGGAGAAGATCCCGATCGAGTTGGAGCCGCCGCCGACGCAGGCGATCACCCGGCCCGGCAGCGAGCCCGCCGCCGCCAGCGCCTGCTCGCGCGCCTCCTCGCCGATCACCCGCTGCAGGTCGCGCACCAGCGCCGGGTAGGGCGCCGGCCCGACCGCCGAACCGATCACGTAGTGGGTGGTGGTGACGTTGGCGACCCAGTCGCGGATCGCCGCGCTGACCGCCTCCTTCAGCGTCCGCGCCCCCGCCTCGACCGGCGCCACCTCCGCCCCGAGCAGCCGCATCCGCTCGACGTTCGGGGCCTGGCGGCGGATGTCCTCGGTGCCCATGTAGACGACGCAGTCGAGCCCGAGCAGGGCGCAGGCGGTGGCGGTGGCGACGCCGTGCTGTCCGGCCCCGGTCTCGGCGATCACCCGAGGCTTTCCCATCCGGGCGGCGAGCAGCGTCTGCCCGAGCGCGTTGTTGATCTTGTGCGAGCCGGTGTGGGCGAGGTCCTCGCGCTTCAGGTACACCTGCGAGTCGATCCGCTCGGAGAGGCGCTCGGCCAGGTAGAGCGGCGTCGGCCGGCCGATGAAGTCGCGGCGCAGCTGCTCGAGCCGGGACGTGAACTCCTGGTCCTCCCGCGCCTCGATCCAAGCCGCGGTCAGCTCGTCGAGCGCCGGGATCAGCGTCTCCGGCACGTAGCGCCCCCCGTAGGGGCCGAACCTCTGCTCGATCGCGCTCATGCCTCGGCGCCGACCGAGTTGGCGGCCTCGAAGAAGGCGGTCATCGCCGCGTGGTCCTTGCGCCCGGGCTCGAGCTCGACCCCGCTGGCGACGTCGACCGCGTAGGGGTGGGCGATCGAGACGGCGGCGGCGACGTTCTCCGGCCGCAGTCCCCCGGCGAGGATCGCCGGGACTTCCGAGCGGTGCCCGCGCAGAAGCTCCCAATCGAAGCTCTCCCCGGTCCCGCCCCACATCCCCTTGCCGCGGCGGTCGAAGACGTGGAAGTCGGTCCGGAAGGCCTCGGCGGCATGGATGTCGGCGGCGCTGGCGACGTGGACGGCCTTCGCGACCTTGACCCCCGTCCGCCGCGCCACCTCGCCGCAGAACGAGGACCCCTCGGCCCCGTTCAGCTGCACCATCGTCAATCCCTCGTCCTCGACCGCCCGCGCCACCTCGTCCAAGGTCGGATTGACGAACACCCCCACCACCTCGCACTTGCGCCGAAAAGCAGCGGCGATCTCAGCCGCCACGGCTCGGTCCACATTCCTGGGACTGCCGTGGAAATGGATCAACCCGACAGCCCACGCACCAAGCCGCGCGGCCTCGGCGGCATCGTCCAAATTCGTTATCCCGCAGAACTTGACTCGCACTCTCCCAGCGTACGGGAAGGACGAGTCTGACCCCTCCGAACGGCTTGTACTTCTCGGCCATGGCAATCCCGGACGGACGCCCCCGCCCCACCCAAGCAAGTTGACTGAGGAGGGGGTCAGACTCGTCCTACGACGACGCGCCTATTCAGAGTTCTTCGGCTGCGTCCCGAGGGTGACGTCCGCGGTCTTTTCCTTGCCGCTGCGGAGGAGGGTCAGTTCGAGCGTGTCGCCGGGCTTCGATTCCTGGATCGCTTCCACCAGCTCTTCCATCGTCGCGATCTTCTCGCCGTCGGCCTCGGTGATGATGTCGCCGCCGAGCCGGACTTCTTCGCCGTTGATCGTCGCCGCGGTGTTGCCGCCTTCGATCCCGGCCTTGTCGGCGGGGCCGCCCTTGACCACGGTCTGGACGATCACGCCTTCCTCGACCGGCAGGCTGAGGGCCTTGGCGAGTTCGGGGGTGATCGTGCCGCCGCTGATCCCGATGAAGGCGTGTTCTACTTCGCCGCTGGTCTCGAGCTGCTTGATCTCGGCGCGGACCGTGCCGATCGGGATCGCGAAGCCGATGCCGACATTGCCGTTGCCGCCGCCGCCGGTCGCGATCTGGGAGTTGATCCCGATCACCTGCCCTGCGGCGTCGATCAGCGGGCCGCCGGAGTTGCCCGGGTTGATCGCGGCGTCGGTCTGGATCACGTGGTTGATCGAGAATCCGTTCGGCGCCTGGATCTGCCGCTGCAGGGCGGAGACGATGCCGCTGGTGACGGTGCGGTCGAGCCCGAACGGGTTGCCGATCGCGACCACCGGGTCGCCGACTTCGACCTGGGAGGAGCGGCCGAGGGTGAGCGGGTGCAGTTCCTTGGCCGGCGCTTCGACTTTTAGCAGGGCGATGTCGGTGCCGGGGTCGGTGCCGACGACTTCGGCGTCGTAGTTCCTTTCCGAGTCGCCGAGTTTGACCCTGACCTTTTCGGCGCCTTCGATCACGTGGTTGTTGGTGAGGATGTGGCCCTCGCTGTCGATCACGAAGCCCGAGCCGGTGGCGGTGCCGCCCGATTCGGCTTCGGGTTCGCCGAAGGGATTGAAGAATTCGCTTTCCTGCGGTTCGAGCTGGGATTCGATGAAGGCGACGCCCTGACCGTCCGACTTGTAGATCTGGTTGACGACGTTGGCGTCGGCATTTTCTTCCTTGGCGTCGATCGGGGCGCTCAGCGGCGCGGCGACGGTCGTCGTGGTGTCGCCGCTGGAGCTGACCAGCCCGGTCGCGATCGCGATCAGGCCGACGACCGCGACAAGGAGGCCGCCGAGGAGAGCCGAGAAGAACGGGCTGCGGACTTTCGATTTATGTTCGGGCATGGAGTCCAGGATGGCACCGGGCTGTGACCGGTGCCTAAACGATCTTCAAATTTTTTCTAAATTAGCCGACGCGCCCGCGGCTGGTTTGCCGCCGCGGCCCCGCCGCGGCTCAGATCAGGTGCTCACGGGTGCCTTCGTCGGTCCCGGCCAGCTCGCGCGCCTTGGCCTCGGGATCCTCGGCCGCCATCAGCGCCCCACCGATCAGGACCGCGTCCACCCCGACCCGATCCAGTTCCTCCAGCTCACCTCGACCGGAGATTCCGCTCTCCGCCACCACGGTCTTGCCCGCGGGCACGTCGGGCATCAGCTCGAAGGTGGTCGCGAGGTCGACGCTCATGTCGTCGAGGTTGCGGTTGTTGATCCCGATCACCTCGGCTCCCGCCTCCAGCGCCCGTTCCAGCTCCTCGGCGTCGTGGACCTCGATCAGGCAGTCGAGGTCGATTGAGCGGGCCTCCTCGCGCAGAGCGCGCAGATCCCGGTCGTCGAGGGCGGCGGCGATCAGCAGCACCGCGTCGGCGCCGTTGGTCGCCGCCTCGTAGAGCTGGTAGGGGTCGACGATGAAGTCCTTGCGGATGATCGGCATCCCACAGGCGGCGCGGGCGGCGCGCAGATCGGCCAGCGAGCCGCCGAAGTGGGGTTGGTCGGTGAGAATCGAGAGGGCGGCCGCGCCCCCGCGCTCGTAGGCGGCAACCTGGGCGGCAAGGTCGATTCCCTCCGGGGCGAGGGGCCCGGCGCTTGGCGAGCGGCGCTTGAACTCGGCGATCAGCGAGAGGCCCGGCCGGGTCAGCGCCTCGTTGAAGGGGCGATCCTCCCTCGGAGCCGAGAGCCGGACTTCGAGCTCGCCTTGAGCGATCTCGGCGCGGCGCGCCTCGACCCCTTCCCGGGCCCCCGCGATGAGCTGGTCCATCATTCCCACGGTGAAGGCCCAGAGCCTAGACGACCCAACCGTCCTAGACGCCGGGCGCGGCCGTTGCCGCAACCAGTCGCTCCAGCACGCTGGCCGCCGCACCGGAATCAATCGCCTCCACCGCCCTGGCAACCCCCTCGGCGAGGTCGGCGGCGAGGCCGCCGACGTAGATCGCCGCGCCGGCGTTGAGCGCGACCAGGTCGCGGCGGGGTCCCGGCTCGCCCGCCAGCACCGCGCGGCTGACCGCGGCGTTGTCCTCCGGGGTGCCGCCGGCCACGCTCTCGAGGCGGGCTGGAGCGAGGCCGAACCGGCCCGGCTCCACGAACCACTCGGTCGTGCGGCCGTCGACCACCTCGATCACCCGGCTGGGCGAGGCCAGCGATAGCTCGTCGAGCCCGTCCTCGGCCGAGACGACCAGGGCGCGGACGCTGCCGAGGCTGACCAGAGCCTCGGCAATCGTCTCCTGGTAGTGGCGGTCAGCGACGCCCAACAGCTGGCGGTCGGTACCGGCGGGATTCGTGAGCGGCCCGAGGAAGTTGAAGATCGTCCGCGCGCCGAGAGCTTTGCGCGCCGGCACCACGTGCGCCATCGCCGCGTGGTGCCTGGGCGCGAACATGAAGCCGAAGCCGACCTCGTCGATGCACTGGCCCACCTGCTCGGGCTCGATCTCGACGTTGACCCCCAGCGCCTCGAGCAGGTCGGCGGAGCCGCTCCTGCTGGTGTTCGAGCGGTTGCCGTGCTTGGCGATCGCGCAGCCGGCTCCGGCGGCGACCAGCGCCGCGGTCGTCGAGACGTTGAAGGTCGACGGACCGCCGCCGGTGCCGCAGGTATCGACCAGGTCGTGGCGCCTGGTGGCGACCGGCGTCGCCAGCGCGCGCATCGTCCGCGCCAGGCCGACCAGCTCCGGCACCGTCTCCCCCTTCGCCCGCAGGGCGATCAGGAAGGCGCCGGTCTGGATCGGGTCGGCTCGCCCCTCCATGATCTCGCTGAGGACGGCGGAGGCGTGGTCGGCGGTGAGGTGGTCGCCGGCGCAGACGGCGTCGATCGCGCGGCTGACTACGTCGTTAGGCATCGGTCGGGCCTCCCGATGGAAGTTTGTCGTCTGTATCCGGGGACAGATGCGTTCGCTCGCCGATGAAGTTGGCCAGGAGGTGCTTGCCCTGCGGGGTCAGGACCGACTCCGGGTGGAACTGGACGCCCTCGATCGGCAGCTCCCGGTGCCGAGCGCCCATCACCACGTCGCCAAGGCTCGCGGTCAGCTCCAGCTCCTCGGGCAGATCGGGATGGGCGATCAGCGAGTGATAGCGGCCGGCGACCATCGGGCTCGGCAGCCCGGCGTAGATCGACCTGCCGTCGTGCTCGACCTCCCCCTCCTTGCCGTGGATCGGCTCGCCCTGGACGACGCGGCCACCGAAGGCCTCGACCATCGCCTGGTGGCCGAGGCAGACGCCGAGCACCGGCGTCCCCGCTTCGCCGAAGGCGCGGATCGCCGCGCCGGAGATCCCCGCCTCGGCCGGCGTGCAGGGGCCGGGAGAGACGACCAGCCGGTCGGGCTGACGCGCCAGCAGCTCCTCGACCGTGGCCTTGTCGTTGCGCGCGACCTCCACCTCCGCCCCCAGCTCGCCCAGGTACTGGACGAGGTTGTAGGTGAAGGAGTCGTAGTTGTCGATCACCAGCACGCGCATCGGTGGAGTCTGCCCGCTCAGGCCCAGTCGGGCTGTTCGCAGGCGACCTCGACGGCGCGGAAGACGGCTCGCGCCTTGTTGACCGACTCCCAGTACTCGGCTTCGGGCTTGGCTTCGGCAACCGTTCCGCCGCCAGCCTGCACATGCAGCCGACCGTCCTTGACGACGACGGTGCGGATGTGAACCGCGGTGTCGAGGTCGCCGTTCCAGGAGAGGTAGCCGACCGCGCCCCCGTAACCGCCCCGCTTCACCTTCTCCAGCTCGTCGATGATTTGCATCGCCCGCACCTTCGGCGCCCCCGAGAGCGTTCCCACGGGCAACACCGAACGCAATACATCCATCGCGGTGACCCCCTCACGCAGCTGTCCCGAAACCTGGCTGACGATGTGGAGGACGTGCGAGTACGTCTCGACCACCATCAGCTCGTCGACCGCGACGCTGCCGTACTCGCAGACGCGGCCGAGGTCGTTGCGGCCGAGGTCGACCAGCATCACGTGCTCTGCCCGCTCCTTGGGGTCGTTGATCAGGCGCTCGGCGAGGCGGCGATCGTCCTCCTCATTCTTCCCACGCGGCGAGGTGCCGGCGATCGGCCGGGCCGAGACGCGATTGCCCTCGACCGTGACCAGCGGCTCGGGCGAGGCGCCGGCGATCTGGAAGTCGCCGAACTCGAGGAAGTACATGTACGGGGAGGGATTGACCGCGCGCAGCCCGCGGTAGACGGAGAAGGGCTCGACCGTGGCCGGCGCCGAGAACCGCTGCGAGGGCACGACCTGGAAGGCGTCGCCGGCGTGGACGTATTCGACGATCCGCGCCACCGCGGCTTCGAACTCGCCCCGCTCGACATTCGACGTGAAGCGCGGCGGCTCGCTCACCGTCGGGCGCGCGGGCACCGGCACCGCCCCCCGCAGGCGCTCCCGCATCTCGGCGATTGTCGCCGCGGCTCGCTCGTAGGCTGCGTCGATCCCCTCCCCCTCCCCGACGAAGGCGCAGGCGAGGATCGTCAGCTCGTGGCGGAGGTGGTCGAAGACCACCATCGCGTCGGTCACCATCAGCGCCAGATCCGGGAGACCGAGCGGGTCCGGATTCGGCTCGCCGAGTGGCTCAACCGCGCGCACCAGGTCGTAGGCGAAGAAGCCGACGGCGCCGCCGGCGAATGGCGGCAGCCCCTCGACCGGCGCCGGGCGGTACTCGCGCAGCCGCGCCGCCACCGCCGCGTAGGGGTCGGGCGCGGGTTCGGCCCGGGCGGCGGGCTCGGCGGCGGCGACGGCGTCGCCGCTCCACTCCGAGAGAACCCCGTCGCTCCAGCGCAGCAGCGCCCGCGGCCGCAACCCGACGAAGGAGTAGCGGCCGACCTGGCCCTGCTCGGCCGACTCGAGCAGGAAGCAGGGCGCCCCCTCCGGCTCGCCGGCTCGCAGCTTGAGGAAGGCCGAGACCGGCGTCTCGCAGTCGTCGACGAGGCGGGCGCGGACCGGCACCACGTTGCCCTCGCGGGCGAGCTCGCGCGCCTTCTCCAGGCCCGGCTCCAGCTCCACCTCGAAGTCAGCCGCTACGGGCATTCAGCACCTCCATCACCTTCGCCTGCGAGACCCCGCGGGAGGCCAGCAGGACGCTGAGGTGGTAAAGGACGTCGGCGGCCTCTTCGGCGACCCGCTCCTCGCTCTCCTCGCGGGCGGCGCGGACCACCTCCTCGGCCTCCTCCTCGACCTTCGCGCCGATCAGCTCGCGGTCGTCGAGGAGCGCCACGGTGTAGCTGCCGTCGGGGCGCTGCAGGGCGCGGTGGCGGATCGTCCGCTCCAGCGCCGGCAGGGCTTCGTAGGTCACCGGGAACGGCTCCCCCGGCGCCGGCGGCGCGTCCTTGCGCGGCGAGGCCGAGCCGAGCACCTCGCGGTAGAAGCAGCTGCGCTCGCCGGTATGGCAGGCGGGGCCCGCCGGGTCGACCAGGGCGACCAGTGCGTCGCCGTCGCAGTCGTAGCGGAGCTGGCGCAGGTGCATGAAGTTCCCGGAGGTTTCGCCCTTCTTCCAGATTTCGTCCCGCGAGCGGCTGTGGAAATGGAGGTCGCCGGTCTCGAGCGTCATTTCCAGCGATTGCGGGGTCATGTAGGCGAGCATCAGCACCTCGCCGCCGGCGAAGTCCTGGACGATGCAGGGCACCAGGCCCCGCTGGTCGAATTCGATTTCGGGAAACATCCGTGGAATCGTAAACGCCGCCCGCCGGGAGCCTGCTCTACTCGATGCCGAGGCGGTCGAGCAGGTCCTCGTCGCGACGCCAGTGCCTGCGCACCCGGACCTGGAGGTCGAGAAAGACGCGGCGGCCGAGCTCACCCTCCAGTGAGCGGCGCGCGGCGGTGCCGATCTCGCCGATCTTCGTGCCGGCCCTGCCGATCAGGATCCGCTTCTGGGACTCGGTCTCGGCCCAGACCTCGGCCCTGACGGCGACGAGATCGTCCTCGCGCGGCTCGACCTCCAGCACCGAGACCTCGACAGAGTGCGGGATCTCCTGCCGGGTCCGGTTCAGCACCTGCTCGCGGATCAGCTCGGCCAGCAGGAGCTCGCTCGACTGGTCGCTGCTGTCCTCGGGCGGGTAGAGGTAGGGACCCTCCGGAACCAGCTCGCCGAGCCGCTCGAGCAGAGGCTGGAGGCCCTCGCCGCTGCGGGCGCTGATCGGGAAGACCTCGTCCACCCCCTCCAGCTCCGCGGCCGCGGCGAGGACCGGCACCAGCTCGTTGGGGCCGAGGCGGTCGGCCTTGTTGACGGCGCAGATCACCGGCAGATCGGTGCCGGCGCCGAGCAGCGCCCTGACGATGAAGCGGTCGCCGGGGCCGACCCCCTCCTCGCCGTTGACGACGAAGAGGACGACGTCGGAATCGGCCAGCTCGCGCTCGACCCGACCCTGCATCCGCTGGGTGAGGACGTCGCGCGGGCGCTGCACGCCGGGCAGGTCGACGAGGATCAGCTGGCGCTCCTGCTCGAGATCGGTGGCGACTCCGCGGATCGCCCGGCGGGTCGTCTGCGGCCGGCTGGAGACGATCGCGACGTGGGAGCCGACGATCGCGTTGACCAGCGTCGACTTGCCGACGTTGGGCCGGCCGGCCAGCCCGACGAAGCCGGAGCGGCTCATCGCAGCCCCGCGAGCACGCGCGCCTGCAGGGCCAGCATCTCGCCGGCGTCGGTCTCGTGATCGTGGCCGCAGAGGTGCAGGACGCCGTGGACGGCGGCCTCGGTGACGTCCGCGCAACGCGGCGGGCAGATCGCGACGTCGCCGAGCTCGCGCGGCCCGGCTACCGGGGCGAGTTCGTCGATCGGGAAGGCGAGCACGTCGGTCGGCGCGTCCTTGCCGCGGTGATCCCGGTTGAGCTCGCGGATGCGGCCCTCGTCGACGATCTCCACCGCGAGGTGGCCCTCCTCGACGCCGGCGGACTGCAGCGCGAAGGCCACGGCGCTGCGCAGCTCGGCTGGAACGTCGCTCAGGTCGACCGTCACGAACGCGGCGTGGGTCCGTGTTCGGCCTGGGCACCGCGCTCGCGGGCGCCGGCGTCGTGGGCGTCGTAGGCGGCGACGATTCGCTGGACGAGCTTGTGGCGGACGACGTCCTCGCCGCCGAAGCGGATGAAGGAGATGTCCTGGACATCGCTGAGGATGTCGCTGACGGCGATCAGCCCGGACCGCTGGTCGGTCGGCAGGTCGATCTGGGTGACGTCCCCGGTGACGACCATCCGCGAGTTGAAGCCGAGCCGGGTGAGGAACATCTTCATCTGCTCGGGGCTGGTGTTCTGCGCCTCGTCCAGAATTACGAAAGAATCGTTAAGTGAACGGCCCCTCATAAAGGCGAGCGGCGCGACCTCGATCACGTTGCGTTCCAGGTAGCCGTTCACGCGGTCCGGGTCGAGCATGTCGAAGAGCGCGTCGAATAGCGGCCGCAGGTAGGGATCGACCTTGGCCTGAATGTCGCCGGGGAGGAAGCCGAGCCGCTCGCCCGCCTCGACCGCCGGCCGGGTGAGGATGATCCGCTGCACCTTGCGTTCGGTCAGCGCCGCGGCGGCCATCGCCACCGCGAGGAAGGTCTTGCCGGTGCCGGCAGGGCCGATCCCGAAGGTGACCGTGTGCCGGCGGATCGAGTCGACATAGCGCTTCTGGTTCAGGGTCTTCGGCGCCACCTTGGTGTTGCGGTGGCGCCAGACCACGTCATCGAGGATCTCGGCCGGGTCCTCGTCGGCGTCGAGGGCGCCGGTGACCGCTTCGATCGTGCCGGGGACGACCTCGTGCCCCTGCTCGATCAGCTCGACCATCTCGTCGACCAGGGTCGCCGCGACGGCGACGTCGTTGGCATCGCCCTCGAGGGTCAGCACATTGCCGCGCAGGTGAACGTCGGCCTCGAGTCGTCCGCGCAGGGCGTGCAGCACGTTGTCCTCGGAGCCGGCCAGCTCGGCGGCGACGTTGTTGTCGAGGGTCAGCTGCCTGCGGGCCAAGGCTCAGGCACCCAGCTTCTCTCGCACCGCGGCGCTGACCCGCTTGCCGTCCGCGCGGCCGCCGACCTTCGGCATCAGCGCCGACATCACCTGGCCCATCTGCCGCTGCTCGCTGGCGCCGGTCTCCTCGATCGCGGCCTGCACCAGCTCCGCCAGATCCTCGTCGGAGAGCTGCTGCGGCAGGTAGCCCTCGATCAGCTCCGCCTCGAAACGCTCGCTGGCCGCCTGCTCGGCGCGGCCCGCGCCCTCGTAGGCCTCCGCCGCCTCCACCCGCTTCTTGCGCTCGCGCTGCAGGACGGCGATCTCGTCGCCCTTGCCCATCTTCGCATCCTGCTGCAGCACGTCGACGATCATCCGCAGCGCCCCGGCCCGCTCGCGGTCGCGCGCTTTCATCGCGGTTCTGACGTCGTCCTGCACCTGCTCGAGAACGGTCATGCGTCTAAGGGTAATCGGCGGCGTCGGGGGTTACGGCCAAGCCCTTGGAGACGAGGTGGCGCACGTCGAGGCTGACCAACTGCCAGCCGTGGCAGCGAGCTGCGGCCACGTAGGCGGCGTCATAAGCCGTGAGGCGGTGCTGGCTCATCAAATCCAGCCCATGTTCGAACAGGGTCGCGTCCGCCTGTAGCGGCGGACGGGAAGACCCGCGGAAGAGGCCCTGCACCAGCCTCCGGGCCACATCGAGCTCCCCGTAGTTCCTGGCAACCACATTTGCCACCTCGTAGAGGGTGAGGTCAAGCACCATCAGCGGCGGCCCCACCCGCAAAAACCGCTCCACTTGCACGTGCTGCGGATGCTGCGGCATTACGGCGGCCACCCAGACGCTGGAGTCGACGAGGAACAAGTCAGTGAGATTCCCGGTCTTCCCGGATCAGCCGGGCCACGTCCATTAGGTCGGGCCTATCGGCCGGAACCTCGATCCGGACCTCATCCAGGAGCCGGTTGATCTCCTCCCGCCGGCGCTGCTCGCCGGCCTCCACCTCGCGCTCGGCGAGGCGCTGGAGAAACCCGCTCCGGCTCTCACCGTTCGCCTTCGCGCGGGCATCCAGCCGCTCCAGCAGTTGATCGGGAATGGAGATCATCACCTTGGCCACAGGGTGAGTATATACGGTATTGCCAAAGGTCGTTATCGTGGGCATGGGAGCAGCGTGAAGGACCAAGGCGCGCGCGCGCTGCGCAGGATGAAAAAATTCCGCGCCGGGTTTCACGCGGAACTGTCAATCCGGATCGATCTCGACCGACTCGACGTCGCCGAGGGGCATCTGCAGAAACCTGGTGCCGACCGCATGGAACGCGTCCGAGTCGCCGGTGCAGAGGAAGTCGTAGCTGCCCTCGCCCCCTGGCTCACGGCCCAAAACTGACCCCTCCAGCGTCCGCTGAACCGCCGCCGCAACTGCATGACCGCCGCTGACCAGCCGCACGTCGCGGCCGAGGATCCGCTGCAGCATCGGCGCCACCAGCGGGTAATGCGTGCAGCCGAGGATCAGGGTGTCGACCTCGGCCGCCCTCAGTGGCGCGCAGCAGGAGCGGGCCATCGTCATCGTCTCCTCGTCGAAGAGGGCGCCGTCCTGGATGAAGGAGGCGAGCTCCGGCGCCGCCACCTCGATCACGTCGAGGCCGCGGCCGATCGCCTCCAGCGCCCGCCGGTAGGCGCCGCTCTCGACGGTGTTGGGCGTCGCCAGGACCCCGACCCGCGCGTTGGCGGTTATCGCCGCGGCGATCTCGGCCTGCGGCTCGACCACCGGCACCACCTCCACCCCCCGCGCGGCCGCCACCTCCCGCGCCACGTCCTCGCCGACCGAGGTGGCGGTGTTGCAGGCGATCACCAGCAGCTTGGCGCCGCGGTCCAGCAGCAGCCCGGCGATCCGGGCGATGCGCTCGCGCAGTTGCGCCGGGTCCTTGTCCCCGTAGGGGAACATCGCCGTGTCGCCGAGGTAGAGGAAGTCCTCCTGCGGCAGGGAGACCAGGCACTCGTGGAGCACGGTGAGGCCGCCCACGCCTGAGTCGAACATTCCCACCGGCTGCGCCGGACTCAGCTCTGGCACCGCGGCGGTCAGGGGCTACGGCTTGACAGTCATGAAGAAGATCGTGATCACCACGATCAGCCCGGCGATCGGGCCGACAATCCCGAGCCGGCGCGAGACCTCTTCGAACTCAGCGCTGAGCGTGTCGCCGTTCTTCAGGTCGCGTTCGGCGAGTTCCCTGGCCTTGGCCTCCTGCGGACGGAAGAAACCGTGCTGAAACCCAAGCAAAACGACGATTGCGACGAAGCCGACGGCAATGAACGCTTCACTGCTCTCCCAGGGCCCTTCCACCAGCAGATAGATGCCCGCCAGGAGGATCACCAGCAGTCCGGGCGTGATCAGGTAGCGGTCGATCTTCTGGATCCCTTCGATCAGCCCCGGCGCCGCCCGCGGGTACTTCGGCATCACGGAGAAGAGGAACCCATACCCGAAGGTGGGTCCGAAGGTCAAGACCACGGCCAGGATGTGGATGAACAGCCCAACGCTGTAGTCGGTGATATTGGCCAGGACCATCGGCGAGAACCCTATCTCTCAGACGCGACGGAGCAACCGAGTCCTAGCCTGAATCACTCATAATCGGCCCTGGGTTGAGCTGATGCAGTACGACTAACTCGCCGTCGATTTTGTGGGTGGTCTCGGTCAAGGACCCCGCCATGAGGTAAGACGTCGCCATTGCGACGGCGACGGCCGCGCCTTCCGTATTTCCCGTGCCACTTACCGCGACGTTCCGGATCACGGTGATGATCGTTCCTCCGGCAGCAGCACCAGCGCCGGCTAGCCATGCGACGCGTTTCCGCCGATTCAGCGGCGAGGTATGCCGCAACGTGACCGACTGAAGGAGCGTCTCAGTGGCCGCCGCCTGTTCGTTTCGCTGATGGAGGCGCTCCAAGACCCGTTCCTGGGTTCGCGCCGAGTTTCCGAGCGCTCGAAAGCGTCTTGAACAGTCATAGGCATTTTAGAATATGGAAAGCACGCGACTACGTACCGCAAAGTAAAAGGGCGGCCCAATCGTCCCCTTGACGGCGGTCGACCTCGCGCAGGCCGGCAGGTTCGAATGCGCCTGCAACCTCATCGAGCTCGATCGGGAGGATGCCTGAGCACACAAGCGTTTGTGGTGCCTCCTCAAGTTGCGAGGCGACGGCCTTGAGGACCGGAGAAGTCATGTTGGCTATGACGGTCGTGGCCAGGACGGGGAGGCGTTCGCGGAGGTTCATGCGCTCAAGGTCGAGCTGGACGTCGTTGGCGTCAGCATTTTCCTTGGCAGCTTGAAGAGCGGCCGGCTCGTGGTCGTAGGCGCGGATCGGAGACCAGCCGAGCTTCGCCGCCGCGATTGCCAGCACGCCGGAGCCGGTTCCCAGGTCGACCAGCTCTCCTTCGGCTTCCCCGCCCGCTTGGAGCTCGCAGAGGAACTCGAGACACAGCCGCGTGGTCGGGTGGGCGCCGGTGCCGAAAGCTTGGCCGGGATCGACGACGACATCGATCGCACCCTCTCGCGGCAACTCCCACGACGGTCGCAGCCAGAGGCGGTCGGCGACCAGGAGCGGCTTGTGGAAGTCGCGCCAGCGGTCGGCCCAGTCGTCGGGAACCTCGGCCGAGCTGACCTCGACCCGGCCGCCGCCGATCGCCGCGTCGAGGTCGCCCAGCTCGGGCAGCTCACCCGCGCCGCCGTAGATCGCGTACTCGACGTAGCCGGTACCGCGCTCCTCCTCGACCCCGTTCGGAGCGAGCACCGTCAGCTCGGCGAGGACGAGGTCCGCCTGCTCAGGCGCGCAGCGGACCGCGAGGCGGATCAACCGAAGGCCCGCCGCACCCGGCCGAAGAGCCCCTCCCCGTGCTGGGGGGCGAGGTTCTCGTCGCCGAGCGTCCCGTCCAAGCGGGCGGTCAGCTGGCGCTGCTCGTCGCTGAGATTGGTCGGCACGAAGACCTCGAGGAGCACCCGCTGGTTGCCGCGGCGACGGCCGCTGAGGCGCGGCAGTCCCAGACCCTTGAGCACGTACTGGTGCCCCGGCTGCGTCCCCGGCACCACCTCGATCTCCTCCTCTCCCTCGAGGGTCGGCACCGTGATCGTCGTCCCCAGCATCGCCTCGGTGGCGGGGATCGAGACGGTGCTGATCAGGTCGATCCCATCACGCTCGAAACGTTCGTCCTCGGCGATCCGGACCTCGACGTAGAGATCCCCCGCGGGGGCCCCGGGCTCTCCCCGGTGGCCGCCGCCGGCGATCCGCATCCGCTGGCCCTCTTCGATCCCGGCGGGCACGTCGATCGCGCTGGTGCGGCTCTGCCGGGTGCGGCCGCTGCCGCCGCAGGTCTCGCAGGGTGTCTGCGGGATCTTCCCGGCGCCGCCGCAGACGTCGCAGACGGTGCTGCGGACCATCTGCCCGAAGGGGGTGCGGGTCACCTGGCGCAGCTCGCCGGCGCCGGCGCAGCGCTCGCAGGTGGTGATCGGGGTTCCCGGCTCCGCGCCGTTGCCGTGGCAGTGCTCGCAGGCATCCACCACCCCGTAGGCGATCTCGCGCCGCGCGCCCGTCGCCACCTCGGCCAGCTCGATCTCCACCTCGACGGCGATGTCCCCGCCTGCCACCGCCCTGCGGCCGCCGCCGAAGCCGAAGCCCCCGCCGCCGAAGAACGCCTGGAAGATGTCGTCGATCGAGCCGAAGCCGGCGCCCGGGTCATAGCCGCCGGAGCGCAGCCCCTCGTGCCCGTAGGCGTCGTAGGTGCTGCGGCGCTCGGCGTCGGAGAGGACCTCGTAGGCCTCGGCCGCCTCCTTGAAGCGGTCCTCGGCGTCGGGCTCCTCGTTGACGTCGGGATGCAGCTCCCGCGCCAGCCGGCGGAACGCCTTCTTGATCTCGGTCTCGCCCGCCTCCCGGGGAACCCCGAGGACCTCGTAATAGTCCCGCGGCATCGGCTAGCTCGAGTAGACGGACTCGAAGTAGCGGGAGAGCTCGCGGGCCGCGTGGCGGACCGAGACGATCGCCGTCCCGTAGTCCATCCGCAGCGGCCCGACCACGCCGACCGCGCCGAGGTTGCGATGCGGGAGCCCGTAGTTGGCGCCGATCACGCTGACCGAGCGCAGCTCCGGCTGCGGGTTCTCGGCGCCAATCCAGAAGAAGACCGAGCGGCGGTCGAGCGAGGAGCGCAGCATCGCCAGCACCTCGGCCCGCCGCTCCAGCGCCGTCATCAGCTCGTCCGCGCGCGGCAGGTCCGGCCGGTGCGCGTCGGAGAGCAGCCGCGAGGCCCCCTCGACGTAGAGCTCGGTCCCGTCCTCGGCGACGAAGTCGGTGAAGGTGCTGCCGAGGGTGGCGATGAACTCAGACTCGACCCCGGAGAGGCCGGGATCGGCGAGGCGGGTGGCGATCATCCGCGCTCCCACCCCCAGGCCGGCGAGAGACTCGTTGAGGTAGCTCGACGCCCACTTGACCAAGCCATTGTCGACCGGGCGGTCGAAGTCAAAGACGCGCCGGGTGACTTCGCCGGTCGAGGCGATCGCGATCACCACCACCTTGCTGGGCTGCAGGCGCAGAACCTCGACCCGGTGGATCGTCGCCGTCAGGCTCGGCTGCGGCGCCGTCGCCATCGCCACCAGGTCCGTGACCTGGGCCAGTGCGGTCGTGGTCTCCCGCATCGCCTCATCAACCTCGCGGCGGAGCCGGGAGAGGTGCAGCTCGGTGTTCGGCTCCGCCGGCATCGAGCCCGACTCGAGCATCACATCGACGTAGTAGCGGTAGCCGGTGTCGGTGGGGACGCGGCCAGCGGAGGTGTGCGGGTGGGTGAGGTAGCCGGCCGCCTCCAGGGCGGCCAGCTCGGCCCGCACGGTCGAGGGGCCCCATTCCACCTCGGGCCGGTCCGCCACCTCCTTCGAGGGCACGGGTCGGGCGGAGTCGAGGTAGACCTCGACCACCAAACGAAGGATCAGCTCTTGCCGCTCGGAAAGCATTAGTACATCTTAGGAATCAGAGGTGCGGGTCGTGGAGGGGGCGAGGTGACCTCCTCCAGACACTCAACATCCAGCCATGGCGAGATGTGTCTGGAGGAGGTCACCTCGCCCCCTCCCTACCGCTACAGCTGAAGTTCGGCCTCGGCGTTCTTGATCAGCGCGGTCTCGCCCTGACTGGCGACGGTGTCGACGACGACGCGGCCGCCCTCGGCGGATTTGACGCTGCCGGTGACGACGATCTCCTGCTCAGGGACGCCCATCCCGCGCATCTGCACCGAGAGGCGCCTCAGCGCCCGCGGGTCGCCACCGGCCAGCGCCGCGTTGGCCCTCGCCACCAGCCCCATCGAGTAGAGGCCGTGGAGGATGTTGCGCGGCAGCCCGACGGCTTTGGCGAACTCGTCGTCGATGTGGATCGGGTTGAAGTCCCCGGAGGCGCCGGCGTAGCGGTGCGGCAGGTACTTGTCGGGCGTCACCCGCAGCTCCGGGACCTGGTCGCCCACGTTCAATTCGGCCATCTCAAACCCCCCTCACGATCAGCGTCCAGGTGCCACGCGCGACCTGGGCGCCGTCCTGGTTGACCGAGTTCGTCTCGAACACGTAGAAGCCTTTGCCCTCCTTCTCCTCGATCGAGACGCAGCTGGCGGTGGTCGCAACCTCGTCGCCCGAGCAGGCCGGCTCGTCCCACTCGAACTGCTGGCCGCCGTGGACCATCGCCGCGAAGTTCATCGCCACCTCGGGGTCGAACATCGCCGGCGCGATAGCCGGGCTGCTGTAGACGACCGCGAACATCGGCGGCGCCACCACGTCGTGGAAGCCGGCCGCGCGCGCCGCCTCGACGTCGAAGTGGACCGGGTTCTCGATCCCCAGCGCGTTCGCGTACTCCCTGATCTTCTCCCGCCCCACCTGATAGCTGGTGGACGGCCATTCCTTGCCAACTGCATCGGTCTTTAGCGCCATGGCGGGGCACAATAACTGGCTACGCGGCCAATGGGACTGTTTTGCCGAAACGCAGTCGACCTGGCGGCAATGCGGCCCCTCGCGCGGGTGGCCACGATTGCGAGGACTCCGCCGGTAGGCGGAGCCCGCAATCGGAGACAGGACCCGCCCGCCCAGCGCCCGCGCCTTACTCGTCAATCTCCAACACCGCAAGGAAAGCCTCCTGCGGCACTTCGACCCGCCCCACCGCCTTCATCCGCTTCTTCCCCGCTTTCTGCTTCTTCAGCAGCTTGTTCTTGCGGGTGACGTCGCCGCCGTAGAGCTTGGCGGTGACGTCCTTGCGCAGCGCCTTGACGGTCTCGCGAGCGAGGATGTTCGAGCCAACGGCGGCCTGCACCGGGACGTCGAAGAGCTGGCGGGGGATCGTCTTGCGCAGGCGGCCAACCAGGCGCTTGCCCTGGTCGTAGGCGAAGTCGCGGAAGACGATGATCGAGAGCGCGTCGACCTTGTCGCCGGCGAGCAGGATGTCGACCTTGACCAGGTCGGAGACGCGGTTGCCGATCGGCTCGTAGTCGAGCGAGGCGTAGCCGCGGGTGGATGACTTCAGGAGGTCGAAGAAGTCGAGGACGATTTCGGCCAGCGGCAGGTCGTAGCGGATCTGAACCCGCTGCGGGCTGAGGAAATGCATGTCGACGTGAGTGCCGCGGCGGCCCTGGCAGAGCTCCATCACCGCCCCGACCTGCTCCTTCGGGCAGATGATCGTGGCCCGGATGTAGGGCTCTTCGATCGTCTCAATCGTGCCCGGGTCGGGCAGCTCGGTCGGGCTGTGGACCTCCTTGTGCTCGCCGTTGGTCAGGTTGACCTCGTAGCGGACGTTCGGCGTCGTCGCCAGCAGGTCGAGGTCGTACTCGCGCTCCAGCCGCTCGCGCACGATCTCCATGTGGAGCAGACCGAGGAAGCCGCAGCGGAAGCCGAAACCGAGCGCCTCTGAGGTCTCCGGCTCCCAGGAGAGGGCGGCGTCGTTCAGCGAGAGCTTCTCGAGCGCGTCGCGAAGGTCTTCGTAGCGGTCGGTGTCGATCGGGAAGAGGCCGCAGAAGACCATCGGCCGCACCTCGCGGTAGCCCTCCAGCGGCTCGGAGGCCGGGTTCCCCTGCGTGGTGAGAGTGTCGCCGACCCGCAGCTTGGTCACGTCCTTGATCCCGGTGATCAGGTAGCCGACGTCGCCCGCGTCCATCCCCTCGACGGCGATCATCGTCGGCCGGAAGAAGCCGATGTCGTCGATGTCGGCCTCGGTCCCGTTCTGCATCGCCAGGATGCGGTCGCGCTTGCGGAAGGAGCCGTCGACCATCCGCACGTAGGCAATGACGCCGCGGTAGGGGTCGAACTCGGAGTCGAAGATGAGGGCGCGGGTGGGAGCGTCGGCCTCACCGCGCGGCGGCGGGATCCGTTCGACGATCGCCTCCAGCACCTCCAGCACCCCCTCCCCGGTCTTGGCGGAGATCCAGAGCGCTTCCTCGGGGTCGCCGCCGAGCAGGTCGGCGATCTCCTGCGCGACCCGCTCGGGCTCGGCGCCGGGCAGGTCGATCTTGTTCATGCACGGGATCAGCTCGAGCCCCGAGTCGATCGCCAGGTAGGTGTTGGCGACGGTCTGGGCCTCGACGCCCTGGGACGCGTCGACGACGAGCAGCGCGCCCTCGCAGGCCTCGAGCGAGCGCGAGACCTCGTAGGTGAAGTCGACGTGGCCGGGCGTGTCGATCAGGTGGAACTGGTAGGTCTCGCCGTCGCGCGCCTCGTAGAAGACGCGCACCGCCTGCGCCTTGATCGTGATCCCGCGCTCGCGCTCGAGGTCCATCGAGTCGAGCAGCTGGGCACGCATC
>JBJMKQ010000070.1:0-1685 GCA_045805725.1 Solirubrobacterales bacterium
CGCGCTCTTCTTCCTCGACTCCGGAGCGGCGCTCGGGCCGCTCCTCGCCGTCCTCGTGCTGGCCGACTTCGGCCTCGCCGCGACCGGCACCCTGATCTCCTCGATGGCGGTCAACTCGCGCGCCCGCGACCTGCTGGTGCCGCTGGTCCTGCTGCCCCTGGTCGTGCCGCTGATGATCGCCGCCAGCGGCGCCACCGAGCCGCTGCTGGCAGTGGGCGGTCCCGGTTACCACCGCTTCGGGACCTGGCTGATGGTGCTCGGCCTATACGATCTGATCTTCGGCCTGGTTGGCTACGCGGTGTTCGACTTCCTGCTCGAGGACTGAGCCTCCGGACCGGCCCTCACCCCGCGAAGCATGTACGGCAAAGGACTGAGACCACTCTCGATCGCCACCGTGGCGATGCTTGCCGTGTCGCTTTCCCTGGTCTTCTTCTATGCCCCGCTCGACGCCGACCAGGGCTTCATCCAGAAGATCTTCTACCTGCACGTGCCGCTGGCGATAACGGCGCTGGTCGGCTTCGTGGTCGGCGGCGTCTTCGCGATCGCCCACCTGCGCACGGGCAACCGCAAGTGGGACGCGTATTCGTACGTGGCAATCCACATGTCGGTGATCTTCGGCGTCGCGGTGCTGATCACCGGGGCGATCTGGGCCAAGGCGTCCTGGGGCCACTGGTGGGTCTGGGACGAGCCGACCCTGGTCAGCTTCCTGATCGTCTTCCTCATGTACGCGACCTACTACCCCTTCCGCTACGCGATCGAGGACCCCGAGCGCCAGGCCCGCTACGCCTCCGTCTTCGCGATCACCGCCGGCGCTTTCGTGCCGCTCAACTTCATGGCCGTGCGGATGGCCCAGAGCCTGGTCCACCCGCGCACCTTCGGCACCGCCAACGGCGGGCTGCCCGGGGAGATGATGCTGGTCTTCCTCTGCAGCCTGGCGACGACGGCGCTGCTCTGGGTGACCCTGGTCAAGTTCGAGCTGACCGCGAAGAGCGCCTCCGGCCAGGTCAAGCGCCTGCGCCGCGCCCTCGACGCGCCGGCCCCGGGCGGCGCCTCGCGGATCGCCCCGGAGGTGAGCTAGGTGCTGTCGCTCGCCGCTCTGCTGCCGCTCGGCGCCCCCGCCCTGCCGCTCGACGAGGCCGGCAAGTACGTCGCCGGCGCCTACATCGTCTTCGTCGTGCTGCTCGTCGTCTACGTCGCGATCATGGCGGCGAAACTGCAGCGGATCGAGCGGGAGCTGCGGGAGCTGGCCTCGTTTGCCGAGACCCGCGCCCAGAGTGAGAAAGCCGCCCCCGCGCGTGACGAGGTGAGCGCCTGATGTCCGAGCTCCTGGCTCTGGGTGTCTCCCACAAGACGGCGCCGCTCGACCTGCGCGAGCGGCTGGCGCTGACCGAGGGCCGTGCCGTCAGCGCCCTGCGCGAGCTGACTGCCGCCGCCGGCATTCACGAGGCGGCGGCGATCTCGACCTGCAATCGCACCGAGCTCTACCTGATCGTCTCCGACCCGGTCGAGGCCGAGTCGACGGCGCTGGGGGTGCTCACCCGCCAGGCCGAGATCCGCCCGACCGAGCTGCTCGGCCACCTCTACTCGCTGCGTGCCGGCGACGCCGCCCGCCACCTGCTTCAAGTCACGGCCGGGCTCGACTCGATGATCCTCGGCGAGGCCGAGATCCAGGGTCAGGTCAAACG
>JBJMKQ010000071.1:0-23551 GCA_045805725.1 Solirubrobacterales bacterium
AAAATCATTCCCTACACAACGCTCAACCCAACTAACTTCAATCGGGTTCGGTCGCCTGTTAGCAGTCAGTAGCCGGTTGGGTGGCGAGCTATGAAGAACCCACTCGCTGCTGCGCTTAGGGATTTGTGCCAGCGGGGGCCGGTGCCGTGGGTGTTGCCGGCGGTGTCCCAGCGGAGGCCGGCGATTACGGCGTAGGCGTGGCCGGCGTTGGCGTAGATGGTGATCCAGCGGCCGCGGCCGCCGCTGCCCCAGGTCTCCATCGGCCCCGAGGGGAGTGGGCTGGTGAGGAAGCCGCCGCCGTGCAGGGCGAAGCTGACCGCGCCCGAGCAGTCGTAGCCGCGGTCCCACCAGCGGCCGTGCCCGCCGCCCCAGATGTAGGGCTTGGTGCGGATCTTGTTCGCGGCGGCGATCGCCTGCTTGACGGCGGGCGGGGCGTTGACCGGCGGAATCGCCCGGCCGCCGACGAGCAGGGCCTTGCCGGGAGGACCGGTTTCGGCCGCTGCTTGGGTTTCCGGCGTCGTCGAGGTTAGGCCGCCGGGAGGGGTCGCCTGGACCGGTGCGGCCACGGCCGCGAAGGCCGCTGCCAGGGCCAGGACGACGGATAAAAATCGAAGGGCGGGCGTCCTTCCGGGCGCCCTGGGGACGTTCTTCATTCACTCCTCCTTCGTCGGCCGGCGGGGTTAGCTGTCGGGCTGGCGCTGAAGGAGCCTGCGCCCCCACCTCTTGGGTGGGCTCGCCCCAAAAACTCGGGTCCCCCGCTCCCTAGCGTTTCTTAGCCAGGGATTAGGCGTTTATGTGCAGATCTTAACCCAACTCAACGCGGAAGGTTTCGGTTCCCCGTTGAAGCGGGTAGGAGCGCCCGCCGCGGACGCTTGTCCGTGCCCTACTGGACGACCGGCAGCGGCGTGCCGCCAACCGGTGGCGCTGCGGCGGGGGAGGGCGTCGACTGCAGCACCGGCAGCTCCTGCGGCGTCGCGGCGACGATGCCGCGGGCGGCTTGGCGGATCGCCTGCGAGGCGGGGGCGTCGGGCTCGGCGATGACCAGCGGCGAACCGTTATCGGCGTGCTCGCGCAGCGGCTCGGAGAGCGGCACCTTGCCGAGCAGCGGCACGTCAAGCTCGTCGGAGAGCAGCTGGCCGCCGCCCTCGCCGAAGATCGTGAAGCGCTCGCCGCCGGGGGTCGTGAAGCCGGACATGTTCTCGATCACGCCGAGGATCTCGAGGTCGAACTTCTTCGCCATCTCGGCCCCCCGGTGGGCAACCGACTGGGCCGCCGGCTGAGGGGTGGTGACGACGAGGAACTTGGCCTGCGGCAGCAGCTGGGCCAGGGTCATCGAGACGTCCCCGGTCCCCGGCGGCAGGTCGAGCAGCAGGTACTCGAGCTCCTCCCAGGCGACGTCCTCCAAGAACTGCTGGATCGCCTTGTGCAGCATCGGGCCGCGCCAGACGACCGCCGAGTTGTCCTCGACGAAGAAACCGATCGACATCACCTTGACCCCGCTGGGCGAGTCCAGCGGCAGAATCTTCCGCTCCCCGTTGACCTCCGGTTTGCGGTTGACCCCGAGCATGCGCGGGATCGAGTAGCCGTAGACGTCGCAGTCGAGCGCCCCCGCGGCGTGGCCTTCGGCGGTCAGCGCCGCGGCCAGGTTGGCGGTCATCGTCGACTTGCCGACGCCCCCCTTGCCGGAGGAGACGCAGATCACGTTCTTCACCTTCGCCAGGGCGCCCTGCGGCAGCTTGTTGCGGCCGAGCGTCTGCTGCAGCTGCCCTTTCTCCTCGTCGGAGAGGACGTCGAAGCCGATCGCGACCGCCGTCACGCCGTCGAGCTGGGAGACCTGCTGGGCGACGCTCTGTTCGAAGTGCGAGCGGATCGGGCAGCCGGCGGTGGTCAGCGAGACGACGACCTCGACCCGGCCGTCCTCCTTGACCTCGATCGAGCGCACCATCCCCAGCTCGACGATCGAGCGCCGCAGCTCCGGGTCGATGACGGCGCGCAGCTTCTCGGTGATCTGATCTTCGGTGGGAAGTAGCATCAGCTCGATTCTCGCAAAGCCGCCGGTTCGGCCGTCCTCAGGGGGCGCGAGGCCGAGGCGGGAGGGGGGAGAGTTTTCGCTGCCCAGCGCCTTGGTCCTCCGTACGCAGTCGAGCGAAGGAGGACAGATGTCTGGGACCAGGATCGCCGTGGGAAGGATCGTCGCCCTGGGGGTGCTGTTGGCGATGAGCATGCTGCTGCTGGCGGCCGCCAAGGCCACCGCCGCCAAGTATCAGGTGGCGCAGTGCGGCTGGTACGTCGGCGCCGACGCCAATTGGGCCGACACCACCGGCGGCGCCAAGTTCCGCCCCGACGGCTACTGCGTCACCCCGCCCGGCTCGGACCCCTTCGACGGCGTCCACATGAAGAGCTTCACCCGGGAGGGACAGGCGACCGTCTCCGGCACCCGCTTCGCCCGCTGGCGCTGGGAAGCGCCGGCCAACACCGACGGGATCACCGCGGTCCGCGGCACCTGGTGGCACGCGCTGCACGACGGGATGGAGCAGCGCCTCGGGGGCGTCAACTGGGGCGGGACCTTCAACCCCTCGCTGAGCGCGAGCGAAACCGACACCGCCCTGAGGGACTTCACGATCGGATTCAACTCGCCAATCCCGGCCTTCGAGGACCGGCTGCTCTGCGCTCGCGGCGAAGACAAGTGGTGCTCGCTCGAACCGGGCTCCTGGTCGGGGATCCGGACGCTGACGCTGACGGTGGAGGACGACCGCCAGCCGGCGGCGCTCCTCACCGGCGGCGATCTCGTCGCCGGCGGCTGGCGCCGCGGCACCCAGTCGGTCTTCGTCGGCGGCGACGACGGCGGCAGCGGGCCTCGCTTCGGCGAGACCTTCCTCGACGGCAACCGCGTCGGCTTCACCGAGTACCAGTGCAACAAGGTGCAGATCGGCGGCGAGTGGCGGGCGACGACGATGCGACCCTGCGGCACCTCCGCCCGGGCCACCCACTACGTCGACACCGCCGCCTCCAGCGACGGCTCCCACACCGTCGTCCACTGCACCGCCGACTTCGCCGGCAACGGCGCCTGCACCGGCGACCACACCGTCCTCATCGACAACAACCCGCCGGCCCACCCCCGCGCGCCGCAGCTCGCCGGCGGCGACGGCTGGCGCCGCGCGAACGACTTCGACCTCGGCTGGGAAAACCCGGACCAGGGACCGGCCAGCCCAATCGCCGGTGCGATCTGGCGAGTCCTCGGCCCGAACGGCTACGACACCGGAGTCCGGTTCGCCCCCGGGCGCGACCGCCGCTCGCTGGCCGACCTCTCGGTCCCCGCGGCGGGCTCCTACGCGTTGCAGCTGTGGCTGCGGGACGAAGCCGGGAACGAGGCGCCGAGCTCGGCGGTGACGGTGCCGCTGCGGCTCGACGACGTCCGTCCCCAGATTGCCTTCTCGACCGAGGAGGACGAACGCCAGCTGATGGCCGACGCCTTCGACGAACACTCCGGGCCGGCGGCGGGGCACCTCTTCTACCGCCGGGTCGATGCGCCGGAGTGGACCGAGCTGCCGACCAAGCTGGTCCCGGCCGACGCCGCCGGCAAGGTTCACCTCGTCGCGCCGATGCCGGAGCTCGGCTACGGCACCTTCGTCTTCCGGGCCGAAGCAAGCGACGCAGCCGGCAACACCGCGACGACGATCCTGCGCGCCGACGGCACCCAGATGGCGATCCGCCGCGAGCCGCCTCCCCCGATCGTCAAGGCGAAGCCGCTGCCCGCCCCGCCCAGGCCGGCGAGGGGAAAGGCGCGGCTGTTCGCCCGGCTGCGTGGCGGCCACGGTCGCGGCGACTCCCTCACCGTTCCCTTCGGCGCGCCGGCGCTGCTCGCCGGCCGCCTCACCCGCGGCGACGGAGCCGGTCTTGCCGGCCGGGGGCTGCGGGTGGCGTTCCACCCGTCCCATGGCGCGCTCCTGCCGATCGCCCCGCAGACCGCGCGGACCGGCGAGCAGGGAGGCTTCGAACTGAAGCTGCCGCCCGGCCCCTCGCGCCGCGTCACCGTGACCTTCCCGGGGGACGGCGAGCTCGAGCCCGCGCGGCGGCCGGGGCTGGAGCTGCGCGTGCGCTCCGGGATCTCGCTGCGGGCGGAGCCGTTGGATCTGCGGACCGGGGAGGCGGTGCGGCTCGGCGGCAGGGTGAGAAGCGTCGGCGCTCCGATCCCGCGCCGCGGCAAGCTGGTCGCGATCCAGTACCTGGAGCAGACGAGCGGCCGCTGGCGACCGGTCCTCGTCACCCGCACCGATCACCACGGCCGCTACCGCGCCCACTACCGCTTCCGCTACATCAGCGGCAGCGCCTCGATCCGGCTGCGGGCGATCGCCCTGGCGGAGGAGCGTTGGCCCTACGCCCCTGGCTTCTCGGCCCCTGTCACCATCAGGGTGCGAGGGTGAGGGGCGTCAGGTGCGAGAGTGAGGGGCGTCAGGTGCGAGAGTGAGGGGCGGTGCAAACCAGCCGCATCGAGTCGCTAGGGTGGCGCCATGTCGCAAGCGACCCTTCACACCAGCGCCGGGGCGATCGTGCTCGAGCTCCACGACGAGGACGCGCCGAAAACCGTCGAGAACTTCCGCAAGTTGTCGGCGGACGGCTTCTACGACCAGCTCGTCTTCCACCGGGTGATTCCCGACTTCATGATCCAGGGCGGCTGCCCGGAAGGCACCGGCCGCGGCGGCCCGGGCTACACCTTCGAGGACGAGATCAACGACCACAAGGTGGTTCGCGGAGCGCTGGCGATGGCCAATGCGGGGCCGAACACCAACGGCTCCCAGTTCTTCATCGTCACCACCGGGGCGGCGCCTTGGCTCGACGGCAAGCACACCGTCTTCGGCGAGGTTATCGACGGGATGGACGTGGTCGACGCAATCGAGTCGACGCCGACGGACGGCGGCGACAAGCCGCGCGAGCCGCAGGCGATCGAGCGCGTCGAGCTCGACGAGGGTTAGTCGATCAGGCGATGGGCGGATCCCCGGCCGGGGATCCGCCCGAAGCGCCGCGCCTTTCGCGCCGCGCCTCCTGGCGCCGCTTCAGCCCCTCCCCCGGACGCCAGAGGCTGACCAGGCCGGCGACGAGGGTGACGAGGAAGATCTGGCCGATCATCATCTCCAGCCCGGAGACCATGCGGCCGGGTTGACCGCCGGGCACGAGGTTGCCGTAGCCCGTCGTGGTCAGCGTCGTGTAGCTGAAGAAGACGAAATCGCTGCCGTCGGGATGGGGATGCCCTTCGAAGAAGGGGCCGCCCTGGATCCGATCGATCGTCCCGTAGAGGAAGGTGAAGAGGATCCCCAGGACGGTGTAGACGCTGATCGCGCCGAGGATCGTCCGCGAGCCGACCTCGGCCGTCGTCACCACCCGCCGCAGCACCGCGGCCATCGCCACCGCCAGCAGGGTGATCTGGACGATCGACGCGAGGTTGAGCCAGATCCGCTCCCCGCTCGCCGCCCCGATCACGGCCAGGAGGATCGTCAACGCCGAGAGCCAGAGCGCCAGCCGCGCGAACCTCGCCTCGGCGTGCGAGCTGGCCAGGGCGACAATCGAGGTGCCGCTGGTCGCGATGCAGAGGATTACGGCCGACCAGCTGTGGTTGCCCAGCAACGACGTCAACACATAGGTGAGGAGAACGAGGATCAGCACCAGTCCGAAGGCGTCCCTCATCCTCTCGGCGCGGTCGATCCAGCGCTGACGTCTGGCGTCGCGCCTGGCGGCTTCGTTCATTGCAGCTTCGTTCGGCTGCCGGTCCTGCATTCCTGCCCTCGGCGTCGAGGATGGCCGCCGCACAAGGGGGCATCCCCGCTTGTCATGCAGTCCTCGCCAGTTGCCACCGGGCGCTCGGCGGCGTCCACGCCCTCGAAGTTACCGAGGCAGTCATACGGGCGGCTACGGCGGTGGCTGGTCCCCCTCGTCCGGCTCGTCAACCGGCGACTTGAAGAACAAGAAAGCCCACGACGCCCAGATACCCTCGTCGCCAGATTTTTCTAGCCGGGCTTCGGATTCCTCGGCCACCTTCATCGTGTCGTAAATCGCCTTCCTATGGATCTTGGCGATCTTCAGCCAGCCCTTCATGTCGAGCGTCGCTTTGTCCCACGCCAAGGCTCGGTCATCGCGCTCGTCAAACGTTTCCGCAAGGATCGCCTTGGCGATGGCTTCGAGGAGATGGGTCAGGGTTTGACCGCTGGCTTTGTTCTTCATCGTCTCCGGCAGGTTCTCCCAAACCTTTCCGTCAAACAGGGTGCGGCTTCTTGGCGAACTTGGCCGGACTCATGATGCGCCGATTCACTTCGGCGAGGATCAGCGCCCGTGTGGGGTGCCCGATTGCTTTGGCCATCGCGTCGTTGATGTAGTCCGGTTCCCAAGGCTGCCCTGGCTTCTTTTCGCCGGGCTTCTTCTCGTCCGGTTGTTCGCCCGGCTGCTTCGTCACGGTGTCCCTTCCGTCAGCGTCGTTGAGCACTGAAATACTAGGGAGTACTCCTGCGTCCTACGCGCGCACGCCCGGCGCGGACAGGAGCTTCATTACTGACGAAGTTTTCAGTAAATGGGCCATGCTGCTCACCTCAATCCCGCAGCGGGAGAAAGGGGGAGAGCACGCATGACGATCGCGCAGATGCACGCACTGCCGCTGGCCATCACCAAGAACGGCTGAGCAGTGAAGGACAGGCGGAACCGCTGTAGCTCGTAGGCGGTTCCGCCGCGAAAAGGCGTTCAACAGTAAACCCACATTCCGTAAAGCGGCAGCTAGGTTCCGGCCCCTATGAGCAAGCTGGAGCAGTGGCAGCGCCTTGGGGCGACATGCGGCGGACGGCGCAGGCGCTGGCATGAGCCTGCCCGACCTGATTCCGCTCTGCCGCACCTCCTTGTGCCGCCCGGTTGAGGGGTTGCAGCGGAGCCGCCCCGGCCAGGGGCGGCTCCGCCTTGAAGGGGACTTGCAGGGACGCCGCGGCGGCGCGCCAGCTTTATGCCAGTTGCCGCCGCGCCCCTACCGATCCCCACCGCCCAACCGGACGGCGGCAGCGGCTATGTTGCTAGGGGTCAAGCCCCGGAAACCGCTTACTGCAGCCTGAAACCCGCTGCTGAAGCGGAGGGGGTGGGATTCGAACCCACGAGACGCCAAGGACGCCTAACGGCTTTCAAGGCCGCCGCATTCAACCGCTCTGCCACCCCTCCAATGCTAGTTCAGATGTTAAGGCTGAACAGCTGGGTTGGCGAGTCTCAGGTTTTCCGAACGGCGTAAAAGAGGGAATTGCTCTGCCCGTTGTCGTCGTCATAGACGATCTGGAAGCCCACCCGCTTGAAGATCTTTCGCAACTCCTGGTCGTCGTAGTAGTGCACACTGAACAGACTGGTTCGGTGCTGGGTTTTGCCGTCGAGCTTCCACGAAGGAACGGTTGCGGCGATCGTGCGGGCATTGGGTATCGAGCTGGTGCTCGCTATCTCGGTGTAGTCCACGGACTCTCGGTCGACTTCCGCTCCGATGTAGCGGAGAGGCGCCAGGTCCAACCGGCGGTTCAGGTCGATTCGCCCAAGCGCCTGGGGGCCGCTGCCCGCCTTCTTTCGCATCTCGAGTAGCAGGCAGTCCTGTGGGTTCATCAGCTCGTGGAGCCTGTGAAGAAGCGCCACCTCGTTGCCGAGGTTGTCCAGGCCACCCAGCAGCGAGTAGACGTTCGGCTCCTCACGGAAATCGAACACCTTCTTGAACTCGGCGAGATAGGCGATGTCCGCCTCGATTGCCTTGATCCTTAGGCGCTCCAGTGGGAGTCCCTTGGCGAGGATGGTCCTGATCGCTTCGAGCAGCAACCCCCCGCTGACGTCATAGGGGTAGTAGTAAGTGTATTTCGGACTGCGCGCGTGCTGCAAGAGCGCTCGGATCAGCACCGCGTCCTTGGCCCCGTTGCCCGGTCCCAGGCTGATGAAGTCGACCTCGCGTGAGTCGCAATGCTCAAGCACCTCGGCAATCAACGCGGCCGCGTTATCCACCACGTACTTCACGGTCTCGTGGTAGTAGACATACTCCGGATCCTCACAGAGGGTCAGATAGGTCGACTGCCCTTCCTCGGTTAGGTACAGGAGGCGCTGTGGCAAGGTGGCATGCTGCGCCAGCGAGCCGGCAATCTCAGCTTTAGAGGGCAAGGGTCGCGACCTTTGCAGGTAGAACGTCCCATCGACCACCGCGTCGAATACCTCCCCCCGGCGGAGAACCGTCCCCCGTGAGCGCTCGGAGGCGAGGAACCGGGAATTCTGTATCCATGCTTGGAGGCCCTTGGCGAGGCCGGCCATGTCATCGCTGGAGTAGGTCAGGTGATGCAGATGCCGGAGGTCGAAGGGGACGCTCGACGCATCATCCGTGAGAAGGATCGTCTCCTTGTTGACATGGTGGGCGTAACCGAGCTCGTAGGTGACGTTCGGGTTGGCCTTGCTGGTAACTCCGATGACCAGGCCCGCCTGCTCGATCGCGTTGTAGATGTTTTCCACGACCGGGGCGCTGACCTTGATGTCGTCGGCGCGAATGGCCTCCAACCCGAGCGTCGCCAAAGCTCGTTTGATCGTCGCGTGGATGTCGTCGAACTCGCTATCGAATGGCATGACGACGAAGATCGGGGCGCGTTCGCTGGGGTCGTGGGAACTCATCGGGCAGCGCTTCCGGCCCCTGAAGGGACGAATTCGCGCCCAACAGGAGAAACCCCCCGCACCGAAAGACCGATCCTCGAATACTCCACGCCAGGAGACTTTCAGTTGGCAAGGATGGATTCCGCGAACCGGTGGAGGTGGTGATTGGATTCGGGATATGCGCAAGTTGCTGCTCTTGGCATCGGCGATGATTTTCTTCGATGTCGCGTTCTACGCGGCAATCGCGCCCCTGCTGCCCAGCTACGTCGACGATCTCGGCCTTGACAAGGCGCAGGCGGGAGTCCTCTCGGCTTCCTATGCGGCGGGAACGTTGGTTGCCTCGCTCCCGGCCGGTTTCCTCGCCAGTCGCGTAGGGCCCCGGATGACCGTGATCTATGGGCTCCTGGCGTTGGGGATGTCGAGCCTCGTCTTCGGGCTCGCCGACCAGGTGTATGTGCTCGACGCGACTCGCTTCGTTCAGGGGGCGGCCGGCGCGCTCATCTGGGCCGGTGCTTTCAGTTGGCTCATCGTCATGTCCCCAGAGGACAGGCGCGGCTCACTGATCGGCAGCGCTCTCGGAACCGCGGTTGCCGGCGCACTGCTAGGCCCGGCGCTTGGGGCGCTGGCGGCATCGGTCGGTACCGGTCCAGTTTTTGCCTCCGTCCTCCTGCTGACCACCGCCCTTGCCTTCTACGCTTGGCGCCTGCCCGAGGTCGAGGCGCCGCCACCGCAGAGCCTTGGGGAAGTCCTGAAGACGATCCTCAGCCGACCGGTGCTCGACGCTGTGGCATTCGTAGGGGTTCCCTCGGTGATGTTCGGTGCGATCGAGGTGCTGGTGCCGCTGCGGATCGACAGCCTTGGTGGGGGGCATGGCGTGATCGCAGCCGGGTTCATCGCCGGCGCGGCGCTGGAGGCGATGCTCGCGCCCTTCGCCGGACGGCTGTCGGACCGGGTTGGTCGTCGGTCCCCCTATGTCATCGGTCTGTTGATCTGCGCGGGGGCGATGATCGTGATCGGCGTGGTGAGCACGCTGGGAGCCGTTCTCGCCAGCCTGATCCTCACTTCGCTCGGGGCCGGCCTCTGCTTCGCGCCGGCGCTGACGCTGATCTCCGACGTTGCTGAGTCGAGCGGCCTTCACCAGGGGTTCGCCGCCGGCCTCGCCAACATGGCTTGGGCCTCTGGACAGGTGATCGGCGGCGTGGGGGGCGGCGTCGTGGCCGGCCTCACCGGCAACGCCGAGCCGAACCTGGCGATCGCGCTCTTGCTGGCGCTGACCGTCGCCTACGCTTTCCGGACGATGGATCCGCGGACCGAGCCGCGGCCCGCAGCCGGATGAGGGTCGCATTGCCGCAACGGAGGTCGAAGAACGGCGGCGAGTGGTCCAACTGGGCCGGCGACCAGTCCTGCCGGCCCGCGGGGATCGTCCGCCCGGCAAACCGCGACGAGCTGGGCGAGGCGATCGCCGCCGCCGCCGCGGCCGGCGAAAAGGCGCGGGTGGCCGGCTCGGGCCACTCGTTCACCGAGGCGGCGCTGACGACCGGGATGCTGCTGCGGCTCGAGGCGCTGAGCGGTGTGCTCGACGCCGACCCCGCTTCCGGCCTCGTCCGGGTTGGCGGCGGCACCGTCCTCGCCGACTTGGGCGAGGAGCTCTCCCGGCTCGGCCTGGCGATGGAGAACCTCGGCGACATCGACCGACAGACGATCGCCGGCGCGATTTCGACCGGGACGCACGGCACCGGCGCCAGGCTGCGCAGCATCTCCGCCCAGGTCGAGGGGCTGGAGCTGGTGCTCGCGGACGGCAGCGTTCGCCACCTTGGCTCGAGCACCACGCCGGAGCTGCTGCGGGCGGCGCGGGTCGGCGTGGGTGCGCTGGGGGCGATCTCGGCGGTGACCCTGCGCTGCGTCCCCTCTTTCGACCTGCTGCGGGTCGACTCGCCGCACCCGCGCGAGGAGGTGCTCGACGACTTCCAGCGGCGGGCCGAGGAGCACGAGCACTTCGAGCTCTTCACCTTCCCCTACTCGGACCTGGCGCTGGTGCTCGAGCGCAACCGGCTCGAGGGGCCGCCGCGGCCACGGGGACGCGCCGCCGCCTACCTCAACGACGTGGTCCTGGAGAACTGGGCGCTGGAGGCGCTGGCGGCAACCGGGAAGACCATCCCGCGCCTGATCCCGGGCCTCTCGCGGCTCGCCGGCAGGCTGGCATCGGGCAGCCGCACCAGCGACCGCAGCGATCGCGTCTTCGCGAACGAGCGGCGGGTGCGTTTCACCGAGATGGAGTACGCGCTGCCCCGAGAGCACGGGCCGGAGGCGGCGCGGCGGGTGGTCGAGTGGGTGCGGGAGAACCGATACCCGGTCTTCTTTCCGATCGAGATGCGCGTTTCGGCGGCCGAGGATGCCTCGCTCAGCCCCGCCCATGGACGCGACACCGCCTACGTCGCCGTCCACCAGTACCGGGGGATGGACTGGCGCCCCTATTTCGAGGCTGTGGAGGCGATCATCGACTCCTACGGCGGCCGCCCGCACTGGGGCAAGCGCCACTTCCAGTCCGCGGCGACCCTGGCGCCTCGCTACCCGGCCTGGGAGGAGTTCCAGCGCGCCCGCGACGAGCTCGACCCCCGCCGCGTCTTCGCGAACGATTACACCGACCGCGTCCTCGGCCCCTAATCCAAACTGCATCAAATTTCTGGGCGGCAAAGGAACGTTTGCGGCTGAGGAAGGTGCGGCGGCTAGAGGAAGGTGCGGCCTTCGCCGCGGTAGGTGGGGACCTCGTCGACGATCGCGCCGCCTTCGACGAGGTGGAGGGTGTCGAAGCGCTCGCAGAGCTCGCCGGCCTTGGCGTGGCGGAGGTAGACGCGATCGCCGACTTCCAGGGCCGCTGCGGTCGGCCCGAGCAGCGGCGTCTGCACCTCGCCCGCGCCCTCCTCGGGGTCGAGCTCCAGGCCCGCCGGCAGCCACGGTACCGGCAGCCGCGCCGCGTCCCCGGCGCCGGAAGCCAGGTAGCCGCCGCCGAGCGCCGTCGCCGTCTCCGGCCTCGGCTTGCGGACGACCGGCAGCGCGAACCCCGCCGCCGGGCTGAGGCTGAAGCGGCTGTAGTGGTCGAAGAGGGCGGGTGCGTAGAAGCCCGAGCCGGCGGTCACCTCGCTCACCGCCTCCTCGGCCGCGGTCAGCTCGAGGCTGCCGGTGCCGCCGCCGTTGACGATCTCCAGCTCGACGAACTCGCTCAGCGCGGCGACGATCGCCGCCCGCCGCTCCGCCAGCTCCGCCGCCGATCGCCGCTGCATCCAGCCGATCGCCGCCGCCCGCCGCCGCTGCCCGGGCGGCTGGTCGCCGACCCCCGCGATCTGTCCCTCGTAGGCCATCACCGCGTCGAGTTCGATCTGCGGCCGCCGCTCGATCTCCCGCGCCAGGGTCACCGCCTCCTCGACCGTGCGCACCGGCGAGCGCTTCGGCCCGACCCTGACCCTCCCGCCGAGCCACCACCAGCTCGCGTCGACGTCGATGCAGACCCTCACCGGCGGCGCTCCCTTGCCCAGCACCGACTGGATCATGTCGAGGTGGCGGACGCAGTCGACCATCACGATCGGGGCCCCCGCCGGGCTGGCCGCCGAGCGCAACGCCAGCTCCTCCAACCCCGCCACGTCCGCGGTCGGGTAGGCGAGCAGCAGGTTCTCGAAGCCCAGCTCAGCCAGCCATAGCGTCTCGGCCAGGGTGTAGGTCATCAGCCCCTCGAAGCCCTCGTCCCGGCCCAGGATCGCCTCCAGCAGCGCCCGGCAGCGGATCGACTTCGTGGCGACCCGGACCGGCTTGCCCGCCGCCCGCTGGAGTATCGCCTCCGCGTTTGCCCACATCGCCCCCAGGTCGACGAAGGCGAACGGCGCCTCGACCTCGGCGAAGACCTGCTCGTAGCGCTCGTGCGACTGGGCAGGGGCGGACACTGCGCCAGCCTATCCCCGCCGCCGAACGGCGAAGGGCGCGGGCTGCCTGGGCGGGCTACGCCTCGGGGCTGCAGGGGAGGGGGTGGGTGACGTGCATGACGGTGCCGTCGCTGAGGTCGACGTGGGCCTGGGTGTAGTGGACGCCGGTCGAAGCCGCCCATTCCCACTGGTAGACTCCAAGAGAACAGCCCTCCTATAATTGTATGAGTAACGCAGCACAGCTAAACCCGTTCACGCTGGAACCGAGCAGCGACGTTCCGCTCGGCGTACAGCTGAGCTGGCGGCTGCGGGCGTTGATCTTCACCGGTCAGCTCAGCCCCGGAGAGCGGCTGCCGAGCCTGCGCCGGATCGCGGGTTGGGCAGGCGTCAACGTCAACACCGTCCGCTCCGTCTACGAGTCGCTCGAAGGCGAAGGTTTGATCCTCAGCCAGCAGGGGCGCGGCACCTTCGTCGCCGAGCAGGTGGTCCCCGAGCCGGAGCTGGAGGCGGTGGCGCTGGAAGCGCTGCGCAAGGCGCAGGCGCTCGGCCGCGACCCCGACGACCTGGCAGTGGTGATGATGGCCTGCGCCAGCATGCTGGGCCCCGACGGACAGGTCGCCGTTCCGCCGGGGGTCGGTGAGGAGACCGGGGACAGCGAGACGATCGAGGTGCGCCAGGAGCTGCGCCGCCAGATCGCCCGCCTCGAGGCCGAGCTCGCCACCTACGTCCGCGACCTGCCCGAGCTCTACACCGCCAGCCCCCGCGCGAAGGCGCACGTCGCCGGAGTCGAGGAGCTGGAGGAGACCCGCGACACCCTGATCGCCAAGCTTTCCGAAGCGCAGAAGGCAGCGGCCGAACGGGCGCGGGCCGAAGGCAAGGCGCGGCGCGAGAAGCCGAGCGGCTCCAGCGGGGGGCCGCTGGCCGACGCCAAGACGTGGTGGAGCCGGTAAGGCGCGAGGCCGCTGAACCAGCGGAACGGAGAGGGAGGGACGAAGATCGAACTTGAGCGCACTTGGGCGCAGATAGTTCGGCTACATGTGGGCGGTTCTGATAGTCCCGGTCGCGGTATCTAACGGCCGAGGGCGAATCCGAATTACCGAACGGCACGCCGCGCCGGGGATTGCTGGGCGTCAGAGAAGAAGTTTTCGCCGCGCCCAGATAACACGCGAACCCGATATGGCGTCACAGGCTGGCTGATCTCAAAGTCTGCCTCCTCCTGTTGGGCGACGGGCTCCTCAGCGGCGATATAGGTCTTGCGGCCTCTTGGGTTGATCACGTCTTCGCCTCCGAGGCCGGCGTCCTCCACCCAGCCATGCTCTGGATCAAGTCGCTCTACCCAGAGCCAGGCGATTTGCTCTGGTTGTTCGCCCTCGTTAATGACGTTGATCCACAAGACCAGGAAGGAATCGCGCTCGGTGACCGTGAAACCCAAGCTCGGGCTGGCTTCCCCCGGCTCAAGCTCAATCCGCAGGCTCGTTTTACGAGCGCCTAGCCATCGCCAAGTTTGAGCGGCGGCACCGGCCGTCGAAAGTGCGGCAGCGTAGGCAGCAACTACGGCCGTTGCATCCATAAGCAGTCAATCTCCATCGTGTCGGCGGCCACCGGCCAGAAGCAAATCCTCCGAGTAACAGGCGCTTTCAAGTTCGACCAAAGCTTCAGTAGCAGCCCAGAACCGGGATCATGGGGCGGTATTTGAACCCCCCGAGGTCAAGTCCCGGCTTGACCGACCGGTTGGCGCGGATCCAGTGGCGGCTCCCACCGGTACGCGCAGTAGTGACAAACGCGGGCCTTCTCAAGCACCATATTGGCGCATTCAGGACAGGCCTTGTGCGTTCTCTGGTAATCAGCGGGTAGCTTGATCGCCAGACGAGCGGTGACCACAGCGACGGCTCCGACCCCTATCACCGCCTCAATATCAAAGTGGGTCATGCTCCCAGGTCGTTCGATGAAGCACACGTAGAGGGCCATCAACAACCAAACGGCGCCGACGAAGGATTCGGCGACCCTGGAACCCCTCGGCTTTCCACGGGCGGAGAGCCAGATCACGACCGGGGTGAGCACTATGTAGACGAGGCCCATGATCGAGAGGCCAACCACCAGCCCGGAGCTCGACAGGCCAACCAAAAAACCGGCAATGGCCACCACAGCGAGCGGCAGCGACAGCCGTTCCGAGAGATACCCAAGCACCGAAAGGAGCCTAGCTTCAATCCCGAGAAGCGGGTCATCCAGGGCGTTCGCGGGCACATCGCCCACCCGGTTTCAATGTAGGAGCTAAACCTGGCGCGGAACGGAGAGGGAGGGATTCGAACCCTCGAGAGAGCTTGCGCCCCCTACTCGCTTAGCAGGCGAGTGCCTTCAGCCACTCGGCCACCTCTCCACGCGCTTCGAACGATTGTAGGTACTGGAGGCTGGGCGGGGTTCTTCGCGCTCACGTCCCGGCGACAAAGTCACGGGCGGCGCCCTCTACAGTCACGAAGATGGAGTCGCGAGCGAACTCAAACAGTGGCGCGCACCTGGAGCGGCGCACGAAGATCATCGCCACGGTCGGTCCGGCGAGCTGGCAACCCGAGATCCTGGAGCAGCTGATCTCGGCCGGCGCCGACGTCTTCCGGCTCAACTTCTCGCACGCGGGGCGGGAGCGGCACGCGGAGACGATCGCGGCGATCCGGGCGGCGGCGGAGCGGGTCGGCCGCGAGGTCGCGATCCTCGGCGATCTGCCGGGGTCGAAGCTGCGGATCGGGGCGCTGCGCGACGACGTCGCCGAGCTGGAGACCGGGATGCACGTCACCCTGACGCCGGAGGAGGTCGAGGGGGACGAGGCGACGATCCCGGTGCCGCGGCCGGCGATGAAGGGGCTGCACCAGGACCAGGTCGTCTACCTCGCCGACGGGGCGATCCGGCTGCGGGTCGGCGGCTCCGAGGCCAGCGGCGTCGACGCCGAGGTCGAGGTCGGCGGCACCCTCTCCTCCCACAAGGGGATCAACATCCCCGGGGGCGGCCAGCTGCCCGCGGCGGGCGCGACCGATCTCGGCTGGGTCGAGTTCGCGGTCGAGCAGGGCATCGACCTCCTCGCCGTCTCCTTCGTCTCCTCGCCCGAAGACCTGGTGGTGGTGCGCGAGCGGGTCGAGGCGCTTGGCCATGACATCCCGCTCGTCGCCAAGATCGAGCGACAGCAGGCGGCTGAAAACATCGACGGGATCGTCAGCGAGGCGACCGGGGGCGTCATGGTCGCCCGCGGCGACCTCGGGATCGAACTGCCGCTCTCGCAGGTGCCGATCGTCCAGAAGCGGCTGATCCGGGCCGCCGGGCGGCGCTCGAAACCGGCGATCACCGCGACCCAGATGCTGGCCTCGATGGTCAGCGCGCGGCGGCCGACCCGGGCCGAGGTGACCGACGTCGCCAACGCGATCTACGACGGCACCGATGCGATCATGCTCTCCGAGGAGACCGCGGTTGGGCAGCATCCGGTCGAGGCGGTGCGGGTGATGGATCAGATCGCCCGGGCGACCGAGCCGGACCTCCCCTACGGCGAGTGGCTGTTCCGCCGTACCGACCAGGCGACGCAGGACGTCGCCGACTCGGTTGCCCAGAGCGCCGTCGGCGCGGTCTACCGGCTGGGGCTGAAGGCGATCGTGGTGCCGACGACGAGCGGGCGGACGGCGCGGCTCGTATCCGCCCACCGGCCCGACGTGCCGGTGCTGGCGATCTCGCCGCGGATCGAGACGGTGCGGCGGCTCAACCTCCTCTTCGGGGTGAGCGCCGCCCGCTGCGACTATGCCTCCGACGTGCACGGCCTGCTGCGGACCTGCGCCGAGATGGCCGGGCGGCACGGGATCGCCCGTTCGGGCGAGCTGATCGCGATCACCGCAGGCCTCGCCGACCAGGAACTCGGCACCAACCTCTTCGAGGTCCATCGTGTCCCCTGATGCAGCGGCCGGGTCGGGTGGCCCGGCGGCGCGGCTCGAGCGCGAGGACGGGGGCCTCGCCGTGATCACCCTCGACAGTCCGCCGCTGAACCTCTTCGACCAGCGGATGATTGACGACCTGCGGGCGGCGATCGACGCGGTCGCGACCGAGCCGCCGCGGGCGCTGCTGATCCGGGCCGAGGGTCGCGCCGTCTCCGGCGGGGTGGACGTCCACGTCTTCGCCGGGCTGTCGCCGGAGCAGGGACGCGAGCTGTGGGACGGGCTGCTGGAGATGATCGAAAAGGTCGAAGAGCTGCCGGCGCCGGTCGTCTTCGCCGCCCACGCGCTGACTCTGACCGCCGCCTTCGAGCTCTCGCTCGCCTGCGACCTGATCGTCGCCTCGCCCAAGGCGAAGTTCGGGCTGGTCGAGAAGGTGGTAGGGCTGACGCCCTCGATGGGCGGCACCCAGCGGTTGGCCGAGCGCGCCGGCAGCGGCCGGGCTCGGCACTTCGTGATGTCGGGCGGCGTCTTCGGGGCCGAGGAGATGGAGCGCTGGGGCGTCGTCAACCTCATCTACGAGGACGAGGGGTTCGACGCGGAGGCGCGCAAGCTGGCGGCCGAGTTGGCCACCGGCCCGACCAAGGCGCACGCGATGACGAAGTACATCCTCCGCCGCTTCCGCGAAGGCGGAATGCCCGCCGCTGACGAGGCGGTCCGAACCGACGCCGCCGAGCTGTTCGCGACCGAGGATCTGCAGAACGCCGTCCGCACCTTCCTCGAGCACGGCGGCCCGGGTCACGCCGAGTTCGAGGGCCGCTGAGTAGGGTGAGTCGGTGACCGACTACGAACTGATCGCCAAGGGCATGACGCAGGCGGTGCCCTTCGCGGGGCACCTCAACCTGGAGATAATCGAGATCAGCGAAGGGGAGGCGACGGTGGTGCTGCCGGAGCGGCCGGAGCTCAACAACCACGTCGGCTCGCAACACGCGGGCGCCCTCTTCACCGCGGCCGAGACCGCCTCCGGCGCGGCCTTCGTCGGCGCCTTCGCCGAGCGCATGGGCGAGGTCACGCCCCTCGCCCGCAGTGCCGAGGTCGCTTACGAGAAGATCGCCCAAGGCCCGATCACGGCGAGCGCGAGGCTCGGCACGGACGCCGGCCAGGCCCTGGCCATCCTCGACGCCGAGGGCAAGGTCGAGTTCCCCTGCGAGGTCGAGCTGACCGACGAGGACGGTCAGCGCGTCGCCACCGCGACCGTCCACTGGCACGTGCGGCTCAAGCGCTGAGAAGTTCGACCGGCAGCCGCCCGGTCGACCCGGGCGAGGCGAATGCCGGCAGGGCGGCGACGAGGAAGGCGAGCTTCAGCGACGGCGAGTACGGCCCACTCGGTCACCGCCCCAGCCGCTGCGCGCAACCGCGAATAGGGTGGAGCGATGGACGCGACCGCTGCCGCTCGGGTACCCGCGTCGCGCTCGTCGGCTCCACCCCGGGCGAAGCTGGTGCTGGCTGCGCTGATCGCCGTCGCCGCGGTCGCAAACCTCAACCTCGCGGTCGCCAACGTCGCCCTGCCGGACATCGGCAAGGCCTTCGACGCGAGCCAGACCGGACTCGACCTGATCGCGGTCGGCTACTCGCTCGGACTCGCTGCCTCGGTGCTCTACCTCGGGGCGCTCGGCGACGCCCACGGGCGCAAGGAGATGCTGCTGGCGGGCACGGCGCTGGCGATCCCGGCCTCGCTGCTCGCCGGCTTCGCGCCCTCGGTACCGGTCCTCTTCGGTGCCCGCCTCGTCGGCGGCCTAGCGGCCGGGATGGCGTTCCCGACGACGCTGGCGCTGATCACCGCGCTCTGGAGCGGCCCCGAGCGGACCAGGGCGATCGCGCTCTGGTCGGCGCTGGGGGGAGGGATCTCGGCGCTCGGGCCGTTGATCTCCGGCGCCCTGCTGGAGCACTTCGACTGGGGCTCGGTCTTCTTCGTCACCCTGCCGCTGGCACTCCTCGCCCTCTACCTCGCCTGGCGTTTCATCCCCGCCCATGTCAACGAGACCACCGAGCCGGTCGACAACCTCGGCGGCATCCTCTCGGTGCTGATGGTCGCCGCCTTGGTCTTGGCGATCAACTTCGCCCCCGTGCCGGGTGCGGGGGCGGCTGCCGCCGGCCTGGCCCTGGTCGCCCTCGCCGCGGTGATCGCTTTCGTCATCCGTCAACGCCGCGCCTCCTCGCCGCTCTTCGACCTCGAAGTCGCTCGCCGGCGGGTCTTCTGGGTGGCAGCCTGCGCGGGCATCATCGTCTTCGGCTCGCTGATGGCGGCGATGTTCATCGGCCAGCAGTACCTGCAGAACGTGCTGGAATACTCGACCCTCGACGCCGGCCTGGCGATCATCCCGGCGGCGCTGGCAATGGTCCTCGTCGCTCCCCGCTCGGCGAAGCTGGTCGAGGCCCGCGGTGCCCGCTTCACCCTGCTGCTCGGTTACGCCTTCTGCCTCGGCGGCTTCGTGGTGATGCTGCTGCTCTGGGACGAGAACGCCCGGTACTGGCACGTCGGCCTCGGCTACGTGCTTATCGGCATCGGGGTCGGCTTCGCCGGCACCCCGGCTTCGCACTCCCTGACCGCCTCGGTCCCCGTGCGCCGGGCGGGAATGGCCTCGGCGACCGCTGACCTGCAGCGTGACCTCGGCGGCGCGATCATGCAGTCGATCCTCGGCGCCCTGCTCACCGCCGGCTATGCGGCCGCGGCGACGGCGGCCGTCGCCACGGCGCCCCACTCCGTCTCGACCAGTGTCGAAAACGAGCTGACCAAATCCTTCTCCAGCGCCGCCGGGGTGGCCGAACAGCACCCCCGTTACGCCGAATCGATCGTCGAAGGCGCGCGCGGCGCCTTCCTGCACGGAGACACCTGGGCCTACGTCGCCGGCATCGTCGCCATCATCCTCGGCGCTCTCCTCGTCGCCACCCGCTTCCCGAACAAGGAGGGCGAGGCTCAGCTCCTAGCCGCCTACGCCCAGCAGGACGCCACGCCCCAACCCTCTAGCCTCCTAAAACCCGCCCGCATCCTTTAATCTCGTCAGTCCGCCGGCACCCCCGGTCACCCCGCGCCTGTAGCTCAGTTGGATAGAGCGTCGGTCTACGAAACCGAAGGTCACAGGTTCGAATCCTGTCAGGCGCGTAGACGTGTTCCCGCTTGGGAAGCGGGTTTGCGGAGATTCGCGACTCGGCCGGGGAGGCTGAAAACGCCGCTGGGGCAAGCCCTGGGGCAAGGTGAGGTCTGAGCGAGGTCGATCCAGACCTTGAATTAGCGCGTCAGAACCACGGGGGTTCCTGATGGCCGCTGGCGATTCAAATCAGGACAGCATCAGAGGCCCGCAGGTCTCGACCCTCCGAATGCCGGACCCGATGGCAAAGCAACTTGCCGCCATCTCCCGCGCCGAGGGCGTTCCCGTCTCGGAGGTTGTGTGCATCGCGATCGAGGAACTCATCGCCGCCCGCTTCTCGGATGAGGAGTTCAAAGAGCGCTTGCGGAAGGTCCACCAGGAGGACCGCGAGGTGTTCAAAGAACTCGGGATCGAGGACTGAGCGATGGGGAATGCAAAAGGACCCCAGGCGAACGAGGCCGCCCGCTCCTTCGGCCAGAACCTAGCCCGGCTTCGCCAGCGTGCCGGGCTGTCCCAGGAAGGCGCCGGCGATCGCGCCGGCCTTCATCGCACCCACATAGCGATGATCGAGGTAGGGGCGCCTGCCACGCCTCGACACGATCGTCAAGCTCGGCGGCGCGGTCGGGGTGGAGCCCTGCGAGTTGCTGATCGGCTTGGCCTGGGACCTAGAGGCGCCGAAGGAGGGTGGGAAATGAGCGGCCTTCTCGGTCAGGAAGACAAGTGGGTCGAGAAAGAGTGGACCCTGGCGGAGCGGTTCGCCGCGAACGTGATCTGGTTCCGCGTCAAGGCGGGCCTTACCCAGCAGGAGCTCGCCGACCGTACCGGAATGAACCGCACCGCCCTCAGCGCACTCGAACGCGGGCTGCGGTTGCCTCGGCTCGACACGATCCTCAAATTGGCCGCAGGGCTGGGGGTCGGAAACAGCAAGCTCGTCGCCTGGATGTGGTGGGACCCGCCCGACCATGAAAGCTACGAGACTCCGCCGGTGGTTGCGGACATCAGCGGCTATGAAGTCTGGGACTTCGACGTGCCGGCGCGTTTTCGGGTCTCGCCAGTCGGCTACGAGACCCGGGAGCGTTTCAAGGACAGGCTCAGGCAGACGAGCGAGGAAGATCCCGTCCTCAAGTTGATGCGGGAGGACGCTCCCAAGGTTGCACCGCGCCCCCGACCGGATGCCGCTTGGGTGCTGCGGACGGCGCGGGCGCTCAAATCGCTTCGGGAGGAGCGAGGCCTGACCCACGAGCAGCTCGCGAAGCGCGCGAGGACGACCGCCGCGTTCATCGAGGAACTCGAGGAAGGAAAGGTCTTCGATCCGGGCCGTCGGATTCTGGCCGAAATCTGTCACGCCCTCGACGGGGCGGGGACTGCCTTGGCCGCGCAGGTCGAGCCGATGCGGGCCGAGCGCAAAGCGGCCATTCAGAAGGTGCTGGACGAGCTGGCCGAGCGCGACGCCGGCAAGGCCGAAAAGTAGGCCCGCGATGTCTCCGCGATCCTTCAGGCCGGATGCTTCGCTTCCTCTGCTGGGCAAGGCGGTCAAAGCCCTGCGCGCGGAAGCCGGCTTGACCCAGGAAGGGCTAGCGACGCGAGCCGGCACCACCACCAGCTACATCAGCCGCGTCGAGCGAGGAAATAGGAATCCCACTTGGGCCGGGCTCAGCCGACTCGCCGAAGGGCTCGGAGTGCCGAGGTGGGTGCTGGTCAAACGGGTCGATGAGTGGGGGGGAGGATGATGAGGACCCGACCCTTACTCATCGCGCCAACGCTGGAGGAGCGGTTCGCCCTCAATCTCTGGCACAGCCGGCGGCGAGCCGGCCTGTCCCAGGAAGCCCTGAGCGCGAGCGTCGGGCTGAGTCGTGACGCTGTCAACCAATTGGAGCTCGGCCGGCGGCTGCCGCGGTTGGACACCATCCTCCAGATCCTCGCCGGCACGAATGTCTCGGCCTGCTTCCTGCTGGAAGGGATGGAGTGGCGCCCCGGCCGATATGTCGATGGCGACTTCTACGTCGAGCACCCCGCGGCGAGCCTGCGCAGGAGCGTCCAGCGGTGACGGTGCAAGTGCAATTGCAGCTAGACGTACTTGCTGAGGTTCTCAGCGTGGACCCGGACGTGCTGACGCTTCAAGCGCTCGCTAGTCGGGTGCTCCCAAATCCGCGCAGCCTCACCGGGGGCCTTGCGCTTGCCCGCGCCCTCCAGAAGCTCGACGACGAGGGCTTGATAATCAGCGACGGGGTTCTGGTGCGGGCCAGCCGACCAGCGCTGTACTTCAAACATTTGATTACCTCTCTCGCCATCCAACGTGCGGAGTCATCCACGATGATCTGACTGTTTACGTTTCTGGACAGCCTGTTTGACGAGCTGGCTATTACAAGCTCCTGTGCGGGGCTTCTTTACGCTAACTGCAAGTGGTCAGATCCGTCTGAAAAGACATCCTTCACCGAACGAAATTACCTATACCTAAATATTGTGAATTGAAATTGACTGACTAGTCCCTAAGGATGCCGCCACTGGGGAGCCGCTGGGAGGCGCCTCCGAAACAATCGGCGAGGGGCAGCGGTTGATCGAGAAGGACGAGCTGGCAGTTGGAGACGGCGAACGCGGGTCTCGCCGGGGACACGGCGAGAATTCGTGGAGCCAGGGAATCCGAAGGGTTGCTTTCGCTGCCGTTGTGGTCGCTGCTGCTTTCGGCTGCTCGCTGGTTTCGGTGGACCCTGGCTCGGCGTCTCCCCCAAGCAACGCTTTCCGCTTCCTCCATGATTCCGACGGTCGCCTCAAGGCTGCGGTCGATCCTGAAGGCGGAACCGCCGTTTACAACTGGGACGCCGCCGGCAATCTCCTCTCGATAACGCGCCGGGAATCCTCGGAACTCTCGATCATCCAGGTCTCTCCGGGTCGGGGGCAGGTCGGCGATGCCGTGACGATCGAAGGGACCGGCTTCTCGACCACGCCGAGCTCAAACACGGTTGAATTCAATGGCACTCCGGCGACGGTGAGCGGGGCAAGCGCAACGGCTCTATCCGTGAAAGTACCCGCGGGGGCCACCACCGGACCGATAACTGTCGGGGCGGGCGAAAAAGGCCCGGTGACGAGCCCTGAAAGCTTCACCGTCGCCGAATCGGCAGCCCCCAAAATCTCATCGATCTCTCCTGCGCTTGCGGCGGCGGGCGAAGAAATTACGGTCTCAGGGTCGAACTTCGAAGCCAAAGCCCAGGAAGAGGATCTGACGCTCAACGGCGCCACGCCCGAAGTGACGTCAGCTTCGTCGGGCTCGATCAAATTCAAGGTCCCTGCCTGGAGGCTCGGAGGAGCGGTCGCCGTCGCGACGCCTTCGGGCTCGAGCACCGGCCCCGACCTGTTCATCCCGCCGGGCTCCACGACCACCTCGAAAGTCGGGGCAACCGGCCGCTTCTCCCTCGGGACGCCAAAAACCGTCAGCTTTGCCGGGTCGGAAAAGGTCACGCTCATGCTCTTCGACGCGGTAGCGGGCCAGCGGGTATCGCTCCAGTTCTCTGAAAGCACGATCAGTAGTGGATCGGCGTCCATATGGGATCCCTCCGGAAACCAGATCGGATCGGGAACCTTTTCCAGCGGCAGCGGCGGCTTTATCGAATCCTCGGTACTCCCAACGACCGGGACCTACACTCTTCTGTTATCACCGTCGGGAGCGAGTGCGGGGTCGGTGAAAGTGACCTCCTACGGATTCAAGGACCTCACCGGCACGATCACCCCCGCCGCCACCGCCGAAGGCACCACCCAGAAAGTCGCGATCGCCTACCCCGGCCAGAACGCCCGCTACTCGGTGACGATGGCGGCCGGCGAGAAGGTCTCCCTGAAGACCAACAACTCCAAAATGACCGGCAGCTACTGGCTCCGGTGGAAGAACTCCTCGGGCACCGTCGTCTACAGCGAATCCTTCAGCAAAGAAGAAAACTGGTTCTGGGACAGCAAGACGTTCGCCACC
>JBJMKQ010000072.1:0-2870 GCA_045805725.1 Solirubrobacterales bacterium
AACGGGGTTCCCGTTGTCGCAAAAACGGACAGACGGGTGACGAGCGCCTCGACCACCATCTCTCGCATCGAAGGGTGCTGAACGCCCAACCGCCGGCTTTGCAGGTAGCGGTCCAACTGGTGGGCGGCCCGATGCACCAGTCCGTCGAGATTGAGCGGCTGGGGAGTGGGAACGCGTACCCTCCCGTGCGACGCAAGGGTGGGTACGCCTTGGGAGACCGGGCCGATCAGCCAGATTTCGTACTCGTCAGCGGTGATGGAGGCCTCAAGCTCTTCCGCCCAAGCCTTGACATCCGGCACGCTGATCGTGTTCTGCGAGGACTTCACCTGCACCGCCTTCCGGCGCGCCGGGTACTGCCAGAGAATATCCACCTTGTCCGAAGAGAGATTCGGCTCCAGGGTGATCGATGTCCATTCGCTGTCGTTTGTCAGCGCGTCGAGGACCGAGATCAGCGCCTGAATCAGATAGCCCCGCCCGCCAGCTTGACCGCTCATCGGCACCTCGCGTCGCTCGAGAATCGCGTCGGCTCTTTACCCCGGAACCTGGCTGCGCACCCACCCTGAAAAACCGCGACCGACGCGACGGCTGCGCAAGGCAGGGAGGGGGTTGACCGAATGCCCAAGGATTCACTTCAAGCGAATCAAGGGCGCGTAGAGCAAGGCTTGGGCAACGAACTGCGCGGCATTCTTCCCTGCCAACTTCTGCCTCTCCTCCTTGCCCTCCCCCTTGTTGTAGCCCCAATCGCAGATGGCCTTCACAACGATCCAATCGACCTTGTGGTCGTGGCCAGACACGAATAACCCCGCCCCCTCCATCTCGCCGCCCACCGCCTCGCTCTCCAGCGACAGAAGTTGCGCGCGGTAGTCGATGTCGTCGATCAGCTTTTCTCCGGTCAGCAGGAGCCCAGGGCGGACCCGCTGGCCCTTCCAGGTGCTCTGCGCGAACGTCACGAAGTGATTGACCAGCCGGGAAGAGGCTGGCGGGCGGTCGCCGCGCAGTACAATCTTGCTCTTTTTCCCGACCCGACCGATTCGCTGGAGTTCGTACAGCCGCAGCTGGCGGCTGACCAAGATGTCGCCGATTGCTTGCTTCTCCTCGTCCACGCCGAAGGCGATGCCGACCGCGATGACCGCGCCGGGGTCGAGCGCCCGGATCGCCTTGTCCACGTTCACCTGCATGCCGTCGGTGCCACCGGTGCCCATCCCCGAGATCGCGTGAAAGACCCGCGTGCCGTTCAGCGTGCCCAGGTCGTGGTACACGCGGCCTTCCAGCGGGACCGTGACCAGGTCCCGGCCCGTGGCCGCCTTGAACTCGTCGAGCACTGCCCGGGTCTCGTGCTCGTTGACCGTGATCAGCACCACGTCGGGGCGAGGTGCGGCAGGCTGCGCGGTGTGGACGGAAGGCGCCGGCTGGCCCGAAGGGGCTTCGCCGCGCTCCAACGCCGTCATCAGGGGATCGAACTCGTTCTGGAGAAACTCCAGCCGCTCCCTCCATGTGGCAAATTTCGGCTTGATGAACGCCCAGAACTCCGCGATGGTCCGGCACTTCAGCACGAACGAGGGCAGCGCGTCCCGGATGACCGGGACGCCGATCAGCTCGCCCCGCAGCCTCCGGTACTCATCCTCCGATGGCGTGCCGTTCCTCGACCGGTCAACCAGCAAACCCTTCAGGTCCGCCACCTTGGTCAAGAATTCACGGGTTGCGTCTTCGCTCATTCTTCCGTTACCTCCGTTGCGCTGGAGCAGCTGATCGGGTATGGGCGGAGTCAGTCCCACGCGAACGGCCCAGCCTTCTGTCTCTCCCCGCTGGATGACGATGGCGATGTCGCTCACCAGCTCGTCAGGTGTCATGCCGGCTTTTTCCGCGAGCGCGGCAAGCTCCGCGTGTTTGTCCGGGGACAGGCGCGCCCCGCCGTCGCTTTCGGAGGCATTGGCGACCTCTTCGAGCGCCCGCAGGCTCCGCAGCACCGCCGCCTCGCCGCCCTGCTTCTCGTAGTTCTCGATCACGCGGGCCAGCCTGTCCCGGCCGACGAACCGCATCAGCACCGGCCCGAGCCGTGGCCTCATCACCCCCTCGGCGACCCCGCCCAGCGCCGCCTCGACCCGCTCCTGCCCGAGAAAGGCGGCGGGGCGGGAGAAGACGGCTGTATGAGCCTCTGCCAGCGCTACCACGGCCTTGTTCAGGTCCACCCACACCCTCGCTTCGACGAGTTCGTCCGCGGCTGAACCCAACGATTCCGCCATCTGCAGCGCCCGCTCGGCAAGCCGGTTCGCCGCATCGCTCCTGTACCCCTGAAACACGCGCTGCCCCAGCCCGCCGACGCTCAGGCGCACTTTCACCGCCAGCTTCCGGACCTCGTCGAGGTTCGCCTCTGCGCCGCCAGCGAGGGCGTCGAACCGGAGGACGAGGTCGGTCAGGTGGCCGAACAGCTTCGCGTCCGGCCGCACTTCGTCCAGATCCTCGGCGGCGGCGAACTCGGCTCGCGCCTCCTTCAGCTTCTCCACCACGTCGTCCGTCGTCTGCCTCTGAAACGCATCCGCGAGGAATAGCAGGGCCAGCTGCTGATGCGCCTCGGACTCGACCCCGGGGTCGTCCGACTCCGTCAAGGAAGAGAGCTTGCGCCGAAGGTCTGCGTCCTCCCGCTGGCCCACCAGCAGACCGACGGCCTTTGCCCCGGCCATGAGCAGGTAGCTGGAGTCGGCGGGCCTCAGCTTCTGGATGGCGGCACCAGCGGCGGCCCTCGCCGCGGTGCTTCGCAGCCCGTAAAGGCTCAGCGCCTTCAGGAGCGCCGGCCCTAGCGAGGCATCCCGCCGCGCGTCGCGGTAGGCGTCGTCGAGGGCCTCGGCCGCGTCCGGGTCTTCCGGCGCCGC
>JBJMKQ010000073.1:0-1986 GCA_045805725.1 Solirubrobacterales bacterium
AGCTTCGCTGAAGTTGTGGCTGGGCAGTTGAGCGCGAGCAAGATGCCGATATGACTCGAGCTGAAAGGGTGGGCGGAATCGATTCGCCCATTTTTTTTGGTCAGCGAAAAGAACCTGACGCGGGGCGATGGGCTTGAAACCCGCCGCGGCCGCAGCAAGCTTGCAAGGGTCCTTCATGGGCCTTTGCGGCTTTTTGGCCGACCCAATTCGCGAACCTCTACGAATCTTCCTTGGCAGGTACCGTACAAAACATGAGCTGGGCTGCAGCCGTCGAGCGCACCGTCACCGGCATGGGATACGACCTGGTCGACGTCGAGCGATCGGGCGGAGGGCTCCTGCGCGTGACGATCGATCGCCTGCCCGGCCGCACCTACCTGACGGGCGATTCCGAGTTCGTGCTGGTCGAGGATTGCGAGGCGGTGACGCGGCAACTGCAGTACGTGCTCGAGGTCGAGAACTGCGACTACAACCGGCTCGAGGTCTCCTCGCCGGGTCTGGATCGGCCGCTGAAGCGCGAGCAGGATTTCGAGCGCTTCGCCGGCCAGGAGGCCGAGATCACCTTCAAGCAGCCGTTCCAGGGCCGCAAGAAGTTCACGGGCCTGCTGCAGGCGCGCGAAGGCGGCTGGCGCCTGGTGTTCGGCAAGGGCGACGTGGAGCAGGTGCTCGATTTCACCCTCGATGAATTGCGTGAGGCCCGGCTGGTGCCGGTGCTCGACTTCAAGGGCCGCCGCCGCAAGGCCGCGGCGCCCGCTGCGCCCGAGGCCGGCGCTGCTCAAACGGAAGACGGAGGTCAAGAAGAATGAACCGCGAAATGCTGATGCTGGTCGACGCGATCTCGCGCGAGAAGACGGTCGAACGCGACGTCGTGTTCGGCGCGGTCGAATCCGCCCTCGCCTCGGCCACCAAGAAGCTTCACGGTCCGGACGTGGACATCCGCGTGTCCGTGGATCGCGAGACCGGCGACTACGACACCTACCGTCGCTGGCACGTCGTGCCCAACGAGGCCGGCCTCCAGATCCCCGATGCCGAGGTCCTGCTGTTCGAGGCGCAGGAACAGATCTCCGACATCGAGGTCGACGACTACATCGAGGAGCCGATCGAGTCGGTGCCGATCGGCCGCATCGGCGCGCAGGCCGCCAAGCAGGTCATCCTGCAGAAGATCCGCGACGCCGAGCGCGAGCAGCTGCTGAACGACTTCCTCTCGCGCGGCGAGCGCATCTTCGTCGGCACGGTCAAGCGCCTCGACAAGGGCGACATCATCGTGGAGTCGGGCCGCGTCGAGGGGCGCCTGAAGCGCAGCGAGATGATCCCGAAGGAGAACCTCCGCTCGGGCGACCGCGTGCGGGCGTTCATCATGGGCGTCGATCCCACGGCCCGCGGCCCGCAGATCATGCTTTCGCGCAGCGCGCCGGGCTTCATGGTGGAGCTCTTCGGCCAGGAAGTGCCGGAGATCGAGCAGGGCCTGCTCGAGATCAAGAGCTGCGCCCGCGACCCGGGCTCGCGCGCCAAGATCGCGGTGCTCTCGCACGACAAGCGGGTCGATCCGATCGGCACCTGCGTCGGCGTGCGCGGCTCGCGCGTCACCGCCGTCACGAACGAGCTCGCCGGCGAGCGCGTGGACATCGTGCTCTGGAGCGAGGACCCGGCGCAGTTCGTGATCGGCGCGCTCGCGCCGGCCAACGTGCAGTCCATCGTCGTCGACGAGGAGAAGCACGCGATGGACGTCGTGGTCGACGAGGAGAACCTCGCGATCGCGATCGGCCGCGGCGGCCAGAACGTGCGCCTCGCGTCCGATCTCACGGGCTGGCGCATCAACATCATGACGGCCGAGGAATCGGCGGCGAAGCAGGCCCAGGAGTCGGGCGGCATCCGCGCGCTGTTCGTCGACAAGCTCGACGTCGACGAGGAAGTCGCCGACATCCTCATCGAGGAAGGCTTCACGAGCCTCGAGGAAGTGGCCTACGTGCCGCTGCAGGAGATGCTCGA
>JBJMKQ010000074.1:0-1849 GCA_045805725.1 Solirubrobacterales bacterium
TAGGGACCGCCCTTGTGGCGGCCCGTCTCGCCGCGCAACGATCGTCGCGCGGAGGGACAGGCGGCCGCACGGCCGCCCCTGCGATATCCTCCTCGCCGCCCCGGCGCCGGGAGTGAAAGCCGTCGCTTTTGTCGGGTTGGGCGAGGCTCTATGATGCGCGTCCTTCGGATTCCCTCACTTCACGAAAGCGCGCGAGATGGCAGGCAGCGTCAACAAGGTCATCCTGGTCGGCAACCTGGGCAAGGATCCGGAGGTGCGGTACACGCCCGGCGGTCAGGCGGTGGCCAACTTCACCATCGCCACCAACGAGAACTGGACCGACAAGGCGGGGCAGAAGCAGGAGCGCACCGAGTGGCACCGCATCGTGGTCTGGGGCAAGCAGGCCGAGCTCTGCGGTGAGTACCTGAGCAAGGGCCGCCAGGTCTACCTCGAGGGCCGGCTGCAGACGCGGGAGTGGACCAACAAGGAAGGCGCCAAGCAGTACACGACCGAAGTGGTCGCCAACCAGGTGGTGTTCCTGTCGGGCGGCGAGCGCGGCCAGGGCCGCGGGGCCTCTCGCGCCAGCGGCGCTCCGGACGAGTTCGGCGCTCCCCCGCCGGGAATGGACGAGGGCAGCAGCCCGAAGGCCGCCGAGGACGACATTCCGTTCTAACCCCGCGGATTGCTCGAGTTGACCTCTGGCAAGGGGTGCGACTCGCGGTGCCTTCGGCGCCTACAAAAGGGGGGAGCTCGCTCCCCCCTCGACCCCCCAACTGATCATGGGTCGCGGATATTGAGCGCTCCGACTAGAACGCATTTCATAACCCGGTCGAGGGGATCGACTCCGGATCCCGGTTGTGATCTACCGTTGGGATGGAGCTGACTGACGAGCAGTGGCAGCTCGTTCGCAGATTCATCCCCGACCCTGAGCGAATGGTGAGCAGCGCCAAGGGAGGTCGTCCTTGGCGCGATCCTCGTGACGTGCTCAACGGTGTGCTCTGGGTGCTTCGGACCGGCGCTCCATGGGCTGACATCCCTCGGCGATATCCGCCCTATTCAACCTGCTACCGCCGCTTCAAGCGCTGGGTGCAAGAGGGCGTCCTCGAGCGACTGCTGCACGGCCTCGCCGAGGATCTGAAACGTAGAGGCAAGTTGGACCTGACAGAGGCCTACGTCGACGGCTCCCACGCGGGGGCAAAAAGGGGGGTCCTCTGGTTGGACTCACTCGCCGCGGCAACGCGACCAAGATCATGGCAGTGGCAGACCGCTCTGGTCTTCCTGTCGCCTGCTGGATTGCAAGTGGTCCGCGACATGAAGCGAAGCTCGTCGAAGACACGTTGAAGCACCGTTTCGTCCGGGCGCTGCCGAAGAAGCTGGTCGGCGACCGCGCCTACGATAGCGACCCGCTCGACGCGATCCTCGCCAAGCGTGGCATCGAACTGATCGCACCAAATCTCTCGACGCGCGCCATCCAGTCGCAGGATCTGCGCAAGCTGCGCCACCGCTACAAACGCCGCTGGCTCGTTGAACGCCTCTTCGCCTGGCTGATGCGCTCGCGCCGTCTCGTCACCCGCTACGAGACGAAAGCCGAGATGTTTCTCGCCTTCCTCCGTCTCGCCTGCGCTCGCCTCCTCTGGCGGAGGTTATGAAATGCGTTCTAGTCGCGGCGAGTGTTCCACATCTCGTACAGGGGCACTCCCATCCGCACCGCGAAGCTGCCGAGCAGCGCCGCGCCGCTGATCGGGTACACCCAGGCCAGCGCGCGTCCTGCGAAATGCACGCACCAGGGTGCCACGAGGTGAATCGCGGTAGCCGCGACCGAGGCCGAGATCCAGCCCCTCTTGGCGCGTGCGCTCACCCCGGTGAGGAA
>JBJMKQ010000075.1:0-52346 GCA_045805725.1 Solirubrobacterales bacterium
CCGATCTTCGAGAACTCGAACGTCGGCTCGGACCACCAGCAGCTGACGATGCAGGTCATGCAGCGGGTCGCTCGCAGGTACGGCCTGGTCTGCCTGCTGCACGAGAAACCCTTCGCCGGCGTCAACGGCTCCGGCAAGCACAACAACTGGTCGATGGGCACGAACACGGGCGTCAACCTGATGGACCCGGACGAGGAGAACTTCCTGTTCTTCTGCACCGCGGTGATCCAGGCGGTAAACAAGCACCAGGGCCTCCTGCGGGCCTCGGTCGCCAACATCGGCCAGGACCACCGCCTCGGCGCCAACGAGGCGCCGCCGGCGATCATCTCGATCTTCCTCGGCGGCGAGCTGGAGAAGGTCTTCGAGGCGATCGCCACCGGCGAAGGCGACCCCAGCACGCCGGCCTCGTTCCTCGACCTCGGGGCCCAGGTGCTGCCGCCGCTGCCGATGCACGGCGGCGACCGCAACCGCACCTCCCCGTTCGCCTTCACCGGCAACAAATTCGAGTTCCGGGCGCTGGGGTCGAGCATGTCGCTCGGCTTCCCGAACACTGTCCTGAACACGATCGCCGCCGAGGCGATCGACGAGCTCGCCGGCAAGCTGGAAGCGAAGCTGAACGGCGGCGTGGAGATGCCGCAGGCCGTGATCGAGATCGTCAAAGAGAGCTACCTGGCGAACAAGCAGGTCTGCTTCGGCGGCGACAACTACTCGGAGGAGTGGCACCAGGAGGCCGAGCGGCGCGGGCTGAAGAACCTGCGCACGACCCCCGACGCGCTGCCCGAGGTCCTCGCCGACAGCACGGTCGCCGCCTTCGAGAACTACAACGTGCTCTCGAAGGGCGAGCTCGAGTCCCGCTTCGAGGTCTGGGTCGAGCAGTACTGGCTGCGCGCCAACATCGAGGCGGAGACGGCCTTCTCGATCGCCAAGACGATGATCCTGCCGGCCGCCCTGCGCTACCTCGCGCTGATCGGCGAGTCGGGGGTCTCGGCCGTCGAGGGCGAGGTTCGCAACCTCGTCGACGAGCTGGTTGCCGGCCTCGGCGAACTCGATGCGGCCAACGCCGATCCCGGCCTCGAGGGGCTGGAGATGGCGGTGCACGCCCGCGACAAGCAGCTGGCGGCGATGGCCAGCGTCCGCGACGCCGCCGACAAGCTCGAGCGCGTCGTCGCCGACGAACTCTGGCCGTTGCCGAAGTACGAGGAGATGCTCTTCATCAAGTAAAAAGCTGAATCCTCGAGCATTGGCTGAGGATTCAGTTACTCCTCCAACTACCGCTGTGCTGCCGCTGCCGCTTCACCTGCCGAAATAATCCGTTTCGCTTGCACATCGGCCATTACCAGTCGGAACCACCGCCGCAAGACGCTCTTGATGTCCGGCGAAATCTCATCGAGAGGCAGCTGCTTAGCAATCAGCGCTCGTCGCCACGGTTCCTTCTTCCCTGGCCGGGGATTCTGCGAATGCTTCGTGCCCAACGCTTCCGCAAGCTCAGGGCCGCTTTCACATTCCAGCCCCATCGCCTCCGAAAGCGTGGATGCGACCCCTGCAGGGATCGAATGGAGACAGGCCCACTCAAGATCCCCCGGACAGATCGCAATCCGCACCCGCAACTCTTCGGCTTTGCGGTTGGCTTGCTGCGCCGCTTTGAAGCGGGCTTCAAGATCAGGCCCGGCGTTCGCTTCCGCGAGCTTGTTGAGCGCGGCTTTCAGCTCCGGTTCCACCCGCACTCCACCTTGTTTGAAGCCAGTCTGGATGGCCGCAGGTGCATCGGCATCTACCAGCGCCAACCAGTTCAGGGGTGACCCCGAACCCGTCCGATAACTGCGGATCAGCCGAAGCCAGGGGCCAAAACGATCCTTGGATCCGGTGGGTATTGCCATCAACCCATCGATGGTTCCGCTCTCGTCATACACAGCAAGGCGCCTCCGCAAGCCTTCGAAGAGCTCATGATCCGACTCCCCCTCAACCAAGAGCACCCCCTTCGCAAAGACCATCTCCGCCCCATGTTGGGTAAGGAAGGCGCTGTTGATTTCCGCTCTCTGGCTTTCAGTCTGATCCGACGGATGATGAAACTGGCGATCATGCGCTAGGACCACGTCACCGTATTCGGCTTCCTCGACGAGAATGGGACTGTGCGTGGAGACGATCCGCTTTCCAGAGACAACCTGGAAGAGATCCCGAGCGAGCGTTCGCTGGGCCGAGGGATGAAGAAAGGCCTCCGGCTCCTCCAGCGCGGTGACACTCGTAGCGGCAACTGCCTCTGCTTCCGTCTGGGCTAAGCCAAGCTCTAAAAGGGACTGAAGGCCCGAACCTACCTCGGTCGGTTTCACCGACTTCACGTCATGGGCTCCGGTTGAAAGCCGAAGGCGGAGCACCGATGCAATCCAGCTGACGAGATCAGTTGGTTCCGCATCCACCTTGATAGTTCCGGTCTTCGCCATCCCGGCCGGGAGACCCTCTTGCATTTCTTCCCAGAGAGGATGGACCAGTTCCTCGGCAACAGTGGTCACGCTTTTGAGCGCATCAGCAACAGTCCGATATCCAGCAGGACCTCGACCACGCCCGACGTTGATCGCCCCCGTCTCGAGGCGGCGCGTGATCGCGCCATTAAGAGCATTGGAAAAGGAGAGCGAGGAAGCGTCGCGACTGGCCGGAATCAACCGAAACCTCGTGAATTGCCGCAACTCTTCAAGCAGGGCGTATGCATCTTCATCGCGAGTGCCTCCCTCCGATCGAGTAGGAGAACCCAGGTTTACCCGGATCGTGGGTTCCGGGGAGACACGCAGACCGATCCTGAGGCGCGCAACGCCTCCCTCGCATTTGAATCGTTGGTGACGGCGACCATCCTTTATCGAGACCATTAGCGACAGTCGTCTTGCTTTGGCTCTCGTGGTCCGAGCAGGTTGCAACATCTCCACGATCCCAGGCGCCATCGGGTGTCCTTCGAATTCTCGAGGGTCGCCGTTGAAGGACCAGTCCAGCATCCGCAGGATCGAGGTCTTCCCGGAGTTGTTAGGACCTACTAACAGGGTCACCGGCCGCTTCAGGTCTAGGGCGGTGCGCTCGAAACTGCGCAGATTCTCGACCTCGACTCCGAGCAACTCAACTGGGGGATCTGACACGGTACCTCCGACGTTCCATGAGGGGATCTTCTACTGATCTCAATCTATCTTTAGGCAAAGATGTTCAATTAACCGGCGCTTTGACGCGCATCCGCAGGCCGCCCTTCGGCGAGAGGGTAGGCATCTGGCGGATCGTCACGGTGCGGCCGGGGAGGGCCTCAAGGCGCAGGCGCTGGAGGAGCTTCGTCGCCACCAGCTTCACCTCGGTCTGGCCGAAGCGCTTGCCGATGCAGATGCGAGAGCCGCCGCCGAAGGGGACGTAGGCGCCGCGGGGCAGCACCGCCTTGCGCTCGCGGGCGAAGCGCTCGGGAATGAAAGCGTCCGGCTCGGGAAAGACCTCGGGCAGGCGGTGGCTCGCCCAGGAGCAGTAGTTGACGTAGGCGTCGCGGGGGACGGTGCAGCCGCCGAACTCGAACTCACGGATCGCCCGCCGGGGGCCAATCCAGGCGGGCGGGTAGAGGCGCAGGACCTCGTCGAGGACCATCTCGAGGTAGGGCATCTCCTTTTCCAGCTGCAGCGCCGTCGGGCTGCCGCCGCCGAGGTCCCGGTCCTGCTCCTCCTGGAGGCGGCGGACCACCTCGGGGTGGCGAGCGAGCTCGTGGAGCATGAAGGTCAGGGTCGAGGTCGAGGTGTCGTGGCCGGCGAACATCAGCGTCATCACCTGGTCGCGGATCTCGCGGTCGCTGAATTCCTCACCGCCGGCGCCGCAGGCGCCGGCCAGCAGGCTGAGGATGTCGCGCCGACCTGAGTCGGGCCTTGCGCGGCAACGGGCGATCTCAGCGAAGACGATCTCGTCGAGGACGGCGCGGGAGCGGACCAGCCTGCGCCAGGGCGAGCCGGGTCCGCGCAGCAGCCGCCACTGGAAGTCGATCCCGTAGTAGCCGAGGGCGCGCTCGAAATGCTCGGCCGCCGCGGCTCCCTTGCCCGCCTCCTCGGGATCGAGCCCGAGCAGCGCCCGCATCGCGATCCGCATCGCCAGGTTGCGCATCCACTCGTAGACGTCGACGACCTCACCCACCGGCAGCGCCCCAATCGCGGCGTCGGCCTCGGCGCTCATCGCCCCCGTGGGGGCAGCGATCTGCTCGCGGTGGAAGGCCGGCAGCATGATCGCCCGGGCGCGGTCGTGGTAGTCCTCGTCGACCGTCAGCAGGCCGTCGCCGAGCAGCGGGATCAGGTCACCGAAGCTCGACTCGCGCCAGTGGAAGTTCTCCGGGTGGGCGACGGTGACGAAGTGGTTGGCCGCCGGCCCGAGCATGAAGACGACGCGCGAGTGCAGCAGCCGCAGGCTGAAGATCGGTCCGAACTCTTCGTAAGCGGACAGCAGCAGCGGCAAGGGGTCGTGGGCGATCTGGTGCGTGCGCTTCCAGCTGAAGTCGGTGCGGCCCGGCGGGAACTTGCCCCGCTCCCGCCACTCCTCCCAGAGGTCCCCGAAGACCCGTCGCAGCGGATTGCCGGATATCTCCGGCGGCCGCGCGACCGGCGCGGTGGTGTCGACCGTGGCCATTCCTCGGCATCGTAACTGGCCAGCTGGCCAGTCCCATCCGAGGGGAGAAAGGCGGGGAGATCGGATCTGAGCCGCTAGAAGCCCTGCAGCCCGGCGAGCGCGACGAACAGGGTTACCGTGATACCGCCGATTGCGAAGAAGCCGCGCATCATCGTCCGGTGCATCGCGTCGAAGCGCGCGTCCATCGATTCGAAACGGGCATCGACCGCGGCGAATCGCCTGTTCATTTCCCCGCGGAGCCCATTGATCTCGCTACGAAGTTCGCGGATGTCTCCGTCGACGCGCTTGAACCGTTCGGTCATGCGCTCATTCACCTGGCCGATCTCCCAATCGACGCGCTTGAACCCTTCTGTCATGCGCTCATTCACCTGGCCGATCTCCCGATCGACGCGCTTGAATCCTTCTGTCATGCGCTCATTCACCTGGCCGATCTCCCGATCGACGCGCTTGAATCCTTCGGTCATGCGCTCATTCACCTGGCCGATCTCCCGATCGACGCGCTTGAACCCTTCGATCATGCGCTCATTCACCTGCACGAATTCACGATCCACTCGCTGGAAGCCGTCCGTCATCCGCTCGTTTAGACCATCCATCTCCCGGTGGACGCGCTGGAAGCCTTCGCCCATCCGGGCGTTCAGGTCGTCGATCCTTTTGTCGTTCGGCTCGATCTCCATCGTCTGCATGATCTTAACGTAATTCTTTGTCTGTAACAAAACAAGACCTAATTGCCAAATTTCGACGCAGGCGCTGTGACGGAAGTGCCAATTCGGCAGCCGTCAGGCGGTGGCCGCGGCGAGCTGGCCGCAGGCGGCGTCGATGTCGCGGCCGCGGGTGAGGCGGACGGTGGCGGTGATCCGATGCTCCGCGAGGATCGCGCGGAAGCGGTCGATCCGCTCCGGGGAGGAGCCGTCGTAGGCGCCGGTCGGGTTGTAGGGGATGAGGTTGACCTTGTAGCCGCGGGGGTCGAGCAGCGCCGCCAGCTCGCGGGCGTGGGCGGGCTGATCGTTGACGCCGTCAAGCATCACGTACTCGACGAAGACCTTGCGGCGGCGGGCGGCGCGGTAGCGGTCGCAGGCGGCGAGAACCTCGGCGATCGGGTAGCGCTCGTTCACCGGCATGATCTGCGAGCGCAGGCCGTCGTTCGGCGCGTGCAGCGAGAGCGCCAGGCTGACCGGCATCTCGCAGTCGGCGAGCCGGTCGATCCCCGGCACCCAGCCGACGGTGGAGATCGCGGTTCGGCGGTGGGTCACGCCGAGGTCGGGCAGCAGCTCGCAGGCGGCGAGGACGTTGTCGATGTTCATCGTCGGCTCCCCCATCCCCATGAATACGACGTGGTCGATCGCTTCGAGGCGGCGGAAGTGGAGCGCCTGGTCGAGGATCTCGTCGACGCTGAGATTGCGGCCGAACTTCATCTGCCCGGTGGCGCAGAAGGTGCAGGTGAGCGGGCAGCCCGACTGCGAGGAGACGCAGACCGAGCGGCGGCCGTCGCGATATCGCATCAGCACCGCCTCGATCGGCCGCCCGTCGGAGGTGTGGAAGAGGGTCTTGACGGTGCCGTCGTCGGACTTGGCCTCGGCCGCCACGCTCAACGTCGAGAGCGGCACCTCCGCCGCCAGCCGCTCGCGCAGCGCCGCCGGCAGGTTCGTCATCTCCTCGTAGGAGCGCGCCCCGCGGGCCACCCACTCCCACACCTGCAGGGTGCGGTAGGAGGGCTCGCCAGCTTCGGCCAGCGTAGATGCGACCAGCTCGCGGTCCACGCGGCGAGTGTACGGACGCAGTTGTCCCCGCATGCCGGGGACAACTGCGTTCACATTGCGGACACGCTCATTTGTGGAGCTTCTCGCCTCGTTCGAGCATGGCGACAAATTTCTTCAAGCGCCGCTCCCGCGTCTGCGGTTTTTTCGCCTCGGCGAGGCGGTAGACGATTGCGTAACGGTTGGCGCTGTCGAGCGAGGCGAAGAACTCGGCGGCCGCGGCGTTGGCGTCGAGTTCGCGCCGCAGGTCCGGCGGCACCTTGGCGCTGCCCTGACCCTCGTAGGCCGCCTCCCAGCGACCGTCGGCCTGCGCCGCTTCCACCTCGGCGAGGCCGGCGGGCCGCATCCTCCCTGCCGCGATCAGCGCTTCGGCCTTCTCGCGGTTGATCCGAGACCAGCGGCCCCGCGGGCGCCGCGGCGTGAAGCGCTGCAGGAAGTGCCGGTCGTCAAAGCCGCGCTTCTGGCTGTCGATCCAGCCGAAGCAGAGCGCCAGCTCCAGCGCCTCGCCGTAGGTGACGCTGGGGACGCGGGCCCCCTTCTTGGCGATCTTCAAGTAGACGCCTTCGCAGGATTCGTGGTTCTCCTCCAGCCACGCCTCGAGCTCCGCCGGGTCGGCGAAGAGGTGGATCGGCAGCTCGTCGGCCATCCGGTGCCCGTCCCTGGCGGCGGTTGGGCCGCCTACATCCCGAGCGCGTCCGCCAGCAGGTCGACCTGCCGCGGGTCGCTCGAGCTCGGGAAGAGGAAGAGCTCGTGGCAGCCCGCCGCCTCGAAGGCGGCGGCGTACTGCCGCACGGTCTCCGCGTCCTTGGCGGCGGAGTTGGCGATGAAGCCCGCCGTCTCCTCGCCGAGCCAGGCGTAGTAGTCGGTCAGGTAGCCGTGGGCCTCCTGCTCGGCTCGCTCGCCGAGCGAGTAGTAGGCGAGGGCGGCGTTTCGCGGCTGTTCGTTGCGGCCGGCGCCCGCCCAGGCCGCCTCGAAGCCCTGCCTCCACTCGGCGAACTGGTCCGGCGGCGCGCCGGCGGCGATCCAGCCGTCGCCGAAGCGGGCTGCCCGCTTGAAGGAGGCCTCGACCGAGCCGCCGACCAGAACCCGCGGCGGCGTCTCGTGCTCCAGCCCCATCTCCTCGCCCTGCCAGACCTCCCGCATCCGCTCCAGCATCGCGTCGAGGTCCCTGCCCCGCGTGCTCGTGTCGACGCCGGCCACCTCGTAGTCGTCCTCGCGCCCGCCGAGCCCGATCCCGAGCGTCATCCGCCCGTCGGAGATCTTCTGCAGGCTCGCCACCTGCTTGGCCAGCGCCACCGGATTCACCCGCAGCGGCCCGAGCAGCACCGTCGTCGCCAGCCCGATCCGCTCCGTCACCGCCGCCGCCGCGGCCAGCGAGACGAGCGGCTCCAGGTTCGAATAGGCGACGCGGTCGATCGTCCCCAGGCTGGAGAAGCCGCGCGCCTCCGCCCGCCGCGCCCACTTGGTCAGCTCCTCGCCGGTGGTGCCTGGAACGGCGTTGGGAAGACCGATCGCGAAGTCCATCTCAAGCTCCTTCCTGCAGGGTCCGGGGGTCCGGCAACCCTAACTACCCACTGCCGCCGATCAGCTCGCCCAGCAGCTGCTCGATCGCCTCGCTTGCATAGCCGAAGACGCTCCTGTCGCCGCTCAGCCGGTAGCGGGAGTTGGCCCCCATCACCAGCGAGTAGATCTCGAAGGCGAAGCGCTGCGGGTGCTCGACGCCGGCCTTCCGAGCTTCGCGCTCGAGCGCAGCCAGCCAGGCCTCCAGCGAGGCGGCGATCGCCTCGCGGACGGGGCCCGGCCGGTCGTCGTACTCGGCCGAGGTGGCGGCCCAGAAGCAGCCGCCCGAGTAGGTGTCGACCTGGTCCAGGTAGCGCCCGGCCAGCGCCCGCAGCCGCGGCGCCCCCTCGGGCAGCTCCAGCGCCGGATCGACGACGGTGCCGCGGAAGCGGGCCGCGGCGGCGGCGATGGTCGCCAGCTGCAGGTCCTGCTTGGAGCCGAAGTGGGCAAAGAGTCCGCTCTTGCTCATCCGCAGCTCGCTCGCCAGCCGCCCGATCGTCAACCCCTCCAGCCCCTCGACCGAGGCGAGGTCGATGGCCCGCTCGAGGATCGCCTCGCGGGTGTGAGCGCCCTTCTCGGTGACGGGAGTCACAGACTGGCATTGTATAAAAGCACGAACGTTCGTTTTTAAGAGCGGCGGGAGGCGTCGCGGAGCGACATGAATACGGAGGAGCAGAGATGAGCGACTACGCAGTGAAGAAGATCGACGAGATGGAGGCGATCTACCTGGGAGCCTTCAAACGGGCGCGGGCGGAGCTGGGAGTCGAATCGTTCGGCCTGCAGGTGATCGACATGCCACCCGACTTCGACGGCTACCCCGAGCACGACCACGCCGAGGATGGCCAGGAGGAGGTCTTCATGGCGATCCGCGGCGGCGGCGAGATCGAGATCGAAGGCGATCGCTTCCCGCTCGACCCCGACCACATGGTCCGGGTCGCCTCCGGGACCAAGCGCAAGGTCTGGCCGGGCGCGGAGGGAATCCGGATGGTGATCGTCGGCGGCGTCCCCGGCACGGTCTACGAGGCGCCGGACATCAGCAAGCTCGGCGAGCCGGACCCGATGCGGAGCTAGCCAGGTTCCGAGGGCTGCCCGGGAGCGGCCGCGGTCGGCTCGAAACCCGGGCAGCTGCGCACCGGCAGCCGCGGGTAGCGCGGAAAGGCGGGGTCGGTGCGGGAGCGCTCGCAGAGGGAGAAGACCGAGCCGCGGGTGTTCGGCACCAGCCGCTGATGGCGGCAGCGGTCGCAGAGGCCGGCGATGGGTCGGGGCGCCATCCCCCGAAACTAGATCATCGCCAAGGCGCAAACTGCGACCGCGACGGCGAGGTGTCCCGCCTTCGAGGGGCCTAGCCTTTGTGCGTGACCCGAGCGGCAACCCTCTTCGACGCCGACGCGGCCTCCTACAGCGGCACCGTCGAGGTGCTGGGCGTGATCTACCGCGCCGAGGACGACGGCTACGCGGTGCTGGAGGTGCAGGAGGTCGACACCGGCGAGGGCTTCGCGCTGGTCGGCCCGGTCGCCCACCTCGAGGCCGGCGCCCGCGCCGAAGTCAGCGGCGATTGGCAGACCCACAGCCGCTACGGCCGCCAGCTGCGGGCGCAGGGCGCGGTGCCGCTCGACCCGGCCGACCGCGACGGGCAGATCGCCTACCTCAGCTCCCTGCGCCACATCGGCCTCAAACGCGCCGAGAGGCTCTGCGACGAGTACGGCGAGGACGTGCTGCAGAAGATCGCCGCCAACCCCGAAGGCGTCCTCGGGTCCCTGCGCGGGGTCAGCGCCGACCAGGCCGCGGCGGCGGCCCAGTCCTGGTACGCCAGTCGGGCGATCCGCGACCTCCACGTGCAGCTGGCCCCGCACGGGCTGGCGCACCTCGCCGCCCCGATCCACGCCCGCTACGGCGAGCGCTCGATGGCGATCCTGCACGAGGACCCCTACCGGCTGACCGAGGTGCCCGGGGTCGGCTTCGCCCGCGCCGACAGGATCGCCCTCGCCGCCGACGTGCCGCCGGAGTCGAGCCGGCGCGCCCAGGCCGCGGCGCTCTACGCCCTGATCGAGGCGGAGGGGCAGGGCAACAGCTACCTGCCGCTGCCCGAGCTGGCGCGGCGGACGGCGCGGCTGATCGGGATCGCACCGGAGCCCGACGTCCTCCTCGCGGCGCCGGGGCTGGTCGAGGACGAGGCCGGGATCTACCGCGAATCGACCTTGGCGAGCGAGCGGGCGGTCGCCGCCACGCTGGCGGCGCGCGCCGCCGCTCCCCCCCACCTCGACCACGACCCCGGCGAGGAGCCGCGCGGCAAGCTCACCGACGAGCAGTGGGCGGCGGTGCGGGCCGCCTTCGGCGCCCGCGTCTCGGTGCTGACCGGCGGCCCGGGCGTCGGCAAGACCGAAACCACGCGGGAGATCGTCACCGAGGCCGAGGCGGCCAACGCGACGATCGCCCTCTGCGCGCCGACCGGCCGGGCGGCGCGGCGGCTGGAGGAGACCACCGGCCACGAGGCGAAGACGATCCACCGCCTGCTGGAGTGGATGCCGGGGCGCGAGCCGGCCTTCCGCCCCGGCCGCCCGCTCCCCGCCGACCTGGTGATCGTCGACGAGTCCTCGATGCTGAACCTGCGCCTGGCCGAGGTCCTGCTCGGCGGCCTGGCCGAGACGACGCACGTCGTCTTCGTCGGCGACGCCGACCAGCTGCCGCCGATCGGGGCCGGGAAGCCGTTCGAGGACCTGATCGCCTCCGCCGCCGTGCCGGTCGTGCGGCTCTCCCAGATCTTCCGCCAGGCGGCCCGCTCGATGATCACCACCGCCGCCCACGAGATCAACCAGGGCCGCGAGCCCCACCTCGAGCCCGGTCCCGACCAGGACCACGACTTCTTCTTCATCGAGCGCAGCACGCCGGAGCGGGCGCTGGAGACGGTGGTCGAGGTGGTGTCCGAGCGGGCGCCGGCGAAATTCGCCGTCGACCCGGTCCGCGAGGTCCAGGTGCTGGCGCCGATGTACCGCGGGCCGGTCGGGATCGACGCCCTCAACGAGCGCCTGCAGGCCGAGCTCAACCCCGACGGCAAGCCGGCCCTCGACAACCGCTTCCGGATCGGCGACCGGCTGATCCAGACCCGCAACTCGCACGAGCTGGGGCTGATGAACGGCTCGATCGTCTTCCTCCGTGACGACGATCCCGCCGAGGAGCAGATCGCCGTCGACACCGACGACGGCGGCCGCCTCGTCATCCCCTACGGGGAGACCGGCACCCTGCGGCTCGCCTACGCGATCTCCGTCCACAAGGCGCAGGGATGCGAGGTGCCGGTGGTGGTCGGCGTCTGCCACCGCTCCCATGCGCGGATGCTCAACCGCCCCCTCCTCTACACCGCGATCACCCGCGCCCGCAACAGCTGCGTCCTGGTCGGCGACCGGGCGGTGCTCGCCGGCGCGGTCCGGCGCGACGACAGCGGCGGCCGCCACTCGGGCCTGGCCGAGCGGCTGGCCCCCTGAGCGGCCTAGCCTGAAGGCGTGCAGAAGGGCCGCCTGCCGCTGGCAGAGATCGCGATCACCCTGGCCGGGATCGCTCTGCTGGCGGCGCTGGCGCTCGCGGTCGAGCCGCTGCGGGAAGCGGCCGCCGCGGCGGTGCAGGGCGACCACGCCGAGGTCCGGCACCAGATCGACCGGCTCGGCGCCGCCGGGCCGCTGCTGATCCTCGCCCTCGCCCTCCTCCACGCGATCGTCTTCTACCCGGCCGAGATCGTCGACGCGGCGGCGGGATTCGCCTATGGCTTCTTCCCGGCGCTGGTCCTGATGATGGCTGGGTGGCTGCTCTCGGGGCTGATCTGCTGGGCGATCGGCCGGCGCGTCGCGCGGCCGCTGCTCGACCGCTGGTTCGGCGAGGACCGCTTCAACCGGCTGGAGCGGGCGATCGAGCGCGGCGGCCCCACGCTGCTGCTGGCGATGCGCCTGATCCCGATCCTCCCCTTCAGCGTCGTCTCCTACGCGGCCGGGGCGGCCCGCGTGCCCGCCTGGCGCTTCGTCTGGACCACCGCCCTCGGCTACCTGCCGATCACCGCCATCGCCGTCTACTTCGGCACCCGGCTCGAGGGCCTCTCGCTCACCGACCCGCTCGTGCTCGGCAGCGCGCTGGCGCTGCTGGGGCTGCTCGGCGTCGGCCAATGGGCGGCGCGCCGGCAGGCGCGGCGGTCGGCCGATCCCTCAGGAGACGCGCCTGATGCGGAAGCGGAAGACCGCCGGGGTCGGGTCGGCGAGGCCGGCTGAGCTGACCGCCCTCACCCGGACGCGGTGGGTGCCGGCCGCGAAGCGACGGGCGAGGCGGCCGCCACAGGGACCGAAGGCGGCGGCGTCGATCGAGCAGCGGAACGTCGCTCCGCTCTGGTCGGAGCCGAAGCGGAAGGCAACCCGGACGGTCCTCCTGCGGGTGCGTACCAGCTTCGGGGGGTGCCTGAGGATCGCGGTCTTCGGCGCCACCCGAGCCGGAGGGGGAGGGGCAGGCGGCGTGGGAGCAGGGGTGAACGGCGGCGGCGCCACCGGTTCTTCCAGCGGCGGCAGGACGGCGCTTGGGCCGTCTTCCGCCGCCGTCAGTTCGGGAAGGTCCGCGATCGCCGAGCGGGCGTCGATCAGGCCGGTCCCGACGGCGGTCGCCGGAAACGCGCCGATCGGATTCGCCGTCTGCACCAGGCTTTCGCGGACCTGTAGAGCGGTTGCGTTGCCATCTCCCTGCCGCAGGAGGGCGGCAACCGCGGCAGCATGCGGCGCCGCGGCGGAGGTGCCGCAGAAGCGCCGGACGGCGCCCGCGAAGAAGGTGGTGGCAACGCAGTCGCTCGCCGTGACATCCGGCTTCGCCAGTTCTTCCGGCGTTAGGAGGGGCGCCGCCGGCAGGCTTCCTTCCACCGGCTCGAAGTAATGGGCCACCGGTCCGCGCGAGGAAAACCACTCCGGTTCGGCGATCGAGTTGAAGCGGATGGCGGCAACCGAGATCGCGCTCGCGGCGCCCGCGTGGCCGTAGATCGTCGGCCCGACGACGTCTTCGACGGTCGATTCGGGGTACTCCGTTTCGCTGAATCCGGATCCGTCCTCCATGAGGATGAACTTGAGTTGCGGATTGGCGACCCCCAACCGGCGGTTGACGACGAGCTGAACGGTTTCCGCCGCCGAGGGATTTTCCCATTCGACGAGCTCAGCCGGCGTCTGGGTACCGGTCACGTTCTGTTCGATCGACCCGGTGAGCAGTTCACCGGATTCCGACAGCAGGAAGGCGTCGAGGTCGTCGGACACGCCGTTCCACGGTTCCGCCCACTGCAGGTCGACCGTCAGGGTTTCCCCGGGTTCGACCGCGATCCCGAACGTCGTGTCGGGCGGCCCTCCGCCGGGATCGAAATCCATGCAGTGGGAGGGGTTGAAAAGGGGAGGAAGCGATTCCACTTTCGCCGGGCAGGCGCCCGAGTCACGGTAAGCCGGGGCTTCCCAGGAGGCCACTTCGTTGCCAGCTTCGTCGAAGAGGTTGTCGTTGCCCGCGGCGGTGAGATAGGTGATCCCTTCCGAGGTCACCTTGTCGACCGCCACCGCCACCGGCCCGTCCTGGAAGAACGGCTCTGCGAAGTAGGCGACGTCGTCGACTATGACGTCGGCCCCCGCCCCACCTTCGGCGACCGGCCGGGCAAGCCGTTCGATGTTCTCGGCGAAGCCCAGTTCGCCGCTGAACGCGGTGGCGAAGGCGAGGTCGGCATGCGGCGCGAGATCGTGGACGATCTGGAGCATCGCCCTCCCCTCGTCGGTGGCTTCGCTCGCGGGTCCGTCTTCGAGGACGCGGACCGGCAGCCGCTGGTCGCTGCAGGTTCCGGCCGCCCCCGGGATGTCGTTGCTGACGATGTCCTGCTGCGCGTGGGTCGCGATGGCCCCCCCGCCGATCGCTTTCGTCGCGACGTCGAAGCTGTCCGAGAGGACGCCGACGGTGATGCCCCTGCCCCGGAGCGGGAAGGCTTCACGGGCTTCGTCGACTCGAAGCTGGCTCACCCCCTGGGAGATCACCGAGCCCCCTTCGCAACCGGCGGCGTAGAGCACCGGGGTGCGTTCGGGCGTCACCGCCGCCACCGTCGGCACCGCGGCCAGCGACTCGAGGTCGGCGGGGGCCACCGCCACGGTCGCCACCTGGTACCGGCGGCTGTCGTTCAGCACCTCTCCGCCGGCTACCCTAAGCGCGCCGCGGCTGGCGATCGCCCCGTGGTCGAACCTCACCCGCACCAGCAGCCGGTCGCCCCGCCTGAGCAGGCTGCCGCCGCCGTGGGGCGCGAAGCCGAGGATCCTCGCCTGGCGCGCCGGCGGCGCCGAGGCAAGGGGGGGTTTGGCCAATGCCGCCAGAGGAGGCGAGAGGCGTTCGTCCCCTGCACCAGTCCCGACTGCCGTACCCGGAAGCCCTGAACCCTTCCCGACCGCCGCACCGGGAGCCCCTGCGCTCCTTCCGATTGCCGTACCCGGAAGCAGGCAGGCGACGGCGAGCGCGAGCGTCAGCGATCGTCCCATCGGTCGGTTGAGGCAGAACCCCGAAAGCATCTCCCTCATTGTTATCGGTGGCGACCGTGGGGTCCCTGAAGGGGCGCTTCCCACTAACCGGCGGATGATCCTGCTACGGTCCCCTCCGTTGGGCCGGTAGATAGCCGGCGAAAGTTGTGCGTAGCGCTCGCAGTCGTTGCTTTTGCATCCTCCGCGTTCGCAGCACATGAAGTGGAGGCAATGCATGCCCACTGGAACTGTTAAGTGGTTCAGCGACGACAAGGGCTACGGGTTCATTACGCCCGACGACGGCTCGAAGGACGTCTTCGTTCATCACAGCGCCATCCTCGGGGAGGGCTTCAAGTCCCTGACCGAGGGCGCCAAAGTGTCCTACGAGTCCGAAGAAGGACCCAAGGGTCCGGCCGCCGCGAGCGTTCAGCAGCAGTAGCAGCGCTGAAAGCTCTTCGCAGTCCGAAGCCCGCCAATTGGCGGGCTTCGTCTTTGCATGGAGCCCGCCGCTCCAGTTCCCTACTCTCCGGATTCGCATGATCGCCACTCGAGACAGCCTGCGCAATGTCGCCATCATCGCCCACGTCGACCACGGCAAGACGACGCTGGTCGACGCGATGCTTTGGCAGACCGGGACCTTCCGCAAGGGTCAGGAGGTCGCCGAGCGGGTGATGGACTCGATGGACCTCGAGCGCGAGAAGGGGATCACGATCCTCGCCAAGAACACCGCGGTCAACCGCGACGGGGTGAAGTTCAACATCGTCGACACCCCCGGCCACGCCGACTTCGGCGGCGAGGTGGAGCGGGCGCTGACGATGGTCGACGGGGCGCTGCTGCTGGTCGACGCCTCCGAGGGGCCGCTGCCGCAGACGCGCTTCGTCCTGCGCAAGGCGCTGGAGCGCAAGCTGCCGATCATCCTCGTCGTCAACAAGGTCGACCGGCCGGACGCGCGGATCGCCGAGGTGATCGACGAGGTCTACGAGCTCTTCATGGACCTCGACGCCGAATCGGACCAGATCGACTTCCCGATCGTCTATACCAACGCCAAAGCCGGCTGGGCCGCCCTCGAGGAGGGCGTCGAGGGGAGCGACCTCTCCCCCCTGCTCGACCTGATGCTGGAGAAGATCCCGCCGCCGCAATACGACGAGGGGGCGCCGTTGCAGGCGCACGTCACCAACCTCGACGCCTCCCCTTATGTGGGGCGGCTGGCGATCTGCCGCGTGCGCCAGGGGACGATCCGCTCGGGGCAGCAGATCGCCTGGTGCCGGGCCGACGGCAGCGTGCAGCGCGCAGCGGTCTCGGAGCTGTACGTGACCCAGGGCCTGGAGCGGGTTGCCTCCGAAGAGGCGGGGCCGGGAGAAATCATCGCCGTCGCCGGAATCGAAGAGGTGACGATCGGCGAGACCCTGGCCGACCCGGAGGACCCGCGGCCGCTACCGGTGATCACCGTCGACGAGCCCTCGCTATCGGTCGTGATCGGGATCAACACCTCGCCGCTGGCGGGGACCCAGGGCGGTGACAAGCTGACCGCCCGCCAGCTCCGCTCGCGGCTCGACGCCGAGCTGGTCGGCAACGTTTCGTTGCGGGTCAACGACACCGAGCGGCCGGACGCCTGGGAGGTGCAGGGGCGCGGCGAGCTGCAGCTCGTCGTCCTGCTGGAGATCATGCGCCGCGAGGGCTACGAGCTGACCGCCGGGCAGCCGCAGGTGGTGACGCGGGAGATCGAAGGGCAGATGCACGAGCCGGTCGAGCGCCTGGCGATCGACGTGCCCGAGGAGCACGTCGGCGACGTCACCCAGATGCTGGCGGCGCGCAAGGGGCGGCTCGAGCAGATGGTCAACCACTCGACCGGCTGGGTGCGGATGGAGTACCTGGTGCCGGCGCGCGGGCTGATCGGCTTCCGCACCGAGTTCCTCACCGCGACCCGCGGCAGCGGCCTCATGCACCACGTCTTCGACCGCTGGGAGGCCTGGGCGGGGGAGCTGCGCACGCGGCAGACCGGTTCGCTGGTCGCCGACCGCCGCGGACAGACCGCCGGCTATTCGCTGATGAGCCTGCAGGAACGCGGACGGCTCTTCGTCGGCTCCGGCGAGGAGGTCTACGAAGGGATGGTCGTCGGCGAGAACTCGCGGTCGGAGGATCTCGACGTCAATCCGACCAAGGCCAAACAGCAGACCAACATGCGGGCGGCCAGCGCCGACGTGCTGGAGCGGCTGGCGCCGCCGATCCGGCTCTCGCTGGAAGCATCGATCGAGTTCGTGCGCGAGGACGAGTGCGTCGAAATCACCCCCGACGCGATCCGCCTCCGCAAGGTCGAGCTGGAGAAGGTCAAGCGGCTGAAGGCTTCGAAGAAACGCGACGCGGCGCCGGCGCGCTAGCCGCGCTGGCCTGCCCCTTCCGCCGGGCCGCTGCCCGAGTAGCGCCACCCTTTGAGCAGCCGCGCCACCCGCCGGGTCAACTTCTCCGGTTCCCGTTCCAATCGCGGGCCAGTGACGCGCGTCATCCCGATCCCCGCCAGCAGCAGGTCCTCCTGGCGCTTGCGATCTCGCTCGAACGCCGCCCGCGTCCCGTGCGTCTCGAAGAGGTCGAGTTCGACCGCGAAGCGGAACTCCGGCCAGTAGCAGTCGAGCTCAAACCCCTCTTCGACGTAATTCATCCGCGGCTGCGGCAGCCCAGCCGCGAGGCAGAGCTCCAGGAACCGCCTCTCCAGGCTGGAGCGGGTGAAGCTCGTCGGCCGGTAGAGCGCGATCGCCCGCCGCAGCCGCCCGTGGCCGTGATGGCCGACCGTCCGCGCCAATAGCTCGTCGACCGTCCCCAGATCGAAGAGCTCCAGGTCTTCCGCCCGCTCGACCATCCTCTCCAGCCAGTCGAAGCGAACGGCCGCGGCGAGGTCCAGCAGCGTCCGCGGCAAGGAGGTCACCGGGATCCCTTCCCGCAGTGCCCGGTCCTCAGCGGTGATCGAGCGGGCCTCGTGGAGGCGGATCGGGGGTCGTGGCTTGCGTCGCACCGGCGTCGTCACCGCAAAGGGAGCAGGTGAGGCATTGGAGATGTCCCACAGCCAGGCGGCAGAAAGGTGGCTGAGAAGCGCCCTGGGGCCAGAGGCGAGGACCGCCGCCAAGCATTCGCCGTACGGAGAGATGCGAGTGTGACCGACAGCGAAGACTCCGCGGTGGAGGCGATGCAGGTGTCCGGCGCCGACCGCGCGGTCAACCGCGCCTCGCGAATAACCCAGCGGACCCGTCAACTGCCGGATCGAGACGACGCCATGCTGTCGCACCGCCAAAACCGGAAGCGCGTCAGGTTCGGCCGAGGAGTGTGCCTGCCCTTTGTCCCGCATAGCGGTGAAAAGGACCGGCGGACCCTTGTTTCTCCCCCCACCCAGGCGCTTCTCCCTCCCGCGAATTTGCTCCCTGCGCAAAAAACCGCCGGCCCGGGAGCCGGCGGTTTCGTGGAAAACGCTTGTGTCGTCGCCGGCAGAGTGGCTTGCGGCTAGACCGTCGCGGCGGCCTGCTCGGACTGGCTCTGCTCCGAGGCTTTCGCGGCGGCGTCGGGAGCCGGCGCGTTTTCGGGCTGGCGCGGCAGCAGCACTTCTTTGGCGATGACCAGGCGCTGGATCTGGCTGGTCCCCTCGTAGAGCTGCATGATCTTCGCGTCGCGCATCAGTTTCTCCACCGGGTACTCCTTGATGAAGCCGTAGCCGCCGTAGACCTGGACGGCGTCGGTGGCGATCTCCATCGCCGAGTCGGCGGCGAAGCGCTTCGCCATCGAGGAGACCTTGCTGTTGCGGACGCCCTGGTCGAGCAGCACCGCCGAGTTCCAGACCAGCAGCCGGCCCGCCTCGACCTTGGTCGCCATGTCGGCGATCATGAACTGGATCGCCTGGTGCATCGCGATCGGGACCCCGAACTGGACCCGTTCCTTGGAGTACTCGGTCGCGAACTCCAGGGCGGCGCGGCCAATCCCCACCGCCATCGCCGAGACGCCGGGGCGGGTGCGGTCGAGGGTCATCATCGCCAGTTTGAAGCCCTTGTTTTCCTCGGCCAGGAGGTTCTCGGCCGGGACCTCAACGTCCTGGAAGGAGATGGTCGCGGTGTTGGAGGCCCGCTGACCCATCTTGTCCTCCTTCTTGTCGACGCTGACCCCGGGGGAGTTGGCGTCGACCACGAAGGCGCTGATGCCGCGGTGGCCGGCCTCCGGGTCGGTCTTGGCGTAGACCGTGAACCAGTCGGCGTAGGTGCCGTTGGTGATGAAGCACTTGGAGCCGTTGAGGACGTACTTGTCGCCCTGCTTGACGGCGCGGGTCTTCATCCCGGAGACGTCGGAGCCGGCGTCCGGCTCGGTCAGGCAGAAGGAGGCTAGCTTCGGCTCCTCGGCGAGCATCCCCAGGTACTTCTTCTTCGTCTCCTCGGAGCCGCCGAGGGTGACCGGCGCCGAGGCGAGGCCGTTTGCCATCAGCGAGGTGCCGATGCCGGAGCAGCCCCAGCCGACCTCCTCCTCGATCAGGCAGCCGGAGAGGTAGTCGAGGCCGGGGCCGCCGTAGGCCTCGGGGATGTGGGTATTCATCAACCCCACCTCCCAGGCCTTGTCGACGACGTCCTGTGGCCAGGTGCCGTCCTTGTCGTACTCCCAGGCGACCGTGCGCATCTCTTTCTCGGCGAAGCTGTGGGCCAGCTCGCGGAGGTCTTTCTGCTCGTCAGTGAGGGTGAAGTCGACCACCGGTCGGTGCTCCTTTTCTTCGCGTTTCTCTGAAGTGGGCGGGAGCGCCGCCGGGAGGCTGACGTTCCACCGATTGACTGGTCAGTCAACCGGTCCTCAAGGTTAGCGGACGAACGACCCTCAACAGCCCTCTACCCTTGTCGGATGGACCTCCCGATGGCTCTGGCGGCGCTGCAGAAGGGCGCTGGCCTGCTCGTTTTCACCGGCGTGGCGGCGCCGCTGATCGGCCTTCTCCTGAAGCGGGTCGGCGGCGGCTGGGAGAGGATGGGCGGCGGGCCGTTCGCGATCCTCGACGAGCGCCCACCGAAGAGCGGCTCGGCCGGCCCACCGCCTACCGTCGACCCCGCGATCCAGGCGGCGGAGGTGCGCCAGATGCTGGAGGCGAAATCGGAGCGCCGCCGCCAGCGCGGCGAGGTGCCGCTGGACGTCGAGGCCGAAGCCGAACGCCTGCTTGCCGCCGCCGAGCAGCCGCGGGGCGAGGCGGCAATCGACGCCGAGCTGCGGGCGGAGGTGCGGCAGCTGGTCGTCACCCGCAACGAACGCCGCCTGCGCCAGGGGCTGGAGCCGCTCGACGTCGAGGCGGAGACCGAGCGGCAGTTGGCCGATTTCATAGGATCGTCCTGAATGGCCGGCGGCAAGGAGAACCTCTACGAGGTCGAGGAGATGCTGGTCCAGCCCGGCACCTACTTCAATCCCCAGACCGAGGTCGTGGTCGTCGTAGACGACTCCGCCTCACCCGACCAGGAGGTCTTCGACAACCTCGAGGGTTATGAAGGCACCGCATGGGTGCGGGTCTCGGACGAGGTCCCAGTCGACGAGGACGGGCGCGACCGTGCCCTGGAGAGCTTCCAGGCCCAGGCGCCGAGCGACTCGATCCCCCCGGACGCGCTGGAAACCAGCGACGACGACCTCGAAGAAGAGGAAGAGCGTCCCAAAGGCGTGCCCCTCGAAGACGAGGAATAGGCGTGCTCCGCGGTCGAGGTCTCCGACCGGCGCGGCGAGACTGTCGTCCTCTACTTCTACCCCCGCGCCGACACCCCGGGCTGTACCACGCAGGCCTGCGGCGTCCGCGATCGCCGCGCCGACTACGCCGAGGCGGGCGCGCGGGTGATCGGGATTTCGCCGGACGAGGTGAAGGCGATCGACAAATTCGCCGGCAAGTACGAGCTCGACTTCACCCTCCTCGCCGATGCCGACCACGCGGTGGCCGAGGGGTACGGCACCTGGATCGAGAAGTCGATGTACGGCAAGAAGTACATGGCGGTGCAGCGGGCGACCTTCATCGTCGGGTCCGACGGCAGGGTTGCCAAAGGTGTTCCCGAAGGTGTCGCCCAAGAGCCACGATGACGTGGTCTTGAAGGCGCTCCGTGAGCTCGTCGCCGCCTGATCAGGCGCTCACGATCACGGCGACGATGAAGCTGGCGTAGAGAGCAAACCAGCCGATCACGGCGGGCAGTTTGAAGCGCCGGCCCAGGTGCAGGCTCTCGTAGGCGAGCAGGCCGCCGGCCAGGCCGAGGCCGATCGAGAGGACCGCATGCCAGTTCAGCTCCCAGTCGGTGAAGATCAGGCCGATGCCGACCGGGACCATCGCCTGGAAGTCCATCGCGCCGGTGATGTTGCCGAGCGCCAGGGCATCCTTGCCTTCCCGCACCCAGAAGAAGCTGTTGACCTTCTCCGGCAGCTCGGTCGCCAGCGGCGCCAGGATCAGCGCCAGGACCAGCGGCTCGGCGCCGATGCTGTCAGCGAGCTTCAGCAACTCCTCGACGAAGAGGTGGGCGCCGCCGACCATCGCCCCCAGACCGACCAGGAGCTGGGCGACGCAGATGGACATCGAGGGGTCTTCGCGGCGCTCGCCGCGGCGCTCGAAGATCAGCGGGTTGAGCGACTCTTCGCTCTGCACGTCTCCGCCTCCACTCAGCGTCAGGGCAACGTAGAGCACGTAGGCGAGGAGGAAGACGACGCCGACGGCGATCCGCAGCGGCGCCGGCGGCCCCCAGGCGAGTAGCCCGGCGATCGAGAAGAGGGCGAGGAAGAAGAGCAGGTCGCGCTCGAGCGTCGGCCGATGGACGTTCAGCTGCAGCCCCTGGTCGCGCCTGTCCCGGTACATGTAGGCGAACAGCCCGACCAGCCCCATCGCCAGGGTCCCGAGCAGGAACGGCGCGCCGACGATCGCCCCCACCGCGACGTCTTCGGAGCCCTCTTCGGCCCCGAGCAGGGCGACGATCGCGATCAGCGTCTCCGGCATCGCCGTCCCGACCGCGGCGAGGATGCTGCCGACCGCGCCCACCCCGACCTCGAGCCGGTGCCCGATCCACTCGATCGCGTTGGTGAAGAGCAACGCCCCAGACAGCACCACCCCGAAGCTGAGGAGCAAAAGGACTGCGTCCATCGAAGCAGGCTACCCGCCCCGCCTAAGCGAAGTAAAACGCCAACCCGAAGACGAAGTAGACCGCGAGGAGCTGAACTCCCTCGAACCAGGTCGACTCGCCGTCGGCGGTGACGTGGTTGCCGACCAGGATCGCCAGCAGGATCGCGCCCAGCTCGAAGCCGTTGAAGACCAGCGCCAGCGGATAGGGGCCGAGGAAGAAGGAGGCGATGACCAGGACCGGGGCGACGAAGAGGGCGACTTGGGCGCTCGAGCCGACGGCGATGTTCACCGCCAGGTCCATCTTGTCTTTGATCGCGACCAGCACCGCGACCCAGTGCTCGGCGGCGTTGCCGACGATCGCGACGACGATCACGCCGATGAAGAACTCCGAGAGACCGATCGACTGCGAGGCTTCCGTGATCGACCCGACCAGCACCTCCGACATCACCCCGACCAGCACGCCGGCAACCGCCAACGCGATCACCGAGGTCCGCGTCGACCAGCCCCAGGTGTCTTCGTCCTCGTAGTCGGGGTTGAAGAGGTCGCGGTGCGTCTTCAACGAGAAGAAGAGCCCGATCACGTAGGTGGCGATGAGGACGATCGCCACCGCCAGCGAGAGGTGCTCAACCGTTCCCCCGTAGTGAATGGACTCCGCGCCCGGCTCGGGCAGGCCCTTGCCCTCGACCAGCTCGAAGATCGCCGGCATGATCAGCGCCCCCCCGGCCAGCATCAGCATCGTCGTCTGGATGCTGGCGCTGGTGCGGCTGAAGCGCTGTTTCTGGCGGCCGATCCCGCCGGCCAGCATCGCCGCTCCGAGGACCAGCAGCATGTTGCCGACGATCGAGCCGACGATCGAGGCCTTGACCACCTCCTGCAACCCCTGCCCGAGGGCGAAGAGGGCGATGATCAGCTCCGGCGCGTTGCCGAAGGTGACGTTGAGGAGCCCGCCGATGCCCGGCCCCGAGCGCGCCGCCAGCTCCTCCGTCGCCCGCCCCATCAGCGCGGCGGTGGGGATGATCCCGAGCGCCGAGGTGGCGAAAACGACGGTGGCCGGCACCCCCAGCAGGTCCAGCGCGACCGCGACCGGGATCAGGGGCGCCAGCAGGTAAGGCCAGCCCGTCGGCGTCCGCAGAAAGGACGCGTCGAGGCGGGGCCCTGCCTGTTTCACGGCTGCGCGGCCCGCTCGGCTATTCGAGCAGGCTCGCGCATTTCTGCAGTTCGACCGCGCTTCCGCCGGCCTGCTGCAGGCACTGCACGTATTCCTTCTGGGCCTGGGCCGAGCCCGCTCCCGAGGTACCGTCGGAGGAGGAGCCGCCCCCCGCCGAGCCGCCGGTGACGCCTTCGAGCAGGCCGCCGATACCGCCGCCGCTGCCGGCTTCCAGCAGTTCGAGCGGGTTGACGCCGAGCTGCTTGAACAGCGCTTCCAGGGGCTTCGCGCTCGAGGGTTTGGAGAAGCTCTGCTCCTCGTTGACGCCGCCGAGGCTGAGTTCCATTTCCACTTCGACCTTTTCGCCCTTCGCCTCAGGCGGTTCGACCGTCAGTTCCATCGCGAACTTGCGGACGATGTGGTCGTCCCCGACGGCGATTTCGACGTGCGACTTCTTGATCGCCTTCGTCAGCTCGCCCTTGGCTTCTTCCAGGTCGCTCAGCGGCAGCGGCCCGGCCGCTTCCAGCTGCGAGCTGCAGGCCGGGTCTTCGGTCAGCTGGATCACGGCGTCGATCGCGCCCGCCACGTCGAGGTCGCCGCTGATCTTGGTAGTCGAGGTGCCGTTGACGTCTTCGGAGCCTTCGTTCTGGAGGTTGTCGGCGAACTGGCCGAACTTAATGCCTTCCGCCGCCTTCTGGCAGGCGGTCACGTCGGCTTCGGAGCCGCCCTGCTGCTGGGCTTGTTCGAAGCTCGACTTGAGGAAGCCGAAGGTGGTGGGATCGACTTCGTAGGGGGTGCCTTCGTATTCGACGAAGGCGCGGTCGGTGAGCATCGTCAGCTTGCCTTCGAAGTCGATGTCTTCGCCCTGAGCCGAGCCGTTCACCGCGGCCGCCACTTCCAGCTGCGGTAGTTCACCTTTCGCCCCGGCTTCGAACGGCCCGGAGAGGCTGACGTCGAATTCACCGCCTTCGTCACCTTCGGCGTTGACGTTCAGCGACAGGTCGAGCTCGCCGCTCTTCACGCCTTCGAGGCTGGCTTCTTCGACGACCTTCTGCGGGTCTTCGCCGCTGCTGTCGCTGCCACCGCCCCCGCAGGCGGCGAAGACGCTTGCCACGGCGGCCAGGGTCGCGAACAGCGCGAAAATTCGGATACGGCTCAAGAGATGGGGCTCCTCGTGATCGGAGAACAGGACCGAGCCGGGATTCTACGGAGGGGACGGTGGATCCTGCCCCCAGCGCCTCATCCCCGCCTCGATTTCCTCGATTACCAGGCGCATCGCCTCAACCCGGGCATGGCGCTTGGACTCGGCGGAGACGAGCCGCCAGCGCGCGTCGTCGCGGTCGGTCCTCTCCAGCATCTCCTCCACCGCCGCTGGCGGTCATTCGCCGGAGTCGCCGCGCGATTCTTCGATCGGCGCCGGCCTGTTCTCGGTGGTGACGTTGGCGACCAGGGGCAGCAGCAGCGCCCCGAGGGCGATCAGGGCGACGCCCGCGGCAACGAGCCAGCGGGCCCCGGTCAGGTGGCCGAGGATGCCGACGGCGAAGCCCACGAGCATCAGGGCGATGTATGGGCCGGAGCTGTGTGGCAGCAGCGCGGCGAGCGGCAGGGCGAGTTCCGGCACGGGAGCGTGATTATCATCGCCCGATGGCAAACGAGTCGGTCGCAGACGTTAAGGAGGCGCTCGCCGGGGTCGGCTACCTGGCCGACGAGCCGGCGGCGCTGGTCTCCTTCCTCGCCCAGAAGCTGGGCAAGCCGGTGCTGGTCGAGGGGCCGGCGGGGGTAGGCAAGACCGAGCTGGCGAAGGCGCTCTCCCGGGCCAGCGGCCGCGAGCTGGTGCGGCTGCAGTGCTACGAGGGCCTCGACGAGGCGAAGGCGATGTACGAGTGGAACTACCGCAAGCAGCTGCTGCGGATCCAGGCCGGCGGCGCCCAGGGAGGCTGGGAAGACGTCCAGGAGGACATCTTCAGCTCCGAGTTCCTGCTCGCGCGACCGCTGATGCAGGCAATCGCCAGCCCCGAGCCGGTGGTGCTGCTGATCGACGAGATCGACAAGACCGACCAGGAGTTCGAGGCGATGCTGCTCGAGCTCCTCTCCGACTTCCAGATCACGATCCCCGAGCTGGGCCGGATCGAGGCGACGACGATGCCGATCGTCGTCCTCACCTCGAACGACTCACGCGAGCTGACCGAGGCGCTGAAGCGCCGCTGCCTCTACCTCTGGCTCGACTACCCCGAGCTGGAGCGGGAGATGGAGATCGTCCGCCTCCACGCGCCCGAGCTGGACGAGACGCTGGCGCGGCGGCTGGTCGAGGTGATCCGGATGGTCCGCGACCTCGACCTGAAGAAGCCGCCCTCGATCGCCGAGTCGATCGACTGGGCGCGGACGCTGCTGCTGCTCGGCGCCGAGGACATCGACCGCGAGACCTTCACCCAGTCGATGTCGATCATCGTCAAGCACCGCACCGACATCGACCTGGTGGCTGAGCGGGTCGGGGTGAAACTTGCCGACCCCCTACGGGCCGAGGGCTGACAGCGGGCCGCCGGGGATGGCGGCGAAGCTGCTCGGCTTCTGCGAGGAGCTGCGCGGCGAGGGGGTCGCGGTCGGCACCTCGGAGATGCTCGACGCCTTCGCGGCGCTGAGCGAGGTCGACTGGACCAGGCGCGAGGACTTCCGCGAGGCGCTGGCGACGACGATCGCCAAGTCCCAGGACGACCGCCGCGTCTTCGAGCTCCTGTTCGAGCGCTACTTCTTCCGCGCCGCCGAGGCGGAGGCGGTGCAGCGCGGCGTCACCGAGCACGAGGAGGGCGCCCCGCGGGCCGGCGACGGCGAGCGCTTCGACATGACCGAGCTGAGCGAGGCGATCCGCGAGGCGATGGGGGCCGGCGACGAGGACGCGATGCGCGACCTGGCGCGGCTGGCGATCGCCGCCTTCGGCCGCGCCGAGGGATCCGGCGTGGTCGGCGTCGACGTGCAGCGGATCCGCCGCGCGCTCGGCCTCACCGCGGGGCAGCAGCCGCCGGGCGAGGACGGCGGCGAGCGGCCGCCGATCGACCGCGAGCAGCTGACCGGCTTCGAGCGCCACCTGCGCCGCGAGCTCGAGCGCGACCTGATCGAGCGGACCGAGACCCTGCCCCCCTCCCGCCCCCTGGCCGAGCTCGACCGGGCGCTGCCGACCAGCCCGACCCAGGACCTCGCCTCCGTCCACCGCGCCGTCTCGCAGATGAAGCGACGGCTCGCCACCCTCGGCCACGAGCAGCGGGGGCGGAAGAAGGGCCAGCACGTCGACGTGCGGCGGACGATGCGCGCCTCGCTGGAGACCGGCGGCGTGCCGCTGCGGCTGCGCTACCGGCCGAAGCGGCCGCGGCGGCCGGAGATCTACGTCCTCTGCGACGTCTCCACCTCGGTCACCTCGGCCAGCGTCTTCTTCCTCTCCGTCCTCCACGCCCTGCACGACTCCTTCCGCAAGCTGCGCAGCTTCGTCTTCATCGAGCGGATCTCCGAGGTGACCGACGTCTTCGAGCACGAGCGCGACTTCGCCGTGATCGCCCAGAAGATCTCCAGCGAGGGCGGCGTCGCCGACGTCTCCGGCTACACCGACTACGGCCGCGTCTGGCTCGAGTTCCTGACCGAGATCTCCGAGGACCTCGACCCCCGCTCGACCGTGATCGTCCTCGGCGACGCCCGCACCAACGGCCGCGAGCCACACGCCGAGGTCTTCGCGCAGATCGCCGAGCGCGCCGGCCGCCTCTTCTGGCTCAACCCGGAGCCGAAGCTCTACTGGAACTACGGCGACTCGGTGATGGCCGCCTACGAGCGCCACTGCGACGGCGCCTTCGAGTGCTGGACGACCAAGCACCTGGAGAACTTCGTCGACGTCGTCGCCGGCGCCGCGCCCGCCTCCGAATGAGCCGCCCGCTTCTCGGATGAGCCGCGCCCTCTTCCTCCGCCACGGCGAGTCGGTCCACAACGCCGCCCGCGGCGGCGAGCCGGTGCCCGGCTCCGACGGCGACCGCCTCACCCAGCTCGGCCTGGAGCAGGCGCACGCCGCCGGGACCGGCCTGCGCGAGCACGGCATCACCCGCCTGCTCAGCAGCCCGCTGCGGCGGGCGCGGGAAACGGCGCAGGCGGTCGGCGAGGCGCTAGGGCTCGAGTCCGAGGAGGTCGATTACGTAGGGGAGCTCAACTCCGGCGAGACCTTCGAGCAGGCGGTCGCGCGGGTGCGCCGGCTGAAGGCGGAGCTGGAGGCGGGCGAGGCCGGCTCGCTGCCGCTGCTCGTCACCCACGGCATCTTCGCCCGCTTCTTCCTCCTCGACTCGGTCCTCGGCGACCGCTTCGAGCCGGAGATGGCGGCCGGGATCTGGAACCTCGGTTCGCATAACTGCGGCCTCTCGGTCTTCGCCCACGGCGAGAGCCGCGACCCAGCGGGTCAGCCGATCCCCGGCTGGACCTGCCTCACCTGGATGGAGCGGCCGTGGAGTCGGCCCTGACATCGCCCCTGAAAATCTGCACCGTGTCGGGCGAGACCTGGTCCTGCGGGGTGACGATGGCGCCGTCGGGCGGCAGCACCGGTCCGTCGAGCAGCGGGTCCTCGGTCTCGCGCATCCAGGCGTCGAGCCGCTCGCGCATCTGCGCCAGCACCTCCGCCTTGGCGGGATCGGCGGCAAGGTTGTTCCCCTCCTGAGGGTCGAGCACAAGGTCGTAGAGCTGCTCCTCGGGCACCCGCTGCTCGCCCCAGCCCGCCTCGACCAGCAGGTTCTTGGTGGCGCTCTCGTCGCAGTTAGCGAGCACCGGATGCGGGTACTCGTCAAATCTCCTTATGTACTTCCAACGCTCGGTCCGGGCAGCACGGTGAGGCTGGTAGGCGGCGTGGTAGGTCGTCTCGGTGAAGATCGCCTCGTGGAGGCGGTCGACCTCCCCGCGCACCAACGGCATCAGCGATCTGCCCTGCAGCCAGTCGGGCTGCCGAGCCCCGGAGAGGTCGCAGAGGGTCGGGTAGACGTCAAGGTGGCTGACCGGCGCGTCGATGACCTTGCCGCCGGCGAAGCCGGGCCCGCGCGCGATCATCATCACTCCGGTACCGCGATCGAAGAGGGTCGCCTTGGCGCCGGGGAAGGCGATGCCGTGGTCGGTCGTGCAGAGGACGAGGGTGTCCTCGACGAGGCCGAAGTCGTGCAGGGCGTGAAGGACGGCGCCGATCCCCTGGTCGAGCGAGCGGGCGCTGGCCTTGAAGGCCGCCATGTCGCGGCGCGTCACCGCCGTGTCCGGGAGGTTGGCGGGCGGCTGCGAGTAGAGGGTGTCGCGGACCGAGGTCGGGGCCGAGAAGTCGCGGTGGGTCTCGAAGAAGCCGACCGACATGAACCAGGGCTGCGGCGGCGCCTCCTTCAGCGCCTTGATCGTCAGGGGCGCCACGAAGGGGGCGTGGTTGGAGTCGACCGGGACGATCTCGTCGTAGCCGATCACCTCCGGTTCGATCGAGATGTGCTGCTCGCCGATCAGGGTCGAGTGGTAGCCGGCCTCGCGCAGGGTGTGGACCCAGTGCTGTCCGTAGTCGTTCAGCTTCCAGCCGCGGTGGGCGAGCCCGAGCATGCCGTTGTTGTGGCAGTAGAGGCCGGTGAGGAGGCTGGCGCGGCTGCCGGAGCAGGTCGGGGCGGCGCAAAAGGCCTCGCGGAACAGCACCCCCTGGTCGGCCAGCATCTGGATGTTCGGCGTCGGCACCTGGAAGCCGTAGGGCTGGACGTAGCGGCCGGTGTCGTGGGAGTGGATGTAGAGGATGTTGGGCGGGCGCACCTCCCTTCAGGTTATCGAGACGAGGTTGTTTATTCCTTTGTTGATAGGGATAGTTAGGAAGGGTAACTTGACCGATAGGAAACCCGAGCGCTCATATCTCGTCTGCGCCACCCCCCGCAGCGGCAGCACCCTGGTCTGCCACGCACTGGAGGAAACCGGCGTCGCCGGGCGACCCGAGGAGTACTTCGAGGCGCTCCGCCACAGCGGCCGCCCGCGCCGGCCGGAGGAGTACTTCCTCGGTGTCGAGGATCAGTCGATCCGCGACCACCTCGGCGAGCGCAGCGTCGGCAGCGATCCTCCGCCCCGCTCGCCGCTCTGGAGCCGCGCCGCGTATGACCGCTACCTCGAGTGGGCCTTCGAGACCGGCACCACCGCCAACGGCGTCTTCGGGGCGAAGCTGATGTGGGGCTACTTGGGCGAGTTCGTCAGCCTCCTGCGCAACATCCCCGCCCACCGCGACGTGCCGCTGGGGGAGCTCCTGCCCACGGTCTTCCCCGACCTCACCTTCGTCCGCGTCGTCCGCGCCAACAAGGTGCGGCAGGCGGTCTCGCTTTGGAAGGCGGTGCAGACGGCGACCTGGCGCGAAGACCACGCCGGCGCCGAGGTCGGCTCGGTGGAGGGCAACGGCGCCGCCTACCAGAGCTTCATCGAGGAGCACCGGCCGCAGCTGCGCTTCCACTACCGGGCGATCGACCACCTGCTCGACCAGCTGCTGCTGGAAGAGGCCTCCTGGGACGCCTTCTTCGAGCACTCAGGGATCAAGCCCGTCCTCGTCCTCTACGAGAACTTCGCCGCCGACTACGAGACCAGCACCCACCACCTGCTCGAGCGCCTGGGGCTCTCATGCTCCGAGGACTTCGAGTTCGAACCGCGGATGAAGCGCCAGTCCGACCGGATCAACGACGACTGGACCAGGCGCTATTGCGAGCTGCGGCTGGGCAGGGACTTCGACCTCGTCCCAGCGCCTGTCGAGGTCTCCAGCAATGCCCAGTCGTCCGCGTCGCGGACCCTGAACCCGACCGGCCGCTTCTCCTGCGGAGGAGGTTCCATCAGCTGATGAAGGGCTTTGAAGATCTGGCTCAGCTGCTCGTCGCGCCGGTCCAGCCGCCCCGACATCTCCCGCTCGAGATCGTTCAGCCGCTCTTGAAGCGCTCCTTGCTCCGTGAAGACGTAAGGGCATGGCGACGCCCACCACGGCCTTTCTCTGAGGTCGCGATCTGCGACCTCAAAGCTGCAGCCTCACCTTCGGTCAGCTGAAACATGAAGTCGTCTGGAAAACGCTCGAGGTTCCGTTTCACCTGCTCTACCGCGCAACCCAGGCGTCGGGCGCGGCGGCAAGGTCGCTGACGACGCTCGGCAGCTCGCCGGAGACGAGGTCGGCGAGGGTGACCTCCTCGAGCACGGTGCGGAGGCTGGCGCGGACGGCGATCCAGACTTCCTGCAGGTGCTTCGAGTTGCCGCGGTACTCGATCGCCTCCGGGGGGGTCGACTGGACGTGGGCGATCGGGCCCTCGACGGCGCGGACGATCTCGGCCACCGTCACCTCGTCGGCGGGGCGGGCGAGCCAGTAGCCGCCCTTGGCGCCGCGGCGGGCGCGGACGATGCCGTGGTGCTTGAGCTCGAGCAGGATGTGCTCCAGGAACTGCAGGGGAATGTCCTGGGCCTCGGCCAGGCGCTCGCCCTTGACCGGGCCGTCGTCCCCCGCCGCGGCAAGCTCGGCAGCGGCCCGCACCGCGTAGTCGGCCTTCGCGGAAACTCGCATCTTTCTAGTAAATCAGTCGGCGGGCAGGGTGCGAGCGAGCGCCCCCGCCTGATCAGGCTCTTGCCGCTGCGCCAGGTCCTCCGCCTGGCGCCGCTGCGCCTCGCGCCGCCGGTTGAGCCAGTGCGGCGCGTAGAGGACCAGGCCGAGGCCGATGGCGGCGATCCCGGCGGCGATCGGCCAGACAGCCGGGTCGCCCTTCTGGATCGTGACCACGCCGGAAGCCACCAGGACGACTCCGAGGGCGGTGCGGATGAAGCCCTGCGGCGCCCGGTCCGAGAGGGCCGCGCCGATCACCACCCCGGGCACGGAGCCGAGCAGGATGTTCCCGGCGAGGACGAAGTCGACGTTGCCGCCGACCCAGTGGGCGATGCCGGCGGCCCAGAGCAGGATCGCGGCGTGGAAGACGTCGGTGCCGACGACTCTCTTCGGCGCCAGGCGGTAGACGGCGATCAGCAGGATCGCGATCACGGTGCCGGAGCCGGCCGAGGTGATGCCGATCACGAAGCCGGTGGTGGCGCCGATCGCGATCGCCGCCAACGTGTGGCGCCGCTCGACCTCGAAGCGGTCGCGCTCGTCGATCAGGTTGCGGAGGATCAGCGCCCGGGTCAGGGTGATGATCCCGACCATCAGCAGGGTGCCGCCGAGCACCGCGTAGACCAGTTCGTCGAGGCGGTCTTCGCCAACCCGGCCCTGGATGTAGGAGACCAGCGCCACGCCGGCGACCGCGGCCGGGACGCTGCCGGTGGCGAGCCAGCGAACCAGCTCCATGTTCACGGTCTTCATCCGCAGGTGGCGCCAGCCGCCGACCGTCTTCGTCACCGCCGAGTAGAAGATGTCGGTGCCGATCGCGGTGGTCGGCTGGATCCCGAAGATCAGGATCAGCAGCGGGGTCATCAGCGAGCCGCCGCCCATTCCCGTCATCCCGACGAGTACGCCGATGCCCAATCCGAAGAGGACGATTGCCGGGTCCACCTGTTGTTCCCTCGGGTTCCGCACAACCCTGAATTCGACTTTCCTGACCTCCTTGGTCAGGAGTGCGGAGTGCGCCAGGATACCAGCATGAAGCCCGAAACTGGGCAGTCCCAAACCGTCGCACCACCCCCTTCCACCTCCTCCCCGGATGCCGGTGGAATCGCGCTGCGCGGCGTCGAGCACGCCTACGGAGATCTGACCACCCTGGCGGCGGTGGACCTCGAGGTTGCGGCGCACGAGGTGGTCGGCTTCGTCGGACCCTCCGGCTGCGGCAAGTCGACGCTGCTGGAGCTGATCTGCGGCCTCCGTGAGCCAGGCGGCGGAGCGATCGAGGTCGGCGGGCGCACCGCGGCGGCGGAGCGGCTCGCCCGCTGTGCCTTCATGCCCCAGCGCGACCTCCTGCTCCCCTGGTACTCGGCGATCGACAACGCCGCCCTTGCCCTCCGCAACCAGGGCATGCGCCGCGGTTCCGCCCGCGCCGCCGCCGCCGACCTCTTCGACCGCTTCGGCCTCGGCGGCTTCGAGGCGGCGCGGCCGGCCCAGCTCTCGGGGGGGATGCGCCAGCGGGTCGCCTTCCTGCGCACGCTCGTCGCCGGCAAGCCGGTGCTGGCCCTCGACGAGCCCTTCGCCGCCCTCGACGCGATCACCCGCGCCGAGATGCAGGAGTGGCTGGCGGCGGCGCTGCGGACCGACCCCCGCACCGTCGTCCTCGTTACCCACGACGTCGAGGAGGCGCTCTACCTCTGCGACCGGGTCGCGGTGCTCTCGGCCCGCCCGGCCCGGATCGTCGCCGAGCTGAGCGTCCCGGTCCGCCGTGGCGAGGACCGCGACGAGGCGGTCACCCACCCCGACTTCGTCGCCGCCCGCGAAGAGGCGATGCGAGCGCTCCACCAGGCGATGCGTGGTTCCTGATGGATGGGATAGGTCCGAAAGGAACCACGCAACTGCGGCGCTGGCTGCTGCCGCCGGCCCTGCTAGCGCTCTTGCTCGGCGCCTGGCAGATCGCCGCCTCGACGGGCGCCATCGCCGACGCGCTCAGCCTCGAAAGCTTCCTCGTCCCCTCGCCGGTGGAAATCGCCCAGTCGCTCTGGGAGAACCGCGCCCTGCTGGCCGAAAACGCCTGGGTGACGCTGCGCGAGATCGTCCTCGGCATCCTCTTCGCGATGGTGATCGGCAGCGGTATCGCGGCTCTGATGCACCGCTGGCGGCTGCTGCGTGACGCCGCCTACCCGCTGATCGTCGCCTCGCAGACGATCCCGGTCCTCGTCATCGCCCCAATCCTCGTCGTCTGGTTCGGCTACGGGATCACCCCGAAGATCGTCATCGTCGCCCTGTTCTGCTTCTTCCCGCTCACCGTCGCCGTCTTCGACGGGCTGCGGTCGGTCGACCCCGAGGCGGTGAAATTGATGCGGAGCCTCGACGCCTCCCGCTGGCAGCTGTTCCGGCGGGTGGAGGCGCCTTCTGCCCTGCCGAATCTATTCACGGGCACCAAGATCGCGGTGGTCTTCGCGCCGCTCGGCGCCGTCTTCGCCGAGTGGGCCGGGTCCAGCGCCGGGCTCGGCCACCTGATCCAGTCGGATACCGCCCAGTTCGAGGTCGCGCGCCAGTTCGCCACCATCGCCGTCCTCGCGGCGATGGCACTGGCGCTGATGGGGCTGACCGCGCTCGTGGAGCGGCGCGTCGTCCGATGGCGATAGAACTTCGGCGAATGACGCGCCTCCGCATCCCGGCGATCGCCCTCGTCGTCCTCGCCCTCACCCTCGCCCTCGCCGCCTGCGGCGAGAAGAACGAGGAGGTGACCGGAGAACGGCAGGGCTTCAGCCTGACGCTCGACTTCTACCCCAACCCCGATCACGCCGGGATCTACATGGCGCAGAAGCTCGGCTACTTTGAGGAAGCCGGGCTCGACGTCGGCATCGCGGCCCCCTCCGACCCGGCGGCGCCGCTCAAGCAGGTCGCCGCCGGCCGCACCGACCTGGCGATCTCATATGAGCCCGAGGTCGCCCTCGCCCGCGAAAAGGGGCTCGACGTGGTCGCGATCGGGGCCCTCGTCAACCGGCCGCTCACCTCGCTGATCTGGCTGAAGGCGGCGGAGATCAGAGGCGTCGGCGACCTCAGGGGCAAGACGGTCGCCACCGCCGGCATCCCATACCAGGACGCCTTCCTGAAGACGATCCTCGCCCGGGTCAAGCTGACGCCCGGCGACGTCAAGTCGGTCAACGTCGGCTTCGGCCTCCTGCCCGCCCTCGCCGGCGGCTCGGCGCAGGCGATCCTCGGCGGCTACAGCAACGTCGAGGGGGTGGACCTGCGCGAGCGCGGCAAGGAACCGGTGGTGACGCCGGTCGACCAGCTCGGCGTCCCCACCTACGACGAGCTCGTCCTCGTCGCCAGCCGCGACAAGCTCGAAGAAGATCCGGAGAAGTTCCGCCTCTTCCTGTCCGCGCTCCAGCGGGGCACCGACGCCGCGGTCGCGAACCCCGGCGCGGCGACCAGGGCGATCACCGAAGCCAACCCGGACCTGGATCCGAAACTCGCCGCCGCCGAGGTGAAGGCGACGCTGCCGCTGCTCAGCGCGCGCGGCGCGGACCGGCCCTACGGCTACATGGATCCGAAGGAGTGGGAAGCCTTCGCCGGCTGGATGCGCGACAACGGCCTAATCGACTCGCTGCCGCGGCCGGGCGAACTGCTCGACGACGGCTACCTGCCGTCGGGCGAGATCCCCGAATAGGCGAGCGCTCCTTCGGCGATCAGCCGGCTCACCTCGCGCTCGGGCATCGCCGCCTGGAAGAGGTAGCCCTGGGCGTAGTCGCAGCCGAGCCGCTGCAGCTCGGCCAGCTGCACCTCGCTCTCGACCCCCTCGGCGATCACCTCCAGCGATAGCGCCCGGGCCATGCCGATGATCGCCTCGACGATCGCCGTCGCCTCCTGCTCGATTCCCAGCGCCTCGACGAAGGAGCGGTCGATCTTCAGCGCCTGGAAGGGGAAGCGGTTGAGGTAGGCGAGGGAGGAGTAGCCGGTGCCGAAGTCGTCGAGGACCAGCCGCACGCCGATCTCGTTCAGCTTCTCGAGCGATTCGATCGCGGTCGCCGACTCCTCGACGAGGACGCTCTCGGTGATCTCAAGCCGGAGATGGACCGGGTCCATCCCGGTGCGGGCGATGATCTCCTCGACGCTCGCCGCGAAGTCGCGATGGGCGACCTGGCGGGCGGAGAGGTTGACGGCGACGTCGAGCGGCCGCGAGTCCGGGCGCAGCTGGTGCCACTCCAGCGCCTGGCGGCAGGCCCGCTCCTGCACCCAGCGGCCGATCGGCTCGATCAGGCCGCTTTCCTCGGCGATCGAGACGAACTCCCCGGGGTCGAGGGTGCCGCGCTCGGGGTGGCGCCAGCGCACCAGCGCCTCGAGTCCCGAGATCTCGCCCGAGCGGAGGCTGACGACCGGCTGGTAGTGGAGGGCGAGCTCGTCGCGGTCGAGGGCGTGGCGCAGCTCCCGTTCGACCTCGAGCTGGCGCATCGCGCTGGCGCGCATCTCGGCGTCGAAGAGGACGCAGCGGGAGCGCCCGCCCTCCTTCGCCCGGTACATCGCGGCGTCGGCGTCGCGGATCAGCAGCTCGGCGTTGACCGCTCGGTCCTCACCCGCCCGGGAGACGGCGACGCCGATGCTGGCGCTGACGAAGTGCTCGACGCCGTCGATCGAGAACGGCTGGGCGAAGGCGGTGGCGACGCGGTCGGCGACCGCCAGGGCCTCCCCTTCGTCGGCGAGGCGATCGATCAGGATCCCGAACTCGTCGCCGCCGAAGCGGGCGACGATATCGCCGGGGCGAAGGTGCGAGCGCAGCCGCGGCGCAACCGCGCGCAGCAGGGCGTCGCCGGCGTGGTGGCCGAGGCTGTCGTTGATCAGCTTGAAGTGGTCGAGGTCGAGGAAGAGGATCCCCACCGGGGACCCGGAGATCGCCGCCTTGCTGAGGGAGTCGCCGAGCGCGTCGACGAAGCTGAGGCGGTTGGGCAGGCCGGTGAGGGCGTCGTGGAGGACGCGGTAGCGAAGCGCCTGGTCGGCGCCGTGGCGCTCGATCGCGTCGGCGAGGACGTTGGCCGCCCCCTGCACGAACGGCACGTCCTTGGCGCTGAACCGGTGCGCCTCCGTCGCGTGGACGTCGAGGACGCCGAAGGGCCGGTTCTTGCCGTCGATCACCACGGCGAGGCTGCTGGCGGCGCCGAAGACCCGCAGCACCGGCGGCATCGTGTGGCGAGTCTCCTGCTCCCAGTCGGCGACGATCGCGTGGGTCCCGGAGTCGAGGGCGGCCCCGGCATGCGAGTCGCGGGAGGCGGAGACCCGGCGCCCGGCGCCCGTCGCCGACTCCTCCAGGCCCGCCTTGAGGTTGAGCCGGCGCCCGTCGCGGCCCAGCTCCCAGATGCAGGCGCTGTGCACGCCGGCGACCTTGGCGATCAGCTCGGTGGCGACCCGCATCAGCTCCTCGGGGTCACTGTTTTGCAGGGCCCGCTCACCGAGCCGGGCGACCACCGCCTGCTGGGAGAGCGCCCGCTGCAGCTCCCGCTCCGCTTCCTTGCGCTCGCTGACGTCGTAGAGGACCCCGTGCCACACCGGCACCCCGTCCTCGTCGGCTTCCAGCACCGCCTCGTCGTGCATCCAGACAACAGCGCCGTCGCGCCTGAACATCCGGTACTCCGCCGGCGTCGTGTGGCGGCTGCCGAGGTGCTCCTTGGTCTCCAGCTCGAGCGTCCGACCGCGGTCGTCCGGGTGCAGCTGCCGCGCCCAAAGACTCGGATCGCTGACGAACTCCTCCGGCCGGAAGCCGAGGATCTCCTCCACCTGCGGGCTGACGTAGCGCCAGCGGCCGTGAGCGCCCAGCTCGGCGGTGTAGACGATGACCGGCAGCTGCTCGACCAGGCGCCGGAAGTCGTGCCCTCCCGCCGCCAGCTCGTCGAGAAAGCGCTGCACCTCGTGCTCGGGCCAGTTCCTGTCCGCCGGGACGTGCATTCCACTGGCTTATCGGCAGCCCCCGCGGCGGCGCTTGAGCTATGCGGCCAGGCGCAGCGGCGGGCCCTGCGCGACGAGTCGGTGCAGTCCCGCCAGGGTGAGCGCCCCGACCAGGCCGCGGTAGGGCTCGTACCTGGCGTAGAACCCCTCGACCTCGGGGACGGTAGCGCGGCGACCGAGGCCGGCCAGACGGCCGACCAGCTTGACGTAGCCGAGGTCACCGGCCGGCAGCGAGTCGAGCTCGTTGCGGCCGAACAGCCCCAGGCACTGGACCGTCCAGGGACCGATCTGGGGCGTTGCCAGCAGGCGCCCATCCGCCTCCCGGCTCTCGATCCGGCAGCGGCCGGCGGCGACGTCGCGGGCAAGGCGCCGCAGCGCCACCGCCCGCCGCCCGACCAGTTCCATCTCCTCCAGTTCGGCCGGCGCCCGGCCGGCGATCGCGGCCGGGCCCGGGACGTCGCGCAGGGCGCCCCGCCCGTCGCCCAGCCGCGGGCCCCAGCGGCCGGCGATCCGGCGCTCGATCAGCGCCGCCCGCTCGGCCTCGATCAGCTGCCCGACCACCGCGGCCGCCAGCGCCTCCCAGGGCCACGGCCGCCCTTTCGGGCGGAACTCCGGCATGCGGCGGATCAGCGGTCCGACCAGGGGATCGCGACGAAATCGTTGGTGGAAGTCGGCGAGGTCCGCGTCGACCCAGAGGGCGCGGCGCATCCGCCCGATCGCCTCCTCGAGCTGCTCCACCCGGGCGCTGCCGCCAGCGGGGGCCGCCCCGATCGGCGGACGAGAAACCTTCTTCGGGTCGACCGCCTCGGCCCGGAAGCGGACGCGGTCGCGGGCCGGCTGCCAGGCGCGGACCAGGATCGGACTGCCGTCGACGTGGAGCAGCCTCACGGCGACGCCGCCCCGCACCCGCAGGGTGCGGTCGGCGCTGCCCCGGGGCAGGCGATAGGGCGACGGCGGCCGCACCTCGACCTCGACGGGGCGATCTGCCTCCCTCCCGGGGTGCATCCGCGCCGCCGGCACGGCTAGCGGCCGAGCAGGTGAACGTCGACCAGGAAGGAGCGGCTGGCGATCACGTTCTGCCGCTCGGCGCGGCGGCCGGCGAGGCGACGGCCCGGCCGGACCCTGGCGGCGGCACCGCTGACCACCCGCACCGCGGCCACGGTGGCGGCTCCGGCCAGGACTCCGCCGGCTGCCGCCAGCGCCGCGGTGCGCACCTCGGGCCTCATCACCAGCGAGGTGGCGGACGGCTCCTCGTAGCTGGTGGGAAGCGCCCGGACCGGGTCGGTGGCGTCGCGGGGACCGGCGTTTTCTTCGGCGACAACCTCGCCGTCTAGCTGCAGCTCTTCCACCGTGGCGACTCTAGCGGGGTGGGTGGTCGCTCCCCTCCAGGGATCGCTCGTAAAGACGGTACTTCTTGACGATCTTCGCGTTCATCGCCTCGAGGCCGCGGTTCATCGCCTCGTTGGTCTCGAGGATCCAGCCAGCCTCGCCGTGGTCCTGCCGCGCCCGCGCCGCCGTGTCGAAGTGCTCGACGTAGAGCGAGGCGGCGACGCCGGTGTTCTGGTGCTCGGGCTTGACGCCGAGGAATCCGACCCGGACGCGGTCGGCGATGCGATTGCGGTTGAGGAAGTACCACCAGCCCAGCGGCAGCAGCCTTCCCTTCATCTTCTTCAGCACCTGGTTGATGTCCGGCAGGGTGATCGCCACCGCGATCGTCTCGCCGTCCTTTTCGGCGACCATGAACCAGTCCCTGGCGAAGACGAGGTGCATGTCCATCGTGTAGGCGTCGAGGTCCTCCTTCGAGTACGGCACGAAGCCCCAGTTCTCAGCCCAGGCGGCGTTGTAGATCTCGGCAAAGCGGTCCATCTCCTGGCGCAGGCGCCGGCGCGACATCCGGCGGATCTTCACCCCATGCTCCTCGCGGGCGCGCTGATCGAGCTCGAAGAGGATCGGCAGCATCTTCTCGCGGTCGCTGATATCGAGGAACCAGGAGAAGAGGTCCATCGCCTTCTCCAGGTCGGCTCCCTCGCAGAGGCGCTGGTAATAGGGCGGTTGCCAGGGCTGGCGCACCAGCGGCTGCAGGTCGTGCCCCTCGATCAGCACTCCGCTCTCCTCGTTCATCGAGAAGTCCATCGGACCGACCATCCGCTCGCAGCCGCGCTGGCGCAGCCAGTCCTCGGCGGCGGCGATCAGAGCCGCCATGACCTCAGCGTCGTCCTCCAGCTCGAGGAAGCCGAACATCCCCCAGCGGTTCTGGTGGAACTCGTTGAAGGCGCGGTCGCGCTGGGCGCTGACTCGGCCGACCACCCTCTCCCCCCGCAGGGCGACGAAATATTCCGCCTCGCCGTGCTTGAAGTAGGGATTGAGCCTGCGATTGAGGAAGAGCCGGCGCTCCAGTTTCAGCGGCGGCACCCACGGCGTCCCGGCATGGAGGCGGAAGGGAAGGTCGACGAAGCGCTTCAGGTCGGCCCTGCTCCGCACCGGCCGAATCGTCACCCCCGCCCCGGTCATGGCTTCACGCTCGGCTCCGCCTCCACGGCCGGGAACCTACACTTTCCGCAGATGAGCGAGACCGCGAAGGCTCCGGTCGACGTCTTCGAGAAGGCACGCAGCCACGACCGGCTGGACCAGCTCGAAGCCGCCAAGGAGCACGACCTGCTGCCCTACTTCCGCCTGCTCACCTCGCAGGCCGGCCCCGTCGTCGAGATGGAGGGGCGCGAGACGATCATGCTCGGCTCCAACAACTACCTCGGCCTGACCGGCGACGAGCGGGTCAAGGGCGCCGCCCGCGAGGCACTGGAGACCTACGGCACCGGCGTCACCGGCTCCCGGCTCCTGAACGGGACGACGCCCCTGCACCTCGACCTCGAGCGCGAGCTGGCGGAGTGGATGCGGACCGAGGACGCGATCGTCTACACCACCGGTTACCAGGCCAACGTCGGCTGCATCGGCACCGTCCTCGGTCCCGCCGACACGGTGATCTGCGACTCCGGCGACCACGCCTCGATCCTCGACGGCTGCCGCCTCGCCGGCGCCAAGCTGCGTCCCTTCCGCCATAACCGCATGGACAAGCTGGAGAAGATGCTGCAGCGCGCGGCCGGGGACGGCGGCGGCGTCCTCGTCGTCGTCGACGGCGTCTTCTCGATGGAGGGCGACGTCTGCGATCTGCCCCGCATAGTCGAGCTCTGCCGGGCACACGGCGCCCGGCTGATGGTCGACGAGGCGCACGGAGCCGGCGTCCTCGGCGCCCGCGGCGCCGGCGCCTGCGAGCTGTTCGGGCTCGAGGACGAGGTCGACCTGCGGATGGGCACCTTCTCCAAGAGCCTCGCCTCCTGCGGCGGCTTCATCGCCGGGCCGCGGGACGTGATCGAGTACCTGCGCATCTCTTCCCGCTCCTTCGTATTCAGCGCCTCGGCCGTCCCGGCCGCGGTCGGGGCGGCGCTGGCGGCGCTGCGGGTTATCCGCGCCGACGGGCCGGAGCTCTTCGAGCGGCTGCTCGGCAACGCCCGGTACCTGCGCGAGGGCCTGCGCGGGCTCGGCCTGAAGGTGATCGAGCCGGGGACGCTCGCCGACGGCAGCGTCGCCACCACCCCGGTGGTGCCGGTGATGGTCGGCGACGACTGGCAGGCGGTGCTGCTGTGGAAGGCGCTCTTCGACAGCGGCGTCTACACCAACGTCGCCATCCACCCGGCGGTCCCGCCGGGTGGCGCGCTGCTGCGGACGAGCCTGATGGCGACCCATGAGCGCGAGCACCTCGATCGGGCGCTCGAGACGGTGGACCGGGTGGTCGCCGGCTTCCCGGACCTTCCGCGCGCTTAGCGTCGGGGTAACCGATTCCTGACATCCCCCACCGGGGGTAGTTTCAGGCTTGCCCGCTTCCGGACCCGCCGGCGAAGAAGCCGAAATTGTTGCTCTTAGCGAATGGGTCGGATGCCATTTCGGCAAAGTCGGGTTGACGGCAGGTACCGCGAAGACGTAGCTTGGCCCCCTCGCTGATCACCGCCCGCGGAGAGGTCGGCAAGAGAAGAGGGTTCGGTCAGAACCATTTGCCTTGGGAGAGGCTCTGGTCGCCCGGCCCGGACCCCCATACCCCAGTTCATCGATTCCTTGAAGGGAGGAGTCCAGTGGAAGCTGCCTCAACGGCACCACCATCGACCATCGCCCCAGCAGGGGCCCCGCAGCACATGAGGGCCCTGGAAAGAGCCAATATGGTTCGGCTGGCACGAGCCGAGCTGAAGCGAGCGATCGCGCGGGGCGACATGGATGCCGCGGAGGTTGTTCGCGACTGCCCGTGGGAGACCGAGAGCATGACCATCGCCGAGCTGCTGACCAGCCAGCGTCGCTGGGGGCGGACCCGGGCCCGCAAGTTCCTGATGCCGCTGGCCCTGAACGAGAACAAGCAGCTCGGCACCCTGACCGACCGGCAGCGGCGGATGCTCGCGCAGGAGCTGGTGACTCGCTCTGTCGGGCGGGAGCCGGTTTCGGTCTGAACGCGCCCCGGCCGGCAGGTCCTGTCGCCGCAGGGGACCCACCCCCTCCTGCGCGGCAGGAGGGGGTCCCCCTACGACGCCACCCGCCGGAGGAGCCTAGCCGCGGGACCCGCCGACCCGGTAGCTGAGGCCGCCCGAAGCGCGTTGGAAGGCTCGGCGGGCCAGGTAGAAGGAGACAAAGAAGGCGAGAGCGCCGATGGCGAGGGCTACCGCAAGGATCTGGTCGGCGAGGTAGAAGACGAGGGCCGTGGTGAGTACGAAGGCGGCGCCCGCCAGGAGCGTGGTGTGGGAGCGGTAGCCGGCGAAGTGCTCGCGAACCGCCACCTCGAGGCCGCCGAGGCCGGCGCAGACGACGCCGATCCCGATCGCGGTGGGGTTGCCGCCGATCACCCCGATCGCCAGCGCGACGATGCCGGCGAGGATGACCAGCTCGGCCAGCGGCGCGTTGCCCCACGGCGCCGGCGGGCGCTCGTCAGGTGCGGAGACTCGCCTGGCGGGCTTGGGCTTCGTGGTCAACGGCCGCAAGCCGCCCGGCTAAGGGGCACCCGGAGGAGACCTTGACCCGCCACCAACCCATCAGCATGCCGATCGGGCCCAGGACCGGGCGCGAGTGCCAGGCTCCGCAGCCCGGCTCTCCGACGTCGGCGCGGCTGATCCGGAGCCACCGGAACCGCTCAGGGGCAGCGAGCATTTCCCGCAGCAGCTCGCGGTTGCGGGACTCGACCGTGGAGCGGTCGGTGAGGGCCGAGCGGGCCTCGGCGATGCGCTCGGCAAGGCGGTCGCGGATCGCCTCCAGCTCACCGAGGTCGAGTACCCGCGGCGCGGCCGCGATCCCCTCGACCCGGTGCGGGATCTCGGTATGCCCGAAGGCCTCCCCGAAGAGCGAGGCAAGCTCCCCCTCCAGGCGCGAGATCTGACGGCGCAGCTCGCGCCGCGCCTCGCGCTCGTCGACTCCAACCCCGAGCCCGGCGAACTCTTCTCGTTTCAGCAGAGCGGGCATCAACGGAAATTGTAGGTCACGCCGCCTCCATGGTGGCCGCGGCCATCCACAGAGCCTCCTCGACGGCGATCTGCGGGACGCCCTTCACCTGGACCGCGGCGAGCGCCAGGCGCCGCGTCTCGGGTTCGACGCCGTACCCGGCGGCGGCGGGGCCGAAGAGGAGGCCGACCGGCCGCCGCTCGTCGGCGATCGTCAGCGTCCCCCGCGCCATCTCCGCCGTCTGCCCCGCCAGCGACTCCCCCGGGGCTGAGTCACGGATGCAGAGGCCGCCCTCGATGCGGTCGGCGTCGAAGGCGCGAAGGGTGACGCCGGTCTCGACGATCGCGATGTCCAGGGCGTCCGCCGGCAGGCCCTTGCTGCGGAAACCACCGTCGTGGAGGCGGTCGAGGGTCAGCTGCTCGATCGCGGTTCGGGTGCGGTCCGGATCGAGTCCGATCTGCCGGTAGAAGACGCGGTAGGCCCAGGGGATCGGCCGTTCCCGCATCCGGATCGCCTGCGAGCCGTAGGTGCGGTCGGAGAGGTCGCGCAGCCGGCGGCGCACCGGCTCGGGGCTCTTGCCGGGTCTCGCGTCCACCTCGACCCAGGCGACACCGAGGCCGGGGAACTCGGAGGCGATGTGGGGGGCGACCCAGCCCTGCCGGGGCGCCGGCACCCACCCGATCCTCTCGGCGGCGGCACCCGCCATCTCAGCCGCGCTCCACCGCGTTGGTCGCGGCGAGCAGCTCCTCGACGCGCTTGGCGAGCTGGCCGGTGCTGAGGTCCCCGCTGCTGGCGCCCTGCAGCGTCCCCCCCGGGTACACGTAGGCGAAGGTGGGACAGCCGCCGACTCCGTAGAGGCTTCCGACCGCGCCGTCACGGTCGTAACCAACCGGCATCGTCCAGCCGTGCCAGCGGATCAGTTCGCGCACGGTGTCCCTGTCGTCGCGGATGTCCATCGAGAGGAAACCCACCCGTCCACGGTAGCGCCGATGGAGCCGCTCGACCACATCCTGCTGCTCTGCGCAGCCCTCTCCCTTGGTGAACCAGAACGAGATCACCAGCGGGCGGTCGAAGAGATCGCAGACGCGGATCGCTTCGGCGGTCCCGATCCCGCAGGCGGGGGCGCGGCGGGAGTCCCCGGGGCACGGCAGCGAAGAGGTTTCGCAGTCGTCCTGGGCGACGTTGGCGTCCCCTTCGAGCCGGCCGGCGCCATCGGGCACTGCAAACTCCGGCAGCGGCCAGCGGGCGGGCAGCTTGTCGAGCCCCAGGATCCTTCCCCCCCCGCCGCCCTCGATCGTGCTGATCGTGGCGACGACGATCACCGCCAGGAAGATCAGGCCGACCGCAACCGAGTAGCGGTCCCTCATTCCCGCTCCAGCCAGAGCAGAATCGCCGGCAGGACCAGGAGCACCCCGACCAGGGCGGCGGCGAGATCGACCACGGTGACCAACCCGAAGTTCCGCAGCATCTGGATTTCGCTCGCGATCAGGACGGCGAAACCGGCGATCGCCGTGACGCCGGAGGCGAGCACAGCCGCACCGGTTCGGGAGTAGGCGCGGCGGAGCGCCTCCTCCACACCCGTTCCACCGCCACGCTCCTCATGGAAGCGGCCGGCCAGCAGCACCCCGAACTCGGTCGCGATCGCGATCGTCAAGGCCCCCAGCGCCGCCGACATCGGGTTGAGGGGAATCCCGGTGATCCAGAGCAGCAGCGACGCCCACCCGGTCGCCAGCACCGTCGGCACGAGGGGGATCAGGGCCCGGCGCCAGGACCGGTAGACGATCAGCAGCGCCGCCGCCACCAGCGCCAGCCCGGCCAGCGTCAACCAATACCTGCTGCTGGAGAGGTCGGATGCCGACTCGGCCGCGATCACGGGCAGTCCGGAGAGCTGCGCTTCAACCCCCGGCGGGTGACTCCCGATCTGGCCCCGCACCCGTTCTATCAGCGCCTGCTGATCCTCCAGCGACTGCGCCCTGATCCCGAAGGACAACAGGGCCACATGCCCCACTTCCCCCGTCTTCGGGTCAAGTGGCGCCACCTGCCGCAGGTCATACGACGACAGCGCCGCCAGCGTCGCTTCGATTCCTTCCTTCGTCGGCTGTTCCGTGCCGCGGATCAGGAAGTCCGACAGCGCCGGCCCGGGGCAGATTTCCGCCCGCAGGCAGCTCGGGTCTTCCCCCTCGAACCCGTTCTCCCGCAGCACCCGTTCCTTGAACCCCGCCATCCACTCGATGGTCGCCGGATCGGCCAAATCCGGCGCCGTCACGCTGACGTCAAGCTCACCTGACACGCCGGTCGTGTCCTGCAACTCGTTCAATCCTTCGACCGCCTTGATGTTCTGCGGCGCCAGCGACCGAATGTCCGACACGGTTTCGACCTGCGTCCCGGCTGCCCACCCCACGACGGCCAGCGCTACCGCGACGCTCAGAACCATCTGCGGATACGTCTGCGCCAGGGAAAGAAGACGCTCCACGGGCGGGTGGCGTCGTAGGGGGGACCATCCCCGAGGTTTCCTCGGGGATGGTGGGTCCCCTGCGGCCGCAGGACCCGCCCGGCGCAACGCCAACGTCCCGAAGCCGGTGGTCAGCGCCAGCGCAAAGGCAACCGCAATCCCCACGATCAGCAACCAGCCGAACCCCCGAACCATCGGGATCGGCGACAACTGCAGCGCCAGGAAGCCGACAGCCGTCGCCAGGCAGGCGGTCGCGATCGTCGGTCCGCCGGCAACCGCGGCATCGCGGGCGGAGCCGGTCTCGTCGAATCTGGCCTGGAACTGGATCGCATAATCGACCGCCAGTCCGATCAGGATCGGCAGGGCGGCGATCGAGGCCATCGTGAAGGAGCCGCCGAGGAGAGCCAGCAGGCCGAAGGTGATCGCGACGGAGGCGAGCGCGATGCCCAACGGCAGCAAGCGCCAGCGAGAGCGGAAGACCAGAAACAGGACAACGGCCATGACGCCGATCGCAACCGCGAAGAGGATCAAAAGCGCGTCCTTCAGCGCCCGGGCGACGCCATCGATCACGACCGGCGCGCCGGAGACGACGTAGCTGCCGCCGTCGAGCCTGAAGCAAGGTGCCGGCTTGCCTTCTTCCTCGCAGGCCTTCCGCGGCGCAGTTTCGGCCACCGCGGCTTCGATCAGCCCGATCGCCCGATGCCGCTCCGCTCCACTCAGGTCCGGCTTCAGCCGGATCACGATCTGGGCGGATTTCGGGTTGGGAAAGAGGTAGGAGAGGCGCGCCTTCGGGGTGCCGCGCGGGCGGGCGAGGTCGAAGACGACGGTGGCGACGAATTCTTCGTTGTCGATGCTGGGGACGCTGGTGATCCCGTACCTCGTCGCGACCGCGAGCAGGTATTCGCGGAACCTCGCCGCCGGCACGTGTTCGGCCAGGCGCCGCAGCTGGGTTTCGATCTGCACCACCGACTCGTTGAGGAAGGTCGCCGGGCCGGACAGGAACTCGACCGCGTGCATCTCGGCAAGTTCGGCACAGGGACCTGGGATCGCCTTAGCGCCTTTCGGCACCTTGCCCGACAGGCATCCCTCCAGCCGCAGCAGCCGGAAGATGTTGCGGGTAAGGATCAGCTGCGGCAGTTCCCCCTTGACGAGGACCACCACCGGTTCTTCGCCGAACTCGTCGCGAACCGCCTGCGTGGCTCGATAGGTGGCGGAGTCGGAGTCGGCGAGGGTGCCGAGGCCGGCATCGGTCGGCACCTGCGTCGCTCCGATCGCCCCCGCGAGCGCGGCGACGACGGCGACCGCCAGCAGCGGCCGCGCATGCTCGGCCGCCCACGCCGCGACGCGCCCGAACCGGCCTGCGGCGGCCAACCTCAGTCCATCGAGAGCGGGCCCGCCACGTCAGCGTTGAGGAACTGGCTGACGAACGGGTTGCTCGAATCGAACAACTCCTCTTTGGGTCCGGACTCGACGATCTTGCCGCTCCAGAGCACGGCGATGAAGTCGGCGATGCGGCGGGCGGTGCCGAGGTCGTGGCTGATCACCAGGTAGCAGCCGCCGTTCTCGGCGTGAACCTCGCGGATCAGCTCGCAGAGCAGCGCCGTCCGCACCGGGTCGAGACCGGAGTCGGGCTCGTCGAACATCACGATCGCCGGTTCCAGGACCAGCGCCCGGGCGAAGCCGGCGCGCTTTCGCATCCCGCCGGAGAGCTCGTTCGGCATCTTGTAGGTGGCCTCGCTCAGGCCGACCTCCCGAAGGCGGCGATTGACGATCTCGCCGATCTCTTCCTCGCCTTTGTCGGTGTGCTGCCGCAGCGGGAAGGCGACGTTGTCGTAGATGTTCATCGAGCCGAACAGGGCCCCGTCCTGAAACAGCAGGCCGAACTTTTTCCGCACCTCGAAGAGTTCGTCGTCGGTCATGTTCGGGATCGACTCGCCGTGCACGAGGACGTCGCCGGAGTCCGGGTAGAGCAGGCCGACGATGTGCTTGATCAGCACGCTCTTGCCGGTCCCCGACGGGCCCAGCACCATCGAGACCTGGTTCTCCGGCAGTCCGAGGTTGAGCCCGTTGAGGATGCGGGCGCGGCCGAACTGCTTGACGAGGTCGATGATCTCGATCGCGTCCTCGCCGCCGTGGTCGCGCTTGACCCCAGTGTGGAATTTGTATGGATCCTGGTCGCGCGGGTTGACGCCCGGGATGACGAAGTCGCGGCCCATCACGGCGCCGTCCTCGCTCACGTATGGCCCCTCGGCGTTGGCGCTGCGGGGGTGGTCGTCGGCGGGTGGGATGTCCGGGTCGGTGGCGATCGCCGGCGGCTCTTCCGCGCTCGAGGCGGCTTCGTCCTGAAGCGCCTCTTCCTCTTCCCGCGCCTCCTCGGCTTCAAAGCGGTTTTCTTCGTCGATCGACACGTCAGCCTCCTATCGGCGCCCGGGGATTGGCTCCCCAGAAGACAAGGGTTCCAAGCATCCCGATGATGTGGACCAGGACGATGTTGAGGACCATCGACTTGGCGGTCGCGGTCCCGACGCCGACCGGTCCCCCGGAGGCGGTGTAGCCGTAGTAGCAGCCGACCATCACGATCGCCGTCGCCATGAACATGCCCTTGATCAAGCTGAAGATCAAGTCCGGCGGGTTCTGGAACATCCAGAAGATCAGCGAGTAACCGCCCGAGGAGACGTCGCCGATCTGCTCGACGACCGCGAGATAGCTGGCCAGGTACATGATCCCGATCCCGACCAGGTACATGAACGGAAAGGCGATCCAGGCGGCAAGCAGGCGGGTGGCGCAGAGGAAGGTGACGGGGGGCACCCCCATCACCTCGAGCGCGTCGATCTCGTCGGAGATCCGCATCGCCCCGAGCTCGGCGACGATCCCGGTCCCCACCTTGGCCGCGAGCATGTAGCCGAAGGCGTAGGGCATGATCTCGCGCAGGTCGCACCAGGCCGAGAAGACGCCCGCGTAGGCGGGGGCGCCCTGAGCTCGCAGCAGGTAGGCGCCCTCGATCCCGCACTGGAGGCCGAGGGTGAAGACGAGGCCCCAGATGATCAGCGCCGAGCCGAGGATGAGGATGCCCGCCTGGCGCAGGCTCTCGCCGAAGAAACGCAGGACGCGGCCCGAATAGACCAGGCCCGCGATGCGAGCTGAGAAGCGGGCGATCTCACCCGCCGAATCGAGCCAGTTGCGCGGGACCGCGAGCCAGGCGTTCATCGGATCGTCTGCAGCTCCGGGTGGGTGGCGAGCAGGGTCTGGGTGAAGGCGTAGTTGAAGGCAAAGACGCCCATGAAGGAGATGACGACGGCCTCGTTGACGGCACGGCCGACGCCGGCGGCGCCGCCGGAGGCGGTCATTCCTTTGTAGGAGCAGACGACGGCGATCAGCGCGCCGAACAGCGTGCACTTGATCACCGAGCCCCAGAGGTCGGTGATCGAGGCGTTGGAGAAGAGGGTGGCGAAGAAGCCGCCGAGCGGCTGGTGGTAGAGCATCTCGGTGAGGATGCCGCCGCTGATCCCGAAGACCAGCGCGTAGATGTCGAGCAGCCCGGTGATCAGCATCAGGGCGAGGAAGCGCGGCACGACGAGGTTCTTGATCGGGTCGACGCCGAGGACCTGGAGGGCGTCGAGCTCCTCGCGGATCTTGCGAGCGCCGAGGTCGGCGGTGATCGCGGTGCCGGCGACGCCGGCGACGACGACCGCGGTCACGAACGGCGCGAACTCGCGGATCGAGGCGAGGACGAAGAAGCCGCCGAGGCGGTCGAGGGCACCGAACAGCGAGAGGAAGTTCGCCGCCTGCAGGCCCGGCGCGCCGAAGCCGAAGGCGACCGTCGAGACCAGCAGCGGGAACCAGCAGAGCTGCAGGGCGAAGAGGAACTGGCCGATGAACTCCTCCCCGTAGGGATACGGGGGTTTGACCGCGGAGACGATCGTGCGCGCGGTGAGGATCATCATCTCCCCCACCTGTTCGAACAGAGACTTGGCGGGCAAGAACGCCCTGTTGACCGCGGTTCCGACCATCTGCTCCTCCTCCAAGCGACGCCGCACGCACGCGGCGCCTGACCCGGTAGCGGGAGTCTAGGGGATGAACCAGCCCCCTCTGTTGGCCCCGTGTTGAGATCGCGCTAACCCCTCGTGAGGGTGCGAAACGCCTGCGGGGGCGGCCAAACCCCGTGCTATGTTCGGGCCGCTTTGCGGGGGACCGGACGACATTCCCGGAACGCCCGCCTCCAGGCCATCGCGACGGTGTCGGCCGCGCTGGCGGCGGCGGCGCTGCTCGCCGCCTGCGGCGGCTCGGAAGCCCCCGCGGACGACGAACCGACCGGCAACTTTCAGGTCAAGGTGACCGAAGCCAGCTTCCCCACCAAGCAGGTCCTCGGTCAGACCTCGCTGTTGAAGCTCGGCGTCCGCAACACCGGCAAGCGCGCCGTGCCCGGGCTGACGGTGACCTTCACGATCGCCGGCGAGCAGGGAGTCGACTCCTCGCTGCCGTTCGGGGTCCGGGACCAGCAGGCCGAACTGGCGCAACCGGAACGGCCGGTCTGGGTGCTGGCGGCGACGTATCCCCGCCTGCACGGCTCCTCGAAGCCGGGCGGCACCTCGACCTCGAACCGCAAGACCTTCTCGTTCGGGGAGCTGAAGCCGGGGGCGGCGACGAAGGCGATCTGGAAGCTGAGCGCGGTGCGGCCCGGCAAGTACACGCTGCTCTACACGATCGACGCCGGCCTCGGTGGCAAGGCGCACGCGAAGACGACCGGCGGGGTGACCCCCGGCGGCTCGTTCACGACCGCGATCAGCGAAGAACTGCCGGAAACCGAAGTCACCGACAGCGGCGAAATCGTCGAAGTCGAGGAACAGCGGTCCAGGGATGGGCGTAATCGGTAACGGCCGCGGGTAGCGCTGCCGCATGCGCAGGCTTTCCACGCCCGCGGCGGTCCTGGCCATCCTGGCGGCGCTGGCCCTGCCGGCCTGCGGCTCGGCCAGCGACACCACCGGCGCAGCCTCGAGCAGCGATACGACCGGCGGCAGCGGCGGCTCGACCAGCTCGGCTCGGCCACGTCGCGGCGGCGTCGCCCTGAAGAGGATCGGCTCCTTCGAGGCCGCCGTCTGCGTGACCGGCGCCCCCGGTTTCCCGAAGTTCCTCTTCGTGGTCGAGCAGCCGGGGCGGATCGCGGTGCTGAAGGACGGCCACCGGCTGGGCAGGCCGTTCCTCGACCTGAGCGGCAAGATCTCCTCCGGCGGCGAGCGGGGCCTGCTCTCGGTCGCCTTCCCGCCGGACTACGCGCGCAGCGGGCGCCTCTACGTCTATTACACGGACCCGGCCGGGAACATCCGGATCGACGAATTCCACCGGGCGAGCCCGACCCGGGCGGCGATGAGCAGCCGGCGCGAGGTGATCGTCATCCCCCACCCGGTCAACTCCAACCACAACGGCGGCCAGCTGCAGTTCCTCGGCGACCTCCTCTACTTCGGCACCGGCGACGGCGGCTCCGGCGGCGACCCGCCGAACAATGCCCAGAACAAGGACGTGCTGCTCGGCAAGCTGCTGCGGATCGATCCGCGGCCCTCCGGCGGCAAGCCCTATTCGGTTCCCGCCGACAATCCGTTCGTCGGCAAGCCGGGGCGGGACGAGATCTACAGCTACGGGCTGCGCAACCCCTTCCGCTTCTCCTTCGACACCAGCAACGCAAAGCGGCCGCGGATCGCAGTCGGCGATGTCGGCCAGAACCGCTTCGAGGAGCTCGACTACACGACGGTCACCGGCGCCCGGGGCGCCAACTTCGGCTGGGACGCCCTCGAGGGCTTCTCCAGGTACACGGAAGAAAACAGCGGTACCGCCGACCCCGGCGGCACCGTCAAGCCGATCTTCGCCTACAGCCACGACCGCGGCGGCAGCTGCTCGATCATCGGCGGCTACGTGGTCCGCGACCACCGCCTACCGGGCCTGCGCGGCCGCTACCTCTACGCCGACCTCTGCGAGGGGCAGCTGCGCACCCTCGTCCCGCACCTGAAGCGCGGCGGCGGCGACCGCAAGCTCGGTCTGCGCGTCTCGAACCCCAGCTCCTTCGGCGAAGACGACCAGCACCGCCTCTACGTCGCCTCGCTCGACGGGCCGGTCTACCGCCTCGTCCCTCGCTGAGTCACAGAAATTTCCGCTTTCGCGCGCCACCTGTTGCAATTTTTTGTCTACACTTGCCAACATGGCAGTCATGGCAAGAGAAGCCTGGACCGACGAGCGCCTCGATGACCTCAAGGAGCACATAGACGAGGGCTTCCGCGAACTACGCGCGGATATGCGTGAGGTGCGCGCGGATATCAGCGGGGTGCGGGACGGTTTGAATTCAGTCAAGGGAGAAGTCGGAGAACTCCGGGAAGAGGTCGGTGGGCTGCGAGGCGAAATGAAGGCTGGCTTCGCGGCACTGAACCGCACGCTCCAAATCGCCGGCGGCCTGATCGGGGCCATGTTCGTCGGCCTGATGGGCCTGATCGGCACCCAACTTTGAGCAAACCGCGCTGCCGCCGCTAAAGTTGGCTGACCAGCCAAGCGGCGACGAAGGGAGCAGCGGTGGAGAGCGGAACGGCAGCGAGGAGCACCGGGAGCGTCGGGGCCGATGGGGCGTCGCCGGATGGCGACTCCTTCGAGGTCCACAACCCAGCCCGCGGCGAGGTGATCGCAACGGTTCCCGTCGACTCGCCCGATGCGGTCGCCGCGACCGTGAAGCGCGTCCGCGCCAACCAACCTGAGTGGGAGGCGCTCGGGATCGAGGGCCGCTACCGCTGGCTCGGCAGGCTGCGCGACTGGCTGCTCGACAACCAGGATCGCGTGCTCGACACGATGCAGCGCGAGACCGGCAAGGTGCGAGCCGACGCCGAGAACGAGCCGACCTACCTGGCGGACCTGATCAACTTCTACGGTTCCAGAGCCGCCCGCTACATCGGCGAGGAGAGCGTCCGCCCCCACACCCCGCTGCTCGCCGCCAAGAAGCTCCGGATCCAGTACCGGCCCCACCCGGTGGTCGGCATCATCAGCCCCTGGAACTTCCCGCTGATCCTCTCGCTGGGCGACGCGATCCCGGCGCTGCAGGCCGGCTGCGCGGTGGTCGTCAAGCCGTCGGAGTTCACCCCGCTCGGGATCGTCGAGGTCGTCGAGGCCTGGAAGCGGGAGATCGGCGGCCCTGACGTCTTCGATTGCGTCCAGGGGATCGGCGAGACCGGCGGCGCCCTCGTCGACAACGTCGACTTCGTCCAGTTCACCGGCTCCGACCGCACCGGCCGCAAGGTGATGGCGCGCGCCGCGGAGACGCTGACCCCGGTCAGCCTCGAGCTCGGCGGCAAGGACCCGATGATCGTCCTCGGCGATGCCGACATCGACCGCGCCGCCAACGCCGCGGCCTGGGGCGGGATGATGAATTCGGGGCAGATCTGCATGTCGGTCGAGCGGATCTACGTCGAGGAGCCGGCCTATGACGAGTTCGTGAACAAGCTGACCCGGGAGGTCGGCAGGCTGCGCCAGGGTGCCGACGACGGCACGGGCTCCCAGGACGTCGGGGCGATGACTTCGCCGCGCCAGATCGAGATCGTCGAGGACCACGTCAACGACGCCCTCGACTCCGGCGCCCGGGCGCTGACCGGCGGCAAGCGAGTCGCCGGACCCGGCGACTACTTCGAGCCGACGGTCCTCGTCGACGTCGACCACTCGATGAAGGTGATGCGCGACGAGACCTTCGGCCCCGTCGTCGGGGTGATGAAGGTGCGCGACGCCGATGAGGCCGTGCAGCTGGCGAACGACAGCCGCTACGGGCTCTCCGGAGCGGTCTTCGGCGAGCGCGAGCGGGCCGAGCAGGTTGCCCGCCGGGTCGAGTGCGGCGCGATCAACGTCAACGACGTCCTCGTCAACTACTTCGCCACCGACGTGCCGATGGGCGGCTGGAAGCAGTCGGGGATCGGCACCCGCCACGGCGAGGGTGGGATCAAGAAGTACTGCCGCAGCGAGTCGCTGGTAATCACCCGCTTCGGCGGCAAGCGCGAGCCGACCTGGTACCCCTACACCCGGCCTCGCCGCTTCCTCCTCGGCCCCCTAACCCGCCTCCTCAACGCCCGCGACTGGCGCCGGCGGCTGGGACTCAAACGCTAGAGACGAAGCGTTCCTGGCAGAGGCGTCCGGTCGTCCCCTGAGCGAATTTGTCGCGCCCCTTCGGGGCTTGCTCCCCGAACCTGCTGCCTGCCTATGGCAGGCAGACATCAGATTGCATATCGCGCG
>JBJMKQ010000076.1:0-1972 GCA_045805725.1 Solirubrobacterales bacterium
ACTGGATCGCGGCGTCCTCGTCCGAGAACCGCTGGACCGTGACGACCGGCCCGAAGATCTCGTTCTGGATCATCTCGTCCCTCTGCTTCAGGCCCGCCACGACGGCCGGCTTCATGAAGAAGCCAGGACGGCGAGCCTTCTTGCCGCCGGTGACGACCTCCGCGTTGTCCGGCCTGCGCTCGAGGAAGCCCTCGACGCGCTCGAGCTGGCGCTCGGAGTTGACCGGTCCCAGCGTCGTGTTGCCGTTCGACGTGTCGCCGATCTTCAGGCCCTCGGCCTGCTCGGCGAGGCCTGAAACGACCTTGTCGTAGACCTTCTTCGAGGCCAGCACGCGCGTCGCGGCGGTGCAGTCCTGGCCGGCGTTGTAGTAGCCGGTCCCGGCGATGGTCTCCATGGCGACGTCCATGTCGACATCGTCGAAAACCACGACCGGCGCCTTGCCGCCCAGCTCGAGGTGGACGCGCTTCAGGTTGTCCGAGGCCTCGCGGGCGATCCACTTGCCGGTCTCGGGCGAGCCCGTCAGGGACACCATCCCGATGTCGGGATGCCTGACGATCGCCGCTCCGGCGGGATCCCCATGGCCGCCGACGAAGTTCGCCACGCCGGGTGGGAAGACCTCGGCGCAGAGCTCGGCGAGGATCGTGAGGGTCGAGACTGGGGTCGTCTCGGCGGGCTTCAGCACGAGTGTGTTGCCGGCCGCGAGCGCCGGCGCGATCTTCCAGATCGCCATCATCATCGGGTAGTTCCACGGGGTGATCTGCCCGACCACTCCGATCGGCTCGCGCCGGACCCAGGACGTGTAGCCCTCCAGGTACTCGCCGGTGGCCCGTCCCTCCATGTTCCGTGCAGCTCCCGCGAAGTAGCGAAGGTTGTCGCACATGAACGGGATCTCATCCTCGTAGAACGCGGAGCGCGGCTTGCCGGCGTCCGCGGACTCCAGGTCCGCGAGCTCGTCGGCTCGCTCCTCGATCCGGTCGGCCAGCTTGAGCAACAGGGCCGAGCGATCGGCGGGCGTGGTCACGCCCCAGGTCTCGAATGCCCGCTTGCCGGCCTTCACGGCGTCGTCTACGTCCCGCTTCGTCGAGAGCGGCCCCTTGGCGATCACCTGGCCGGTGGCCGGGTTGATGACGTCCTCGCGCTTGCCGTCGACCGGGGCGACGAACTTGCCGTCGATCATGTTCTTGAGGGTGAGCGTCCTCGGCTTCCCGTTCCGGCTCGATCGAGAACGTCGCTTTGCTGTGGCGGTGGCCATCTCTCCTCCTTGTTCAGACTTTTTGTTTGCTGCCGAGTACGTCCTCGACCGGCGTGTGCTCCACCCCGACGGCTTCCGCGACGGCGGGGTGAGTGACAGTACCGCCGCTGACGTTGATCCCCAACCTCAGTCCGGGATCTCGGCGGGCGGCCTCCGCGACGCCGTGCTCCGCAAGGGCCAGGACGTACGGAAGCGTGGCATTGGTCAGGGCATAGGTCGAAGTGATCGGAACGGCGCCGGGCATGTTGGCGACGCAGTAGTGCGTGATCCCGTCGACCTCGAAGACAGGGTCGCGATGCGTGGTCGGATGTGAGGTCTCGAAGCAACCGCCCTGGTCGATCGCGACGTCGACGAGGACGGCGTTCTTCTTCATCAGCTTGAGCTGCTCTCGGCGGACGACGTAGGGCGCCTTGGCCCCATGCACCAGGACCGCGCCGATCACCAGGTCCGCCCGCGGCAGCATCTCCTCGATCGCGAGGGTCGAGGAGAAGACGGTCGAGGCGCGGCCGCCGAAGGCGATGTCCAGCTCCCGCAGCTTGTCGATGGACACGTCGAAGACGAAGACGTCGGCCTCCATCCCGATGGCGATGAAGGCGGCGTTCATGCCGACGGCCCCGCCGCCGATCACCATCACGTTCGCCGGCGCGACGCCCGGGACGCCGCCCAGCAGGATCCCGCGCCCACCGAGCGGCTTCTCGAGGAAGAAGGCACCGGCCTGGG
>JBJMKQ010000077.1:0-1602 GCA_045805725.1 Solirubrobacterales bacterium
AAGAACAGCCAGACGGACGCCAGTTCCAGCGCAGAGGAGAAGAAGACGGACGCGAACCCGGTCACAGTGGAAGTCGCTCACGCGTCAGTCCGGCCGGTGGAGAGCGTTGTGAGCGCTCCGGGAACGCTGGCGCCGGCACAGGGCGCGACGGCGCGGGTCGCGGCGGTCGTCGCCGGCCGGCTGACTGACGTGCGGGTCCGCGAAGGCGAGCGGGTGACTCGCGGCCAGATTCTGGCGATTGTGGGCAGCGGCCCGCAGGCGGCGCAGGCCCGCAGCGCCGCCGTCGCGGTCACGGCGGCTGAGGCGCAGGCCCGGCAGGCAGACATTGCGGCAAGCGCCGCGGCCACTGATCAGGCCAATACTGTGAGACTCGCGGAGCTCGCGGTGAGCGCGGCCCGCCTCGACCAGGAGAACACCGTCCTGCAGGCCCGGACCGCTCTGCACAGCGCGGAGACCGACCTGGCCAAGCTGCGAGCCGGAGCGCGGCCGCAGGAGATCGCCCAGGCCGAGCAGACGGTCAACCAGAGCCTGACAACACGCAATCGGGCCACGACCGAGCTGAAGCGGGTCCAGTTTCTCTTCGACCAGGGCATCGCTGCCCAACGGCAGTTGGATGACGCGAAGACCGCTCTCGACATGGCCGACGCCGCGCTGGAGAGCGCACGGCAGCAGGCCAGCCTGGTGCGCGCCGGGACGCGGAGCGAAGATATTCGCGCCGGCGAGCTGCGGGTCGAACAGGCGCGCGAGGCGCTGAGCCAGGCGCGGACGACCGGCCAGTCGCGGGTCGCGCAGGCGCAGGCGGCGCTGCGGCAGGCCCAACAGGGCGCGCTTCAGGTCGAAGTGCGGCGTCAGGAGGCACGGGTCGCGCACGACACCGCTCAGCAGCGGCGGGCCGATCTCGCCGCCGCGCAGGCGCTCGCCGGCTATGCAGAGCTTCGCTCTCCCCTCACCGGCATCGTCACCCGCCGCACGCTCAATCCCGGCGATCAGGCGGATCCGGCGACGCCGGTGCTGGAGGTGACGGACACCCGGACCCTGAATCTCCTCGCCAACCTGCCGGCCGAGGAGGGACGCAAGGTGCGGCCGGGCATGGCTGTTCGGGTGACCACGGCCGACATGCCGGGCCGGGGTCGGGTACCCGCCGGAGGCGGGTGGGGCCGGGTGGTGACGGTCGGTCAGGTCGACCCGCAGTCGAATCTATTGTCGGTAAGAGTCAGCGTTCCCAATCCCGGCGGGAGGCTCAAGGTGGGCAGCTTCGCCACCGCGGAGATCATTCTTCACACCGATCCGCAGGCCGTGGTCATTCCGAAGGAGGCGCTGCTCAATCGCGAAGGGAAGAACGTTGTCTTCATGGTCGGCCCCGATGATGTCGCCCATCAGAAGGCAGTCACGGTCGGGGCGCAGCAGGGGGCGATGACGCAGATCCTGCTCGGCGTCTCCCCCGGCGACACGGTCATTCGGGTCGGCCAGTACGAGCTGGCCGACGGGGCGAAGGTGCGCCGCGCGCAAGCTGCGGCCGATGGTGCCTGACCGATGAATCTGAGCCGCTTTGCGACCCAACATATTAAAGCGATCCTCTTCGTCACCGTGGTGCTCTGCGCC
>JBJMKQ010000078.1:0-1601 GCA_045805725.1 Solirubrobacterales bacterium
CTCTTCATGGCGGTGCTTGACAACACGATCGTCAACGTCGCCCTCACCGCCATGCAGAAAGCCTTCAACACTGACGTCAACACGATCCAGTGGGTGGTCACCGGCTACTTCCTCTCGCAGGCCGCCGTCATCCCGGTCAGCGGCTATTTCGGTAACCGTCTCGGGTTGAAGCGGACGTTCATGTTCGCCCTTGCCGTCTTCACGATCGGCAGCTTCCTCTGCGGCATCTCGCCGCATCTCGGCGGGCCGGTGAGCGGCGAGACCTTGCTGATCGCCTTCCGCGTACTGCAAGGGATCGGCGGCGGTATGCTCTTCCCGCTCGCCACGTCGATCGCCTTTGGGGCTTTCCCGCCCGAGGAGCGGGCGGCTTCCTCCGGCCTGATCGCGATCCCGGTCCTGATCGCGCCGGCTCTCGGCCCGACCTTCGGCGGGCTACTGACCGACAGCCGCTTCGAGTGGCCCTCGATCCTCTTCATCAACATCCCGATCGGGATCATTGCCCTCTTCCTGGTTGCGCGTATCCTGCGCCCCGATGAGCAGGCGACGGCGCGGCAGGCGGGCAGCCCGGTCCAAGCGCGGGCCAGCTTCGACTGGGGCGGCCTGATCCTCTCGATGGTTGGCGTCGTCTCCGTCGTCTACGCCTTCACCCTCGTCAGCCAGACGGCCAGCGGCACTGTGACGGCGGCCAACCCGCGCGGGACGATCCACGGCTGGGGTTACTGGCCGGTCTGGGCGCTGGTCGCGGCGGGGCTGGTGGTGCTGGCCGCCTTCGCCTTCTACGAGCTGCGCGTGGCGAAGGACCCGGTGCTCGACCTGCGCCTCTTCTCCAGCTACAGCTTCACCATCTCCACCGTGATGACCTGGGTCGTGCGCGGGGTCGTCTTCGGCTCCTTCTTCCTCATCCCGCTCTTCCTCCAGCAGTTCCGGGGGATGAGCGCGGTCAAGGCGGGGCTCTACCTGATGCCGCAGGGTTTCGCCGCCGCGATCGCGATCGCGATCGGCAGCCGCCTCTACGACCGGATCGGGCCGCGCACCTTGGTGACGATGGGGATGGTGCTGCTGACCGCCAGCTCGGTCTGGCTCGTCTTCACCAAGCAGGATAGCGGCTGGCAGTTCTTCCTGCCGCTCCTGGCGATTCGCGGGATCGGCTTCGGCTGGTCGAACCTGCCCTTGCAGACGGTCGCGCTCTCGTCGATCACCGGGCGGGCGCTGCCGAAGGCGAGTTCGCTCTACAACGCGACCGCCCAGATCTTCAGCTCGATCGGCGTCGCGGTCCTCTCGACCCTCTTCATCCAGGCGACGACCGACCGCGCGGGCGAGCTAGTGCGCCAGGCGCAGGCGTCCGGCGTCCGCCCGCCGGCCGACCTCGCCATCCAGGCCGGCGTGAGCGCCTTCAACCACGTCTTCCTGGTCGTCGCGATCGGCACGGGGATCGCGCTCCTGGTCGGCCTGCTCCTCCCGAGCAAGAGCCTCAAGCAGGAGGAGCAGACTGCGGTGAGCCAGGAAGGCGAGGCCGCAGCCGAGCGGGGCCACTTCGCCCTGGCGGAATAGGCAGACGCTCCGGGTTTGCCCCGGACACACGTAGGGGCGTGGAAAAGAAC
>JBJMKQ010000079.1:0-2242 GCA_045805725.1 Solirubrobacterales bacterium
CAGGGCGCCGACCTGCAGGCGGAGCAGGCGCGCCTGATCGCCGAGAAGACGTCGCTGCAGAACCAGGCGAACGGGCTCAAGGGGCAGAAGGCGACGCTGACGAAGAGCGCCAAGAAGCTGAAGAAACAGAGCAAGCTGATCGCGAAGGCGCAGGTCCTCACGACGCAGGCGAGAGAACTGGCGGCCCAGGCGGCGAGTCTCGCAGCGCAAGCGAGCGCGATCGCCACTCAGCTTCAGGAACGCCCGACACCCGAGCTGATCATGCAGCTGAAGGCGGTGAATCAGCAGCTCAAGGCGCTGAAGGGCCAGGGGGACGAGCTGAAAGCGGAGTTCGACCAGCTGAAGGCCGAGGCATCGAAGGCGGGAGGTCAGGCCTTTGCGATCGCCAGCGCCGCGGCCGATGCGGCGAAGGAGGCGGTGACGCTCGTCCAGGAGAAGAACCAGCTCACCCTGCAGGCGGCTAACGCAAAGGTCGAGGCGGCGCAGCTCCAGACCCAGCAGGCCCAGCTCGAGGCGCTGCAGCAGCAGGCACAGACCCAGCAGCAACAGGCGGAGAAGCTGCAGACGACGCTGACGGCCGATCTGACCGCGGCGGGAGGCGACAAGCGGGGGACCGATCCGCGACTGGTCAGCCTCCAGGATGCGCTCGATGGGACGATCGGCGTGCAGGTCGTCTCGCCGCCGAGCATCAACAAGTCAGGTCAGGCCGCGATCTTCAACGTGGTCCCGAAGACGGATCCGGCCGATACGAAGACGGCCGACCTCGTCAAGACGATCCGCTCCTACGTGATCCCGCAGTCCACCCAAGGGACGGGGCTCGAGGTTCACGTGGGCGGGCAGACCGCGTCCTACGTCGACCTCGCCACGGGAATCTCGAACAAGCTCGGCCTGGTGATCTTCACCGTCATCGCGCTGGGCTTCGCCGTCCTGCTGATGGCGTTCCGCTCGATGGCGATCCCGGCACAGGCGGCGTTCGCGAACGTGTTCTCGGTGTGCGCCGCGTTCGGGGTGGTGACCGCGTGCTTCCAGTGGGGCTGGGGCCTCGGCCTGGTCGGCATCGACACGAGCAGCAGCGGCGACCCGATCGCGAGCTTCGTGCCGCTGATCATGTTCGCCGTCCTCTTCGGCCTGTCGATGGACTATCAGGTGTTCCTGATGAGCCAGATCGAGCACGCGCGCTCGTTGTACCCCCGGAACCACAAGAAGGCGATCACCGTCGGCCTCGCGACCGGTGCCCGGGTGATCTCGGCGGCGGCGTTGATCATGATCGCCGTCTTCTCCAGCTTCATCCTGAACGGCGACCCGACGGTGAAGCAGTTCGGGGTCGGTCTCGCCGTCGGGGTGGCCCTGGCCGCGCTCACGGTCCTCCTGCTTGCGCCGGCTCTGCTGGTCCTGGCCGGGAAGCGGGGGACCTGGTGGGTGCCGCGCTGGGCTGACCGGGTCGTGCCGCACATCGACATCGAGGGAGCCGGCGCGGGCAACGAGGAGCCCGAGGACGCCGAGGCTGCACCGCCCGAGCAGAAACCGCCTGCGAAGGCGCGGAAGAACTCGATGAGGCTGTGAGCCCGAGGCGCCCGGAGAACCCACCCCTCGACCGCGACCGCCTCCCCGCGGATCCGATGGAGCAGTTCGCCGCCTGGTTCGCCGAGGCGCGGGAGGACGTCCCGCTCGACGAGGCGATGGCGCTGGCCACCGCGGACGAGCGCGGCTGGCCCGATGCGCGGATGGTGCTGCTGAAGGGATTCGGTCCAGACGGCTTTCGGTTCTTCACGAACTACGAGAGCGCCAAGGGCCGCGAGCTCGAGGCCAACCCCCGGGCAGCACTCGTCATCTACTGGCGCGAGCTCGACCGGCAGGTTCGCGTCAGGGGCGAGGTGGAACGGCTTTCTGCGAGGGACTCGGATGAGTACTTCGCGAGCCGCCCGCGGGACAGCCGCGTCGCCGCGGCGATCTCACCGCAGAGCCGGCCGATCGAGCGCGACGAGCTCGACCGCCGCTTCCAGGAGATGCTGCGCGGTCTCGGGGAGGAGGACCCGGTCCGGCCCGAGCACTGGGGCGGCTACCTGGTCCGTCCTGCCCTGATCGAGTTCTGGCAGGGGCGAGAGAACCGGATGCACGACCGGTTCCTGTACACGCGCGGGAAGGACGGATGGACGATCGAGCGCCTCGCGCCGTAGACGGGGTTCGCCCTTGGGGATAGGCTGATCGCGGCCGCCCGAGGGGCGGCGGCCACAGGGGTTCA
>JBJMKQ010000080.1:0-37994 GCA_045805725.1 Solirubrobacterales bacterium
AGAAGCCCTACGACATGCGCGACGTGATCGCCCGCGTCGTCGACGACGAGGAGTTCTTCGAGGTCCACGAGCACTTCGCGAAAAACATCGTCTGCGGCTTCTCCCGCCTCGACGGCTTTCCGATCGGGATAGTCGGCAACCAGCCCGCCTTCCTCGCCGGCGTGCTCGACATCGAGGCCTCCGAGAAGGCGGCCCGGTTCGTGCGCACCTGCGATTGCTACAACGTCCCGATCGTCACCTTCACCGACGTCCCCGGCTTCCTCCCCGGCACTGACCAGGAGTGGAACGGGATCATCCGCCACGGCGCCAAGCTGCTCTACGCCTTCACCGAGGCCACCGTGCCGAAGCTCACCGTCGTCACCCGCAAGGCCTACGGCGGCGCCTACGACGTGATGAACTCGAAGCACATGCTCGCCGACTACAACGTCGCCTGGCCGACCGCCGAGGTCGCCGTGATGGGTCCCGAGGGCGCCGTCAAAATCATCTACCGCAAGGACATCGCCAGCTCGCCGACCCCCGACGAGCGCCGCCAGAAGTTGATCGACGACTACAAGGCCCACTTCGCCAACCCCTACTCGGCGGCGGAGCGAGGCTACATCGACGACGTCATCGAGCCCCGCCAGACCCGTCCGAAGCTGATCCGCGCCCTGCGCATGTTGCAGACCAAGCGGGTCGAGCAGCCGAAGCGCAAGCACGGCAACATCCCGCTGTAGCTGTTACAAGTCGTACGACTCTCCTTGAAGTCGTCCGGCAGCGGTGCTACCTTCGAGATATGGAGTTGAAGAGCATCCCGATCAAGAGCAATGACGTGCGAGTGCCCAAGCCTCAGCTCGGCAACGCCTACCTCGTCGAGCGCTACAGCGCCGACAGCGTCAAGGCTGTGATCCTACATCCCGATGACTTCGCCGAGTTGCAGGAGCGTGCCCAGATGCTGGAGGAAGCGGCCCGCCCGGCCGGCTTCGAGCTGACCGAGGTCGCTGCCAAAGCCCACGCCGCCGCGGAGTCCCGCGAGGGCGGGCTGATCGAAGACGAGGCGTCGGTCCGGCGCCTGCTCGGGATTTGACGGTCGCGACCGGCGAGGTGTATTGGGCGGTAGTGCCCTATACGCCCCAAGGGCCATTTAGCGTCTTCGTCAAAGACAAGCCACCCGTAGAGGTTCCGGGGGCGCAGACGATCATCGAGGGCCTGCGGAAAGGCGGCGATGCCGAGTTTCGCTTCGTGGTCGAGGCAAAGGCCCGCCCCGTCCTTCTCCTGTCCGACCGAGTCGATCCCCAGACGGGAGATCTGTTCGGCTTGCGCCTGGTCCGACTCTCGGCTCTGGCCGAGGACGAGGCGCAGCAGGTGAGAGAGCAGCGGCAGCCTGGCCTGTTCCACCTCAAACCCGAGCGCTTCCCCAATCTGGAGGAAGAATCGGCGGCAATGATCAGCGCGCCGATCCGCCTCCACGAGACTGCATTGGACTTGGGTGCCCCCCTTGGCCGATTGGACCAAAACGAGATGCGCGTCCTAAGCGAGCGCTTCGTCTCCTACTGGGAGCTCGACCTCCACCAGCTCCTGATCGGAAAGATCCGCGAGCTGCTGAGGAAAAGGGAATCACCTTAAGCGCTACCCGCCAATCTCGGTTCAGCAGGGCGCTGAGGCGTACTTGATCGGGGGACTCTAGGCGGACGCGATGACTCTTTACATTTAGAGGAGTGTCCCAATCCTCAGCTGATCAAGACCTACAGATCGAGAAGAGCTGGCCCCTGGCGAGCGCTCATACGCGTCTTCGGCAGGCGCATGAGCTTTGGCATCGAGCTGCAGATAGCTATCCCCCATCCGGAGGAGTTTGTGCTCAATCTCAATCAGCTCATTACGACGCTGCGCCAGGTGACCTTCATGCTTCAAACCCAGAAGACCAAGATCAGCGGGTTCGAGGAGTGGTACGAAGTCGGATGGCGAGAGGACCAGAATAATTATCTCTGATTTAGAGACCTCAGATCTCCCTGAGCGCGTGCGCAGGGAGGGCGTGCTTACGGAACGCTCGTATAACACGCCGTTCACGCGAGATTCGAAAGGGGACCCGATTTTGCGCACGACTCGTTTAGTGGATGCGGGTGAGAAATTTGTCAATGCCTCCTTTCTGCCTCTTATGAAGATGTGGGCGCGTAGCCGTTCCCAGACGAGATCTGCCGGCGAGTAGCACGCTCCTTAGGGCATTCACTCACGGGACGGCGGTGGCCTCGGTCTCAACTCCGCCGCCTCCGCGGCCCGGGGCGCCTACGTCTTCGCCGCCGAGGCGGTGGGCGAGGTAGACGGGGATGATCGAGATCAGGATCATCAGCACGGCGACGGCGTTGACGATCGGCAGTTCGTGGGGGCGGAAGAGGTTGGAGAAGATCCAGATCGGGAGGGTCTGTTCGCCGGCTCCGATCGTGAAGTTGGTGACGATGATCTCGTCGAAGGAGAGGGCGAAAGCGAGCAGGCCGCCGGCGATGAGGGCGCTTTTCATGCCTGGGAAGGTGACGTAGCGGAAGGTCTGCCAGGTGTGGGCGCCGAGGTCGGCTGAGGCCTCCTCGAAGGAGCCGGAGAGGCGGCGCAGGCGGGCGACGGCGTTGTTGTAAACGACGACGATGCAGAAGGTGGCGTGGCCGACGATCACGGTGAAGAGGCTGAGCGGCACGTTCAGCACCTGGGTGAAGGTGTTGCTGATCGCGACGCCGGTGACGATCCCGGGCAGGGCGATCGGCAGGATGACCAGGAAGGAGATCGTCTCGCGGCCGAAGAAGCGGTGCCGCGCGACCGCCAGCGAGGCCAGCGTCCCCAGGGTCACGGCGATCGCGCTCGCCGCCAGGCCCGCCTTGAGCGAGGTGAAGAACGCTTCGCGCGCGGCTTCGTCCTTGAACGCCTGGCTGAACCAGTGCGTGGTCCAGCCGGGCGGCGGCCACTCGAGGATCCTGCTCGAGTTGAAGGCGTAGATGACGATCACGATCAGCGGGATGTAGATGAAGGCGAGGCCGACCCCGACGGCGACCCGCAGCAGCGCTTGCGATCTTCGCGAGAGCCTCATCTAGACGTGCTCGAAGGCGCCGAGCTTCCGCGCCACCAGCAGGTAGGCGATCATCACCACGATCGGGACGATCGCCAGGGCGGCGGCGAACGGCTGGTTGTTGGCGATGTTGCTGAAGATGACGTTGCCGATGAACTGGTCGTTGGAGACCAGGCGCGGCGTGATGTAGTCGCCGAGGGTGAGCGAGAAGGTGAAGATCGAGCCGGCGACGACGGCCGGGAAGCTGAGTGGCAGGATCACCCGGCGGAAGCTGGTGAAGGGGGAGGCGCCGAGATCCTCGGAGGCGCTGATCAGCGAGTTCGGGATCCGCTCCAGCCCCGCGTAGATCGGCAGGATCATGTACGGCAGCCAGAGGTAGCTGAAGACGAGCCAGACGGCGGTGGTCCCGTAACCGGGACCGTGGAGGCCGAGCGGCTCGAGGGCCCAGTTGATCGCGCCGTTGGCCGAGAGCAGCGTCCGCCAAGCGTAGACCTTGACCAGGTAGCTCGACCAGAGCGGCAGCAGGATGCCGACCACCAGCAGCGCCTTGCCGCGACGGCTCGCCAGCTTCGCCATGTAGAAGGCGATCGGGAAGGCGATCACCGCGTCGGTGATCGTGACCAGCAGGGCGGTGCGGACCGTCCGCCACACGATCGTCCGGTAGACAGGTTCGTTGAACAGGGATTCGAAGTTTTCGAGGGTGAAGCTCTTGATCGTCAGCCCGCTCAGCGGGTCGACCGACCAGAAGGCCGCGACCAGCAGCAGGGCGAGCGAGCCGAGGTAGCCGATCACCAGCCAGCCCACCGGGCCGGCGAGCAGCGCCCCTACCTGCAGGCGCGGGCGGTTCTGGAAGAGGCCGGCGAGCCGATGGCCCACCGACCTCCTGCGCAGAACCGCTTCAGTTGCCACGGGACGAAAGCTGCAGGGCTAGCCTTTGATCGACGTCCAGGCCTTCACCCAGTCGTTGTAGTCCATGCAGTCTTCTTCGCCGTTGCCGCAGTCGGCGAGCGGGGTTTCCCAGTAGTAGACCCGCTTCCAGAAGTCCGGTTCTTCCGCGTGGTATTCGGCGCAGAAGTTCGGGTTAGCGGTTTCCTTACAGGCCTTTTCCTGGGCCGGCGCCTCACCGAAGTATTCGGCGACCTGGGCGTTGGCTTTCGGCGAGATGATCCAGTTCATCCACTCGTACATGCAGTTGGGGTGCTTGGATTCCTTGGCGATCATCCAGGTGTCCGACCACCCGGTCGCGCCCTCCTTCGGCAGGAAGCCCTGGCTTGCCGGGCTGGCTTCGACCGGCACCCCTTCGCCCTTCAGCGCGAAGTACTGGTACTGCCAAGTGGTGCCGACGGTCACGTCTCCTCCGGCGAAGGCCGAGATCTGCTTGGCGGCTTCCGACCAGTATTCGCCGACGTTCGCCCGCTGTTCCTTCAGCAGTTCGATCGCCGCGTTGAACTGTTCTTCGTTCAGCTCGTAGGGGTTTTCGATCCCCAGGTCGGGCTGGTGGAACTTCAGGTACATCGCGGCGTCGGCGATGTAGCTCGATTCGTCGTAGGCGCTGATCTTGCCCTTGTACTTGGCGGCCACCTGGGGATCGAACATCACGTCCCAGGAGGTCGGGGCGGGCTTGACGTCGTTCCCGTTCCACATCAGCAGGTTGGCGCCGCGGCCGTGCGGGATGCCGTAGTTGACGCCCTCGAAGGTGTTGTACGGCTGGTCCTTGAGGTCGCTGAAGACCGTCTTGTAGTTGGGGACGAGGTCGGTATTGACCGTGGCGACGAGGCCGGCGGCGACGAGCCGGGCGGTGGCGTTGCCGGAGGCCGAGACGCCGTCGTACTGGCCGGTTTTCATCAGCTCGACCATTTCGTCGGAGGTGCCGGCTTCCTTGTCGGTGACCTTGCAGCCGGTCTTCTGTTCGAACGGCTTGGTCCATTCCGGTTCGACGTAGCCGGCCCAGGAGATCAGGCTGAGCGAACCCTCGCCCTTGCCGAGCTTCTGCAGCGCTTCTTCGCTGCTCCCGCCGCCGCTGGTGCTGTCGCTCCCGCCGCCGCAACCGGCGAGCGCGAGCATGAAGACGACCAGGCCGGCGAGGACGAGCCACGCCGTGCGGGCGGGATTGCCATTCCTACTGCTCATGGTGCTACCTCCTGTTTAGTTGACTTCCCGCCGACGGCGGCCGCATGCTCGGGTCGCCACCCGACTAGGACTTCGTTTCCCTGCACAGGCAGCGCGCCTGCGGACGCGCTCTCCACGTTCTGCCTGACCAGCTGGAGCCTCTCCCCGGACTCCAGCTCGATCGTGAAGCGGGTGACCGCGCCGGCGTAGGAGACGTCGAGGACCCGGCCGTTCTCGGTGTGAAGGCCGTCGGCCCCCGCGCCGGGCTCGAGCAGCTCGATCTTCTCGGGACGGATCGTCATCCGCTCGCCGTCGCGCTCGATCAGGTTGGAGACGCCGACGAACCCGGCGACGAACTCGTTGGCCGGGCGCTCGTAGAGCTCCAGCGGCGGGCTCACCTGCTCGATGCGGCCGTTGTTGAAGACGGCGATGCGGTCGCTCATGGTCAGCGCCTCGTCCTGGTCGTGGGTGACGTAGACGAAGGTGATCCCGACCTCCCCCTGGATCGCCTTCAGCTCCGACTGCATCTCCTCGCGCAGCTTCAGATCCAGCGCCCCGAGCGGCTCGTCGAGCAGCAGCACCTGGGGGCGGTTGACGATCGCCCGCGCCAGCGCGACCCGCTGGCGCTGACCGCCGGAGAGCTCGGTCGGCTTGCGGCTCGCGTAGCCGGGGAGGCGGACCATCTCCAGCGCCTCGTCGCGGCGCCTGACCCGCTCGGCTCTGTCGACCCGCGCCACCTTGAGCCCGTACTCGACGTTGTCGCCGACGCTCATGTGGGGGAAGAGGGCGTAGTCCTGGAATACCGTGTTGACCGCGCGGTCGTAGGGCGGCACGCCCCTGACGTCCTCGCCCGCCAACTCGATCGTGCCACCGCTGGGGTCCTCGAAGCCGGCGATCATCCGCAGCGTCGTCGTCTTGCCCGAGCCCGACGGCCCCAGCATCGTGAAGAACTCGCCCTGGGCGATCTCGAGGTCGATCCCGGCAACCGCGACCACCTCGCCGTATTCCTTGGTGAGGGCGGACAGGCGGATGTCTGGAGCTGCGGCGGCTATGGGTGTGAAGTTATCCGGAGCGGTGCGGAAAGCAAGGACAAAGTGGCCTGGGAGGCTTAGCCGCCCTGTACTACGCGGTTGGTGCGGGAGGGAGCCGGTGGGGGTCGCTCGGAGCACTTCCGCCACGACCCGGCGCCTGGCGGCGCCGGGTCGTGGCTTCATGCTGAGTACCGAGCGACCCCCACCGGCTCCCTCGGCAAGCGGTTGCGCCGATCCGGTAGAGCCTCGGGCCGTAGCGGAAGAAGCTGCGGTTCCCAGCACAGGTCGCTTCCGTGGTTCCTTTCGGACGTATGTCGTGCATAAGGAACCAGGGAACCCGCAGTCACCCCCAGCTAGAGCCGAGCCAGCCTCACCTGCGGGACGTGCTCCCGCTACGCCCCCGGCACCCGCCGTCCTCAGCGCGAATCACTGGAGGGGGTGGGGTGGCCCCTCTCGGTATTCAGCATGGAGCCGCGCCAGGAAGCCTCATAGCGTCAGCCGGAGCGGTATCTCGCGGCGGAGGTGCTCCGAGAGGGGCCACCCCCCACCCCCTCCTCGATCAGCCCGCGTCAGTACCCGGCCGGGTGGCGTGGCACGAAGCCGACGTTGTCACGCAGTTCCGTGTGCCAGCGAGGACCCGTTTCGCCGCCTTCGTCGCCAGACGTGTCCCAGCGGTAGCCGGCAATGACGGCATAGGCGTGGCCGCCGTTGGCGTAGACCGTAATCCAGCGGCCTTCGCCTTCTTCGGCCCAGCTCTCCATCGGACCGGAGGGGAGGGGGCTTTCGAGGAAGTGGCCGCCGTGGAGGGCGAAGCTGACCGAGCCCGAGCAGTCGTAGCCGCGATCCCACCAGCGGGCGTGGCCGCCGCCCCAGACGTAGGGCTTGCTGCGGATCCTGTTCGCCGCGGCGATCACGGCTTTGACCCGGGGGGGAGCGCTCGCCGGCGGGATCAGCATCCCGTTCGCGAGCAGTTTGGCTTTCGCGGTCGGCGTGCAAATGTCGACTTCCGCGGGTGAGAGGCCGCCGCCGTCGCAGCGAGCGAAGGCGCTGCCGGGGGCGATCAGAGCGGCGGCGAAGAGGGCAACGACCAATGCCAGTCCAGCCAACCTGAAGTTGTGACGCAAACCGATTCTCCTTCGTCGGCCTACGGGGTTAGCTGTCGGGCTGGCGCGAAAGGAGCCTGCGCCCCCACCTGGCTGGTGGGTTAGCCCCGAAAACGTGGTTCCCCCGCTCCCCATGCGCTCTTTGCGCCAGGGATTCGGCGTTTCGGTTATCGAACGCCGGGAATGTAGCGCATCGGCCGGCGTTGCGCTCACACAACGCACATATTTGATCGAATTTCCCGCTCTCACCAAGACTTCTGTTCGACACGGGGGCTGCTAGCTTGCGCCCTGGGATGAACCTTTCGGGCCGAAAAACGCTGGTCACGGGTGCTACCGGTGGGCTCGGGAGGGCGATGGCGAAGGCGCTGGCCGAGCGGGGGGCCTTGCTGACCCTGAGCGCCCGCAACCGCGCGGCCCTCGAGGCGATGGCGGCGGAGCTGCCGGGCGCTGGCCACCGGGTGCTGCCTGCCGATCTGGCCGAGCCCGAGGCCGCCGAGCGGCTCGCCGCCGAGGCCGCCGGCACCGAGATCCTCGTCGCCAACGCCGGCCTTCCGGGCGCGGGGAAGGTGGACGAGTTCAGCGTCGAGGAGCTGAAGCGCGCGCTCCGCGTCAACCTCGAGGCTCCGATGCTGCTGGCGCGCGCCCTCTACCCGGCGATGCTGGAGTCGGGTTCGGGACACCTCGTCTTCGTTGCCTCGCTCTCCGGCAAGGCGGCCAGCCCCCGCAGCTCGATCTACAACGCCACCAAGTTCGGCCTCCGCGGCTTCGCGCTCGGCCTCCGCGCCGACCTTGCCCCGCGTGGCGTCGGCGTCTCGATCGTCTCCCCCGGCTTCGTCCGCGAAGCCGGAATGTTCGCCGACGCCGGCTCCAAACCGCCCCCCGGAATGGGCACCGCCACCCCCGAGCAGGTAGGGGCCGCCACCGTCAAGGCGATCGAGCGCAACCGCGTCGAGGTCGCGGTGGCCCCGCTGCAGCAACGAGCAGCCGCCCACTTCGCCCTCGCCAGCCCAGCGCTGAGCGTCAGAGCCCAAAGCGGCTCAGCGGGTCAAAAAGCGGCCCAAGCCATCGCCGACGGCCACCCCCCCGCCAAGCGCTGAACCCAGCAACCAGGACAGGCGAAGCGAACTCGTTCCCTGGCAAGCGCGACCCCCAGCTAAAGCCGGCGAAGCGAGATCGTCCGACAAGCGCTGAATCGGCGAGACCGGACCCCTCTCGAGCGGGCGGATACTCAAAACAGCGGCCTAATTTAGGCCGCTGTTTGTCCGAGCGAGAGGGGTCCGGTCTCGCCCCCACCCCCGTTTTCCTAGGATGACCAGGTGAGCAGCAACTCCTTCGGCGCCCGTTCGACCCTCCAGGTAGGAACCCGCGAATACGAGATCTTCCGCCTCGATTCGCTCCAGGACCGTTTCGACGTCGCCCGCCTGCCCTACTCGATCAAGGTCCTGCTGGAGAACGTGCTGCGGCTCGAGGACGGGATCTCGGTCAGCGCCGCCGACGTCGAGGCGATTGCCGCCTGGGACGCCGCCGCCGAGCCGAGCGTCGAGATCCCCTTCCAACCCGCCCGGGTCCTGATGCAGGACTTCACGGGGGTTCCCGCAGTCGTTGACCTGGCGGCGATGCGCGACGCGATGGAGGAGATCGGCGGCGACCCGGCCGCGATCAACCCGCTGGTCGACGTCGACCTGGTGATCGACCACTCGGTCCAGGTCGACGCCTTCGGCAACGAGCGCGCCTTCGCGCTCAACGCCGAGCGTGACTTCGAGCGCAACCGCGAGCGCTACTCGTTCCTCAAGTGGGGCCAGCAGTCCTTCGACAACTTCCGTGTCGTCCCGCCGGCGACCGGGATCTGCCACCAGGTCAACCTCGAGTACCTCGCCCAGGTCGTCTACAGCCGCGATAACGCCGGCACCCTCCATGCCTACCCCGACACGCTGGTCGGCACCGACTCGCACACCACGATGGTCAACGGCCTCGGCGTCCTCGGCTGGGGCGTCGGCGGGATCGAGGCCGAGGCGGCGATGCTGGGCCAGCCGATCTCGATGCTGCTGCCGCAGGTGGTCGGCTTCAAGCTCAGTGGCGAACTGATCGAGGGGGCGACCGCGACGGACCTCGTCCTCACCGTCACCGAGATGTTGCGCGAGCGCGGGGTCGTCTCCAAGTTCGTCGAGTTCTTCGGGCCGGGCCTGCCGACCCTCGGGCTCGCGGACCGCGCCACCCTCGGCAACATGTCGCCGGAGTTCGGCTCGACCTGCGCGATCTTCCCGGTCGACGCCGAGACCCTGCGCTACCTCGACCTCACCGGCCGCCCGACGGAGACGATCGAGCTGGTCGACGCCTACGCCCGCGAGCAGGGAATGTTCCATGACGCCGGCCACGACGAATCCAGTCCCGCGCCGGTCTTCTCCGATCTGCTGGAGCTGGACCTCGGGGCCGTCGAGCCGAGCATTGCCGGACCGAAACGACCGCAGGACCGGATCCCGCTCTCCGCGGCGAAGGAGGCGTTCCTGGAGGCGATGGGTCAGTTCGACCCCGAGGCCGCCGAGCAGATGGGCAACGGCCGCGACGAGGCGATCGAAGAGTCCTTCCCCGCCTCCGACTCGCCGGCCGAGGACCACGACGACGAGCGCGGCCGGCCGCGTCCGGCGGTCACTGCCACGGCGATGCCGAAGCGGACCGGCGACGCCATCGGGGTGACGCTCGAGGACGGGACGCAGTTCGAGCTCGACCACGGCCACGTCGTCATCGCCGCGATCACCAGCTGCACCAACACCTCCAACCCGAGCGTGATGATCGGTGCCGGCCTGCTCGCCCGCAACGCTGTCGAACGTGGGCTGTGGCGCAGGCCGTGGGTGAAGACCTCGCTGGCGCCGGGCTCGACCGTCGTCACCGACTACCTCGAGCAGGCGGGCCTGACGGAGTACCTCGACGCGCTGCAGTTCAACCTGGTCGGATACGGTTGCACCACCTGCATCGGCAACTCCGGGCCGCTGCCGCCGGAGATCTCGGCGGCGGTCGCCGAGCGGGACCTGGCGGTCTGCGCGGTCCTCTCCGGCAACCGCAACTTCGAGGGCCGGATCAACCAGGACGTGAAGGCGAACTACCTGGCGAGCCCGCCGCTGGTGGTCGCCTACGCGCTCGCCGGCCGGATGGACATCGACCTCGCGACCGAGCCGCTGGGGAAGGGATCGGACAGGGAGCCGGTCTACCTGAAGGACGTCTGGCCCGATGCCGAGGAGATCAAGCAGGTGGTCGGCGCCTCCGTCGCGTCGGAGATGTTTGAGCGCAATTACGCCGAGGTCTTTGCCGGCGACGAGACGTGGAACGCCGTGGACGTCCCCACCGGCGACCGCTACACCTGGCCGGAGTCGACCTACGTCCGACGGCCCAGCTTCTTCGAGGAGATGCCGGCCGAGGCGCCGGGGGTCGAGCCCATCGCCGGCGCCAGAGCCCTGGCCCTGCTCGGCGACTCGATCACCACCGACCACATCTCCCCGGCCGGCGCGATCAAACGCGACAGCCCCGCCGGCCGCTGGCTGACCGAGCAGGGGGTCGAGGTCAGGGACTTCAACTCCTACGGCTCGCGGCGCGGCAACCACGAGGTGATGATTCGAGGCACCTTCGCCAACATCCGCCTCCGCAACCAGCTGGTCGCGAAAGCCGGCGGCCACACCCGCCACTTCCCCGACGGCGAGGAGACGACGATCTACGAGGCGGCGACGCAATACGCTGAGGAAGGGGTGCCGCTGGTGGTGCTGGCGGGGAAGGAGTACGGCTCCGGCTCCTCGCGGGACTGGGCGGCGAAGGGGACGAAGCTGCTGGGGGTGCGGGCGGTGATCGCCGAGAGCTTCGAGCGCATCCACCGCTCCAACCTGATCGGGATGGGGGTGTTGCCGCTGCAGTTCGGCGCCGGCGAGAGCGCCGCCTCGCTGGGGCTGACTGGGGAGGAGACGTTCGACTTCGGCGACCTTCAGGGCGGCCGGGCAAAGACGGCCACCGTCACCGCCCGCGCCAAGGATGGCGCCGAGAAGAGGTTCGACGCAACCGTCCGCCTCGACACCCCGAACGAGGTCGCCTACTTCATAAACGGCGGCATCCTGCAGACCGTATTGCGCAAGTTAAAGGGGTAGGCGCAGTGAAGGCCGCGGGAGGCAGGGGGGTCCGCGCGACCCTCACTGCACTGCGCGTCGGTAGCCAGGGAGGGATGCCGACGCGAGCCGTTCCCCCTGGCGGGACTGCCCTGAGGAACAGTCAGTGTTTAGCTATAGCGGCTCCGCCCCGCACGGTCAAGCGGAGTCAAGCGGTTTTAGCTTGCGCCGGGCGCGGTTTCCGAGCGCCGCTGTTGCGAACCCCGGCGTACGGCGACTCCCCACCCCTTGCGCTCGATCAGCTCGATGCCGATCACGCTGCCGACGGGGCCGACCGGGGTGAGGGTGGCGGCGAGCAGGGTGTAGGGCGCCTCCTTGCGGATGCAGGCGATCCAGATCACCACGCAGAGGACGACGAAGCCGAGTCCGTGCGCCCAGCCGAACAGCATCGTCTCGGTGTCGAAGCCGGGCAGCAGCCAGAAGGCGATCAGGGCGCTGAAGATCCCCAGCTCGATCCACGACAGAACCTTCACCCGGGCGAAGAGCTCGCCCGGGACGGGCTTCTCGAACGGCCGCCGCGCCACGGCTCAGGCGCCGGGAGTCAGCGCGGTGAGCACGATCCGCTCCTGCTCGCGCGCATGCGCCCCGGAGTAGCCCTCGCCCGGGCTGGCCCGGCCCTGGCGGCCGACATAGGTGAGGGTGACGCCCTCGGGGAGGATGTCGGGCATGCGGCGGGACATCACCTTCCAGGCGCCCATGTTGCGCGGCTCCTCCTGCACCCAGGCGATCTCCTTCAGGTTCGGGTAGGAAGCGATCACCCGCTCCAGCTGTTCCTTCGCGAACGGGTAGAGGACCTCGACCCGGGCGATCGCGACGTTTTCGGCGCCGTCGCGACGCTCGTTGGCGTCCATGTCGTAATAGACCTTGCCGGTGCAGAGGACGAGGCGCTCGACCTTCTCCCGGCGCTCGGCCGCCTTCGGATCGTCGAGGATGAAGTGCAGTTGGCCCTCGGTCAACTCCTCGAGGCCGGCGGTGGCGCGGTCGAGGCGCAGCAGCCCCTTCGGGGTGAAGACGATCAGCGGCCGCGGCTTGCGGATCAGCGCCTGGCGGCGCAGCAGGTGGAAGTACTGGGCGGCGGTGGTCGGGTTGGCGATGCGGATGTTGCCCTCGGCGCCGAGGGCGAGGAAGCGCTCGATCCGGGCGCTGGAGTGCTCCGGGCCTGAGCCCTCGTAGCCGTGCGGCAGCAGCAGCGTCAGCCGGCTGGTCTGGCCCCACTTCGACTCGCCGGAGACGATGAAGCTGTCGATGATCACCTGGCCGGCGTTGGCGAAGTCGCCGAACTGCGCCTCCCAGAGGACGAGCGCGTTCGGGTTGGCCGCCGAGTAGCCGTACTCGAAGCCGAGGCAGGCGGTCTCCGAGAGCGGGCTGTTGTAGAGCTCGAACGGCGCCGCGGCATCCTCGAGGTTCTGGATCGGCGTGTACTTGAGGCCGGTGTTCTCGTCGTGGAGGACGAGGTGGCGGTGGGAGAAGGTGCCGCGCTCGGTGTCCTGCCCGGTGAGGCGGATGTGGACGGCGTCGGTCAGCAGCGAGGCGAAGGCGAGGGCCTCGGCCTGACCGAAGTCGATCCCGCCCTGCTCCAGGGCCTCGGTCCGCCGCGCCAGCGGGCGGCGCAGCTTGCGGTGGACGTTGAAGCCCTCCGGCGTTTTCAGCAGCGCCTCGTTGAGGGCGCGCAGCTTCTCCGCCTCCACGGCGGTGTGAACCGGGGGGCTGGCGGTGCGGTCGAGCAGTTCACCGGTCTGGGTGGTGGCGCCGGTGACGGTCGGGTCCTCGTACTCGCCCGCCTCCATCTTCTCGCGCAGCCCCTTCAGCGCCTGCGACATCTCGCTGTGGCGCTCGTCGGAGGCACGGCCGACCTCCTCCGCCGAGACCGAGCTCTCCCCGATCAGCTTCTCGGAGTAGATCTCCGAGACCGGCGGGTGGGACTTGATCTTCGCCGCCATGGTCGGCTGCGTGTACGCCGGCTCGTCGGTCTCGTTGTGGCCGTAGCGGCGGTAGCCGATCACGTCGATGACGACGTCGCGGCACCAGCGCGCGCGGTAGGCCATCGCCAGCCGCACCGCGGCGATGCAGCCCTCCGGGTCGTCGGCGTTGACGTGGATGATCGGCACGTTGAACCCCTTCGCCATGTCGGCCGCGTAGGGGGTGGAGCGGGCCTCGTCGGGATCGGTGGTGAAGCCGACCTGGTTGTTCTGGATCAGGTGGATCGTGCCGCCGGTCGAGTAGCCCGGCAGCGACTGCAGGTTGAGGGTCTCGGCGACGACTCCCTGGGCGGGGAAGGCGGCGTCGCCGTGCAGCAGCACCGGCACCGCCCGTTTCGGGTCGTGGCTGAGGTTCGGCCCCTCGAAGTCGGACTGCAGGTAGCGGGCGCCGCCGGTCACCACCGGGTCGACGAACTCGAGGTGGCTCGGGTTCGGGTAGAGCCGGACCGAGATCTTCCGCCCCCCGGTGGTTTCGTAGACGCCGCGGTGGCCGTAGTGGTACTTGACGTCCCCGGTGCCGCCGTGGGGGATCGCCGCGACCGCCTTGACGGCGTCGATTTGCTTCGAGCCCTCGAACTCGGCGAGGATCGACTCGACCGGCCGGCCGAGGTTGTGGGCGAGGACGCTGAGGCGGCCGCGGTGGGCCATCCCGAAGACGACCTCCTCGGCGCCGTCGTTCTGCGCGAGCGTAACCACCTCGTCGAGCATCGGCACCACCGCGTCGAGGCCCTCGATCGAGAACATCTTCTGCCCCAAATACGCTTTCTCGAGGAAGCGCTCGAACTGGAAGACGTCGATCAGCCGGTCCAGCAGGCGCTTCTTCTCTGCGTCGGTGAGGGGCTGGCGGTGGGCGCCGGTCTCGATCATCTCCCGCAGCCAGATCCGCTGCTGGTGCGAGGAGAGGTGCTCGACCTGATAGCCGATCGTGCCGCAGTAGACCTCGCGCATCCGCGGCAGCGCCTCCAGCAGGGTCTCGCCGGGGACGCCGATCCGCAGGATCGAGGCCGGGATCTTCGCCATCAGCTCGGGGGTGAGGTTGACGTTCTCGGGCTGCAGCGCCGGGTCGCCCTTCGGTTCGGAGCCGAGCGGGTCGAGGTGGGCGGCGAGGTGGCCGTGGGTGCGGCAGGCCTTCAGCAGCGAGGTCGCCGCCTGCACCGCCTGCAGGAGCTCTTCGTCGATCTGGCCGGGGGCGGTGGCGGGTTCGGCGCTGGGCGGGGCGCCGCTGAGCGGCGGCGCCGAGGCCGAGGCGGGGTGCGCGTTGGTGACGATCGAGGGGTCGCCGAGGCCAAGGTCCGTGGCGACCGCCTCGTAGAAGCCGTCCTCGCCCTGCAGCAGCTGCTCGACCCGGCGCAGGAAGGCGCCCGACTCGGCTCCCTGGATCACCCGGTGATCGTAGGTGGAGGTCAGCGTCATCACCTTCGAGACGCCGAGCTGCTTGATCCGGTCGGCTGAGGCATGGCTCCACTCCGGCGGGTAGGCGATTGAGCCGGTGGCGATGATCGCGCTCTGCCCGCTGAGCAGCCGCGGCACCGAGGCCATCGTCCCGATCCCGCCGGGGTTGGTGAGGCTGATGTTGGTGCCCTGGAAGTCGTCGGCGGAGAGTTTGTTCTCGCGCGTCCTCGCGATCAGCTCTTCGTAGCGGGAGTGGAAGCCGCTGAAATCGAGCCCGTCGGCGCCCTTGATCGCTGGGACCATGAGGGTGTGGGAGCCGTCCTTTTTCTCGACGTCGACGGCGATCCCGAGGTTGACCGCGCCGCCCTCGATCGCGAACGGCTTGCCTCCCTGCTCGGCGAATACCCGCACCATCACCGGGAACTCCTTGGTCGCCTCCACGATCGCCCAGGCGACCAGATGCGTGAAGGAGACCTTCAACCCCCGCTCCTTCAACACCCCATTGATCGCCTTGCGCTTCGCGTCCAACGTGTCCACGGCGATCGTCCGGAAAGACGTAGCCGTAGGCACGGCCCGGCTCGCATCCATCGCGGAGGCCAGCATCGCCGCGGCCCCGCGTAGCTGCTTGGCCTCACCCTGGGCAGGCGCCGCAGCGGCAGCGCCGTTTCCACCTCCGTCAGCAGCAGCGATCACATCCTCTTTGGTGACCTTGGACCCGGGCCCCGACCCACTAACCGAAGCAAGGTCGACGCCGGTAGCTTCCGCAACCCTGCGAGCAACGGGCGTAGCTCTCACATCGGCGCCCGATCCATTGCCTGATCCGTTCGAACCCTGGGAGGAGGTAGACGCCTCTCCGGCGGGTGGCGCGGTAGGGGGGACCCCCTCCTGCCGCGCAGGAGGGGGTGGGTCCCCTGCCGTGACAGGACCCGCCGGCTCAGCGCCTGGCCCCTCACCGGATCCCGCTTCCATCTCAGCCAACGGAGCCCCGACCGGAACCTCGTCGTCCACCTGCGCCACAAGCTTGGTGATCACCCCGTCTATCGGCGCCGGCACCTCGGCGTCGACCTTGTCGGTCGAGACCTCGACGATGGTGTCGCCCTCCTTGACCGCGTCCCCCTCGGCCACGTGCCACTCGAGGACGATGCCCTCGGTCACCGACTCGCCCATCTCGGGCATGGGGATCTGCACGGTGGCCGTCTCGGGCATCTCTTCCGCCCAGTCTAAGGAAAGAGGTTTGCGGGGAGCTCAAGGGAGATACCCTGCATGGCGATGAGCTACTTCGTCACCGGCGCCACCGGGTTCATCGGCCGCAACCTGGTCGAGAGACTGCTGCAGCGCGAGGGCACCGTCTACGCGCTGGTGCGGGCCGGCTCGCGGGGCAGGCTGGAGGAGCTGCGGACCGGCCTCGGCGCCGACGGGGCGCGGATCGTCCCGGTCACCGGCGACCTAACCCAGCCAGGGCTCGGGGTCTCCGAGGAGGACCTGCTGACGATGCGCGGGGGGATCGACCACTTCTTCCACCTGGCGGCGATCTACGACCTGCTGGCGGACGCCGAGTCGCAGGAGATCGCCAACGTCGAGGGGACCCGCCACGCGATCGAGCTCGCCGGCGCGCTCGAGGCCGGCTGTTTCCACCAGGTCAGCTCGATCGCCGCCGCCGGTCTCTATAAAGGCGTCTGGAGCGAGGAGATGTTCGACGAGGCCGAACGGCTCGACGTCAACCCCTACTACCGCACCAAGCACGAGTCCGAGCGGCTGGTCCGCGACGAGTGCCAGCGGCCCTGGCGGGTCTACCGGCCGGGTGTCGTCGTCGGCGACTCGCGCACCGGCGAGATCGACAAGATCGACGGGCCCTACTACTTCTTCAAGGCGCTGCAGCGGCTGCGCCGGGTGGCGCCGAACTGGCTGCCCGTGCTCGGGGTCGAGGGCGGTGAGATCAACATCGTCCCGGTCGACTACGTGGCCGCGGCGATCGACCACATCGCCCACAAGCCGCGCCTGAACGGGCGCGCCTTCCACCTCACGGACCCCAACCCGCACACGGCCGGCGAGGTGGTGAACATCTTCGCCAAGGCCGCAGACGCGCCGCAGATGACGGTGCGGCTGGGCACCGAGGTGACCGAGCCGGCGGCCGGGGCCCTGCGGACGGCGCTGAAGCTGCTGCCGCCCGCCAAGCGCGCGGCGGCGCTGGCGCTGGATCAGCTCGGCCTGCCGGCGGAGCTGCTCGCCTACCTCGACTACCCGACCAGCTTCGACTCGGCCCAGACGCAGAAAGCGCTGAAAGGGTCGGGGATCGAGGTGCCGCCGCTGGAGAGCTACGCCGCGCGCATCTGGGACTACTGGGAGCGCAACCTCGACCCCGACCTCTTCCGCGACCGTTCGCTCTCGGGGGCGGTGCGCGGCAAAGTGGTGCTGATCACCGGCGCCTCCTCGGGGATCGGCCGGGCGACCGCGGTCAAGGTCGCCGACGCGGGGGCGACGGTGCTGCTGGTCGCCCGCTCGCTCGACAAGCTGGAGGAGACCAGGGACGAGATCGTCGCGGGCGGCGGCAGCGCCCACATCCACCAGTGCGACCTGTCGGACATCGAGGACATCGAGCGGATGGCCGAGGAGGTGCTCACCTACCACGGCCACGTCGACATCCTCGTCAACAACGCCGGCCGCTCGATCCGCCGCTCGATCGCCCTCTCCTACGACCGCTACCACGATTTCGAGCGCACGATCCAGCTCAACTACCTCGGCTCGGTGCGGCTGATCCTGGCGCTGCTGCCGGCGATGCGGGCGCGCAAGGGCGGACACATCATCAACATCAGCTCGATCGGGACCCAGACCAACCCGCCGCGCTTCTCCGCCTACGTCGCCTCGAAGGCGGCGCTGGACGCTTTCAGCCGGGTGATCGCCTCCGAGGTCGTCGACGACAACGTCCACATCACCACGATCCACATGCCGCTGGTGCGGACGCCGATGATCGCGCCGACCAGGATGTACGACATGTTCCCGGCGATCACGCCCGAGGAGGCGGCGGAGATGATCGCCAAGGCGATGATCCGGCGGCCGAAGAAGGTGGCGACGCGCCTCGGCACCTTCGGCGAGCTGATGTACGCGGTGGCGCCCAAAGCCAGCGATTCGATCCTCAACACCGCCTACAAGCTCTTCCCGGATTCGCAGGCGGCGAAGGGCAAGAAGGACGAGGCGCGCGACAAACCCCCCTCGACCGAGGCGGTCGCCTTCGCGCACCTGATGAAAGGCGTGCACTGGTAGAGCCGAGGGACTGGGACGCGCCGGCGCGGCGGGTCCTGACCCCGATTTGGCACCACCATCCCTCTCGGGATGGTTCCCCAAATTGGCGCCACCCACGGCGAGGAACGTCTAGGCCCATGACCCCGGCGCTCGCAGCCGTCCGAGGTCGCCCCCCTTCCCGAACTGCATCAAATTTTGGTTGTCATGGGGCCAGAATTTGATGCAGTTCGCGTGAGCGCCCGCGTGTAGGTTGAGCTGGTGGAGCGGCGGCTCAAGCACTGGGGCTGGGGGTATGAGGACCAGGCTCCTACGGCGACGCAGTTGCGGGAGGCGGCGGAAGGGATCCGGGCTCGGTTCGGCTTCGGGGGCGAGGTGGAGAAACCGGTGCCGCTGGAGGCGGTGGAGCTGCGGGCGCCGCGGCTGAAGCGGCCGGAGGCGTTCGGGGACCTCTTCTCGGACGGGCGCTACGAGCGCGTCTCTCATGCGCTGGGCAAGGCGTACCGGGACGTGGTGCGCGGCTTCAACGGCAAGTTCGAGAACCCGCCGGACCTGGTCGCCTTCCCGCGCGAGGAGTCCGAGATCGAGGCGGTGCTGAGCTGGGCCGAGGCGGAGGGGGCGGCGGTCATCCCCTTCGGGGGCGGCACCAGCGTCGTCGGCGGGGTGGAGCCGCGGCTGGGGGAGAGGCCGGTGGTCTCGCTCGATCTGCGGCGGCTGGACCGGGCGCTGGAAGTCGATCCGACGTCGCTGGCGGCGCGGATCCAGGCCGGCGCCACCGGCCCCGGGCTCGAGGACCAGCTGCGCGAGCACGGCCTGACCCTGCGCCACTTCCCTCAGTCGTTCGAGTACTCGACCCTCGGCGGGTGGATTGCCACCAGGGCCGGCGGCCACTTCGCCACGCTGGAGACCCACATCGACGACCTGGTCGAGTCGGTGCGGGCGATCACCCCGCGAGGACTGTGGGAGAGCCGCCGGCTGCCGGCGTCCGGGGCGGGTCCTTCGCCCGACCGGATGCTGATCGGCTCGGAGGGAATCCTCGGTGTGATCGCCGAGGCCTGGCTGCGGGTGCGGCCGCGGCCGCGGTTCAAGGCTTCGGTTGCAATCGAGTTCAGCGACTTCGGCGCAGCCGCCGCGGCGGTGCGGGAGATCGCCCAGTCGGGTCTCTATCCCGCCAACTGCCGGCTTCTCGACGCCGAGGAGGCCGGCTTCACCGGCGCCGGCGACGGCAGGAGCCACCTGCTCCTCCTCGGCTTCGAGTCCGCCCATCACCCCGTGGACGCGCCGATGGATCTGGCGGCCTCGATCGCGCGGGCGCGTGGCGGCACCCCCGGCGAGCCCCGAACTTCGTCGCCGCCGGGACGAAACTCGCTCGACGCAACCGGAAGTCGTCCCGGCGGACAGGATGACGGCGGTGCCGTCGACGCCTGGCGCGGGGCGTTCTTGCTCGCGCCGTACCTGCGGGACACCTTCGTGGCCTGCGGCGTACTTTCCGAGACCTTCGAGACGGCGATTACCTGGAACCGCTTCGAGGACTTCCACGCCACCGTCATGGAGACGGCGCGGCGAACGGTCTCCGACGTCAGCGGCGTCCCCGCCGACGGTCCCGGCTCGCCCCGCGTCAGCTGCCGCTTCACCCACGTCTACCCCGGCGGCGTCGCCCCCTACTTCACCGTCCTCGCCCCGGCCGTCCGCGGCGGCGAGGTCGAGCAGTGGGACGAGATCAAGGCCGCCGTCTCCGAGGCGATCCTCGACGCTGGCGGCACGATCACCCACCACCACGCCGTCGGCCGCGACCACCGCCCCTGGTACGACCGCCAGCGTCCGGCGCCGTTCGCCGCCGCCCTCCGCGCCGCCAAGGTCGAGCTGGACCCTGCGGGAATGCTCAACCCCGGCGTCCTGATCGGGCCGTGACTACCTCCGCTCATGCCGCCCGCGAGCCGGAGGTACCGCCGCATCCGTTCTTCAGATGCCGGGGCGTTCAGCTGACCACCTGCTCGATCAGGTCAGCCGCCAGCTCGGTCCCCGGCGCCTGCCGCAGCCGCTGTGAGGTTCGGCACAGAGTAGCCGCCAGCTCCTCGTCCGCAAGCAGGCGCTCGATCGCGCCGGTGAGTTCGCTGTCCTGGTGGCGGTAGGTGTCCAGGCGGACGCCGAAGCCGGTCTCGGCGAGGCGCTGGGCGTTGTCGTGCTGGTCCCAGAAGATCGGCAGGACGACCATTGGCTTGCCGAAGTAGAGGGACTCGGTGACGGTGTTGTTGCCGCCGTGGGTGATCACGAGATCGACCTTGGGTAGGACTTCCGTCTGGGGCAGGAACTCCTCGCCGACCATGTTGTCGGCGAGGTCGAACTCCGATGCCTGCGGACCCTTGGAGAGGATGACGCGGTAGGGCGCCGGCGCCAGCTCGTCGACCAGCTTTCGCATCAGCTCGACGTCGGCCGAGCCGAGCGAGCCGAGGGTGAGGTAGAGGAGCGGCCCGTCGCCGTCGTGCAGGATCTCCGGCACCTCCCAGGCGGGATCGGTCGCCCGCACGCTCGCCTGCAGGTTGTGCCAGGTCTCGCCGAGCGAGCGGGCGCGCCGGTAGTCGACCTCGTCCGGATACAGGTACATGTTCAGCCATGGGCTCTCGTGGATGAAGTCGTCGGCCGGCAGCGGCGGCGCCCCGCGCTCTTGGCAGAACTCGCTGAAGGCAGCGTGCATCTCCCGGTGCGCCTCGCGGTAGGCCACCCAGTACTCCTCCCAGTCGCCGCGGTCGTCGCTGGACAGCCCCGAGAAGGGCGGCGGCACCTCCGGGTCCTTCAGCTCGGTCGGGTTACAGGAGAGGATCCGCGCCCAGGGGCGGCCGCAGGAGAGCAGCGCCGGGAAGGAGACGACGTTGTCCTCGACGATCAGGTCGGGCTGGAGCTCGTCGATGATCTCCAGCAGGCGGTCGTCGACGTAGCGGACGCCGTCGATCAGCGCCTGGAAGGTGGGGGCGATGAACCCGGTCAGCTGCTCCTCGGTCGACCTGCGGAAGACCGGCGCGGTGTCGCGGATGAAGTCCTTCCAGAACTGGCCCGGCTCTTCCTCGCTCTCCGGCGGCGGCGTCAGCCGCATCAGCCGCTCCTCGAATCCGCGGGCCTCGAGCGTGCCGGCGAAGGACTCCTCGACGACGAAGACGACCCGGTGGCCGCGTCGCCGCAGCACGTCGCCGATGCCGACGCAGTTGTTGGTCGGCCCAAACGCCCCCTCGGGGAAGAAGGCGATCGTCGAACCCGCGCCGCTCATCGCCCCATCATCGAGAAGTCGCGCCGCCGGGGCAATGGCCCGGGTGGAGGACCGGGCGCCTCGCCGTTCGCTGATCTGGAGCTGAGGCGAGCTGCATTGGTGGCCGCCTCCCGGAGGCCGCCCGCGGCGCGCCTCCAGGAGGCAGGGCGGCCGGCTGGGGCTTGGCCCGCGCCTTCGGCCCAGCAGGTTCAGGCGGCGATGCCGATCTGTCCCGTCGTCCACCTCGTCGATGAGGGAACTTCGCGCGCAAGCGCGCTGGTTTTGGGAGGAATCGCGGCTCCATAGATCGCTCGCAACGGCGCCCGTCTCGGCCCGCGGCAAGGCCAGATTCGCGAGGCCGGCGCCTACGCCTCGTGCCCGGGGTCGATCCGGCGCGCGCGGTGGAAGGTGAACTCATCGAAAGCGGTGCCGCTGTTGGCCGCGATTGGATCGAGCAGGAAGCCAATGTGATCGCCGAGGTCGTGGCGGGCGAGGATGGCGCCGGCGAACCAGTTATCGCACTGGCTGAGGATCGGCAGGCCGCCTGGGCCTTCGCGCCACTCGCAGCGGGCGAACTTGTCAACCTCGTCACCGGTCTCCCCGCCGAACAGCTCGGCGAGGCGCTGGGCGGAGGAGGGGACGAAGTGGAGGGCAATCGCATCGGCCGCGCGAGCGACTCTGGAAGTGCGGTTCTTATCCGAGAGGCAGACGAGGAATCTGGGAGGATCGATGCTGCACTGGGTGACGAATCCGACCAGGCAGCCCGCTAGCTCCCCACCCGCGCGCGTGGTGGCGATGAACATTGGGTAGTCCAGCTTGCCGACGAGTTCGTCGAACGCCTGCCTGGTCGAGTCGGGCATGTTGTCGCAGCATCTTCGCTGCGTCAGTCGGAAAACGTTCCGCTATCGGAGGACCGCGAGCTCCGTCTTCGCTGATCTGGACCTGAGGGTTGCTCGTCATACGAACGTTGGCAACCCGATTCGCGGCGTGTCCGCCCGATTACCTTCTTCATCGACATCATCGCCGCCCTCGAACTGCTCGCCAAACTCGGTCGCTTCAACCATGACGCCGCCACGACGATGGCCGCTATCCTCGCCGTCGTGCTGACGGCCTACGCACCCTCACCGCGGCAGGCGCCGAAGGTGCGGCTTTAGAACGGCAGCTTCTCGCGGGCCGACTTGCCGGCGGAGTGGCTCTTGCCGGCGGCGCGCTGGGATTTGCCGGCAGACTTGCTGAGCAGGCGGCCGAGCGGGCCGGGGGCCTTGCCGCCTGCCCGCTGGCCGAGTGAGAAGCCCTTGTCGCTGCCGCGGCGCGCCTTGTTGGAGAGGGTGGGGACGAGGAAGCCCAGGATCGCGAGCAGGACGCAGATTCCGACGACGACTCCGATCAACATTCAGTCCCCTTCGTAAGAGCCGTCTAGAGCTTGCGCTCGATGTTCTCGGCTTTGTCGCCGTGGTGATCGGCCAGCTGCCGCTCGCGCTCGGCTCGCTCGGCGGCTTCGCGGGCGGTCTCCTCGTGCTCCTCGGCCTTCGAGGCATGTACCTCGGCCTCCTGGCGGTGGCCGCCGGCGCGTTCGCTCAGGCGCATGCGCTCGAGTTCGCGGCGTTTCTTGGCCCGCTGCGTGAACACGGCGACGACCGCCAGGATCGCGATTGCGACCACGACGATGGCGATGATCAACCCGAGCGACATGCCTCTTCTATACCCGCCGAGCGATTGGTAAACCGAGGCGATCCGGGTAGCCGGAGCTGGTGTTCGAGTGGCTCACCCAGGAAGTCGGGCAGAGCGCCCTCACCTATCCGGTCGTCTTCGCCGCGGCGGCCACCGACGTCCTCTTCCCGCTGGTCCCCTCCGAGACGATCGTCATCACCGCCTCGGTGTTGGCGGCGCAGGGGGACCTCTTCATCTGGCTGATCGTGCCGCTGGTCGCCCTCGGCGCCTTCCTCGGCGACAACCTCTGCTACCTGCTCGGGCGCGCGGTCGGCGACCCAGTCGCCGACCGGCTCTTCAAGGGCGAGCAGGGGCAGGCGCGGCTGAGGTGGGCGGAGACGGCTCTATGCCGTCGCGGCGCGATCCTGATCGGCGTCGGCCGCTTCATCCCCGGCGGCCGCACCGCGACCACCTTCGCCGCCGGCACTCTGGAGATGCCCTACCGCCAGTTCGTTGTCGCCGACGCCTTCGCCGCTGTGCTCTGGGCGCTCTACGTATCGATGCTCGGCTACCTCGGCGGAGAGACGTTCAAGGACAACCTCTGGCTGCCGCTCGCCACCTCGCTCGCCTGCGCGCTGGCCGTCGGGCCGGCTTCGAAGCCTGGCGGCGATGGCAGCGCCGCCGCGGCAAGGACATCCTCGGCGACGAGCTGCCGCCGGAGATGAGCGCCGGGTAGTCCTCCCCACTGCGGTGCGGCCGAGGTGTTTCAGCCGGGTTCCCTGATCCGGCCGCTTACGGAAGCCGGCACCTGAGCCCGACCTCCGGGTTTGCTTCACTTCTCTGACCAGAGAAAGGAGGTGGTCCTAACTTGATTCACATGCTTGATGGGACTCTGGAGGTGCAGGGCCGCTAGGCGCCGCACTGGTTCGGGCGCCCGGCGGAATCCATCCCGGGCACCGGCGAGCGCAGGGAGGCGGGTCTTGTCCCACCCGTTCGCGGTTCCCCCGTTCGTTTCCATGCACCAGGCCGGGGCCGTCGAGAGGCGGCCCCGGCGCTTTTCGCGGCTGGCCGTCGCCTACGGAGCGCCTGCGTTCAGGCCGTCGTCGGCTGCGGAGAGGAAGTGGGAGGCGACTCGCCAGCGCCGCTGCAGGACCGGTTCGATCGAGGCCGAGCTGCAGCCGGCTTCGGAGACGCACTTCCCCCAGCCGTTTGCCGCTTCGATGTAGCGGTTGAAGGCTCGCTCGGCCGGGGTGCCGACGGTGGTCAGGCAGCCGATCTCCACCCGCTCGATCGGGATGTTCCCGTAGGTGGAGCCGATGCCCCGCACCTCGGCGACGTACTGGTCGTAGGTGAGGCCGGCGGCGAGGCGGCGGCGCAGCGAGTCCATCGAGGCGACGAAGCTCCCGAGCCGGCTCTGGCAGGCCCCCCCGAGGGCCGGTTGCGGCCTCCCTCCCTGCTGCCGCTGCCCTTTCGTCGCCACGGTCGTAGTCGGGCCGGGCCGCACCGCGGCGCCGCCGGCCGCATCCGCCCCGCCGCCGCAGCCGGCGAGGAGGAGGATCGCGAGGAGGGCGCAGCCGGTGAGGGGGAACCGAGCGGCGGCGGGCACGGCGGCAGTCTACGTCGTGTAGAAAGGGCTCTCGTGTGGCGAATCGGCAGCTTCGGCAGGGCGGCGGGCGGGCTGCTGTTCGCGTTCTTGGCGCTGGCGGTCGCCGCCGCCCCGGCCGCCGCGGCGCCGAAGGTGCTGGTGGTGGGGGACAGCCTGGCGGAATTGACCTCGCCCCACCTCGGCCGCTACCTGCCCGGTGTCGAACTCGTCGCCAACACCGCCGGCGGCTACAACAGCTTCCAGATCTTCGGCCTCTTCCAGGAGAGCTATGAAGCGTCGGACTCGGTGGTCGTCTTCGACGCCGGCACCAACGACAACCCGTCCTATCCGGAGATCCTCGCCGGCAACCTGGCCAAGGTCGCGAGGATCGCCGGCGACCGCTGCCTGGTCGTGCCGACGATCCACGGCCTGCACCCCGGCGGCGTCGACGACACCGGCAAGAACCGCGTGGTTGCCGAATTCGCCGCCTCCCGGCCCGGCACGCAGGTGCCTGACTGGGCGGCCGTCGTCGCCACCCACCCCGAGCTGATGCAGGCCGACAACCTGCACCCGGTCGAAGAAGGCGCCGACTACCGGGCGCAGCTGATCGCGCAGGGAGTGGAGGGGTGCCTCGCCTACGAGCAGGCGCGAGCCAGCGCGCCCTCGCGGGCGGCGGCCGGCGAACCGCGCCCGGAAGTGGAGCCGATCGCCACGGTTGGGCGCCTGCGGGCGCGCCGGGCCGAGGTGATGGACGCGATCCGCGGCGACGTCCTGCGCCAGGCGGCGGCCTCGCTCCTCGCCGGCGCGATCCTCGGCGGCCGGTGAGAGTCGGCGGGGCAAGGTGTCAACCTGTAGGCATGGAGCTGCCCGATGAGTGAGGTCGTGATGCCGCGCCTCTCGGACTCGATGGAGGAGGGGACGATCCTCACCTGGCTGAAGCAGATCGGCGACGAGGTCGCGGTCGGCGACGAGCTGGTGGAAATCGAGACCGACAAGGCGAACATGGCCTACGAAGCGGACGTTGCCGGCACGCTCCAGGAGATCCTGGCAAAGGAGGGGGAGACGTTGCCGATCGGTACTCCGATTGCGCGGATCGGGGAGAACGGTTCCTCTGCCTCATCTGGCGAGGGACAGACCGCTCGGCCCGCGGGTCCTGCCGCCGCAGGGGACCCACCCCCCCTTGCGCAGCAAGGGGGGGTCCCCCCTACGACGCCACCCGCTGGAGGAGCGGGTAAGGCCGACGCCGAGGGTTCGGCCGTCCCGGCTGTATCCGCAGACGGCGAGAGGGTCAAGGCTTCGCCGCTGGCTCGTCGGCTCGCTCGGGAGCGTGGTCTTGAGCTAGCTGAGATACGAGGGTCCGGGCCTGGGGGACGGATCGTGAAGGCGGACGTGGAAACTGCGAAATCTCCCGTGGGTGAGGCTGTAGGGGGGACCCCCACCGGCATTGCCGGTGGGGGTGGGTCCCCTGCAGCGGCAGGACCCGCGGGCCTCGGCGCCGGTCCCTCGTCCGGAACGGCCAAGGGTGAGACCGAAGTTCGCGAGCTGAACAAGTTGCAGCAGACGATCGCTCGCCGGATGGCGGAGTCGAAGGCGACCGCGCCGCACTTCTACCTGACGACCGAGATCGAGATGGGGAAGGCTGTCGAGGCCCGTGCCGCGCTCAAAGCCGCCGCCAAGGAGGGCGAGGTGGTGCCGTCCTTCAACGACATGGTCGTGAAGGCGTGCGCGATCGCCCTGCGCGAGTTTCCGAAAGCCAACGGGGCTTACCGCGACGGTCGCTTCGAGCTCTACTCGCGGGTCAACGTCGGCGTCGCCGTCGCCGCCCCCGAGGCGCTGGTGGTGCCGACCGTCTTCGACGCCGACGGGAAGGGCCTGCGGCAGATCGCCGCCGACGTCCGCACCGTCGCCGCCAAAGTCCGCGACGGCTCGATCACCCCGCCGGAGCTGTCGGGCGCCACCTTCACGGTCTCCAACCTCGGCATGTACGGGATCGACTCCTTCGAGGCCGTGATCAACTTGGGCCAGGCGGCGATCCTCGCGGTCGGCGCGATTCGCGAGGCTCCGACCGTCCGCGACGGCGAGGTCGTCCCCGCCCAACTGATGAAGGCCACCATCGCCTGCGACCACCGCATCCTCTACGGCGCCGAGGGCGCCGAGTTCCTCGCCCGCGTCAAAGCCCTGCTCGAGGAGCCGGTCTCGCTCGCCCTCTGAACTGCATCAGATTTAACGCCTTCAGGGCAGGAAATTTGATGCAGTTCGAGCGGGTCAGTCCGCCTGTCCGCCGCCGAGCTCCGGCGGCAGCGCTTTCGGGCCGTCCGGATACATGTGGCGCAACTGCTCCTCGCTCATCTCCAGGGTGCTGGTGATCGCTTCTTGCGGCGCGCCGACCACCAGCCAGAGCTGGTCGGCGTCGGTGTCGTTGAAGAGCTGCCGCGCCGTGTCCGCCTCGACCAGCAGCGTGTCCAGCGGCTTCAGCGTCAGCACCTCGTCGTCGACCCGCACCCGCCCTTCGCCCTCGAGCAGCACGTAGAGCTCCTCCTGCGTGAAGTGGCGGTGCTTGGTGGAGGCTTTCTCCGGCTCAAGCCGCCACATCCGCGCCCCCAGCGCGGACGCCTCCAGCTGCTTCCCGAGGTCCGTATTCGGCGTCTGCATCTGGTTCGACCGCCGCCAAAAGGCGTCGGCGGCTGTGAGGAGTCGGTGTGACACTTCCACGATTATGCCGCGACGGAATCGGCAACATCTGCGCGCCACTCGTGTGTCGCGCACTCGTAGGTTCGCTCGATGCCACGCATCAGCAGCTTCTACGGGATCACGATCACCATGTACTACCGCGAGCACGGTATTCCACACTTTCATGCGCGGCATGGAGAGCACGAGGGCTTCGATCTCCATTTCCTCCCGAGAAGCACTCGGCGGACACCTTCCGGCGAGGGCCTGAGGTTGGTGCTCCGGTGGGCAACGCTGCACCGAGAGGATCTGCAGGAGAACTGGGATCGTGCACAACGAGAGGAGGTGCTGGAAGACATTGAGCCGCTTCCCTAGCATCGACCTCATGGAGATCGTCAACGTGACGGACCTACAGCGGCTTGGTGGCTACCGGCTGCGCCCTCGATTCGATGATGGCGCAGGTGGAGAGCTGGACTTCTCTGACGAAGAATGGAAGGGGATCTTCGCGCCGTTAAACCACCCGGCCTATTTCCTCAAGGTCGAGCTCGACGAAGAGCTTGGGACGATCGTTTGGCCCAATGGCGCAGACTTCGCTCCGGAGACGCTGCACCGGATGGTCGTAGAGCAACAGGGCTCAGCCGCGGCGAGCTCTTAGGGTCTAGACCTGCAGCCAGGTGCCTTTGGGGCCGAGGTTGCGGACGGGCGTGGGGCCGATCTGGCTCTCGCAACCCCAGGACTCGTGGATGTGGCCGCAGACGGCGAGGCGGGGGCGCTTGTCCTCGATCGCGCGGAGGAGGGCGGGGCTGCCGAAGTTGCCACCGCCGCCGGCGCTGTCGCAGTGGTCCTTCGGCGGCGAGTGGAGGACGAGGACGGCTCGCTCCGGACAGTCGGCGAGCATCTCGGCCGCCGAGCTGTCGTCGAGATCGAAGCTCCAGTCCCAGGGGGTGACTGGGATACCGGCGCCCAGACCGAAGACATCGAGGCCCTCGATCGTCGTCCCCTCGCCGTGGAGAACGGCGGCGGCGCGCCACCCGCTGGCAGCCTCCCGCAGCGCATCGGCGGTCTCGTTGTTGCCGGGAACGAGCACGGTCGGGGTCTCGATTCCCGTCAGCGCGCCGATCGTCTCCTCCAGCCCCTCGTGCATCGAGGCGAAGTCGCCGGCGCCGATCACGATGTCGGCCTCGGCCGACATCTCGACCAGCTTCGCGCCCTGCTCGAGGTCGCGGTGGAGGTCGCTGAAGGCGAGTATTTTCATCCCCGAAAACCTAACTGCTCGGTGCCGGGTTGGGGCGCCGGAAGCGGCTCACCCGCCGCCGCCGCCGGTTCCTCCTCCGCCCGCACCTGCAGGTCGAAGTAGAGGGGCGTCCGGCCGGCGGTGACGGAGGGGATGAAGAGGGCGAGGACGAGCGAGCCGAGGAGATTGATCAAGACCAGGGGGAAGTCGGTGAAGATCAGGGCAAAGCCGAGGATCGGCCCGGCGGCGATGCCGATGAGGACGAGGCGCCGGCCTCTCACGGAAGCGACTCCGCCGACCTCCTGAGCTCCGCCGGCTCCACCGCCGGGAACCTGTACAGCTCGGGCTCGATCACCTCGAAGAGCTCGAGCAGCCTCGCAGGTTCCAGCTCCCCGCTTCGTACCATGCTGCGCACGTCCTCGAGGTCCAGTTCGAAGCCTCGCTGCAACTTCGAGAGAGCCTGCGAGTAGAGGTCGAAGTCGAACACCTCGAGGTTGCCCTCACGAAAGCGGAATCGAGATCGCTCGCGCCAACCAGGAAGCGCGGGAAGGAAGTCCAGGGGTGAGGTCAGCTCCACATTCACCGCCAGCTCCTCCTTCAATGCCGCGATCCTGTGCAGGGCCGCGTCCGAGTCCGGCTCGAACCGAACATCGATGTCGACCGTCGAATCACGCCATCCCTCCAATACCGCCGTTGCGCCGCCGGTCAGGTACATCCTGGTTCCCGCAGGAACATCACGGCCGAGCTCCGCGGCGAGACGCCGGACCCGCTCGGCGTCAGCGCGTTCGCGCATGCCCTGCCGCTCGCGCGAAACTCGAGACCCGAGCGAGGATCGCGTTGTAGCGGGAGTGGGCGCCATCGGCCAGCTCGTCGTTCAGGCGCTGGTAGAGCCGATGGGCTGCGGGTTCATTGGCGCCGACGTCAGCGACGAGGTCGCCTACTCCGAGTTTCGTTGCCGCAGCGCTTACGGCGAGTGCGTTGATCGTCTCCCGGCCGGCTTTCAGATCCTCGATGCCCGGGAGGACGATCTCGGCTCCTGGAAGCTTGTCGAGCTCCTGCTCCGGCACGGCTCAAGCCTAGACGGTTCCCTCGGGCTCCAGTTCTTCTTCGACCTTGCCCTGGGCATTCCGACCTATAGAGATGACGAAGGCGATGACCATCACCGCCGCCATCCAGTGCCCGGCGGTTCCTTCCCATGTCGACTTTCTCTCGCTGTGCGAGAAGAGATCGACACGCTTCCCCTTCCGGTAAAGTCGCCGCCGCAATGCCTCCTGTCTTCTGGCTCGGATTCGGAATCGCCGCGACGATCTTCCTGATCGGCGCCATCTCGGGTTCCCGCTCGCGCACCGCAAGCCTCCGCACCGGCGCCACGATGGGCGCCTACCTCGGGATCATGGCGGCGTTCCCGCTGCTCGCCATCGGCCTCGCCACGAGCTAACCGCTTAAACGCGCTGCCGCAGGGGTAGGCACGTCGCATGACCAATGCGACCGAGGTTCCGGTTCTCACCCTTCACGACGGCGTCGAGATGCCGCAGCTCGGCTTCGGGGTCTTCCAGATCCCGCCGCAGGACACGCAGGAAAAGGTCGAGGAAGCGCTGGCGGTTGGCTACCGGCACGTCGACACCGCCGCCGCCTACCGCAACGAGGCGGGGGTGGGGGCGGCGATAGCCGCCGGCGGGGTGCGGCGCGAGGACGTCTTCGTCACCACCAAGCTCTGGAACTCCGAGCAGGGCTACGACTCGACCCTGCGCGCCTTCGAGAAGAGCGTCGAGCGGCTCGGCACCGGTCACGTCGACCTCTACCTGATCCACTGGCCGCTGCCGGCACAGGACCGCTTCCTCGACACCTGGCGCGCCTTCGAACGGATCCGCGAGGAAGGCGCCGCCCGCTCGATCGGCGTCTCCAACTTCCGCGTCGAGGACCTCGAGCGGCTCGAGCAGGAGGCCGAGCGGCGGCCGACCGTGAACCAGATCGAGCTGCACCCGCGGCTGCAGCAGGCCGAGCTGCGCGCCTGGCACGAGGACCACGGCATCGCCACCGAGTCCTGGAGCCCGCTGGCGCAGGGCGACCTGCTCGAGGACGGGACGGTCGAAACGATCGCCGCCCACCACGACCGCGCGCCGGCTCAGGTGATCCTGCGCTGGCACCTGCAGGTCGGCAACGTCGTCATCCCGAAATCGGCGACGCCCGAGCGCATCCGCGAGAACTTCGAGCTCTTCGATTTCGCCCTCAGCGAGGACGACATGGCGGCGATCGAACGCCTCGATGCCGGCGAGCGGACCGGGCCGGACCCGAGCACCTTCAGCGTCGCCTGAAGAAGACCTCGGCTGGTGGATCGCGGTCGTCAACCAGACCGGCTCGGCCCTCTTCATGGCCGCCGCGATCGCCGCCTTCGTCCGCCCTTCGAGCGGCGACGAGCTCGCTGTCGGAGTCGCCAACTGGGCGACCTTCGCCGGCGCCGCCTGCTTCGCCGCGGCCGGCGCCATGCAGGAGCTCGAGCGTCCCTGACCCGCCGGCGGGACGGACTGACCCACGGGGACCGGAATCGTCCCGGTCAGCCTGGCTTTGAAAGGATTGGCCGCGTGGCCAGTGGAAAAGCGGAGGCCCCGCGCACGGAGAAGGTGCTGCCGGGGATCTGGCGGCTGAGACTCCCGCTTCCTTGGCCCGGCGTGCCGCACGGGAACGCCTGGGCGATCGAGTGCGACGGCGGCATCGTCATGTTCGACACGGGCATCGGCGGCAAGGGGAAGCTGCGGCAGCTGGACCTGGCGCTGGCCCAGGCGGGGTTCGGGGTCGAGGACGTCCGCCTCGTCATCTGCACCCACTCGCATACCGACCACTATGGGCTCGGCGGGGCGATCACCGAACGGGCCGGCTGCGAGCTCTGGATGCACCCGCGCTGGGAGCACGTGCGGCTGCTTGCCGATGACCCCGAGGCGGCTCTCGAGGCGCGGATCGAGGTGGCGCGGCAGAGCGGCGTCTCACCGGCGTCCCTGGAGCGCTACCGGGAGGCGCGCAGCGACAGCGAGACCGGCATCGACGTGCTCAAGGAGCCCGACCGCGAGTTGGTGCCGGGCCTCGAGGTGGAGACGGACCTTGGCAGCTGGCAGGTGGTCGAGACGCCCGGCCACGCCCCGTCCCACGTCGTTCTCCACCAGCCCGAGCGGCGCCTGCTGATCTCCGGCGACCACCTGCTCGGCCGCACCGTCCTCTTCTTCGACCACGGCCACAGCCCCGATCCGGTCGGCGAATTCCTCGCCAGCCTCGACCGGGTCGAGCCACTCGACGTCGGGCTCGTCCTCCCCGGTCACGGGCGCACCTTCCGCGACCCCGAGGCGAAGATCGCCGAGTCTCGCCGCCAGGTCGGGGAGCTGGTGGGGAAGGTGCGAGCCGCGCTCGGCCAGGGCGAGCGGACCGCATTCGAGATCGTCGCCGAGATCATCGGGCCCGAAGGCGTCAAAACCCCCGCCAGCGCCTGGGTCCTGCAGATCGTCCTCTCCTGCCTCGACCACCTGGCGCTCACCGACGGGGTGCGGCAGGTACCCAGGACCGACCCGCAGCGCTGGGCGCTCGCGTAGCCTTTGGCGATGGCGAGCTTCACCTACGTGCGCCAGGTCGCCGCCCCGCCCGAGGTCGTCTTCGACGTCCTCACCGACCACCGCCGCTACACCGAGATCACCCCCCTGCGCCGGGCCGAGCTGGAGCGTGAGGGCGACCCGGAGCCAAACGGCCTCGGCGCGATCCGCGTGCTCGGCATCGCCGGCCCGCCGATGCGCGAGGAAGTCATCGCCTACGAGCGGCCCTTCCGCTTCTCCTACACGGTCCTCTCCGGGCTGCCGTTCCGCGACCACGTCGGCACGGTCGAGCTGAGCCCGGGGGACGGCGGCACCGACGTCGTCTACGCGATCCACACCACGCCGACGCTGCCGCTCGGCGGCTTCGCCGCCGTCGCCGTCCTCAAGCAGGCGATCAAATCGCTGCTCGGGGGGGTCGCGAAAGAGTCCGAGCGCCGCGCCGCGGATGCGCGGTAGCCGCTTCGGCGACCTCCACCTCTGGCACCGCTCCAACCGGTGGCTGGCGATCGTGCTGCTCGCGCTCGGCATCCTCGTCGGCGGCGCGGTCGTCGGCTACGAACTGCTGAGGCGGCCGGCCGACGTCCACAACGTCGAGGCGATCCGCCGCTTCAAGCCGCAGAAGCCGCCGCCGCCGAGGGAGCCGAAGACGGTCAACTGGCCCTTCTTCGGCCTCAATCCCGCCCGCACCCGCTACCTGCCGGTGAAGGGGATCAGGCCGCCCTTCGACAAACTTTGGCGGTTCACCGAGAAGCCGCTGCAGGAGTTCCCGCCGATCTACGTCGGCGGCAAGCTCTACTTCGTCAACAACAACGGCTTCGCCTACGCGCTCGATGCCGACACCGGCAAGGTGCTCTGGGAACGGCGGATCGGCCGCCTCAACGCCTCCTCGCCCGCCTATTACAAACACCGCCTTTACATCGTCAACCTCGAGCCGGGCCACATCGTCAAGCTCGACGCGAAGACCGGCAGGACGATCTGGAAACGGAAGCTGCCGGGACGCGCCGAGTCCTCCCCGGTGGTGATCGACCGCACCGTCTACTTCGGTTGCGAAAACGGCGAACTGTTCGCGGTCAACACGATCAGCGGCGCGGTCCGCTGGTCGACCCCACTCGGTGGCCCCATCAAGGCGGCCCCCGCCTACTACGGCGGCCGCCTCTACGTCGGCGACTACGGCGGCTACATGAACGCGGTCGACGCCAAGAGCGGCAAGCTCGTCTGGCAGAGCGGATCGCTCGGCCCCGGCTACGGCGGCTCCGGCGCCTTCTACTCGACCCCGGCCGTCGCCTACGGCCGCGTCTACGCCGGCAACAACGACGCCCGCGTCTATAGCTACGACATCTCCGACGGCACCCTCGCCTGGTCCTACTCGACCGGCGGCTACGCCTACTCCGGCCCCACCGTCGCCAACACCAGGCACAGCCCGCCGACCGTCTTCATCGGCTCCTTCGACGGCAACGTCTACGCGCTCGACGCCAGGGATGGCAGCCTGCGCTGGAGCCGCTCGGCCGGCGGCCGGGTGGTCGGCTCGCTCTCGGCCGTCGGCGACATCGTCTACGTCGCCGAGTTCTCCAACAAAACGACGAGCGGGTTCATGATGAGGAGCGGCAGGCGGGTCTTCCGCTACCCGAAGGGGACCTACACGCCGGTGATCTCCGACGGGAGGCGGATCTACCTGACCGGCTACTCGTCGATTACGGCGCTCCAACCCCACCGGGCGGTGGCGGCGGCAGCCGCGGCGCGCCGCGCGCATAGGACGGGAAAAGTCCCGAGTGGAGACGGGCGCGCAGGACGTTGAGCGCGGTCGGGTAGTTCTGGATCCGATAGCTGCTGGTGTCGCCGAAGTCCTGGTAGTAGACCATCATCCGGCAGCGGCGGTGGCTGCTCACCCAGGCGAAGAGCTCATTGACGAAGCTCGGGTCGTCGCCGCTTTCGACCCCCCACTCGGTGATCGCGAACGGCTTGCCCGAGAAGCGCCGGTAGAGACCGGTGAGCGCGTTCCATTCCGGATAGCCGGCGTAGAAGTCGGTGCCGACCCAGTCGACCCAGCGCGCGCCGGGGTAGAAGTGCTTCGGCCGGTTCTGGGGAGTGGTGGGGGAGCCGGCGGGGAGCGGGCTCCAGACGACCGCCACCGGCGCCGCCGGCAGAGCCCGGACGCCGAGGGTCAGCGGCGGCAGCCCGGCTTCCCGGAGCCTCCTGTCGATCGCCGCCCGCCTGCCGCCGCCGTGGACGATCACGTAGATGCGGCGGAAGGCGCGTTTGTAGGCGCGGGGGCTGTGTTCCGGCCCGCGCGAGGCGCCCGAGCAGTCGTAGGCGGCATAGACGTTGAGGCAGCGGTTCGGCTCGCCGAGCGGGCGCACGTAGGCGCGCATCCCCTTTTCGTAGAAGAGCTTGTTGAGGCGGACCAGGTAGCGGTCGCCGCGGCCGGCGGCGATCTGCGGCAGGCTGACGATCTCGTGCCCGTCCCCCGGGTCCGCCGTGGTGACGTGGATCATCGGCCGCGCCCGGGCGGTCTGCCAGCGGCGGATCGAATCCGGGAAATCGTTGCCCCAGGTGCGGAAGGACTCGATCACCGCTGGGTGTTTGTTCACCGCCTCGCTGAAATGGCCGAAGTCGGCCATGTCGCCGGTGTCGGAGACGCCGAAGTAGACCTTCTTCGGCGGCGGCAGGAGGAGGGCGGCGTCGGCTGGGGCGGGCAGGGCAAAAGCGACCAGCAGCAAGCTGGCGAGCACAGCCAAGCAGAAGGCCCTCGCTTTGCCAAGAACAGACAGAGCTGTGAATGCTGCCATCTAGGCGCCGGGAATCCAACCTCCTCGGCCGCCGCTGCAACTCGATTTGCGACCAACGCCTCTCCGGTGGGTGGCGTCGTAGGGGGGACCCCCTCCTGGTAGTTCCGGAGGGGGTGGGTCCCCTGCGGCGACAGGACCCGCCGGCCGCGCGGTTCGTCCTAAACGTGGTCGCCGACTAGCGCCAGCACTTCCGGCGCGTACTTCTCCAAGAAGCTCGGGCCGATGCCGCTGATCGCGATCAGCGCCTCCGCGTCGGCCGGACGGGTGGCGGCGATCGTCGTGAGGACGCGGTTGTTGGCGACGGTGTAGGCGGGCTTGCCGGCGGCGGCCGCCAGCCGCCACGTCCTCAGCGCCTCGAGGAGCGGAGCGTCGGCCGGGGAGAGGTCCGGAGCCGGTGCCGCCGGCTTGGCGCTGCCCTTCGAGCGCGGCACGGCGATCGTCTCCGGGTCCGGGAGCCACTCGAGTAGGTCGCAGACGTCGCAGCAGCGTTCCAGCGGGGCGCCCGCGGTGCGGTCGCTGAAGTGGTCGAGCAGGGCGCGGCGACGGCAGTCGGTGCCGTAGATGAAGGCTTTGATCGCGTGGTAGGCGCGCCAGCCACGCTCGCGGGCAATCGCCAGCTCCGGGTCGCCGGCCCGTTCTTCGTTGAAGCGGACCAGCCGGCCGAGGTCGGCTTTCAGCGCCAGCATCACCGCGCGAGAGGGCAGGCCGTCGCGCCCGGCGCGGCCCGCCTCCTGGTAGTAGGCCTCGATGCTGGTCGGAATCGTCACGTGCCAGACCGAGCGCACGTCGGGCTTGTCGACGCCCATCCCGAAGGCGTTGGTCGCGCAGATGACGCCGCTGTCGGTGGCCATGAAGCGCTCCTGGATCGCGGTGCGCTGCTCGGGCGCGAGCCCGGCGTGGTAGGCCACCGCGGCGATGCCGCCGTCGCGCAGCTCGGTCGCCACCTCCTCGGTCTGCCGGCGGGTGCCGCAGTAGACGATTGCCGGCCGGTTGGCCGGATCGCGCAAGCCCGCTTCCAGCAGCGCCTGCCGCCGCGCGTTGCAGCCCTTCCCCTCGAGCGCGACGACGTCGAAGGAGAGGTTGGGCCGGTCGAAGCCGGAGCGGACCTGCAGGGGCTCGCGCATCCCGAAGCGCGAGGCGATCTCCGCCGCCACCGGCCGGGTGGCGGTCGCGGTGCAGGCCATCACCGTCGGTCGTCCCAGCCGCTCCACCACCTGGGGCAGCCGCAGGTAGTCGGGGCGGAAGTCGTGCCCCCACTCGGAGACGCAGTGCGCCTCGTCGACCGCGACGAGGTCGACCGTGCGGTGCGAGAGCGCTTCGAGGAAGACGTTCGACGCGAACCGCTCCGGAGAGCAGTAGACAACCCGCGCACTGCCGCGGATCTGGGCCAGCGCCTCGCTCACCTCCCAGTCCTCCATGCCCGAGCAGATCATCGCCACCGGTTGCCCCTGCTGGGTCAGCTTCCGCCACTGGTCGCGCATCAACGCGATCAACGGACTGACGACGATCGTCAGATCCTCCGTAGCGAGCCCGGGCAACTGGTAACAGAGGCTCTTCCCACCCCCGGTGGGCATCACGATCAGCGAATCCCGCCCCTCCAGAGCAGCGACGACAGCCTCCCTCTGCCCAGCCCGCCATTCGGCGTACCCCAGCTGCCTCAGCAGCGCGTCTGCTCTTTTTCCCGCCGAATCCATGGGTATCAGCCTAGGCATCAAATCGGCGGGCGCTCGACCGCCAGCCCGCTCTTTGCGACCTCTCCTCCGGCGGGTGGCGTCGTAGGGGGGACCCCCTGCTGCCGCGCAGGAGGGGGTGGGTCCCCTGCGTCGACAGGACCCGCCGGCCGGCGACCGTGGTCCCTGAGCCGTAGTCCTTACGCACCTTCCGCCGCGGCAATCGCCGCCGGCACCCTGCCCAGCTTCTCCGCCAGCGTCTCGATGCTCTGCGCCAGCTTGCGCGTGTCCGCCCTGGTCAGCTCGGTGTAGGAGACGAAGCCGTTGCCCTTGCGGTAGGGCTGCAGTTCGGCGAAGACCATCTTGAAGTCGGCTTCGAGCTCGCCACTCAGCTCAGGGTCGCTTTCGTCAGGCAACGGCTTCACCGCTTCGAAGGCGGCCTCGGCCCCTTCGACGTTGGCCTCGAAGTCGACCAGGTCGGTGTGCGAGTAGCGCTCCTCCTCGCCGGTGATCTTCGAGGCCGAGACCTCGTCCAGCAGCTCGTCGGCGCCGTTGGCGATCTGCACCGCCTGCAGGTCGACCGTCTCGACCTCCTCGGCCAGCTCTTCCACGTCGGCCTGCAGCTGCCTGGCAACCGGTCCGATGGCCTCGGCGCTCCCTTCTTGCCAGAGCGCCTTCTCGATTCGGTGGAAGCCCCCGAATTCGCTCGAGGCGAGGTCGTTCTCGTTCTCGGGCGCGTCGATCCGCGGGTCGAGGTCGCCGAAGGACTCGGCGACCGGCTCGATCCGCTCGTAGTAGGCGCGGGCGAGCGGGTAGAGGCTCTTCGCCTCGCTGACGTTGCCGGCAACCACGGCGGCGACGAACGGCTTCGTCTGCAGCACCAGGTGATTCGCGTTCTCCTCGAGGTACTCGCGGTAATCGGCGACCGCAGCGTCCGCTTTGGCGCTCCCCTTCGCCTTCAGCTCGCCGCTCACCGTCAGCGTCCCCCTCTCCGCGTCCCCGCCCGGGCAGTAGATCGTGTACTTACCGGCGTCGAGGGTGAGCGAAAAGCTGCCGCTGAGCCCCTCGGAGAGGTTCTCCTTCTCACCGAGGATAGTGTCGCCTTCCATCACCTCGATCTCGGTCACCTTGGAGCTGCCGGTGTTTTCGGCTTCGAAGGCGATCGGTCCGGCAGGGGCGCTCGCCTGATGGGGCAGGCAGCCTTGGTCGGTCAGCTCGAAGCTGAGGTTCTTCGCGCCGGCCGGCGCGTCTTCGCTCGATCCGCAGGCGGTTGCGAAGAGGCCGAGCAGGCCGGCTGCCCCCGCGCAAAGCCCTGCGCGGACGTGGTTTCGATTCATGGTGGTGCGGCGCTCCTTCATATGTCTGGACGAGAGTTAGGGCACCCTAACAAGATGATCGCGGCATAGGGTCCGCCGGTCCTTTGCACCGCATAGCGGGCAAAAGGACCGGCACACTCAGGAGGACCCCCGTAGCTGTTGGGCGTAGGCGGCGAGGGCTACTAGGCGGCGCTCTCGGCGCCGCCGATGCGGCCGCCAGCGCGAAGGCGGTCGAGCCGCGGGCGC
>JBJMKQ010000081.1:0-1820 GCA_045805725.1 Solirubrobacterales bacterium
GCGCTGATGAGCCGCTCCTTGACCTCGTTGGCCTCGTGCTGCAAATGCTCGATCTCGTCGAGGTCCTGGGTGCGGGCGTGGCCGGCGTCCACCTTGCCGCCGGCCGTCGTCAGTTTGCCGCGCAGCTTGCCCGCCTTGTACTTGAGGTAGTTCATCTGGCGGAACAGGTGTTGTTCCTGGTCCTTGGTCAACAGCGGCCACTCGTACTGCGAGGCCAGCTCGGCCGGCACGTCCTTGGGGGCGTGCATCGAGCGCCGCTTGGCCTCGTACGCCTCGGCGTCCGGCATCGGGGCCAGGATTTCGCCCTCCAGCGAGGGGTCGTCGAAGGACGGGTGGTAGATGTAATCGAGGGGCTGCTCCAGCAGGCGCTGGGCGCGGACCTCGTTGATGACCCGGTACACGGAGTTAGGCGTGCGCCGGTATTGTTTAGCGAGAGTATTCACGGGAATCCCCCGGCGATAAGAGCTAAAGATCGTCTGTTTCGTGTCGGCGTCCAGCGGCCCCGTGACGTTCGGGAACAGGGCCTGCTCGGGGTGCTCGCGGTCGAAATTCTTCAAGGTGTATCGGATGGTTTCGGGGGACCGTCCCAGGCGGCGCGCGATGCGCCGGCTCACCTCGGTCAGGGTGCCGCCCCGCACCCGGGCCAGCCGGCCGGCTCGCCTCACGATCTCCTCCTTCTCCGCCTCCGTCAGCTGCGAAAACTGTCCGCTGCGCTCCACATGTTCGCGGTGAGTCGCCAGGAAGCGGTCCACCACCGACTGCACGAAGCCGACCTGCCGCCGCCCGTTGGCCAGCACCTTGCGGCTGACCAGCCCGCGGTCGCGCCAGCGCGTGATCGTCTTGGTCGAGACGTTCAGCCGCTTGCTGATCTGGTCCAGCGTCAGCACCGGCTCGGCGATCGTCTCCACCGGCACCGCGGGCGTCGTCCGGGCCAGCGCCTCGATCACGAGGCACAGGTCGTGCTCCAGCGCCTCGCCGCCGATCAGCAGGTCGGGGTAGGCGTCGGAGCGGAACTCCGTGACGCGGAAGCAGACGTACTGGTACGGGTACGACCGCTCCGGCTCGATCTCGGCCAGGAGCCTCTCGGCGCGGGCCAGCTGTTCGAGGCGCCGGGCGGGCGGGGCGAAGCGGACCTGCTGCTCCGCCAGCTCCCTCACGGCCGGCGTCCTGAGCTGCTCCAGCAGCCCCTTGACGGCCGGGACTTGACGGTTGTTCGTCACGGCAACCACTCCTTGTCTTGCCCCTTCCCAGAGGCGCGGCCCCCGATTCGGGTTCGAGCGCCCCTACCTGTTCTTACCTTGCCCGCCCGGCCTTCTTACGCGCTTCGCACTCAAGTCCGGGTCGCTCCCTGCCGATAATCGGAACCTCCGACAGTTAGATATCGCTTGAGCGCGTCAAGGTTCGGGAAAACTTGACAAAAAATTCAGGTTTCCGGGTCGCGCTGAACCTGATCGATGGAACGCCTCCGGGTGTGCCTCTGTTGCCGTAATCTTCTTCGCCGCGAGCCCGTCTTCCTTTCGCCGCCGACGCGCCTCAGGTGGACTTGACGGGCTCAGGCCCTCCTGCTCCACGAAGAGATCGTGATGCAAATGCAGGACCATTCATCCATTCCTTAGACGCTGCCGTACCCCTGGTTGTTCACCGCCCACACCGGAAATCGAGATTGCGTCTTTACTTGCGGCCGGACACGTGTGGCGGGATTCCGCGCCACTTTGTCAACCCCGACCTTGGGAAGCCCCTCTCCCTGGTGTTCATTCCTACACGAAACCGGTGTAAGATTACAAGGCGCGCCGCACAGAATTCAACCACTACCTGACCAA
>JBJMKQ010000082.1:0-28952 GCA_045805725.1 Solirubrobacterales bacterium
GCCGCTGCCGCCGCAGGCCTCGCAGTCCTCGGCGCCGACGCGGCCGGTCCCGCCGCACTCCGGACACACGTTGGGCCCGCCGGACTTGGTGTCGGGCCCGACCTCGTCGCCCGGCGCCAGGTCGTCGGGGCCCTCGAGGCTCACGTCGCCTCCCCCTTCGACCCTGCGGCCATCTTGCGCAGGTCGAGCGCCTTGTCGAGCGTCTCCTCGTCCACGCCGTGCTCGCGGGCGACCTCGCGCAGCGTGCCGCCGCTCGCCGACGCGGCCTTGACGATCTCGGCGCCCTTGTCGTAGCCGATGAACGGGTTGAGCGCTGTGGCGGCCGCGAGCGTCCCCTCGGCCGAGCGCTCGCAGCCCTCGAGGTTCGCCTCGATCCCCGCGACGCAGCGGCGCGCGAGCAGCTCGCCCGCGCTGGCCAGCAGGGCGATCGAGCCCAGGAGGTTGCGGGCGATGAGCGGCACGCGGACGTTGAGCTCGAACTGGCCCTGGCTGCCGGCGATCGTGATCGCCGTGTCGTTGCCGATGACCTGCGCGCTCACCTGCAGGACGACCTCGGGGAGGACCGGATTGACCTTCCCGGGCATGATCGAGGAGCCCTTCTGAAGCTCGGGCAGGAAGATCTCGCCGATGCCGGTCCGGGGGCCCGATCCGAGCAGCGCGAGATCGTTCGCGATCTTCGTCAGTGACACCGCGATCACCTTGAGCGCGCCCGACAGCTCGACGAGCGCGTCGCGGTTGGCCTGCGCCTCGCAGGGGGCGGCCGGCGGGTCGATCTTGAGCTTGGTCTCCTTCGTCAGCCGCTTGCGGACCTTCTCGGCGAACTTCGGGTGCGTGTTGAGGCCGGTGCCCGTGGCGGTGCCGCCGAGCGGGACCTGGCCGACCCGCCGCAGCGTCCCCTCGACCCGCTGCACGCCGAGGCGCACCTGCGCCGCGTAGCCGCCGAACTCCTGGCCGAGGGTTACCGGGACCGCGTCCATCAGGTGGGTGCGGCCGGCCTTGACGACGTCGGCGAACTGCCGCGCCTTCTCTTCCAGCGCGCCCTCGAGCGCCCCCATCGCCGGCAGCAGGCTGTGGGTGACCTCGTCCAGCGCCGCCAGGTGGACGGCGGATGGGAAGACGTCGTTGGAGGACTGGCCCATGTTGACGTGGTCGTTGGGGTGGACCCCCTCGCCGGCGAGGTTGGCGATCACCTCGTTGGCGTTCATGTTCGAGGAGGTGCCGGAGCCGGTCTGGAAGACGTCGACCGGGAACTGGTCGTCGTGCTCCCCCTCGGCGATCGCCCGGCCGGCCTCGGCGATCCGCTCGGCGAGCTCCCCGTCGAGCTGCCCGAGGGCCCCGTTGGCCTCCGCCGCGGCGCCCTTGATCCGGCCCAGCCAGCGCACCACCGGCACCGGCACCGGCTCGCCGGACACCGGGAAGTTGTCTACCGCCTTGGTGGTCTCGCCACCCCACAGCTGCTGCTCGGTCACAGTCAAAGCGAAGCCTCCGTCGAAGATCTTTGGTCTCTGGAGCGTATTGCTCCGGGAGGGCCGGTCGCCGTTACCCGCCCAGCCGGCCGGCGTCGAAGCCTTCGCGGTAGCGGGTGAGGAAGCCGGGCGGGAGCGGCCGCTTGCCGGGCGCGTAGCGGGCGGCGACGGTGAGGCGGCGGATCAGGTCGGAGTGGATCCCTTCACTGTCCTGCGCTCCGCGCTGGGCGGCGCCGATCAGGTAACCGAGCGCGACCGCAGCCTGGTCGGCGCCGGCTTCGCGCGCTTCCGCGTTTAGGCTCGTCGCGCTCTCGACGAGCGCTTCGCCGACCCGAGAGAGGTCGCCGGCCTTCTGGTTGGAGGCGAGGCAGTCGCTGATCGGCGTCCCCCCGCCGAGCCGCACCTCCCCCGGCGCCCTCTGCAGCGCCTTTTCGTAAGCCGGGGCCCCTTCAAGGCAGGCAACCGGCGTCGAATCGCCTTGCCCGCCGCAGCCGCTGAGAGCGACAACAGCTCCCATGAAGATTACGAATCCCATACGCATTCCGCGCATCCTACGAACGCTTCAGGGGGTGTCTGAGTTTGACCCCCTCATATGAGGGGAAAACTCAGAAACGTCGGCGGCGTTAGTCGCCAGTCCCGCGGGGGGAGAGGCCGCCGGTCGAGACCTGGCCGATTCCGCCCGAGGGGCGTGGCGGCGCCGGCGGGGTTGGTGGCTTCTGCGGCGCCGACGGCTGGACTCCGGTGAAGTGGACCGGGAAGACTTCGACCCACTGAGCGAGCGTGAACTGCGGCGCCGGGGCGTGGTTCCAGGAGAGGTGCAGGTGGTCGCCGCAGCCGTGGCCGGCGTCGCCGTCGTAGCCGACCCAGCGGAAGGGCAGGCGGGGGGCGTTCTGGACCGGCTCGGCCCAGTGGGCGAGGCGGGTGATCGGCGCCCAGGTCGAGTCGCATTTGCCGTCCTCGTTCAGCGGCACGACGTCGACCGCGAGTCCGTTGTAGTGGTCGGAGCCGCGGACGTGGCAGCCGTGGCAGCCGGCGTGTTCGCCGTTCGGCAGCGGCCCCGAGTAGCCGTCGGTGACGAAGACCGGGTAGCGCTTGGCGATCCAGCGCAGATCGGGGACGATCCGGCGGTCGACCATGTCACCCGCTTCGTGGGGGACCGAGGCCGGAACCGGGACGATCTTCCCCGGCGCGTAGAGCAGCTTCGTCGTTCCCGGCATCGGCGCCGCCTGCGAGTAGGCGCAGACGGCGAGGAGCGGCGCCAGCGAGAGGGCGAACACCGCCAGGGCGCGGGCCCAGGCGCTGGCGAGGAGGCGATGGCTCACTCCCGCTTTATCGACCGTACGACGCCGACGGCTTGAATCCTGCCCCCCGCCAGCCGAACTGCATCAAATTCTGGTGCCATAGCAACCGAAATTTGATGCAGTTCGGAATGAGCGTGCCTGGCCAGACGGCCAGATAGGGTTCGCTTCGTGCCAACGGTCCGCGAGGCGACGTTCGAGCTCTTCCGCGCCCACGGGATGACGACGATGTTCGGCAACCCTGGCTCGACCGAGCTGCCGATGCTCGCCGACTTCCCCGGCGACTTCCGCTATGTGCTGGGCCTGCAGGAGGCGGTCGTGGTCGGGATGGCCGATGGCTTCGCCCAGGCTTCCGGCAAATCGACCGTGGTCAACCTTCATACCGCGCCGGGGGTCGGGAACGCGATGGGGGCGATCTTCAACGCCCAGGCCAACCACTCGCCGCTGCTGATCACCGCCGGGCAGCAGGCGCGGGCCCAGATCACCCTGCAGGCGAACCTGACCAACCGCGACGCGACCCGGATGCCGCACCCGCTGGTCAAGTGGTCCTACGAGCCTCCGCGGGCCGAGGACGTGCCGCTGGCGCTGGCGCGCGGCGCCCACCTCGCGGGGCTGGCGCCGCGCGGGCCGGTCTTCGTCTCGCTGCCGATGGACGACTGGTACGCGGAGGTCGACGAGGCCGACGCGCGGGCGGCGATCGAGCGCAGGGTGACCGGCCGTGCCGTCGCCGACCCCGAGGCGGTGCGAGCGCTGGCCGAGGACCTCGACGCGGCGCAGGCTCCGGTCCTCGTCGCCGGCCCCGACATCGACGCCGCCGGCGCCTGGGACACCGCCGTCGCCCTCGCCGAGCGCCAGCGCCTGCCCGTTTGGGCCTCGCCCGCCACCGGCGGCCACCGCCTCGGCTTCCCCGAGAGTCACCCCAACTTCCGAGGCGTCCTGCCGCCGGCTATCGGACCGGTCGGGCAGACGCTCGAGGGCCACGACCTGATCCTCGTCGTCGGCAGCTCGGTCTTCCCCTACTACCCGCACATCCCCGGCCCGCTGCTGCCCGAGGGCGCCCGCCTGGTGGCGATCACCAGCGACCCGGACGAGGCGGTGCGGGCGCCAATGGGCGACGCGATCGTCGCCGACGTCGCGCTGACCCTGGAGGCGCTGCTGGCGGCGGTGCCGGAGTCCTCGCGCCCGGCGCCGGAGCCGAGCCAGGGCCCGCAGGAAATTCCCGCCGAGGATCCGCTCAACCCCTCGACCGTCCACAGCGCCCTCGCCGAAGCGATGCCCGAGGACGCGATCGTCGTCCTCGAGTCGCCTTCCAGCACCCTGGCGCTGCGTAACCAACTGCGCATCTCCCGTCCCGGCAGCTACTACTTCAGCGCCGGCGGCGGCCTCGGCTTCGGTCTCGCCGCCTCGGTCGGGGTGCAGCTCGCCCAGCCGGACCGGCCGGTCGTCTGCGTGCTGGGCGAGGGCTCGGCCCAGTACGCGATCACCGCTTTCTGGAGCGCCGTCGCCTACGACGCGCCGGTCACCTTCCTTGTCCTCCAGAACCAGGAGTACGCGATCCTCAAGTGGTTCGCCGAAGTCGAGCAGGTGAACGCCGCACCCGGCCTCGACCTGCCGAAGCTCGACGTCGCCGCGATCGCCGAGGGCTATGGGGTGAAGGCGCACCGGGCGCGTGACCGCGACGAAGTCGCAGGGGCGCTGAGCGCGGCGCTCGCCTCCTCGCAGCCGGAGCTGGTCGAAGTCCCAGTGGCGCCGGGGATGGCGCTGTTCTAGGCGATGCTGGTGGATCCTCGCAGCAGGAGGAGGGCCGCGGGGGTGGCTGCCGGTGCAACAGCGGGGAGGGTACGGCAGGCACGCCCGCGGCCCTGGTAACGTAGGCGGATGCTCCTTCGCCAAAGAAGACGTTCGGTTCCGCCGCCAGCGAGTCAGGCAGTTGACGATCGGGCTCCCGATTCGCTGGCGCAGGGGGTGGATCGGTCGCTTCGGCGGGAGCTGGAGGAGCTGCTCGGGGCGGACCGGGTTCTTCATCGCGCCAGCGACCTCGTCGCCTATGCCTCCGACGCCAGCCCCTACCGGCTCTTCCCGAAAGCGGTGGTCGAGGCTCGCGATGCCGACGAGGTCGCCAAGGCGCTGCGCTTCGGCCGCCAGCGCTCGATCCCCGTCACCTTCCGCGCCGGCGGCACCAGCCTCAACGGCCAGGGCCAGAGCGACGGCATCCTCGTCGACGTCCGCAAGCACTTCGGCGGCATCCGGGTCGAGGAGGACGGCGCCCGGGCGCGGGTGAAGCCGGGGACGATCCTCGGGCACGCCAACCGCGTCCTCGCGCCGCACGGCCGCAAGCTCGGCCCCGACCCCGCCAGCACCGACGTCTGCACCGTCGGCGGCGTCGTCGCCAACAACTCCGGCGGGATGCGCTGCGGGGTCACCAAGGACTCCTACTCGACCGTGCGCGAGCTGACCTTCGTCCTTCCCTCGGGCACGAGGATCGACACCGGCGCGCCGGGCGCCGCCGCGCGGTTCGCCGCCGCCGAGCCGGAGCTGGCCGCCGGCCTGGCGGCGATCCGCGACGAGATCCGCGCCGAAGCCGCGCTCGCCGAGCGCATCCGCCGCAAGTTCGCGATCAAGAACACCACCGGCTACCGGCTCTGCGCCTTCCTCGACGCCGACGAGCCGCTGGAGATCTTCCGCCGCCTGCTGGTCGGCTCCGAGGGCACGCTCGCCTTCCTCGCCGAGGTCGTCCTCGAGACGGTGCCGGTGCCGCCGGCGACGACCACCGCCTGGGTCCACTTCCCCAGCATCGACGCGGCGATCGTCCCGGTGCCCGAACTGGTCGCCTCCGGCGCCACCGCGGTCGAGATGATGGTGGCGCCGGCGCTGATCACCGCCGCCTGGAACATGGTCGGAGCGCCGCAGGAGTGGAAGGAGCTGCCGCCGGAGTCGGCGGTGCTGCTGGTCGAGTACGGCGGCGCCGACGCGGCCGAGCTCGACGCGCAGGTGGCCGCCGCCGAAGAGCTGCTCGCCTCCCAGGAGCTGATCCGGCCGCTTGCCTTCACCCGCAGCCTCGAGGAGGTCGAGCTGGCCTGGCGGGTGCGCGAGGGCCTGCACGGGCTGATCGGCCGGGTGCGGCCGGAGGGGACCGCGCTGATCGTCGAGGACGTCTGCGTGCCGCCGGAGCGGATCGCCGAGGGGGCCAAGGATCTGCAGGCGCTGCTCGCCGAGCACGGCTTCCTCCCCGGCGTCGCCGGCCACGCCTCGGCCGGGAACCTGCACTTCATGCTGACCCCGGACTTCGCCAAGCAGGAGGACCTCGACCGCTACGAGGCCTTCATGGGCGGCCTGGTCGAGCTGATCGTCGAGAAATACGACGGCTCGCTGAAGGCCGAGCACGGGACCGGCGTCAACATGGCCCCTTATGTAGAGCGCGAGTGGGGGGAGAAGGCGACCGAGCTGATGTGGCGGATCAAGCGGCTCGCCGACCCCGAGGGCGTGCTCTCGCCGGGCGTCGTCCTCAGCCGCGACCCCGGCATTCACCTGCGCAACCTGAAAACAACCCCGGCGATTGAGGGCTGGGGCGGCGCCACGACCTGCGTCGAGTGTGGCTTCTGCGAGCCGGTCTGCCCGAGCCGCAACCTGACGACGACGCCGCGCCAGCGGATCGTCCTGCGGCGGGAGATGGCGCGCCAGCCCGAGGGCTCCCCGGTGCAGCGGGCGCTGCTGGCCGAGTACGAGTACGACGCAATCGAGACCTGCGCCACCGACGGCTCCTGCCAGATCGCCTGCCCGCTGGGGATCGACACGGGGCGTCTGGTCAAGGAGCTGCGGACCGCGCAGCACGGTGAGCGCGCCGAACGGGCGGCGCTGGCGGCGGCGAGGCGGTGGGGCGGGGTCGAGAAACTCTCGCGGGCGGCGCTGCGGCTGGGAGGGCCGTTGGCACGGCGGACGAAGCGCGGCATGGGGTTGGCCCGCCCGGCGGACGGCAGGCTGCCTAGAGGTGGGGCAGGAGGGAATGACCCTCTCCAGACACAGCTCGCCGATGGCTCGCCGTCGAGTGTCCGCAGAGGGTCATCCCCTCCTGCCCGACGTAACGCCGCCGTACTCAGCAACGCCGCGGCCGTCTACGTCCCCTCCTGTACCAACCGCATCTTCGGGCCCTCGAGCGAGCCGTCAAAAACCCACCTCCACGGGGGAAAATTGGCGGGTCGATATGTCGTTGAGGCTTTGGTGACGGTTTCGGCACGGGCGGGGCGGCCGGTGTGTATTCCGGACGACGTGGTCGGCAGCTGTTGCGGGCTGCCCTGGAGCTCGAAAGGGTTCGAAGCAGCGCACAGGCATAAGGCGAATGAGATGGTGGAGCGGCTGTGGACTTGGAGCGGGGAGGGGGCGCTGCCGGTGGTGATCGACGCCGCTTCCTGTACCGGCGCAATCGCCGAACCCGCCGAGGGCGTGCTTGCGGAGGAGAACGGCGAGCGGCTGGCGCAGCTGGAGATCGTCGACTCGGTCACCTGGGCGCTGCGCCTGCTGCCTGACCTGGAGATCACCAAGAAGGTCCCCTCCGCGACCGTCCACCCCACTTGCGCCACCCGGCGGCTCGGGCTGGCCCGTCCGCTCCGCACGCTCACCGACGCCATCGCCGAGGACGTCTACGTCGCCCCCTCCGCCACCTGCTGCGCCTTCGCCGGCGACCGTGGCATCACCCACCCGGAGCTGACCGCCTCCGCCACTCGCCCCCAGGCCGAAGAGCTTGCCGGCCGCCACTTCGACGCCCACCTCTCCAACAACCGCACCTGCGAGATCGCCCTCGAGCGCGCCACCGGCTCCCCCTACGAATCGCCCCTGATCCTCCTCGAGCGCCTCACCCGAACTGCATCGGATTTCCGGCCTACCGGGCAGGAAATTTGATGCGGCTCGGAGGCTTGCTGTAGTTCCTCACGACATTTGGAGTCGCAACAGCTAGGCGTCGGTGGAGCCGTGCGCCAGGTCGACGCTCTGGGCGTCGATGTCGCGGACCAGCTCGGCGAATTTCGGTTCGGTCTCCATCCGCTTGTCGAGCAGCGGGTTGATCAGGCCACGCAACGCCGAGACGTAGCGCCACCACTTCGGGACGAAGATCCGCGGCGCCCGCTCCTCGATTCCCCGCACCAGGCCGGCGCCCGCCTCCTCCGGGCTGATCCGCTTCAGCAGCCATTTCGGGCTCAGCGCTTCCACCCGCGGCGAGGTCTCCTGGGCGAAGGCGTCCTGGACCAGTTTCGTGTCGACCCAGCCGAAGTAGGCGACGCTGGCGCTTGCCCCGTGCGCCCGCAGCTCCACCCGCAGCGCCCGCCCCAGCGACTCGACCGCCGACTTCGCCGCCGCGTAGGGGGTGTTGCCGTAGCCGTTGGCGAAGGCGTAGACGGAGGAGATGACGATCATCTGCCCCCTGCGCTCGACAATCTGCGGCAGCGCCGCCCGCACCGTCCGCCAGACGCCGAGCATGTCAACCTCGAAGACCCGCTCCCATTCCTCGCCGGAGATGCCGCGCACGGTGGCGAACTGCTTCTGCGCGATCCCGGCGTTGGCGACGGCGACGTCAAGCCCGCCGAACCGCTCGACGGTCTCGGCGACGGCGCTCATCAGCGCGCTCTGGTCGGTGACGTCGCCGCCGAGCCCGATCGCCCGCGGCCCGATCCGCTCCGCCGCCTCGCGCGCGTCGGCGGCGTCGAGGTCGAGCACCGCCACCGAGGCCCCACGCAGGTGCATCTGCCGCGCCGTCTCGAAGCCGATGCCGCGGGCGGCGCCGGTCACCAGGGCGACTTTGCCGTTGAGGTCGTAGCGCTCCACCGGCCCGCACCCTAGTGGGTGCGCCCACTATGAGTGTGGTCGAGCTTCGGGGTGGCGTCGGCCACAAAGCTCGGCCACCCCGCGCCGCGCGGCTGCGAAGTGCCCGCTCATAGAATCCTCACCCTCATGCCCGGTTTCGCGCCCGTCGACCCGAAGCAGCCCTTCCCCGAGCTGGAGGAACGGGTGCTGGCGCGCTGGCGCGAGGAGGGGGTCTTCGAGCGCTCCCTCGCTCAGCGCGAGGGAGCCCGTGTCTGGAGCTTCTACGAGGGGCCGCCGACCGCCAACGGCCGCCCCGGCTCCCACCACGTCCTCGCCCGCGTCTTCAAGGACGTCTACCCCCGCTACAAGACGATGTGCGGATACAGGGTGCCGCGCAAGGCCGGCTGGGACTGCCACGGCCTGCCGGTCGAGCTCGAGGTCGAAAAGCAGCTCGGCATCTCCTCCAAGCAGGAGATCGAGGAGCTCGGGATCGCCGAGTTCAACCGCCGCTGCCGCGAGTCCGTCTTCGAGTACGTCGAGGAGTGGAACAAGCTGACCGAGCGGATCGGCTTCTGGATCGACCTCGACGACCCCTACGTCACCCTCGAGGACGACTACATCGAGTCAGTCTGGTGGTCGCTGCGCAAGCTCTGGGACGACGGCCGCCTCTACGAGGGCCACAAGGTCGTCCCCTACTGCCCCCGCTGCGGCACCGCCCTGTCCTCGCACGAGGTGGCGCTGGGATACGAGGACGTCAAGGACCCCTCGATCTACGTGCGCTTCCCGCTGGTGGACGGCAATGCATCGCTTCTTGTGTGGACGACGACGCCTTGGACGCTTCCGGGGAATGAAGCAGTTGCCCTCGCGCCTGATGTGACTTATGCCTGGATCCGACTAGGGGACGAGACGGTGATTCTCGCCAAGCCGCTGGTGGAGAAGGTGCTGGGTGAAGGAGTAGAGATCCTCAACGAAACCCTTGGGCGCGACATGATCGGACTCGAATACACGGGGCCTGTCTTTGCTCTTCAAGATCGTGAGCCCGGAAGATTCCCGGTGATTGAAGGTGACTTCGTCACGACCGACGACGGAACGGGCCTCGTCCATATCGCTCCCGCTTTTGGTGAAGACGACTACAAAGTCGCTGCCGAGAATCGCCTGTTCGATCCGACCAACGCAAGCACTCTCTATAACCCGGTCGGTCTAGACGGGAAGTTCGACCAGCGTGTAATCGGCTTCGAGGGCCAGTTCGTCAAGGACACCGAGGTCACCAAAGCCTTGATCGCCGACCTCGACTCCCGCGGGCTTCTCTTCCGCGAGCAGGTCTACGAGCACTCCTACCCGCACTGCTGGCGCTGCGGCACGCCGCTCCTCTACTACGCGAAGTCGAGCTGGTACGTCGCCACCTCGCAGGCGCGGGACGAGTTGCTGGCCAACAACGAGGAGATCGGCTGGCATCCCGAGCACGTCAAGCACGGCCGCTTCGGCAAATGGCTGGAGAACAACGTCGACTGGGCGCTCTCTCGCGACCGCTACTGGGGGACGCCGCTGCCGATCTGGGAGTGCACCGACGCGGGCTGCGACGAGCGCTTCTGCGCGGGCTCGGTGGCCGACCTGCGCGAGCGGGCGCGGGGCGAGGTGCCCGAGGACCTGCACCGCCCCTACATCGACGGCGTCTCCCTCGACTGCGAGCGCTGCGGCGGCGAGATGCGCCGCGTCCTCTCGGTGATCGACACCTGGTACGACAGCGGCGCGATGCCTTTCGCGCAGTTCCACTACCCCTTCGAGGGGCACGCGGAGTTCGAGGAGCGCTTCCCGGCCGACTACATCTGCGAGGCCCAGGACCAGACCCGCGGCTGGTTCTACACCCTGCTCGCCGAGTCGACCCTGCTCTTCGACACCTCCAGCTACCGCAACTGCGTCTGCCTCGGCCTGATCCTCGACCCCGAGGGGCAGAAGATGTCGAAGAGCCGCGGCAACGTCGTCGACCCCTGGGACGTGCTGAACGCCCACGGCGCCGACGCCTTCCGCTGGTACTACCTGACGGCTCAGCAGCCCTGGGCCGGCTACCGCTTCTCGGTCGAGACCGTGGGCGAATCGGTCCGCCAGTTCCTCCTCACCCTCTGGAACACCTACTCCTTCTGGGTCCTCTACGCGAACGCCGAGAACCTGGGGCCGGAGGATTTCGCCTCTTCCTTTTGGTCGGCTAGCGACCAAAAGGAAGAGGCGAATGACCTGAACGACCTCGACCGCTGGGCGCTCTCACGGCTGCAGGCGACGACCGCGACCGTGCGCGAGCGGATGGACGCCTACGACTGCACCGCGGCGGGCCGGGCGGTCGCCGACTATGTCGAGGAGCTCTCCAACTGGTATGTGCGGCTCAGCCGCCGCCGCTTCTGGGAGGGCGACCGCGCCGCCTTCGCGACGCTGCGCCACTGCCTGCTGGAGACGGTGGCGATGCTGGCGCCGTTCACGCCCTTCCTCGCCGACGAGATCCACCGCAACCTCAGCGACGGCACCGCCTCCTCGTCCACCGGTGAGGGCGAAGGGTCCGCGCAGAACTCGGTCCACCTGCGCGATTTCCCCGAGGTCGCCGAGGCGCTCGCCGATCCCGACCTGGAGCAGGCGATGGAGGCGGTGCGGCTCACGGTCGAGCTCGGCCGCGCCGCCCGCGCCCAGGCGAAGGCGAAGGTGCGCCAGCCGCTGCGCCGGGCGGTGATCGTCGCCAACGAGGCCGAGCGGGCGGCGATCGAAGCCCGCGCCGACCTCGTCACCACCGAGCTCAACGTCAAAGGGCTCGATTTCGTCACCGACGAGTCGGAGCTGGTCAGCTACGAGCTGAAGCCCAACTTTCGTTCTCTCGGCCCTCGCTTCGGGAAACGAATGCCCCAGGTCGCCGCTGCGATCGAGGCCCTCGACCAGACCTATGTGGCCGAGGTCATGTCGCTCGGTATCGGCGTCGGCATAAGCATCGATGGCGACGAGCATCAACTGGTTCCCGAAGACATCACCCTCGCCCTCCAGCCCCTCGAGGGCTATGAGGTCGAGGCCGAGGCCGGCCACGCCGTCGCCCTCCAGCTCGAGCTCGACGACGAGCTCCGCCGCGAGGGCCTGGCCCGCGAGATCGTCCACGCCGTCCAGAACGCCCGCAGAGACGCCGGCCTCGAGATCACCGACCGCATCGCCCTCACCCTCACCGGCGACCCAGAGCTCCTATCCGCTGCCCAAGCCCACCAGGACTACCTGGCGGGTGAGGTCCTGGCCACCACCGTCTCCTACGACGGCCACGCCGACGGCGCCACCGCCAAGATCGACGGCCGCGAGCTCAAAATCGGCGTTTCTCGCGCCTGACGGGGGAGAGGATTTCTCGCCGCTCTCTTAGGTGGGAGTGCGATTCACTCACCACGCGAAGAACAAACTTCGGCAGAACCGCTGGTCGCAGCGGGACGCCATCTCGGTCATCCTGGATCCCGTAAAGGTGGACGCTGATGAGTTCTGTAACCCCCGCTATCTTGGCTATATCCGCGGTCCTCTAGCTCGTGTAGTGGTGGCAGCCGACGACTCAAATCCAGTGATTACCGTGCACCCGAGGAGGCACCCATGAAGGCCTACTTTGACAGTGAGGCGAACGCCGTCTCCATTGATCTAGCTGCGGTGGATTTCTGGGACGACGGGGATGAGTTCGATGAGTATTACTGCACCGTCGCCTTCTCGAAGGGGCGTCTCGTGAATATCGGGTTGCTTTACCCGAGCAGGAATCTTCACCTACTTGAGGCGGTGGCCAAGAGCTACAACCTCAATGCCGACAGCCTGATCGCGGCTGCAAGAGCTGCTTTGGTCACCCCCGATCACGAGGTGACGACCAGCGATCGGGTGCCCGCCTAGTCCCGCGGCTTCTCGCCGATGATGAAGTCCGATTTCTTCGAGTCGGAGAACTTCACCCAGCAGTGATCGGGGGCAACGCCGGCCACCTCGATCAGGGCCGCTTCGATCCGCTTGCCGATCTCCGCCTTCTGCTCGTCGGAGCGGCCCTCGTACCAGTGGACGTGAACGAACGGCATGGCCTGCTCTTCAGGTCAGGGAGGCGCCGCCGCTAGGCGAGCGCCGGCTCCAGCTCGGCCTCGAGGCGTCGCTTCGGCATCGCGCCGACGATTTTCTTCGCAATCGCGCCGTCCTTGAAGAGGATCATCGTCGGGATCGAGAGGACTTCGTACTGGGAGGCCGTCTGCTGGTTCTCGTCCACGTTGATGGAGACGATCTTCAGGTCCTCGCGCTCGCCGTCGATCTCCTCGAGCACCGGATGGACGACGCGGCAGGGACCGCACCAGGGAGCCCAGAAGTCGACGAGCACCGGCCCCTCGGCCTCGAGCACGTCGGATTTGAAGGTGGCGTCGGTCACATCCGTCAATTTGCCAGTCACTGTGCGTCTCCCGGTTGCGGTGTTCAGCTCAATACTTCATAAAGTATAGCGGCACTGTCCAGAGGCGTTTGGAGCCGTTGCTCTCTCTACCCACCGGCCCCGCGATGGTATTCCTTGGCCCGTGACCAATGCCGAGATCGCCGCCGCCCTGGAAGAGCTGGGGATCCTCTACGAGCTCGATGGGGCGGTGAAATACCGGGTTCTCGCCTACAGCACCGCCGCCAAGGCGATCCGCGAGAGCCCCGTCTCGGTGGCCGAGCTGGCCGCACAGGGGCGGGCGACGGAGGTCCCTGGGGTCGGCAAGACGCTGGCGGAAAAGATCGACGCGCTGCTGGCGACCGGCGAGATCCCGGCAGCCGTGAAGCTGAAGGCGAAGTTCCCGCCGACGCTGATCGAGGTCACCCGCGTTCCCGGCGTCGGCCCGAAAACCGCCCGCCGCCTATTCGAGGAGCTGGAGATCTCCTCGATGGACGACCTCAAAACCGCCGCCGAGTCCGAGCAGGTGCGCCACGTCAAGGGCCTCGGCGCCAAGGCCGAGGAGAACATCCTCGCTGCGCTCGAGCGGCTGGGCGAGCCGGGGGAGGGGCCGGGCCGGCTGCTGCTCTCGAAGGTGAAGCCGATCGCCGAGGAGCTGGCGGCAGCGCTGCGCGAGCACCCAGCCGCCAACCGGGTCGAGGTCGCCGGCTCCGTCCGGCGCTGGGCCGAGACCTGCAAGGACATCGACATCATCGCCACCGCCGAGGAGCCGGCCGCGCTCGCCAAGCACCTCGCCGAGCACCCGCTGATCGCCGCCGCCGGCAAACCCGGCCCCAACGGCGTCCGCGCCCAAACCCACAACGGCGTCTCGGTCGACCTGCGGATCGTCGCGCCCGCGGCCTTCGGCAACCTGCTGCAGCACTTCACCGGCTCCCAGGCCCACAACGTCCAGCTGCGCGAAGAGGCGGTCGGGCGCGGCCTCTCGGTCTCTGAGCACGGGATCACCGAGACCGAGAGCGGCGACGTCGAAACCTGCGGGACCGAGGCCGCCGTCTACGAGCGCCTCGGCTACGCCTACATCGAGCCGGAGCTGCGGGAGGGGCGGGGCGAGCTGAAGGCGGCCCGCGAAGGCGTGCTGCCGAAGCTGGTTGAGCTCGGCGACATCCGCGGCGACCTCCACTCCCACACCACCCTCTCCGACGGCCGTAACAGCCTCGAGGAGATGGCCGCGGCGGCCCGCGACCGGGGGTACGAGTACCTGGCGATCACCGACCATTCGGCCAGCCACGGCTTCGGCGACCACGTCACCTCTGAGCGGCTCTGGGAGCGGATCGAGGAGGTGCGCGCCTGGAACGAGGCGAACGGCGACGACGGCTTCCGCCTCCTCGCCGGCTCGGAGATCAACATCGGCCTCGACGGCTCACTCGACTACCCCGACGCTCTCGCCGCCGCGCTCGACTGGATCGTCGCCAGCGTCCACACCTCCTTCTCGGTCTCCGAAAAGCAGATGACCGAGCGCGTCCTCACGGCGATAGAGAACCCCGACGTCGATTGCATCGGCCATCTCACCGGTCGGCTGATCGGCCGCCGAGAGCCCTACGGCATCGACGTCGAGAAGGTCGCCGAAGCCGCGGCCCGCACCGGCACGATGATCGAGATCAACGGCAACCCCAACCGCCGCGACCTCTCCGACCTCCACGCCCGCCTCGCCTCCCAAGCCGGCGTCAAGATCGTCCTCAACACCGACGCCCACGGCGTCGACACCCTCGACAACATGACCTACGCCGTCGCCACCGCCCGGCGCGCCTGGCTGACCGCGGATGGCGTCGCCAACACCCGCCCCTGGTCAGGCTTCAAGGAACTGCTGAAGAGGTAGCCGACGCGACCAGGTGCAGCTATAGAAGGCTGAGCATCAGCGGGAGCAATGGCATCCGCACCCCGGCTGCTCCAAGTCCGGTGAGGACGATCGCGATCGAAGAGGAGACGGTCACCATCATCCGGCGATGGCGCTTCGAGCGGAGTTCGCGCAGCCGCTCCCGTCGCTCCTCGGTATTGAAGTCGCCGGGTTTCCTAATTCGCGAAACGCGTTTCATCTGCGGCCCAGTCAGAGCGCTCGGCTTTGTTGCTCGGCGCGCAGGTAATCGCGCCCCCTCTCGGTGATCTCCCAGATTCCGCGGGGTGATTCGTTGCTGATCAGACCGAGTTCCTTCATTCGCAGCCGCGCGAAACGAGCACGATTGCGCCACCTCACCTCACCCATCTTGAGCTGGTCGCGGTCTCGCGACCGGAGCCGGTCGCCGATCCTGCTCTCGAGCGCGTCGATCACGGCACTGCCTTCGGCCTGGTCCCCTGCTTCAACCAGAATTTCCAAGATCGGGAGCCAATACTGACCCTCGGGAAGGATCTCGCCCTCCCTCGGAGGCTCTCGTTCTTCCAGCTTGAGTTTATCTGGGGAGGGCGTATCCTCGTAATGATCAAGGAGACGCTGGATAACGATCTCGGGAGTATCGTCAAAGCTTCGGACTAGGCCGAGAAGTCGTTGTTGGGTTTCCTCAGAAAGCTCAACCTTAGACATCGCGGCAGAATAGCACTTAAAGGGGTTTATATAGAAGACAGGCGACCGTCCCGCAGTCCCGGCGTCCGCACCAGCTCGATCGGCCGCAGCGGGTTGCTGGGGATGACGTAGAACTTGACGCCGTCGCGGCTCTCGATGCCGAGGACGGCGGCCTCGCGGGTGTGCCAGGCGAGGGAGACGATCAGGGCGTAGCCGGCGCCAACCGCCGCGACGCCGGGGAAGAAGATGCCGAGGACGCCGGCGGCGATCGCGGTGAAGGCAATCGGCCAGAGGCGGACGAAGGCGATCCGGGCTGGGCTCTGGTCCGGAAGCGAGGTGGCGGTGCGGGCGCGGGCGAGGGCGTCGCGGACGTCCTCGGCGGCTCGATGGGGCCGGCCGAGGTAGACGCCGATCCCGAGCGCGATCAGCCACCAGGCCGCGGCGATCACCGCGATCCGGGTGTCGCCGTCGCGGTTGGCGGCGAGCGCGGTGATCGCGCCGAGGGCGGTCGCCTCGGCGGCGGTGATGAAGACGCTGACGCGAAGGAGGTCGGTGTAGGGCATCGCTAGAGGACCCCGAACTGCATCAAAATTCCGGTCCTGAAGGCAGGAAATTTGATGCAGTTCGAGCGCGATCGGCTTTTCATTCGGCCAGCCATTCGAGGATCGCCAGCCAGCCATCTGGGCCAGCCACCGTCACGTCGCCCTCCTCGGCCAGCTCCGCCGGGCCCTCGGCCGAGAGCACGCCGACGCAGACGGCCGCCGCCAGCCGGCCCTCCTCGCGCAGCTCCCGCAGGCGGCGGAAGGCGTCGAGGTCGGTGCGGTCGTCGCCGGCGTAGACGGCGCGGTCGAGGCGCTGGTCGGCGAGCAGCGAAGCCATCGCGCCGTCCTTGCCGCCGCCGCCGAGCGGCCGCAGCTCCAGCACCTTGCGGCCCCAGCGCGGTTGCAGCCCCGCTCGCCCGGCCTCGTTGGCGATCTCGTGGGCGCGGCTTTCGGCCGCGGCCTCGTCGGCGCTGCCGCGCCAGTGCAGCGCCTGGATCGGCCCCTTGTCCTCCCGCCGCAACCCCGCCGCCTCGAGGCGGCCGCCGACGAGATCGGCGAGGAACTCCGCCGCTTCGGACTCGCGCCCAGCCACCGAGGGATCCGGCCGCGGCTCCTCCTCGCCAGGCATCAGCAGCTCGAGCCCGTGGTTGCCGGCGTAGGCGAGGCTGTCGAGGCCGACCAGCCGCCGCGCCTCCTCGGCTCGGCGGCCGGAGATGCAGCCGACCAGCGCGTAGCGCTCGCTCAGCGCCGCCAGCACCTGCCGCGCCGGCGCCGGCACCGCCGCTTCCTCGGCCCGCTCGACGATCGGCGCCAGCGTCCCGTCGACGTCGGTCAGGACCGCCGCCCGCCCCGGCTGCTCGCGCAGCGGCTCGAGCGTGGCCGCCCAGCCGTCCCCGCGGGCAGGGCCGGTGGTCTGGGAGGCGGGGGGCACGGCCTTAGTATCGCGAGATGCCAGCCACCGCGACCCCGGACCACGCGCTCTGGAAGCTGGCGGCGATCGGCACCCTAGCCGGCCTCTTCAGCGGCCTCTTCGGGGTCGGCGGCGGCACCATCATCGTGCCGCTGCTGATCTTCTGGTTCGCCTACGGCGAGCGCCTCGCCACCGGCACCAGTCTCGCGTCGATAGTGCTCATCGGCCTGCTCGGCGCGGTCGCCCAGGGCGGCATCTACGGCAATGTCCACCTGGCCACGGGCCTGCTGCTGGCGGTCCCGGCGGTGGTCGGCGTGGTCATCGGCACCGCGATCCAGCAGCGCATCCCCCAGCGCGCCGTCTCCTACCTCTTCGCCCTGCTCCTGGTCGCGATCGCGGTGGAGCTGATCCTCTCGTGAGCGGAGCGGGACCGGCATCGCAATCTGGGTCTTCGCGGGTGCGAAACGAAGGCTTGGTATGAGCGAGCTCGCGGCGGCGCTGATCTGCCTCGCCGGCGGGATGACCGGTGGCCTCGTCGGGGTCGGCGGCGGCGTCCTCTTCGTCCCGGCACTGACCGTCTGCCTCGGCCTCAGCCAGGTCGAGGGGGAGTCGACCTCGCTGCTGATGATCGTCGTCGTCGCCCTTGTCGGCGCCTACCGGCAGAACGGCTACGGCAACGTCCGCGTCCGCGAGGCGCTGATCGTCGGCGCCCTCTCCCCGATCGGCGTCCTCGTCGGCGTCGCCCTCGCCAACCACGTCTCCGAACGCGCCCTGCAGCTCGCCTTCGCCGCGCTCGCCCTGTTCATGGCGGCGCAGCTGGTCCGCCGCGCCCGCGCCGCCCCCTGAGCGCCAGACCCCGCCGGTCCGGCATTCTTAAAGAGCGGTCGGAAGGATTGGTCTACGCTCAGAGCGTGGATTACCTGACCTGGGAAGGCGACCTGCCGCACCTGCGCTCGCCCGTCCTGGTCTGCGCCTTTCGCGGTTGGAACGACGCCGCCGCCGCGGCCTCGACCGCGCTGGCGGCGGTCGGCAACTCGCTCGACGGCGAGCTGATCGCCCGGCTCGACCCGGAGGAGTTCTTCGACTTCCAGTCGACGCGGCCGACGATCACCCTCGACGAAGGCCAGACCCGTCGGGTCGAGTGGCCGGAGAACAACCTGATCGCGGTCGAGGTCCCGGGGGCCGACCGCGACCTGGTCCTGCTCGACGGGACCGAGCCGAACCTGCGCTGGCGCGCCTTCTCGGAGACGATCGCCACTGCCGCCGACGCGCTCGGCGTGGAGATGATCATCACCCTCGGCGCCCTGATCGCCGAGGTTTCCCACACGCTGCCGGTCCCGATCACCGGCCTCGCCTCGAACGAGGACCTGGTCGAGGAGCTCGAGCTCGAGCGTTCCAACTACGAGGGCCCAACCGGGATCGTCGGCGTCGTCCACGACCTCTGCCGCCGCAACGGGATCGACTCCGCCTCGCTCTGGGCGGCGGTGCCCCATTACGTCGCCGCGGTGCCGAACCCGAAGGCGGCGCTGGCGCTGCTGCGCCGGCTCGAGGGGCTGACCGGGATCGCCGTCGAGGCGGCGGAGCTGGAGGAGGAAACCACCGACTACGAGGAGCAGATCGGCCGCGCCGTCGCCGCCAACCCGGAGATCGAGGAGCTGGTCCAGCGGATCGAGGCCGAACAGAGCGAGCTGCTCGACGACGAGGGCGATTTGCCGTCCGCCGACACTCTCGCCAGCGAGTTCCAGCGCTTCCTGAGGCAGCGCGGCGACGACAAGAGTTGAACCTTCGGGCCTAGGAAGAGGAGCCGGTCCCTCTCCCGCGTGAATTTGTCGCGCCCCTTCGGGGCGGCTCCCCAAGATGCTGCCCGCCTATGGCGGGCATGAGATCAGATTGCATTTCGCGCGCTTCGCGGACATTCCCGCGGGAGAGGGACCGGTTCCCTCACAGCCATCCAGAGCCGGGAGGCCCTGCCTCAGTTGCTCGCTTCTCCTGCGAATGGCGCCGTTTGGGGTACTCCCTGCCACGCAGGAGGGGGTGGGTCCTGCGGCATGGGAGAAGGGGGAGGGGGTGGTTCCCTTCAGACACTCAACAGCGAGCCATAGGCGAGCTGTGTCTGAAGGGAACCACCCCCTCCCCATCTCAGCCTCTACGCTTCGGCCGCCGGGCAGATCAGCCGGTAGTCGCACCAGCTGCAGACGGTGGGAGAGGGGCGGGGCTCGAAGTCCTGGCCGAGGACCCCCTCGCCGACCCGGAGGACGGTCCGCTCGACCCGCTCGGCGTCGTCGGGGCGGCTCGGCGCCGGCACCTTCTCGGCGTCGAGCACGTAGTAGTAGCTGCCGGTGGCGGCCTCGATGCCCCAGGCCTCCCGCGCCGCCAGCCGATAGAGCGCCAGCTGCAGGTCGCTGTCGAGGTCGGCTTCGCTCTTGCGCTCGCCGGTCTTGTAGTCGATCAGCTCGTAGTCGCCGTCGGGCAGGCGGTCGACGCGGTCGACGCGGCCGCGGACGTGGTGGTCGCCGACCTTGAAGTCGAACTTCTTCTCCAGCCAGACCGGTTCGCCCTCGGAGAGGCGCTCGCGCTCCCAGTAGAGGCGCAGCGCCTCGCGGGCGCGGTCGCGGAACTGCAGCTCGTCGTCTGAGTTGCCGAAGCCGGTCCGCCGCCAGCCTTCGGCGAAGAGCTTGTTCAGTATCGACAGCCCTTCGTGCTCGTTCGGCGGCGGTTCCTTGTGGAAGCGTTCGAGGACGTTGTGGAAGAGGATCCCGAAGCGCTGGTTGATCGTCGGCTCCTGCGGAATCCCGAAGACGCGGGCGAACTTGTACTTCAGCGGGCAGGTCAGGTAGAGCGAGAGGTCCGAGGCCGAGAGGCTGAGCAGGCCGTCGCCGCGGCGGGGCAGGAAGGCCGCCAGCGAGGGCTCCTCGCGCGCGGCGACCAGCTCCAGCCGCCGGCCCCGCTCGCGTTCGGAGTCGAGCAGGTAGACGTCGAGCGCCGAGGCGTCGAGCTCGGCCTGCTGCTCCGGCGTCGCCACCTGCCGCAGCAGCCCGTTGACCGCCTCGATCGCCTCCGCGGTCGGCTCGTCCCCCGGCCGCTGCGCCAGCGCCGCCAGCTTCAGCAGCTCCAGGTAGCGGGCGATCGCGCGGTTGACGTCGATCGCGGTGTCGAGGCGCGGCTCGGAGAGCTCGCGGCCGGCCCGCCATGAGGCCTCTAGCACCTGCTCGCGCAGCGCCCGATAGGTCGCGTGCAGGCCCTCGGCCGGGCCGAACAGCTCCTCCTCGTGGGCCTCCTCCTCGCCGCCGGCCGCCGCCAGGGCCCGCTCGTAGAAGCGCGATGGCCGCGCCTCCTCGCCTTCCTGGCCGCGCTGCACCCGCGAGAGCACTAGCCCGCTGCGCGCCGGCCAGCCGATCCGCTCCCAGCCTGCCTCCTCCTCGAGCCCGAGGACGAAGACGTGGTCGAAGCCGAGCCCCTTCACCGCGGCGGCCGCCATCCCGCGTACCGCGCCGGGCGCCGGCGGCTCCTCGGCCTCCTCCGCTTCGCTCCCCGCCTCGGCGACGGCGCTGAGGTAGGCGACGAAGCCGCGGGTCGAGCCGCGCGGTTCGCGCCGCGTCCAGGCGGTCGCCAGCTCGGCCAGGCGCGAGAGCCCGAGCAGCCGCTCGGCCACCTCCGGCTGGGCCGCGAAGAGGCGCTGGCGCCGCAGCCCGACCTGCTCGATCAGCCGCCGCACGAAGACGTCGGCGCGCCGTTCCTCCATCGTCGCCGCCGCGGCCCCGTAGAGCTTCAGGAAGGTCTGGATCCGCTCCCGCGCCTCGGGCTGGAACTGGGGGCTGTCGAGGGCCGCTTCGCAGGCGGCGACCATGTCCTGCTTGCGCCGCCGCGCGATCGTCGTCAGCCGCGCCAGGTCGCCGGAGCGCAGCTCCACCGGCGGCCGGGTCAGCGCCCGCGCCGCCGCGGCCGAGTCGTCGGGGGCGGCGAGGACCCGCAGCCAGGCGATCGCGTCGCGCACCTCCGGCCGCTGGAAGAGGGCCGCCGGTCCGGAGAGGTGGAAGGGGATGCCGCGCTCCTCCATCGCCGCCGCCACCGCACCGCCCTGTTGGGCGGGATCGGCGACCAGCACGCAAATCTCCTCTGCCGCGGTGCCGTGGGCGACCAGGTGCTCGACCGCCCGCGCCGCCGCCTGCGCCTGGGCGCGCTCGTTGGCGCAGCGCCAGAAGCCGAGCTGGGGATTGCGGAAGCGCTCCTCCAGCACCACACGCTCCCCGTCGGAGAAGAGCCGCTCGAACCAGCGCCGCGGCTCTGCCCCGGCGGCCGCGCTGCCCTCGGCGGCGAAGAGCTGGTTGGGGTTGTCGGCGGCGAGGGACTCGAGCACCGCCAGCTGCGCCGCGGTCGCCTCCTCGAGCTCGTCGACCATCAGGTGGCGCCAGCGCTCGGCGATCCGCCGCCGCACGTCGGGCCGCTCGACCAGGAGGCAGTCGAGGGCGAGGAAGACGTCGCCGCGGTCGAGGCTGCCGGTCTCGGCGAGAATGCGGTCGTGGGTCGCGTAGAGCTCGGCGAACTCGAGCTCGCGCCGGCTCGCCTCCCGCCCGGCCTCGTCCTCCGCGTTCGCCTCCCGCGCCCGCTCCGAGAGCTTCGTCGCCCCGACCCGTTCGGCCTTCAGCCGGTCGATTCGCGCCAGCAGCCGCGCCAGCAGGCCGGTCGGGTTGCCGCGGATCTCGTGCCGGCGCAGCGGCAGCTCGTCGAGCCGGTCGAGCAGCATCGCCAGCCGCTCGGCGCGGCCGAGCACGTCGAAGAACGGGTCGAGCCCCGCCTCCTCGGAGTACTCGCGCAGGACCCGCTCGCCGATCGTGTCCCAGCTGCCGATCCAGAGCTCCTCGAAGGGGCCCGCGACCAGTGCCTCGCAGCGCTCGCGCAGGCGGACGGCGGTGTTGCGGCCGGAGGCGATCATCAGGACGGACTCCGGCCGGGAACCGAGGGCGACGAGGTGGGCCAGACGCCGCGCCAGCAGCTCGGTCTTGCCGGTCCCCGGCGGGCCGCTCACCAGCAGCGGCCCCACGTCGTGCTCGATCGCGCGCCGCCGCTGCGGAGCGGCGCTTTCGAGAATTTGGCGATCTTCAGCCATCGCTCAAAGCTAGCCGCTCCGTAGCATGAGGTCGATGGACATCCTCTCCGCCGACTGGGCGGTGATCTGCCGCCGCATTGTCGCCGCCCAGCGCCCGATCTTCGCAGAGGCGAGGACGCGCGAGGAGCGCACCGTCTACGAAGGGATCGGCGAGGGCGGCGACCGGACGCTGGTGATCGACCGCCGCTGCGAGGACGTCGTCTTCGCCGAGCTCGAGAAGCTCGCCGCGCAGGGCGCCTCGTTCCTCGCCGTCTCCGAGGAGCGGGGCGAAGTCGAGTTTGGCTCCGGCGGTGAGCGGCGGGTGGTGATCGACCCGATCGACGGCTCGCTGAACGCGCGCCGGACGATCCCCTCCTTCGCCGTCTCGATCGCCGTCGCCTCGGGCCCCTCGATGGCCGACGTCGAGTTCGGCTTCGTCCACGACTTCGGCGCCGACGAGGAGTTCCTCGCCCGCCGCGGCGAGGGCGCGCGGCTGGGTGGCTCACCGGCGCGGGTCGCCCCGGAGGCCGAGCGCCTCGAGGTGGTCGGGGTCGAGTCGGCCGAGCCGGAGTGGTCGCTGCCGGCCCTGGAGGCGCTGGCGGGCAAGGCATTCCGCCTGCGGGTGGTCGGGGCGATCGCGATCTCGGCCGCTTACGTCGGGGCGGGCCGCTTCGACGCGATGCTCAGCCTGCGCTCCTGCCGCTCGGTTGACGCCGCCGCGGCGCAGCTGATCGTCCGCGAGGCCGGCGGCTTTGTCGCCTTCGGCGAGGGGGATCTCTCGCAGGCGCTGCTCGACCTTGAGTCGCGCTACCCGATGACCGCCGCCAGCAGCGAGAGCGGCCTCGCCACGGTCCACTCGGCTCAGCTCGCCGCCGCCGCGTAGCGGGGCGCACTGCCCAGTAACCATTCCCGCAGAACGGGTTTAAGAACGTGTGTTCGCTGGAACGTATGTTCGCTAGACTCGGGCGCTTCCCTGACGCCCCCAATCAAGACTGAAGAGGTGTTTTCTCCAGATGGCAGAGACGAAAAGCAACGGCAGCAAATCGAAAACGCAGGCCAAACGGGCCACCACCGAAGCGAAAAAATCCGCGGCCAAGACCGCGTCGGCTTCAAAACGCGCCGCGACCAAAACGGCTGCCGCCGAGAAGAACCAGGTTCAGGCCGCCGTCGAGACCGCCGTCGACGTCCCCGTGGGCGCCGTGCTCGGCGTCAGCGACCGGCTCTCCGACCTGGTCGAGCCGTGGACCGACCGCAACAAGGCCGAGCGGCAGATCAAGAACTACCGCAGCTCGCTGCGCAAATCGCTGAAGCGGACCGAGCGGCGCGGCACCACCGCCCGCCGCCGGGCGATCACCGAGGCTCGCAAGACCCGCAACCAGGTCGAGCGCGAGGCGAGTCGGAGCCGCCGCAACGTCGAGACGACGCTGAAGCGGAACCGCACCGAGGTCGAGCAGCGCGTCCGCCGGGTGATCGAGGTTCCGACCACCCGCGCCCAGGACCTGGTCGGCACGGTCAGCGACCAGCTCAGCGCCCTGCGCTAGCAGGACGCACAGCACCACGGCGCAGATGCGCCACCCCGAAGAGCCCCGCGTGGCCCCGCCATGCGGGGCTCCTTTCGCTGTCGCCCGCTTGGCGCTGAGCGCCCGGCTCAGCGGCCGGTCACCGCAAGGGGGTGGGAGAAGGCGGGCTCATACGGCCAGCCCTCCCGCCCCTTTACGTAGGCGCGGAACTGGAAGCGGACGCCGCGGCTGTCCTCGTCGCTGAAGCGGTAGGCGTAGCGGAAGCGGCCGCGAGCATCGGTTTCCACGCTGCGGAACTCGCTCCATCCGGCTCCCGGATAGCGAAACTGGAGCTCGACCGCCAGCCCCTGCGCCGGTGCGGCGAGCCCGGTCCCGTCGACGCTGCCGGTGAAGACGACCGGCGCCCCTCCAACCCTGCCCACGCCGGTGGAGGCACGGAGGTCGACCGCGGTGAGAACGCCGAGGTGGACGCTTCTGGCGGCTGCCCGGGTGAGGGTGCCGCTGCCGGCGAAGCTGGCGAGGACGTCGCGGCTCGGCCCCGGCGCCAGTTGCAGCGCAAAGGTCCCATCGGGCTGGGTACGGACCATGGTCGTCCGCTGCCGTGGGTTCGACCCCGCGGCAAAGGTCTCCCTGACCGCGACCTCCAGCCCTCCAATCGCCCGCCCGCCCTCGCCCGTCACCCGGCCGCCGAAGCGAGCGCCGTGATTGAAGGGAACGGTCAGCGGCGCCTGTTCGTCGAGCCCGGTGGCGGCCTGCCGCCGGCAGCGGCGAGCCCGCCGGGATCGATTGCAACGCCGGTGGACGGGCTGCCCCCCGCCGAAGCCGGCTTCCAGCGCCACCGGCTCCTTCAGCGGGTTGAGGAGGACCATCTTCGCGCCGCGGGCGCGGTCGGCGCCGGTCCCCGCGTTGCCGGCGCGGTCATAGCCGGTGGCGAGGAATTCGTACTTCCCCGGCTGGTAGGCGTCGGAGTCCCAGTGGGCGATCAGGCGGTCGCCGGCGACGCGGGTCGGCAACTGCTCGAACCCGGCGTGGCTGCCGGCCGGCCGCACCCGGACCCAGCCGCGGGCGGGGCTGGGGCCGGAGAGGTCGTCGGCGACAGTGGCCTCGATTCGCTCGGGTTCCGCCGGATCCTGTGCCGCCGCGAAGGCAACCCGCGGCGGCTCTTCGTCGATTGCCACGGTGGCGGTGGCGCTCGCCCCGAGGCTGTCGTCGCCGATGTTGCCGGCGGCGTCGCGGGCGAAGGAGGAAACCTGATGGAGCCCGCTCCCCGCGACCCAGGTCGAGGCGGTGTCGCCGAAGGCGAGGGCCGGGGCGCCGCCGTCGACGGCGATCGCCGTGAAGGGCCCGGTCGGTCCGGCCGCCGCCATCCCCGAGAGGGAGTCGGTGGCGCTGGCGCTCAGATGCACGGGACCGTTGCTCCAGCCCTCGGGCAGGCCCTGCAGCGAGAGCCGGGGGGCGCTTCCGTCGACTCTGATCGGGACGCTCGCGACCGGCGAGGCGACGCCGGAGCCGGAGACCGCCACGACGCGCGCGAAGCTGATGCCCTCCGGCAGCGTCCCCAGGGAAGCGGTCTCTCGGCCGCCCGTGGCGAGGAGGTCGGTCTCTCGCGGGCTGCACCAGTTGGGCTCGGCGCATGGGGAGCCGCCCGTCCCGCGGTCGACCGCGATCGCATAGCCACCGATCCCGGAAACGGGCGGCGGCCCCGACGGCGGATCGATCGTCAGGCGGGCGTCGTCCTGACTCGCCAGCCAGCCCGCCGGTGTAACGGGAGAGGGCGCCGCAGGGACGGTGTCGTCGAAGCGGAGGGTGGCGAGCGCGGCCGGGCCGGCTTGCCCCGCGGCGTCCTCCAGCCAGATTTCCGCGGTGTAGACGCCGGGCACCGGAGGGACGTGGAGCGAAGGGATCGTCCACAGCTGCCTGGTATCGCGCACCGGCCCGGCGACCGGATTGCCGTTGGAGTCGTAGAGCCGGTAGACGACCGCCCGCGGGGTGGCGGGCGGCCCCGGGACCTGTTTCCAGTCGACGTGGAAGGCGGTCGTCGTGTGCCAGGCGTCTTCGCCGCCTTCGACTTCGACGTCGGTCATCCGCAGCGGTTCCGCCGCGGCGAGCGCGGGCAGCGCGGCGGCACCGGCAAGAACCGCGATCAGGCTCGGCAGCAACCGCCGGCAGGCCCGGCGGGCCGGCAACCCGCCCGCGATCATGGCCCGAACTCTCCCGCGGGGCTGCCGCTCGCCGAGCTCGCGACCGGCACCGGCGCTGGTTCGGGAGCCGGTTCCGGCGCCGGGGGCGGCCCGTATGCGCTGCCGCCGACCGCGGTTTCGCTGGCTTCGGGAGCCGGTTCGGCCGGGGTAGGCGCTGGTTCGGGAGGTGGCTGGGTCTTCCTTGGCTTCGGTTTCGGCTGCGCGGGCGCTTCCGGCGCTGGTTCGTAATCCACCGGCGCCGCTTCCGGCTGTGCCGCCACCTCCAGTCGACGCTCGTGTGGCGCGGGCTGCGGAGGATCGGCTCCCAGGCCCTGCGGCGCCGGCACCAGCCCGCCGGCGACGCAGGCCGCGGCTCCCCCGGCGGTGCCGATGCAGACCGCGGCGACCTTGGCCAGCGCCGCCGTGCCCATCCCGCCCGCGCCGCCGCCCGCGGCGACCTGGGAGGCGGCATCGGCCTTGCCGGCGCCGAGGCGCCCCGTGAGCCCGGCCAGAGCCTCGTGCACCCGTTCGAGCAGCGAGCGGTGGAAAGGGAGGCCCAGCGCCGCGGCCGCCGGCGGCGCCGCCCGGTAGGTCCGGACGACGGCCCGGCAGTGGGCGCAGACGCGCAGGTGCTCGCGCAACGCGGCGGCCCCGTCGGACCCCGCCTCGCCGTCGCAGAAGGCGGAGATCACGGGCCGCATCTCCGCGCAGCGGCTGCCGTCTTCGCCGCGGGAAATCAGGCTGCGGAAGCGCTCCCGGCCCTCGGCCAGACAGCGGTTGACCTTCGTCTGCGACCAGGAGGTGATCTCGCCGATCTCGGCATAGGAGTAGCCCTCGGCGAGCAGGGTGAGGGCGCGCAGCTCCTGCGGCTTCAGCGCCTGCAGGGCCTCGCGGCTGCGGGCCACGGTTTCCCGCCGCTCCGCCCGCTCCTGGGGACCGTCGGATGCGGACGGCAGCAGCGAAACCCAATCCTCCCCGGCGCCGCCCGCGGGGACCGCCAGAGTGCGTTCGCGATCGCGCCGGATCGCCAGCGCCTCGTGCTTGACGACGGTCTGCGTCCACTTGACGAGCTCGCGGGGATCGTCGCTCGGCGCCTTCTTGAGGAGGATCTCGAGGCCGCGCTGGAGGGCGTCGTCGGCGTCGTCCTGGCAGAGCGAGTAGCGCCGGGCGGTGCGGCGCAAAGCCGTTTCGTTCTGAGCGTAAGTCTCCACAGCCGCCCGTTTCCGGGCGCCGTCGCCGTCCGATCGCGGGCGCCGCTCCTTGCTCTCGCAACTGACACTTTTCACCGCTTCATTTCCCCCTGCCGCTTTCGGTTCTCTGCACCGGACACTTCCAGGCCGAGGTAGCAAGAGGACGCGAATCTCCCCCTCTTGGACGGATCTCGCAGCCGCGAAATCCGGAAATTGCAGGCGGCTCCGAATCTTTGTCCACGGAACCCGGCGGTTCGCCCGATCGTTAGGATCGCGTCATGAGCACTTGCGTAGTCACCGGCGGCGCCGGCTTCCTCGGGTCCCATCTCTGCGAGCGGCTGCTCGGCGACGGGCACCGGGTGATCTGCCTCGACAACCTCGAGACCGGGTCGTTGGAGAACATCGCCCACATCCGTGACGAAGCGTTCGAGTTCCGCAACGTTGACATCACCGAGCAGGTCGAGATCAGCGAGGACGTCGACTTCGTCTACCACCTCGCCTCCCCGGCGAGCCCGATCGACTACCTGCGGCTGCCGCTGCACACGCTCAAGGTCGGCTCCTACGGGACCCACCACATGCTCGGCGTCGCGAAGTTCAAGCGCGCCCGCTTCCTGATCGCCTCGACCAGCGAGGTCTACGGCGACCCGGAGGTGCATCCTCAGAAGGAGGACTACTGGGGCCACGTCAACCCGATCGGCCCGCGCGGCGTCTACGACGAGGCGAAGCGCTACGCCGAGGCGCTGACGATGGCCTACCACCGCCAGCAGGGGGTCAACACGGCGATCGTCCGCATCTTCAACACCTACGGGCCGCGGATGCGCGCCCACGACGGCCGCGCGATCCCGACCTTCCTGCGCCAGGCGCTGCAGGACCGGCCGCTGACCGTCTTCGGCGACGGCAGCCAGACCCGCAGCTTCTGCTACGTCGACGACCTGGTCGACGGCATCGTCCGGCTCGCCGGGTCCGACGTCCACACGCCGGTCAACATCGGCAACCCGGACGAGTTCACCCTGCTGGAGCTGGCCAAGACGGTGGTCGAGCTGACCGATTCCCGCTCGGAGATCGTCTACGAGGCGCTGCCGACCGACGACCCCAAACAGCGGCGGCCCGACATCGGCCGCGCCCGCGACCTGCTCGGCTGGGAACCGACGATCCAGCTGAGCGAAGGCCTGCGGCGGACGATCGACCGCTCGGGCGTCGAGCGCCTCGTCGGCGCCGGCGATTAGCAGGCGTCCGCCGCCGGCGCCGGCTTACCTCCGGGACGCGGCCCCAATATCCTGCGGGAGATGAGCGACGGCTTCGGGTCCCAGGAGGCCCATCAGACGATTGCGCCGCTGGTCGGGCCCGACGACGAGCGCGTCTTCACCGACTCCGGGATCGAGATCCAGCCGCTCTACGACGAGAGCGACGTCGCGCCGGGCCTCGAGCAGCGCCTCGGCGAGCCGGGGCAGCCGCCGTTCACCCGCGGCATCCACGAGGGGATGTACCGCGACCGGCTCTGGACGATGCGTCAGTACGCCGGCTTCGCCTCGCCCGAGGACACCAACGAGCGCTACCGCTACCTGATCGAGCACGGCTCGACCGGGCTCTCGATGGCCTTCGACCTGCCGACCCAGCTCGGCCGCGACTCCGACGACCCGCTCTGCCACGGCGAGGTCGGCCGCACCGGCGTGCCGATCGACACGATCGAGGACATGCGGATCTGCTTCGACCAGATCCCGCTCGACGGCGTCTCCACCTCGATGACGATCAACGCCCCGGCGGCGATCCTGCTGCTGCTCTACGAGCTGGTCGGCGAGGAGCAGGGCGTCCCCTCCGAGAAGCTGCGCGGCACCGTCCAGAACGACGTGCTGAAGGAGTACATGGCGCGCGGCAACTACATCTTCCCGCCGCGCCCGTCGATGCGGCTCACGACCGACCTCTTCGCCTACTGCCGCGAGCACGTGCCGAAGTGGAACACGGTCTCGATCTCGGGCTACCACTTCCGCGAGAAGGGCTGCTCGGCGGTCCAGGAGGTCGC
>JBJMKQ010000083.1:0-82044 GCA_045805725.1 Solirubrobacterales bacterium
CATGTAGAGGGCGATCAGGCTCGCGAAGGGGTTCTCGTAGGGCTTGGCGATGTAGAGGGAGCCGATGGCTTTGCGGTCGAGGACCGGGGTGATCGCTTCCACCGAGCCGATCTTCGAGCTCTCCGGGCAGCCGGCGTCGGGGCCCGAGTCGAAGCTCTCGCGGGCGAGGTCTGCTTCTGAGCAGACGCCGAGGCCCTCGGCCTCGGAGGGGTTGATCGTCATCCCCTCGGGCAGGATCACTTCGGCCCGGCGCATCTCCGAGTCGTAGTTGACGTTGGGGAACTGCAGTCCCTTGGTCGGCAGGGAGAGTTCGTAGTCGAGGCCCGAGCCCGAGCTGCCCTGGCTCGTCGTCGGCTTCAGCGAGGTGATCGGCTCGAAGCCGAGCGCTTCGCAGCCGGTGATCTGCGGGAAGGGGGCGCTCCTGCTCCGCGGCTGGTCGGGCAGCTGGTAGCTGCGCACCGTGAAGCTGACCTGCCGCTCTTCGCTGCAGTCGGTGGGGTTGGTCATGAACGGCACTTCCGGGGCGCTCGTCGAGTGGCCGCCGGCGGGGCCGGTTTCCTTGAAGGACTCTTCGGGGGTCAGCCGTTCGGGATCGTGGGCGGGCGCGGCCGGCACGCCCCAGAAGGTGGTGTCGGCTTCGACCAGTTCCACCGCCGAGGGCGAGTTCTCCACGCTCGCCACCAGGGTCTGGGTCGCCGGGTCCAGGCGGACGTTCAGATAGATCGGGTTTTCCCCCGCGAAGAAGCCGAAGCGCGCCGCGATGTCGCCGCCGGGGGCCGGCATGTTGAAGATCGGCTGGTTGTTGATGCGCTTGGTCAAGAGACCGCTGATCGTCAGGTCGATCGAACCGATCTGCGCGTCCATCGGGCAGTTGCTCTCTTCCGGGCGGCGACCCATCTGCGCGATCGTGCATTTGGGGAAGGCCTGCGGGTTGCCGAAGATCCCCGCCGGCAGCCGCACCACCACGTCCTTGGTTTTCGCGTAGGCGACGCCTTCCTTTTCGCTCAGCGCCAGTTCGGTGGTGAAGTCGGCGTGGGCGCCGGCCAGGGTGTCGGAGAGCGAAGCGGAAACCGATTCGATTTCGTATTTGTCGTATTCGGCGCCTTGGGCGGAGGTTGCGGCCCAGAGCAGCAGCGCGACGGTTGCCAGGGGCACGAGCAGCGCCCGCTTCATCGGTGAGTCCTCCTCTTCGAGCTGCTTCGATTGCGTTTGTGGTGGCGATGCTTCGTATGGGCGGGTGCGCATTTGGCCTTGCCGCCGTGGCGGACCTTGCGCTTGCCCTTCGGACACGAGCGTCGTCCCGGCGGCTTTCCGGTGACGTTGCCGCTGCCTTGGATGACCTCACTCCCGAGAGGGGGGCTCTCCGGTGCCGTCACCGTCGGCTGACATGCTTCCCCTAGGCACTCGCCGGCTCCCCCGGCGGGGGAGCCGAACCCGCCCCCGACCCGCGCGTCATAGATCGAGGGGGTTTCGTCCTGGTCCCGGGGCACCAGCAGGTCGGAGCTGCGGAAGAAGACGTCGTCGCCGCTGGGGGTGGCCGCATAGAGGAAGTTCGCCCGGGCGCTCTTGCCCGAGGAGATCAGGTACACGCAGCCTCCCGGGGTTTGGCAGCTGCCGGTGCCTTGTTCCTCCCACTCGTAGACGTCGCGCAGTCCGTCACGATCTTCGAGCACGAGCGCTTCGGTGGACTCGAAGAAGGCGCGTTTGCCGTCGGCGCTCAGGCTTTCGACGAAGCCGAACTGGCTCAGGGGCTCGACGGCTTCGAGGTCTTGGGCGATCGACTGCAGGTTGGCTTCCCCGGTGGCGGGGGTACGGGTGGGAGGGCAGGAGATGCACCTGAGCGTCCCCGCCCCCGCGTCGTAGCGGTAGACCTGCGCGTGGCCTTCCGGGTCATAACCGGCGAGCTCGGCGCCGGACTCGAACAACAGCGCCGACCCATCGGACGTGGTGCGGGAGGGGTCGACCGCCGTTTCTGTCCTGATCGCTGCGGCCGCCCAGAGGCCGAGGCCGCCGACCTTGATGTTGCCGCCCAAGTTACCCGCGACGTCCCTTTCGGTCACCGTCGCGACGAAACCGATTTGCCCTTCGCGCGAGCGGTAGAGGTTCTCGGCACCCGGCTGAGGGGCGTCCCCCCGGGGGTTCGGCTGGGCGGTGAGGACGCTCGGGGAGACGAAGTACGCGACCTCGCCGAATTCCGACACGTTGACGACGGTGACGTCTCCGCTTTCGGTGAAGCGCAGCGGTTGTTCGCTTGCCACGTCGAAGGCATAGAGGTCGCCGCCCTGCAGGTAGAAGAGGCGCGAGCCGTCTTCGTCGAGGCCCTCGAAGGTCGAGCCCGGAGGCGCGGCTTCGTAGGTCTTGGCGTTGTCGAGGCGGAGGTAGAGGGGAGTGGTGGTGGACTGGAAGATCGCGAAGGCGACCGCCCGGCCGTCACGAGAGGACCCTAGAAACTCGGCATTCTGCCCTTCGCCCAGCGGTGCGTCGCCGGGCAGCAGAGAGACCAAGTGCGTGACTTCGTCCGGCGTGCGGTCGTAGATCGCGCGGGTGCCGCCAGCGGGGGCTCCCGGCTCGAGCTGCGCCTTCGTCGAGAAGATGATGTGCGTGCCGCCGGGCGTGATCTGGTGGCCGATGCCGGACGAAGCGCTGCCGGACGAACCGGGGGCGATTAGCTCGAAGTGCCCGTCCGGATAGCGAACAAAGACTCCCTTCGCCAGCATCCCCGGTGGCCCCGTGTTTTCCCAGAACGAGTACCCCTGATCGGACGAGGTGCCGCCGGGAGCGATTTCGGGAGCTTCGGTCCCGTTCGGACCTGCCGCAACCGTCGTCCAACCACCGGCGTTGCGGATGGAGAGGTACGGGTCGCCATACAGAGAACCGGTGCCTGCGAACCCTGGAATGGGACCACCCGCGATCCGGAAAGAAAGAGCCCCTCCATCTGGGGATGCCTCGCGAGTGGCGAAGAGGCTTCCAGTGTTACCGATTCCCTGGGGGGTGTGTCCGTTGGTGTTGAAAGGGGTGACGAGCTCGTAGGCCCGACAGTCCGGCAGCGTCGCCGACGGCCCCATGCGCAGCGCTTCATTGGAACAGGCGCTGGGGGCTTCCAACTCTGGGTAGGTGGCGAAGCCCGCCTGCCGTTCGGCTTCGCCGGCGTCATTTTCGGCCACCGCGCGGAAGCGGTATCCGGTGCCTGGCGCAAGCCCTGAGATCGCCGTGCTTACCGTGACGTCTTCTAAGCCCGGTGCCAGCAGCCCTTCTCGCGCCACGGACGCCATAGCGAATCCCTCTTCCTCGAAGCTCTGCTCGCTGGTGTATTCGAGGCGGTATGTGGTCGACTCGCCGTCGCCATTGATCTTCGCTTCGAGGATGGCACCCGCGCGGGTGATTCCCTTTGCCGAGACGCTTATTACAGTAGGGGGTTTGGGAAGGGCTTTCGGTTCGTAGACGAAGGCATGGCTGGGGGGGCTCTGACCGGAGGGAACGAAGAGGTCTTCCCTGTTCGGACTGAAGGCTCCATTGTCGAAGCTGATCTGCTGATTGTTGACTAAGGCCTGGAAGGTGGGACTCTTTTCGATCGCTTCTATGTAGCCGCCGTCGGGTTCCAACTCGTAGACCCGTTTTTTCGTCCCTGCCAGGTCACCGACGAAGACGTGACCGCTCTCTTCATCGACGGCAACAGATACCGCTTCACCCAGGAACTTTCCGGCCGGCGTCGTCGACCCGTCGATAATCCCGATCGGTTTATGTTCCCCACCAAGTTCGAAGATGCGAACCAGGGCAGCAGTCGTTTTTCCGTCGAATTCAGAAGCGGCGACGTACACCCGGTTTCGCTGAGAATCGACGGATAACGATCGACCCCCATTAATTTCCCCTTCTCCGAACCTGCCTTTTAGCTGGTTGCCTTCCCCTGCAGAAGCAAATTCCTCAACGGCCCCAGTAGACCTAAAAAAGATATGGCCGCTTGAAGGATCCACTGCGAGGTACCCGAGGCTCTCAGGTAGCGTGTCAGGTCCAAACCGTACGGGGGGAGCTCCATACTCAACCACGCCAGGCCCCCAGGTCGTGGGTTCGAGGCGGAAGAGCCCATTCAAGCCCCCGGGGCCTCCATGCCCTGGGACGAACTGGCTGTAGTACAGGTTCCCTTCCCCATCGACGGCAGCCGCAGCCACACCTTGAAGAGCGATCTCCCTGATGAACAATCCGTCGGGAGTGAAGATGTCGATGCGCCCGCCGGTGCCTTCTTCATTCGTCCCGTAGCTGACGACGTATCGGTTGCCGTACTGGTCGAGAGCAGTCACCCGGGCGACCGCAAACGGCACCGTCGGATGGTCCTGACCTGGTTCACCGGGACAGGGTCCGGGATCGGGAACCGAATCGGCTGACGAGGTGCTGCAATCGCCCGTCAACGAGAGGGTCGGATTGAAGATGTATTCCCGTTGATCGGCACGACTCGGCGGGGCAGCGAGCAGTACCGCCAGGAGGAAGAACAAGGTCCCGTATTGGAGTCGACGGCAGGCTGAGCTGGACATTAGATGGGACCTCACTCGGACTTTCAACATTTGACCATGAGGATCGGGATTGAGTCTGAAGTGGTACAGACTCAATCGTGCCCACCCCTCCGTCGAGAGGGGTGGGCATCGCCAACCTATGGTCCTTCTAGTTCGGCAGTCGCCGCGAAGGTGCCATACACTTCAGCTTCTACGGAAAACCCAGCAAGTTCGAAGATGGCTCCACTTACAAACGTGTGTTCACCCCTGAAGCCAAAGTAGCTGACTTCTTTTTCGAAACTGGCGTAGACACAGAGATTACCCGGTTTCGCTGACGGTTCTGCGGCATTGCCGAGACAGGCGGTTGGGGGATCGGGAAGCACCTCTCCGACGGTCCCACGTTCCTGCCCATTCGAGTCGATGTAATGAATCACCGGCGGTTCTTTGAGGGGAATGCTGAGGGAGAGCGGGACAAAATCGGCGGGGGGTTCGGCGGCGGTGCTCTTAAAACTCCAAGTCCCAGTCTCAGTTTTCCCCGGAGGAAGCGTTTCGGTGAAGCCGGTCTGACCGTTGGCTCCATTGCATGCTTTACCCGTTCCCGTTTTGTTCGAGAATTTGGTCCCGCCGTTCGGACATTCCGCGCCACCGGCGGCGCCGACGGTGACGCTTTCGCCCGCGGTGCCGGGCGTCCCTGGATTGCCATTGGTGCCATTGGCACCGTCTTTGCCATTGGCACCGTCTTTGCCGGTTGAACCGGCCGAGCCGGCCGGACCGGTCGCCCCGGGCGCACCCGGCTTGCCGGCGAACTTCTTGGCGATCTTTTCTACTTCCTTCTTCTGCGTGCTGGTCAGCTTGCCGGCTGCGAAGGCGGCGCCGGTGAGGCCAAGCACGAGGGCGATGCAGGCGACGATCAGTCCTGCGGTGCCGAAGGGTTCGCGGATGCCGCGAATGGGGTGGCGTAGAAGTTTCATCTGTGGAGTTTCCTCTCTCTCCCGTAACGCGGCTCGAGGTCCCAAATCCCTGTGGCCGAGGCCGCTTGACGATGTTTCCCTGACGATGTTTCCCTGCCCTCCTCCCTGGAGAGCCAGAAGCAATGTAACACGTTTTGAGGATGACGTCTACAAAGATGGGAGAACTTGTTTACCAAGTGTCTGTGAGCTGGGTGCAGCAGCCAGGCAGCGAAGCCGATTCCTGCTTACCGAGCCGATCGCCTGCTGCCATGCCGGCTTCCCGTTTCATTGCATCCAAGCGCCTTCACCGCCGGCCGGAACTTCCGCTTCCGCCCGTTTTGGGCGCTGAAGTCGGCCTCGGCCTGATGCTTGGCCCCGCAGAGGTCGACGTGGTTTTCGAACAGGCCCCGCCTGCCGCCGTAGAGGCTCAAGGTGAACCTGGTCACCGGGGCGTCGGGGACGCTCGCAAAGGTGTTCCTGACGCGGGAGATTCCGCTTCCCTTCCTGTGCACCGAGTCGACGAAGCCGACGAGGACGATGTGGACCGGGCCGTGCAGATCGGCGACGATGTCGGGGAGTTCGCGTTCGCCGCCGTTGGAGCGGAAGTAGACCGGACCTTCGAGCGGCCGGTCGAGCAGCGGCGTCACCGCCCTGGCGGTCCCGAGCACCGACTTGGGAGGGCAGTTGTTTTCGTTGAACTGCACCCTGGTGCAGGGGTTGTTGATGTGGGCGTTGTCGATGAACTCGCTCGAGGGCAGGACCACGCTCGCCGCGCTCGTGTTGGCCTGGCCGGCGGGCTGGGTGAGGACCGCCCGCAGCGCCGGGTTGCCCGAGCGGCGGGTCGAGCCCTTGAGGGTGAGCCGCAGCTTCGGCGAATAGCCGAGCCTGGCGCAGTTGGCGGCCTGGAAGCCGGCCGAGGGCTTTGCGACGGCTCCGTTCGTGGCGGTGACCGTGGCGCTGATCTTCTTCTCCGAGCAACCGGTCGGGTTCAAGGTGAATTCGGGCCGGTTCACCTCCACGTTCAGGGCCCGGTAGGCGATCGGCACCCCCTCGAGGATCTGCGGCAGGGGGTCGGTGGTGACCGTCGCGGTCGCGGTTTCGGGGTCGATGTCGATCCTCGACCTCGTCACCACGGTGCCGAGGTCGAAGGGCCCGGCCTGGGCGGGGACGACGGCCACCACCGAGTAGGGGGCGCCCTCATATGGCCCGGCGAGGTAGACCGCGGTGGGAGCTTTGCCCGGCTGGGGGATCCAGAGGGGGGCCGGGCCCACCCCCGCGGCTGCCCTGACGATGCCGATCTGGCTGGCCGCCGGGCAACCGCCGCCCGCCGCCGCGCCCTCCGGGCAGAGCGGCACGCCGCCGAGCTTGGCCAGCAGTCCCTGCGGCAGGTGCAGGGCGATCGTCCTCGGCTCGGCTTCGCCGTCGTTCCTCGTCAGAGTGAAGGTGAAGGGGGAGAATTTCCCGGCCCCGTAGCTCAGCATCCCTGCGGCGAGCCCGGGTGAGAAGCCGCCCTTGCCGCAGCCGTTGGCGATCTGCATCGGCGTGTCGCCTTCGCTCGGCGCCCTGCCCGACCAGGGGGCGAAGGCGTAGTGGGTCTGGTAGGTGCCGCAGGAAGCCGGGGTGGCCAGCGGCGCCCGTGGCCCGCCGAAGACGTGCAGGGCCAGGCTCGAAAACGGCACCTGCGGGTTGCCGCCCAGCGAGGGAATGCCCAGGAAGAGGTTGGTCAACTGGCCGGTCAGCGGGTTGGCCTGGATTTCGGCCGGCAGCTTCAGATGGACCCCTTGTTCGTCGGTGACGAGCCAGAAGCGCAAGAGCTTTCCTTCTTCGGGGGCGCGCTGGTAGACGGAGCCCTTCAACGGTTCTCCGAGCGCCGGCACCTGCAGCACCACCGAGCCGATCTTGGCGGCGTCGGGGCAGTGGGAGGGTTCGGTGGTCTCGAAGCCGACCTGGGCCGGGGAGCAGCCGGCCAGGCCGTCGCCGGCGGCGGGGTTGATCGCCATCCCCTCCGGCAGGGTGACGACGGCGCTCTTCATCGTCGAGCTGGCAAGGCCGCCCACGCTTTCGTTCTGGGGGATCGCGAGCTCGGCGTCGAGGCCGGTGGGAGCCGACGCTTCGGGGTTGGTCGCGACCACGCTCAGGGTCGGATTGAAGGTGAGCTTGCCGCAGCCGGTGATCTGCGGGAAGGGCACCGTGATCGAGGAGGGCCGGTCGGGCAGCTGGTAGCTGCGGGTGGTGACCGTCAGCTGCCGCGAGAGGCCGCAGTCGGTCGGGTTGGCGAGGAAGGGCGCGGCGGGCAGGGCCGCTTCGCGGCTGGGCGGCGTTTGGCCCTGGCGCGCTTCGTCGGGGGTCATCCGTTCGCCGTCGTGGCTGTGGGCGGCGGGGATTCCCCAGAGGGTCGAGGAGCCTTCGACCAGACCCGCCCCCGAGGGGGCGCCTTCGACCGAGGCGACGAGGCTGTAGTCGGTGGGATCGACCCTGACGTTGACGAAGGCGGGCCAGCCGGCGGCGAAGAAGCCGAGGCGGGCGACGACGTCGCCCCCTCCGGGCGGCTCCATGTTGTAGATGGGCTCGGTGAAGTTGCCGGGGATTTCGCCCTTCAAGACGATCGAGGTGGTCCCGACCTGGGAATCGAGCGGGCATTCGCTTTCCTCGGGCAGGTTGCCGAGCTGGCCGACGCTGCAGCGGGGGATCGCCTGCGGATTGCCGATCACCCCCGGCGGCAGGTGGAACTCGAGGTCGCGGGTGCGCGCATAGGGGTTGCCGCTGGGCTTGGCCGAGAGGCCGAAGCTGGTGGTGAGGTCGGCGTGGGCTCCGGCCTGGGTGCTAGAGAGTTCGACCGCCGCCGATTCGATCGCGTATCTGTCGAATTCGTCTGCGGCGCCGGCCGGGGCCGCCCAGGCGCCGAGCGCCAGCGCCGAGAGCGCCGCGGCACCGGCGATCCTCCTCGACAAGGTCCGCGGCGATCTCCTCAGCGCCCTCATCGGCGTGCCCCCTTCCGCCCGGAGCCGGCTTTTCGGTGGTGGCGGTGCCTGCGGTGCTTTTTCTTCTTCGCGCAGACTTCTTTGCCGCCGCGCTTGACCAGGCGCCTGCCTTTCGGGCAGTGCTTGGATGACGGCACGTTGCCTTCACCGGGCAGAAGCAACCCGGGGCTCGGCAGAGCGGGAGGAGCGCTCAGCTGGGATTTGCAGGCTTCCTCCGCGCACGGTTCTCCTGGCGCGGGTTCGGCGAATCCGCCTCCGACCCGGGCGTCGTAGATCGAGGGGGTTTCGTCGGTGTCGGCACCGGTCAGCAGGTCGGAGCTCTGGAAGAAGGCGTCGCCTCCGGAAGCGCTGACTCCCCAGATGTAGTCGATCCGTTCGCTCTGGCCGGAGGAGATCAGGTAGAGGCAGCCATTTCCTTCTTCGCAGCTGCCGATGCCCCGGGCCTCCCACTCATAGACGTCCTGCAGGCCGTCGATGTCGCCGACGACCAGCGGTTCGGTCGACTGGAAGAAGGCGCGCTCGCCGTCGGGACGCAGGTTTTCGACGAGGACGAAGGAGTTGAAGGGCTCCGGCGAGCCCTGTTCTCCGCTCACCGACTGCAGGGTGGCCTCACCCGTGGCTTTCGCCAGGGTCGGGTTGCAGGAGATGCAGTCGAGCTCGCCGCCCGCGAAGTCGTAGCGGTAGATCTCGGCATGCCCTTCGGGGTCGTAGCCGTCGAGGGCGGCGCGCGAGGAGAAGAGCAGGGCGTCTCCGTCGGGGGTGGAGCGAGAGGGATCCTCGCCGAAGCGGCCGGCGTTGCCGTTGCTGGTGGTGTCTACCGCATTCACCCACAGCCCCAGGCCGTCGACCGGCTCGTTGGTGACGTTTTTTTCCCCTTTCACGTCGCGCTCGGTCACCGTGCCGACGAAGCTGATCTGCCCTGCTTCGGAGCGGTAGAGGTTCTCCTGGCCGGGCTGGGCGGCCTCTCCGTTGGGGTTTTCTCCGCCGAGGACGCTCGGGGAGACGAAGTAGGCGACGGCGCCGTCGGCCGAGACGTTGACGGGGGTCACGTCGCCGGTGGTCGAGAAGGCGATCGGGTTTTCCGTTCCTCCTGCTTCGTAGGCAAAGAGGTCGCCGCCATCGAGATAGAAGATCCGCCTGCCGCCTTCGGCGATGCCGGCGAAGGTGGCTTTTTCGCCCACTTCGTAGGTTTCCTCGTTGTCGAAGCGGAGGTAGAGGGTCGAGCCGATCGTGAAGGCGACGCCCCTGCCGTCGAGGGAGGCGCCGCGGTAGTGGGCGTCTTCGCCGGCCGCCGGAGTTTCGTCGCCCGGCAGCAGTGAGACGACGTGGGTGACTTCGTCGGCGGTGCGGTCGTAGATCGCTTCGGTGCCTTCCGGCGGAGCGTTTTCCTCGAGCGGGATCGGCACGTGGAAAAGATGGGTGGTGATGAAGATGATGTGACTGCCGTCCGCGCTGATCAGCCGTCCTTCTGCAAGGCGATCCTGCGCCAGGCTGCCGCGGCCGACCAGGGCCGAGTGGCCGTCGGGGTAGCGGACGTAGAAAGTCTGCCCTTCTTCCACCGCGGCGGTGCCTTCGCCGTTGGCGGTGCCCCAGAAGGAGTAGCCCTGGTCGGGGGAGTTGGAGCCGGGCAGGACGGTCGGCGCTTCTTCGCCGCTGGGGCCGGTGTATTCGGTTGCCCAGCCGGCTTCGGTCCGCTTCGCTGCGTAGGGGTCGCCGGCGAAGGAGCCGGTCGCGTCGAACCCCGGGATCGAGCCGCCTTCGATCTCGAAGTTGACCGCGTCTCCCTGTGGCGAGGCCTGGCGGGTCGCGAAGTAGATGCCGAAGTGGCCGATCCCGAGCGGGGCGCGGGCGTTCGTGTCGGGCGGGGTGACCAGCTCGTAGGCGCGGCAGTCGGGCAGGAGCGCCGAGGGGCCGACCCGCAGCGCCTGGTTCGGGCAGGCGGCCGGTTCGGGTACTTCCTCGGGATAGGTGGCGAAGCTGCCTTCGGCTTCGTCTGAGCCCTCTTCGTTGGTTGCGATCACCCGCAGGCGGTAGGTCGTGCCCGGTTTAAGCCCTTCGGCGGGCGCCGACACCGGCACCGGCGAGTTGCCGGCGGGGATCTCCCCTTCGCCGGCGACCACCGCGGCGCCGCCTTCTTCTGCTTCGTATTCGAAGCTGTAGTGGGTGGGAAGGTTGCAGGGTTCGATGCTCGCTTCCAGCAGCGCTTCGGTCTCGGTGACTTCGCCGAAGGAGAGCGATTCGACGACCGGTTCGCATTCGGGGGGCCGGGGGCCGAAGGCAAAGGAGTGGCCGATGCCCGAGGGCCCCGAGGGGACGTAGAGGTAGCGACCGTCGGGGTTTTTCGCCCCGTTGGGGCTTTCTTTGCCGTTGTCGATCGTGATCTGGTTGCCGAAGGCCTTTTCGAAGTTGTGTTCGATGCTCGAGACGTATTCGCCGCCTTCGCCGAACTCGAGCACCCGGCTCGGTTTGCCGGAGGAGTCGTAGACGAAGACGTGGCCCGTTCCTTCGTCCACGGCGACGGAGGTTAATTCGTTGAATTCTCCGCCGAACGGGGTGTCCGAGCGTTTGATCGTCAGCACATTGCCGTGTGGGGGGGGGAGTTCCAGGCACTTGATCGCGTGCGCGTCGTTGGCGCAGATGCGGCCGTGCGCCACGTCGACAGCAACCCCTGCGCCGAAGAAGTTGTCGAATTCGGCGGCGCCGAATTCTTCCAGCAGTTCATTGGCTGGTGCGGCACTGTATTCGCGGATCGTGTCTCCGTAGTAGTAGAACACGTGGTCGTCGACACGGTTCACTCCTAGGGCCGAAACCGGATTGCCATCGTTCGACAATAGGACCGGTGCATTTTCGTAGGCGATCGCGTCTTCCGCCGGTTTGTAGACAGTGGGTTCGTAGCGGACGACTTTTGTGATGGCCGGGGAAAAGGGAGTCGGCCGTCCGAAGTCGAACACATAGAGGTTTCCTTTGCTGTCGACCGCGAGGGTTTTTGGCCCATCAGGAACTTTCAGCTGGGAAAGAAACTTTCCTTCGGGGTCGAAGATGTCAATCCGCCCTTCGGCACCTCCATTCGTTTCGTTGCCGTAACTGGCGACGTAGATGTCCCCATATGCATCGGTGGCGACGCTGCGCGGGGAGGTGAAGGCTTTGGGAGGGTGGGCGCCTTCCGGGCAAGGAGGTTCGGATGGGTCGGGCACCGGATCGATCGGCGAGACGACGCAGCCGCCGGTGAGGGAGAGCATCGCATCGAAGACGTGGGTTTCTTCTTCGGCTGCCTGGACACTTGCAGTGAAAGTAATGGTGGCAAGTAGAACTGCTACCCCGGTTACCAAGGTACGCCACCTGCGCAGCGATGCCGTCGTGCCGTGGTTACCACTCGCCCTGGAGCTCCATGCCCGTGAAACGGTCGACGTCATATTTCTAAATGCCTCCATCGAACCTTTGAATCAAGACAGTGGATGCCGGGGCAAAGCCTCCCGGGCCCACCTCGAAGGGCATCACGGGACCGCGCCATCTTCGATCGTCCAGCCGAGGTCCACTTCCGACAGCAATTCCAGCGGTTCGTACACCGTCGTCGGGGCGGGAGAGACCGGGACTTGGAAGGCGATTTGGACCAGCGAGATGTCTTCCTCGGATTCGGTCATTTTTGAGGCTCCCGATTTCAGCCCGAGAACTCCGGAGGTGCCCCAAGGACCGGTCAGCGTCGCCCCTTTGGCGAGCGTGCATTCGCGTGCAGCTGCACTGCAAATGCCAGCTTCGGCGTCGCCCTTGGATTCTTGAACGCGAACATTGCCATTCGCTCCAGCCGGACCGGTCTCCCCGGGCGCACCCGGCTTGCCGGCGAACTTCTTTGCGATTTTTTCGACTTCCTTCTTCTGCTTGCTAGTCGGCTTGCCGGCTGCGAAGGCGGCACCGGTTAGGGCCAGCACGGGGGGGACGCAGGCGATGATCAGGCCTGCAGTGCCGAAGGGTTCGCGGATGCCGCGAATGGGGTGGCGTAGAGGTTTCATCTGTGGAGTTTCCGCTCTCCCGCAACGCGGCTCGAGGTCCCAAATCCCTGTGGCCGAGGCCGCTTGACGATGTTTCCCTGCCCTCCTCCCTGGGGAGCGAGAGGCAATGTAACACGTTTTGAGGATGACGTCTACAAACGTTGTAGCTCGCGTATATCAGCAGACTACGCTACGGATGGCGGCCTTCGCTCACAGCTGATGCTGGGAGAGGTGTCCTACCGCGTAGCCGGACGTGGGAAGGGGACTAGCTGGAGGCGAGCTCGCCCACCGCGGCGGCCGCGGCCTCACGGCCGAGGTAGGGCGCGAGGACCAGCTCAAGGATTTCGTCGAGGCGCAGGCCGAGCCCAGGGCCGTCCCCGGCCCGGACCGCACGAACGATCAAGGAAGCGATGCCGCCGGCGAGCCCATCGTCGATCGTGTCGCCCGGGTGGCGAACCACCGGACGCGCGTCAAGCCCCTCCTTCAGTAACTCCCGCAGCTTCAGCAGGAGAGTCCGGTAATGATCGAGCACCTCCCCCCCGGCGCTCTGCGGCGTAGCAAAGAGGAAGAGGGCGAGGTCGGGATTGGCGGCGAAGACCGCCAATCCGGCCGCCAGCTCGGCACGTATCCGATCGAGGCAGATCTCCACCTCCTCGCCCGCCCCGCGCATCTCGCCCAAGAGGAACTCCTCGACGACTCGATAGGTGTCGAGAAAACACTCCTCTTTCGAGCTGAAGTACTGGTAGAAGGTCCGCCGCGAAACTCCCGCCGCCTCGACGATCCGGCTCACGGTCGTCTCGTGGTAGCCGTGCTCCACCACGGCCCCGATGGTCCCCGCAGAGAGCCTGCCGCGCTGATTGGAGACCACGAACTCCCGCGGCAGCCCATGGCGCCCGGGGGGGAGCCGGGCCAAATCCGGACTCTGATCCGCGGCGCGGCTCTGCTGTGCCACAGCGTGAACATAGCGGGTGACGCATCAGCCGACCTGCTGATCGAAATCTGTCGCGCGCGCGGGTGCGAGCCGCCTCGGGGCGGCGCTGGGCTTCAGACGCTCGCCGTAGTGAGCAGACGCTCAATCGCGCCGGCGGCCTCGCCGTGACCCAGGTATGGCTCGAGGACGATCTCGGCCACCTCCGGCAGCAGCGCCGGCACGTCCTCGGCCCGTTCGGCCACCAGCCGCTGCTGGATCAGCCAGGCGACACCGGCGACCGTCGCCGCCTCAAGCCCAGCAGGCAACTCCGCCTGTTGTTTCCGCAGCGCGCGCCCGCGCCGGAGCAGGCGAGCAAGCTCGGCCATGGTTTCGGTATAGCGCTCCTCCGCGGTCGGACCGGCGGTCTGGGCCTCGACGAAGACGATTCGCGCGCGCAAAGGCTCCGCCGCAATCATCAGCAGCAGCTTCCTCAACACCTCCCCGACCGTCTCGGGCCAGGACGCTTCCTGCGAAATCACCTTTGCCAGCTTCTCGCGAGCATCGGCGACGATCGCGTCGTAGAGATAGAGGAAGCACTCCTGCTTCCCCTCGAAGAGGCTGTAGAAGCTGCCGACACCGATCTGGGCGGCGGCGACGACTTGCTCGATCGTGGCGGAGCGGTAACCGTAGGTCGCAAAGACGGGGCAGACAGCGAGCATGATCCGTTGCCGCTGATGGCCCTCGACCACCTCTCGGGCAAGGGGCTCGCGACCGATGGGGCCTTTGCTCAGGTGCTGCGGCAATCCCGCCACTCCATGAGAATAGCCCTTGCTCAGGATCGCTGCAGCAAACCCACATGATGAGGGCTAAGTCTCTATAGGTGAGTACTATTGTTTTCATTCTGCTGGCGGTCACCCCTAAGGAGACATCCAGACACGGATAAGATGGCTAACCAAAGTGGCGACCCAGAGCGGAGACGAATTCCTGAGGAAGAGCGGACAGCGCTGCTTTCTGCGGTTCTCGCGCTGAGCAGCTCCGGTGGTTACCGCCGATTAACGCCGGACGGCATCGCCGCCGCCGCCGGTGTCCCCTGCGAGCGCTTCAGCGAATTCTTCCTCGATCCGGAGGACTGCTATGCGACGGCCTACGAAGAGTGGGCGGAAGCCTTTTGGCAGCGCCTGCTCGAGGCCTGTGAGACCGAGGAAAGCTGGCCTGCGAGATTGCGCGCCTCGATCCAGTGGCTGGTCCGCTATGCGACGGAAGAGCCAGGCGAGGCACGGGGCGCGATCGCACAAGCGCCGTCAGCGGGGCTGCGAGTTCAAGCGGCTCGCCGAAGCCTGTTGGAGCGCCTGTCCCACGCCATTGACGACGCGCGCCGCGAGACCGATCTATCTCGCCACGCTCCGCCTCCAGTTACGGCCCCCTTCATCGTAGGGGGCCTCGTCTGGTCAGTCGAGTACACATTGAGGAACTCTGTAGACAAATTTCGGGAACGCGCGGGCGACCTGGTTTTCTTCGCCGTCATGCCCTACTACGGCGAGCAGGTCGCCTGGGCGGAGCGCGAAGCGCTCGAAGAAGGGCTCTGATCGATCCTCACAGCAGCGAAGGGCCAGCTTGCCGGGAAATGACAAGCAGCCCTTCGCGCCTGCGAGTCATCCGAATTGCAGAGAAGCCCGGAACGAGACTCGAACTCGTGACCCCTTCCTTACCATGGAAGTGCTCTACCAACTGAGCTATCCGGGCGCGAAGGCTCTCGAGAGGGCCATACGCTCAGGACGATTCTAGACGGTGGCAGGGGCTTGGCCAGCCCCGCCCCGGAACGCGGGCATTAGAGAAACTTCGCCGGCTGGAAGCGGCAGTAGCGGAACTGGTAGTCGAGGACCAGGTTGTTGGTCTTGTTGGCGTTGCTTTCCAGGCGGATGACCATCTTCACCGCGGCGTTTTTTTCGCCCTTGGCGAGCTTACTGCCGGTCGCTTCCAGCATTTCCACCTCGGTCTTCACGCCCTTCAGCCACCTCGCCAGCCGGGCCGCGTCTTCGGCCGGCTGCTGGACCTTGATGAGTTGTCCACGCGTCTGCTTCAGCGCCCGGGCGGCGGCGAGCAGCTGCCGGGACGCCTTCTTCAGCTTCCCGGCCTTCACGTTCGAGCGCGCGCCCTTGAGGATCCGCGCGTTGGCTTCGGTATTCCTCTGGCAGATCGGTTCGACCTGTTCCTTGTAGGTCTGCGGAGTGGCTTCTGCTGCCGACGCGGGTACCGTCCCCAACAGCGCCGCAGTGGCGGCAAGCGAGACGATCAGCTTTTTCCCAGTCATGAATTCCCCATTTCCGCTGCCAAAGTGCCAGTAGGCGGGCACAGTATTAGCAGACGTGGGCTCGCTCCGAATCGCATGAGGGCCCGGGCCGCCGAGTGTGTAGCGTCCCGGATCGTGCGCTCCTTCCAGCGACACCTCCTGGCCCTGTTGCTCTGCAGCCTCGTCCTGCTCGGCGGCTGCGGAAGCTCGAGCGAGGAATCTTCCCGTCCGGCGCCCTCTGTCGCCGAGTTTCCCTCGGCCAAAGGAGAGACGATCTCGAGTCTGCTGCGGGACTCCGGTGCGAAGCCCACCAGGCTGGTGGTTGCGCCCGCGGCTCAGGTGTTTTCGCTGGGCGAGGACCGTTACCCGTTCGGTCTCTTCACCCGCGGCAACGAACAAGTAGCCGATGCCGACGTCGCGCTCTACTTCGCGAAGGGCGGAAAGGGGCGGGTGACCGGCCCGCTGCCGGCGCGGGTCAGTTCCCTGGATGTGAAGCCAGCCTACCGCGCCGCCGGCGAAGACCCGGACCAGGCCAAGAACGTCTACGTCGTCCCCAGGGTGAAGTTCGACGAGAAGGGCCCGTGGTTGACGATCGCGATGATCAAGGGGGAAGGCGGGCTCGAAGCCTCTCGGGTACCGAGCCCGGTGATCGGAGGCAACTCGGTGCCGGAGGTGGGCGAACGGGCGCCGCTGATCCACACCCCGACCGCCGCCGACACTGGCGGCGACCTCGCGAAGATCGACACGCGAATCCCCCACGACCAGATGCACGAAGTCGATTTCGCCGACGTCGTCGGCAAGGAGCCGATCGTGCTCGTCTTCGCGACGCCGGCGCTCTGCCAGAGCCGCGTCTGCGGACCGGTGGTGGACATCGCCCAGCAGGTCGCCGACGAGTACAAGGGCAAGGCCGACTTCATCCACATGGAGGTCTACAACGACAATGACCCCTCGAAGGGGATCCGGCCCCAGCTTCAGGCATACCACCTGCCGACCGAGCCTTGGACCTTCCTGATCGACAGCGACGGGATCATCCGCGAGCGCATCGAGGGCGCCTACGGAGTTCCCGAACTGGAACAGGCGATGCGGACGATCGTCCCCGGCTGACCGGCCCGACGCCGTCGATCAGCGCGAGCCGCTCTTCCTCCGCTTGGTCCGGGAGGAGCTGCCGCGGCGGGCCGGTTTGGCGGCGTCGCGGAGGGTGCGTTCGCCGGCTTTCTCAGTCGACTCGCCCATCGTGATCTGGAACATCGCCAGCAGGGCGTCGGAGGCCAGCGGGCGCATGCGATCGAGGGCCTCACGCACCTTGGGCCAGTCTCCCTCGGGCCGACCCGCCCTGTCGAACGGCTCCCAGATCTCCTTGACGAAGAGCTCGACGAAGGTGCGGGCGACCCGCTCCGAGGAGCGGCGCAGCTCGGCGGCGGTGTCGATCGCTGCCTGCGGTGAGACGCCGAGTTCCACGAGGGCGGTGCCGGCGTGCTGCAGGCGCGGGCTGATCACCTCGATCTGCCCCTCCGGGAGCTGGCGGAGGATCCCCAGCCCTTCGGTCCGCTTCAGCAGCTTCGGGTCGAAACGCTCGACTCGCCAGGCGGCCGCCAGCTCCTCTTCGCTGAAGATTTCCGGCGTCTCGTCCTCGAAGGGGGCGCGGATGGCGCGGGCGAAGTCGACCATCTCCTGCGAGGAGCCCTCGCTGCTCTCCAGCACGCGCCGGATCGCCTCGAGGTTGAGGCCCTCGGCCTGCATTTCGCGGGTCAACTCGATCCGGGCGACGTGGTCCTCGTTGTAGTAGCCGGTTCGGCCGTGGACCTCGGGCGGCGGCAGGATGCCGCGGGTCTGGTGCGCGCGGATGTTGCGGATCGTCATCCCGGTCCGCCGCGCCAGCTCCCCGATCGTCATCTTGCCGTCGGGCGCGTCTTGCCCCTTACGGCTCGGCATCACCTCATGGTAAGCGCCAGGCGCTGCCCGTTCATCATCTTGGCCGCGTCCGAACAGAGATATGCGATTGCGGCGGCGAGATCCTCGGCGGGGGTGAAGGTGGGGAACTCCTTGCCGGGGTTCTCCCCCCGCATGCGAGGGGTGAGGATCGCCTCGACGACGACGATGTTGGCGGTGGCGCCGCCGGGCTCGAAGCCGTCGGCGAGGGCGAGGGTCCAGGCCTCCGCGGCGGCCTTGGCCGAGGCGTAGGCGGCGTTGGTGTTGGTCGGGCTCTGGGCCTGCTTGGCCGAGACGAGGACGAAGCGGCCGTGCCCGCTGGCGGCGAGCTGGCCGTGGAAGGCGCGGGTGGTGTGCTGGACGGTGCGGACGAGGAGGTCGTGGAGGAGGTCCCAGTCGGCGAGCGGCGCCTCGTGCAGCGGCTGCCCGCCGCGCCAGCCGCCGACCAGGTGGACGAGGCCGTCGACGCGGCCGAAGCGCTCGACCAGCGCGGCGCACCACGCGCGGGCGGCGTCCTCGTCGAGCAGGTCGGCGGTGCGCCCGTCCCAGCGCTCGGTCGGAAGGCCGAGGCCGGCGGCGAGGGAATCGAGGGTCGCCTGGTTGCGGTCGGTGCCGGCGACGGTGGCCCCGGCCGCGGCGAGCTGCTCGGCCACGACGGGTCCAAGCCCGCCGCCGACCCCGGCAATCGCGATCACACGGTTCTCGAGCATGTGGACATCCTTTCAAGTGACCAGAAGAAGATCCTTGTTGGAAGTTTTCTGTCTTCAGTGCTTACCATGATCCTCTCATGGAGCTGCGGCAGGCCAATCCGCGAAGGCAGGGAGACATTGGGGAGGGCATCGCTGCCTCTTGGCTGATGCAGGAAGGCTATGGCGTCTGGGTCCCCTTCGGGCACAGCCCCGATTGCGGCCTCCTGGCGCAAAAGGAGAACACGCTGCTCCGGATCCAGGTCAAGACTTCGACCCTGTTTCCGAAATGACCGCTGGAGCGTGGCCACCTGCACTCGGGGAGGCAACCGCAGCTGGAATGGGGTAGTGAAGAAGCTGGAGGAGAGCCGGTTCGATTACCTGTTCGTCGTCGTCGGCGACTGGCGTTGTTGGTTCATCCCAGCGTGCGAAGTCCATGGGCGCAGCGGAGTCACTCTCGGCGGCCCGAAATACTCCGAGTTCGAGGTGCGTCCTCCCCTGCCCTTGGTCACCGAGGCAGACCCACAGGATTCGCTAGTGGGGGAGGCAGGATTCGAACCTGCGTAGGCATTGCCAACGCGTTTACAGCGCGTCTCCTTTAACCACTCGGACACTCCCCCGAGGCAGGTGGAGGATTCTAAGGGACCCTCAGCCACGGCGGTCAGTCCGCCTAGCTTTCCGCCGCGCCGAGCCTTGCTGACATCTGTTCGTTGAAGGCGGTCAGGGCGGAAAAGGGACGCATGAAGACGGTCAGCTCGGCGACGCGGCCGTCTTCGTCGAGCTCGAGGAAGTCGATGCCCTCCAGCTCCCTGCTGGTGCCGGCGACCTTGGCCTTGAAGCGGAGGGCGACGGCGTTGCCCTCGCTCAGCTCGTTCGTGTAGGTGAGGTCTTCGAGGGTGCCGGCGACGTGGGTGAGGACCGTGGCCACCGTGTCGCGCCCTTCGAAGCCGCGGAAGAGGACCGGGCTGTGGAGGACGACGTCCTCGCGGAGGGTCTCCGCCAGCAGGTCGAGATCCTTCGCCTCGGCGGCGCGGCGGAACGGGTGCGGCTCGGCCATGTCGCCACAGTAGCGCCGCGCTCGCCTGTTGGCACGGATCTTCGAAGGGAACAGACCGATGGGATACTCATGCACATGCCGAGCGACCGCTTCTACTCCCGCCTCTCCCACTCGCTCGGCGCCACCGGGCTGCGCCTGGTCGGCAAGCTGAATACCCCCGTGTACCGGCTCAGCGGCGGGCGGGTCGGGGGAAGGGTCGGCCGGGGGCCGGTCCTGCTCCTGACCACCACCGGTCGCAAATCCGGGCAGCCGCGCACGGCACCGGTCCTCTACCTCGCCGACGGCGATCGCTTCGTCGTCATCAACACCAACGCCGGAAACGCGAAGACGCCGGGCTGGTCGCTCAACCTGCGCGCCAGCCCCGCTGCCGAAGTCGAGGTGGGGCGCAGAAGGGTCCCAGTGCGCGCCCGGCTGGCCGAGGGCGAGGAGCGGGCCGAGCTCTGGCGCCGCCACATGGAGCAGTACTCCGGCTGGGAGTACTACGAGTCGAAGCTGGCCCGCGAGATCGCCGTCTTCGTATTGGAGCCGCGTTAGCGGCGGTTAGGACGCTTCGCGCAGCATCTGCGCCTCCGGCAGGCGCTTCAGCTTCTTCAGAGTGTTGTTCTCGATCTGGCGGATCCGCTCGCGGGTGACGCCGAAGGTCTTCCCCACTTCCTCCAGGGTCAGGGGCTCAGCTCCGGAGAGGCCGTAGCGAAGTTCGATCACCTGCCGCTCGCGCTCTGGCAGCGCTTCCAGCGCCCGCCGCACCCCCTCCTTCTGCAGGTGCTCGCTCGCTTCCTCGAACGGCTCGAGGACGGCGTCGTCGGCGACGAAGTCGCCGAGCTCGGATTCGTCCTCGTCCCCCACCGGCTTCTCCAGCGAGACCGGCAGCTGGGCGACCCGGAGGATGTCCCGCACGTCGGATACCGGCCAGCGCAGCTCCTCGGCGATCTCGGCCGGCTCGGGCTCCCGCCCCAGCTTCTGCACCAGCTGCCGTTCGACGTGGGCGACCCGGTTCAGCTTCTCGACCATGTGGACCGGGATGCGGATCGTCCGCGCCTTGTCCGCGATCGCCCTCGTCACCGCCTGGCGGATCCACCAGGTCGCGTAGGTGGAGAACTTGTAGCCCCGTCGGTAGTCGAACTTCTCGACGGCGCGGATCAACCCCAGCGAGCCCTCCTGGATCAGGTCGAGGAAGCTCAGCCCGCGGCCCAGATAACCCTTCGCGATCGAGACGACGAGGCGCAGGTTCGCCTCCACCATCTGCCGCTTGGCCAGCATGTCGCCGCGCTCTATCCGTTTCGCCAACTCAACCTCCTGCTGAGCGGTCAGCAGGTCCACCTGTCCGATCGCCCGCAGGTAGAGCCGCAGCGAGTCGAGGCTCGGCTCGACCGTCAGGTCGAGCTCTTCCTTTTTCGCGGCGGCGCCGCTCTCGCCGCTCCGCTGCGCCTTGTAAGCGCTGACGCCGTCCTCGGCGATCACGTCGACCCCGTGCTCGACCAGGTGCGCGTGGAGCTGGGAGACCTGCTCCTTGGTGATCTCGATCTCCTCGAGTGTCGAGGAGATCTCCTCGAAGGTCAGGTAGCCGCGCTCGCGGCCTTTTGCGACGAGTCCCTGAAGCTCCTCGATCTCCCCGATCGGGCTCGCTTCCTCGTCGCGGTCGATGACCTCTGCCGCAGACTCCAACGGTTCGATAGTCACTGCCCTCGCTCCGCTCCCTCTCCCCGTTCCCTCGGGCAGCCGGCCCCGAAGCTCCGACCGCGCCGGATTATAGGGAGAAAGAATTCTTCAACGGCCGCACCGCCGATGTGGCGACTTGCTTACTATTCGTTAGCCGATGGCCAGCCAGTCCACCGCCACCCCAGCCGCCGCTGACGTCCAGGCGGGCCTGCCGGCCACCCAGGTCGGGCTCTCCCGGGTCGGCGTGACCGGGGTCGAGAAGGTCATCCGGGTCAAGAGCAACGGCGACGAGAACCTCTTCTACGCCGAGTTCGAGTGCTTCGTCGACCTCAATCCCCAGCAGGCCGGAGTCCACATGTCGCGCTTCGAGGAGATCGTCGGCGAGGCGATCGACGAGGTCGTCCTCGGCGAGGCGTTCAAGGCCGAGGTGCTGGCCGCGCACGTCGCCGAGCGGGTGCGGGAGCGGCAGGGCGGGCAGCGCGCCGAGGTCTCGATCACCGCGCGGTACCCGGAGACGGCGACCACCCCGGAGACCGGCAAGAGCACCCAGGAGATCTACGTCCTCTACGGCACCGCGGTCGCCTCCGAGGGCGGCACCCGCACCCTGACCGGGGTCGAGGCGCAGGGGATGACCGCCTGCCCCTGCGCCCAGGAGATGGTTGCCGGCCTCGCTCGCGAGCGCCTCGCCGGCGACGGGTTCGGCGCTGAGGAGATCGAGCGGATCGTCGAGCTGGTCCCGATCGCCACCCACAACCAGCGCGGCATCGGCACCCTCTACATCGGCTGCCCGGAGGGGGGCCCGGCATGGATCGAGGCCCCCGAGCTGCTGCGGATTGCCGAGACCTCGATGAGCTCGGAGATCTACGAGCTGATGAAGCGCTCCGACGAGATGTCGGTGGTCGTCAAAGCCCACGAAAATCCCCGCTTCGTCGAGGACTGCGTCCGCGAGATGGTTCGCCAGGTGGTCGAGGACTACCCCGGCCTGCCGGCCGAGACCTTCGTGATGGCCCGCCAGGAGAACCTCGAGACGATCCACCGCCACAACGTCGTCGCCGAGCGCTACGGCACCCTCGGCCAGCTTCGCGCTGAGCTACAGAGCAGCGAGCACCCCGCGCATCACCTGACGATGCGCGAGTGGCTCGAGGCGTCGGCGAGCTAGGGCTCAGGCCGCCGCCTATAGGGGGTCCGGTCGTCCTCCGCGGGAATTTGTCGCGCCCCTTCGGGGCTTGCTCCCCGAAGATGCTGCCCACCTACGGCGGGCAGGAGACAGATTGCATTTCGCGGCTTCGCGACATTCCCGCGGAGGACGACCGGAGCCCCCCACGAGCGGCTGCAGCCGTCCAGGAACAGCTGACACCCTGAGGTGAGGAGGGGGCCTCATGGTTGGGCGTCCGTCGGAGCTCTGTCGCTCGGAGGGGTGGGTGTCCCTCTCGCGACCGGCGTCCCTGATTTTCGCCTGGCGGCTTGGCGAGAGATGGGGGGCCAGCGGCGAAAATCCGAGGGAGCGAGAGGGACACCCACCCCTCCCTACCGGAGAAGCACAGTCCCTAGCCGGTCGACTTCAGCTTGCCCGCCGCCCGTTCACGCTCCAGCTCCTCGATCCGCCGCCTGAGGCCGAAGAAGTAGTCGGCGCCGCTGATCACCGTCACGGCGAGGGCGAGGTAGACGAGGACGTCGACCCAGACCGGCGCGGGGTCGGCGGCGATCAGGGCGATCACGGCGGCGATCTGGAGGACGGTCTTCAGCTTGCCCAGCCAGCTGGCGGCAATGACGATGCCGCGCTCGGCGGCGATTGCCCGCAGGCCGGTGACGGCGATCTCGCGGGCGATGATCACCATCGCGACCCAGGGGGCGAGCCGGTCGAGCGAGACGAGCGAGAGCAGGGCGCCGACGATAAGCAGCTTGTCGGCGAGCGGGTCCATCAGCTTGCCGAAGGTGGTGACGGCGTCGCGGGAGCGGGCGAAGTAGCCGTCGAGGCCGTCGGTCAGGGCGGCGAGGGCGAAGACGCCGGCGGCGAGCGCATCCCCGTTCGGGCTCTCGCCGAGCAGGGCGACGACGACCACCGGCACGGCGAGGATGCGCAGGAGGGTGAGGAAGTTGGGCAGGTTGAGCGGGAACATCTCCCGCTAGCGATTATCCGACAACTCGCGTGTGCGGCTGGCTAGGGCCGGCACCTACTTGCCTCCCGCGGGCGCCGCGGCAGGCCTCGCCGCGGCCTTTTCCGCGTCGCGCTGGGCGAAGTACTCCTCGCCCTCGATGGTGATGTGCGGGATCAGCCGGTCCAGCCAGCGGGGCAGCCACCAGGCGCGCCTGCCCAGCAGCACCATCACCGCCGGCACCAGCAGGCAGCGGACCAGGGTCGAGTCGATCGCGATCGCCACCGCGAGGCCGACGCCGAACTCCTTCACCACCGGGTCGCCGTTGAGGACGAAGCTGGTGAAGACGCAGACCATGATCGCCGCCGCTGAGGTGATCACCCGGCCGGTGTTGGCGAGCCCTTCGACGACGGCGCGCTTCTCGTCCCCGTACTCCTCGAAGTGCTCGCGCATCTGCGTCAGCAGGAACACCTCGTAGTCCATCGAGAGCCCGAAGAGGATCGCGAACATCAGCAGCGGCACGAAGCTGACGATCGGAATCGAATGGTCGAGCCCGATCAGCGAGGAGCCCCAGCCGAGCTGGAAGACGGCGGTGACGACACCGTAGGCCGCGGCGACTGAGATCAGGTTCATCGCCGCCGCCTTGATCGGGACCAGCAGCGAGCGGAAGGCAACCAGCAGGACGATGAAGCTGAGGGCGACGACGATCGCGATCATCAGCGGCAGCTTGTCGCTGATCTGGGTCGCGAGATCGATGTAGCCGGCGGTCTGGCCGCCGACGTAGGAGTGAGCACCGGTCCCCCGCAGCGCCTGCGGGATCACGGTTTCCCGCAGGTCTTCGACGAGTTCGACCGTCCCGTCGGCCCAGGGCTGGGATTTCGAGATCACGGTGAAGACCGCCACCGTCCCCTGCTTGTCGAGGGTCGGTTCGCTGACCGCTTCGACGTCCGTCGCCGCGCCGATCGATTTCTCCAGCTTCGGCAGGACCTGTTTCGATTCCGCCGGCGAGGTGAATTCGGAGGCGATCAGCAGCGGCCCGTTGACACCCGGGCCGAAGCCCTTGTTGAGCGAGTCGTAGGCCTGGCGAGAGGTGGTTTCCTTCGGCAGGGCGCTGCTGTCGTTCTGCCCCAGCTCGAGCTGGAAGATCGGCAGCGCCAGGGCGATCAGCACGAGCAGGGCGGCTACGGTCGCGGTCCAGGGATGGTCGCTCACCCTTTCCGCCCAGCGGCGCCAGCCGCGCGGCTCCTTTTCGTCGGGGTGGGCCTTGCCGAGCTTGACCCGCAGCGAGTTGATGTGGGGGCCGAGGGCCCCGAGCATCGCCGGCAGCAGCGTCATCGCCGCGCTGACCGCGACGACGACCGCGATCGCGGCGGTGAAGCCGAGGGTCGAGACCAGCGGGATCCCGGCGAAGGCGAGCGAGCAGAGCGCGATCACGACGGTAAAGCCGGCGAAGACGACGGCGCCACCGGCGGTGGCCGTGGCGCGGGCGATCGACTCGCGCACCTCCATCCCCTCGCCGAGCTGCAGTTTGTGGCGGGTGACGATGAACAGCGCGTAATCGATGCCCACGCCGAGCCCGATCATCGTCGCCAGGGTCGAGGCGACGCCGGGGACGTCGAGGACGTGCTCGAGCAGGCGGATGATCGAGAGCGCGCAGGCGAGCCCGATCACCGCCGAGACGATCGGCAGCATCATCGCCGTCGCCGTGCCGAAGGCGAAGAGGAGGATGATCACCGCCGCCGCGAGGCCGATCGCCTCGCTGGTCTCGGTCGCCGGTTTTGAGAGCTGCTGGCCGACGTAGCTGCCGACCGCGGCGTTCAGCCCGGCCGCTTCGGCGGGCGCGGCGGCGTCGAGGATGCGTTCGGCCTGCTCTTCGTCGATTTCGCCCGGGCCGATCGCGAGGACGACCGGGATGTAGCCGACTTCGCGGTCCTTGCTGAGCAGGGCGGCGCCCTGCGGGCTCAGCGGGCTGACCGCCGAATTGACGTCGTGCAGGGATTCCAGCCGCTTCACCACCTCGGCCACCGGCTGGGCGTACTTCGGGTCGGTCAGCTTGCCCCGCGGCGCTTCCAGCACCAGCGGATTGCTGCCGTACGCCTGCTGGGGCAGGCTGTCTTCGAGCAGTTCGGTCGCCTTCGTGGAGTCGGTGCCGGGCAGGGTCAGGTTTTCACTCGTCTTGCTGCCGGATGCCTGCCCGATCGCGACCAGCGCGATCGCGAGGACGACCCAGGCGGCGATCACCGGGTAGTGGTGCCGCGAGCAGAAGCGCCCGATCGCGTAGAGGGGTGCGGTCATTTGCCGACCGTCCTTTCCGGGGCAGGGGTTTCGCCGGTCTCATAAGCCGAGGGGACGGCTTCCAGCGGTTTTGCGCCGAGGGCGCGGCGCAGCAGGACCAGGCGCTGGGCCTGGTCGGCGGCCATCGAGGCGACGAGCGGTCGCGGCCAGTCGATCGTCAGCTTCGAGATCGCGTTCAGCTCGAGGTCGATCGTCGCGCTTTCCATCTCGTAGAGGAGTTCGAGGTTGTCGGCCCGGGTCTTCAAATCGCTCGCATCGATCGTTTCCGCCAGCGGGTCGGCTTCGCCGCCGATGCCTCGCAACGTCTTCGTCGTCGCATCGACGTGTTCCTGTTCCTGGGCACGGAACTGCTGCGCCGCGGCGAGGTCCGGCCCGCGCAGTCGCGCCAGTACCTGCCCATAGGCTTTGACGGCGGCGAGCTGGCGGCCGAGGACCTCGTTCAGCACCTTCACGTCACGGTCCTTGTCGCTGGCGCTGGAGGATCCCCCGCCCCCGCAGGCGCCGAAGGCCGCGGCCAGGGCTACGGCCGCGGCCGTCGCGGCGAGGGCGCGGCGCGCGAGACGTCCGCGCATGATTCGGTTCGGTGCCATGACGACGGCTGCAAGCCTATGAGCTCCGGCAGCCGGCGCGCCCTCGCCGCCCTCGCCGAGGAGGTCCACGGCTGCCGCCTGTGCCCACGGCTGGTCGAGTGGCGCGAGGCCCAGGCGGCGAGCCCGCCCCGCCGCTACCGCGGCGAGGAGTACTGGGCGCGGCCCGTATCCGGCTTCGGCGACCCGGCGGCGAGGGTCGTGATCGTCGGCCTGGCGCCCGCCGCCCATGGCGCCAACCGGACGGGGCGGATGTTCACCGGGGACCGCTCCGGCGACTGGCTCTACGCCTCGCTGCACCGCACCGGTTTCGCCAACCAGCCGCGCTCCGAGTGGCGAGGGGACGGACTGGAGCTGCGCGACGCCTACCTCACCGCCACCGTCCGCTGCGCGCCGCCGGCGAACAAGCCGACGCCGGAGGAGCGCAACACCTGCCTCCCCTACCTCGAGCGCGAGCTGGCGCTGCTGGAGGGCTGCCGGGTCCTCGTCGCGCTCGGCTCCTTCGGCTGGGACGGGGTTCTGCGGGCGGCGCGGGCAGTCGGCGTCGAAGTGCCGCGGCCACGCCCCAGGTTCGGCCACGGCGCCGAGGCCGAGCTCGGCCCCTGGCGGCTGCTCGGCTGCTACCACCCGAGCCAGCAGAACACCTTCACCGGCAGGTTGACGGTGCCGATGACCGACGAGATCTTCGAGCGAGCTCGCCGGATCATCGAGTAGTGCGGCTCTTTTAGAGCGGCTCTTTTCGAAAACCTGTCCTTCACTGGAACCTCTTCCACTGTTCCATCGGTCCTCCCTGCGCTGGAGATACCTACAGGGGGAGCGAGTTGCGGAGGCCACGACTCAAGAGAACGACTGAGCAGATCGAAACGCCCGAGGGCGACGTCTACCTGCTCCGGCCCACCGACGAAAACGACATCAGGATCGAGAAGCCGGACGCCGGGGAACAGCGGCTGCTCGCGGCGATCGACGGCGAGCACACCCTGGAGCAGCTCCAGAAGGAGTTCGGGCGCGACAACGTCGACGACGTGATCTCGCAGTTGCAGCAGCTGCAGGTGGTCGAGGACGCGGCAGACGACGAGCGGCTGGCGCCCGGAGAGCTGGAACGCTTCGACCGCCAGCTCCGCTACTTCAGCGACATCGGCGGCGAGCGCACTCCCGCGGAGTGCCAGGAGCGCCTGCGCGAGGCGAAGATCGCGGTGCTCGGGGTCGGCGGCCTCGGCGGCTGGTCCGCCTGGGCCCTCGCCTGCACCGGGGTCGGCGAGATGTGGCTGATCGACGGCGACGTGGTCGAGATCAGCAACCTCAACCGCCAGATCCTCTACACGGAGGCCGACCTCGGCCTGCCCAAGGTCGAGCGGGCGGCGGCGCGGCTCGGCGCATTCAACTCGGGGATGCGGATCACCACCGACAACCGCCGCCTCGAGAGCCAGGCCGACATCGCCGAGTTCATCGCCGGCTCCGACGTCGTCATCGACGCCGCCGACTGGCCCGCGCACGACATCGAGCGCTGGTGCAACTCCGCCTGCTTCGAGGCCGGGGTCCCGTACATCACGATGAGCCACTTCCCGCCAATCGCCCGCGTCGGGCCGCTCTACGTGCCCGGCGAGACGGGCTGCTACGCCTGTCAGGAGATCGGCTACCGGCGCGAATACCCGCTCTTCGACGTCGCCGTCGAGCAACGGCGGGCGAAACCGAGCCCGGCGGCGACGCTGGGACCTGCCTGCGGCTTGATCGGCGGCCAGGTCGCGCTTGAGGTGCTGCACCTGCTGACCGGCCTCGCCGAGCCCTCGACGATGGGCGTCGCCCACATCTACGACCTGCGGACGATGGAGGTGAAACGCGAGGCGGTGGTGCCGGAGCCCGACTGCCCCGTCTGCGGCGAGATGCCGCCCCAGCCGCGGGAAGCGAAGCCGAACGAGAAAGTGGGGGCCGGGGCGGGCGGGTAGATTTCGGCGGATGCGCGCCGCCTCGCTCGCGATCATCGTTGCCCTCGCCGCCGCGTTGCTGGTCGGCTGCGGCGGCTCGGCTGAAACGACCACCTCCAGTCCCGCGGGCGCCGGCTCCTCGGCGCGGGAAGCGCGATCGGCCTGGGAAGCCGACCCGAGATGCAAGCCCTCGCAGGGGGCCTCGCGCTGGGGCTGTTCGGTCGGCGGCTACCGCTGCCAGGGCGTGGTCACGGACCGGGGCTGGTCGATCTCCTGCGCCAGGCCCGGTCGCTCGATCGCCTTCAGGGTCCCTCGCCAGCGGTAGGGCGCCGCGCCAGGCGGGACGAGGGGTCGAGGAAGAGCAGCAGCCAGAAGTAGGGCGCGGCGCGCGGGGCCACGAACCCGAGTGGGATCGAGAGCAGGAAGACTCCGGCGATGTAGGCGGCGCGAATGCCGCTTTCCCGGTGGGTCTCCTCGTCGGTGCTGGTGATACCGCGGCGGCGGGCGTCGATGCTCAGCAGCAGCCCGATCAGCACCACGCCGGCCAGGTTCACCGAGTAGAGGACGACAGCGGGCGTCTGGCCACCGTAGTCGCCGAGCACCTGGCTGCTGAACGGGATCAGCACGATCCAGGCCAGGTAGAGCAGGTTGAGGCCGAGCAGGCGCCCGTCGAAGGCTCTGACTTCGCTGAAGAAGCGGTGGTGGACGACCCAGAAGCGACCGATCACGGCGAAGCTGATCGCGAAGGCGATGAGGTTGTCCCACTGGTCGAAGAGCGCGTCGGACAGCTCCCCGCCCGAGAGGCCCCGCTCGATCGTCAGGTTGAGGACCAGCAAGGTGATCGCGATCGCAAAGACCCCGTCGCTGAAGGCGACGATCCGGCTGAACTCCATCTCGTTCCCCTCGCGCCGCTTGACGGTCTGCTTTCGCGCCACCGCTGGATCATCTCCCCCGGCCGCGACGGAACCAGGAAGCACGTTCCTTCCCAGCCGGAAGCGCGAGCCGCACCTTTCCTAGAATGCCCCGAGCAGGCCGGCGTAGCTCAGTTGGTAGAGCACTTCATTCGTAATGAAGGGGTCCCCGGTTCAAGTCCGGGCGTCGGCTCTAAAGTGCAGCGTTCGCCGCCTAATCGAACCGCTATTTCTCTGATTGGGCCGGTGTCGCCCGTCGATACGACGAGGTAGATCCGGCGGCTACTTCTTCTTCTGGCGCCGTTCGAGGACTTCGCCGAAGGCTTTCTCGATTTCGGTGGTGAGGGAGAGGCGGAAGGTGGCGTTGAGGGCGTCGAAGGCGAGCGGGCGGAGGCGGCCGATCGCTGCGATGATCTCGTCCCAGCCCTCCTCGGGCCGGCCGTCGGCGTCGAAGGGCTTCCAGACTTCCTCGACGAAGAGGGCAACGAAGGTGCGGGCGGAGGATTGGGCGTTGCGGCTCAGCTTCTCGATCGCGGCGAGGGCGGCGGGCAGCCCGATGCCCATCGCCAGCACTTCCTCGGCGGCGCGGATCAGGGCGGGGCTTGGGGCTTCGTAGCGCTCTTCGCCCAGGTCGACGAGGAGGCCGAGCTTCTTCGCTTTGTCGATCAGGCGGTCGTCGTCGGCCCCGAACTTCTCGACCAGCTCCTCGCGGCTGTAGACCTCCGGCGCCTCGGTGGCGAAGGGAGCGGTGACGGCCTGCCGCAGGCCGACGAAGCGGTCGGCGTCCTCTCCGTGCTCGCCGATCAGCCGTTCGATCGCGCTCAGCTTGAAGCCCTCTGCCTGCATCTCCTGGATCAGCCGCAGGCGGGCGACGTGCGCCGCCCCGTAGTAGCCGACTCGCGAGCGCACCTCCGGCGGGGGCAGCAGGCCCCGCGACTGGTGATTGCGGATGTTGCGCACCGACATCCCGGTCTCGTAGGCGAGCTGCTCGACGGTGAGGCTTGCCTGCGGATCGGCAGATGCGGCTTTCGTGTCCCTTGCCACACACGGATACTACCTCCTCAATGTAACCTCGTTTGAGGTAACGTATATAAGGGAACAAGCTTTCTGCAATCCACTTCTGAAGGACCGCCAATGACTTCGATGCTCGCAACGCTTGCCGCCGCCGCTCCGCCGGCCGGCGGCGCCGAACTCGGGCAGATCGCGATCGCGACCGTCGCCGCGACGATCGTCACCGCCGCCCTGCTCTACCTCGGTCTCGGCCACCGCAGCGGCCGGGTCCGGATCCTCCAGCGCCTCGCCGACCACGGCGAGAGGGCCTCCGGCCTCCCCGGCTGGGTCGCCTTCCCCTCCGCGGTAGCGACGGCCTCGCTGCTGACCGCCGTGTTCGGGATGTACTGGGACATCTCGATCCACATCGACAACGGCCGCGACGCGGGCCCGCTCGCCAACCCCGCCCACTACTTCATCCTCGCCGGCCTCTTCGGCATCTTCAGCGCCGGCTTCTTCGCGATGGTGCTGCCGAAGGAGAAGCCGAGCGCGATCGCCGTTCGGATCGGCCGCGACTGGTGGGCGCCGCTCGGCGGCGTCCTGATCTGCGCCTGCGGAGCCTTCTCGCTGATCGGCTTCCCGCTTGACGACGTCTGGCATCGCCTCTTCGGCCAGGACGTCACCCTCTGGGGGCCGACCCATCTGATGCTGATCGGCGGCGCCGCGATGACGCTGGTCGGGATCGCCGTCCTCTCGGTCGAGGGGATGCGGGCGAACGCCTCAGGCGAGACCAGCCTGCGCGAGCTCGCCCACACCCGCCTGGCGCGAGCGATCGCCCTCACCGGGGGGCTGGTGCTCGGCCTCTCCACCTTCCAGGCCGAGTTCGACTTCGGCGTTCCGCAGTTCCAGCTGATCTTCCAGCCGATCCTGCTGATGCTCGCCGCCGGGGTCGGGCTCGTGATGGCGCGGGTATACGCCGGACGCGGCGCGGCGATCGGCGCCGCCCTCTTCTTCATCGTCCTGCGGAGCGCTCTGGCGCTCCTGGTCGGGCCGCTGATCGGCCAGAGCACGCCGCACTTCCCGCTCTACCTGGCGGAGGCGCTGGTGGTCGAGGCGGTCGCCATCTGGATCCCGGCCCGCCGTCCACTCGCCTTCGGCCTTGCCGCCGGGGCGGGGATCGGCAGCGTCGGGCTGGCCGCCGAGTGGGGCTGGTCACAGCTCTGGATGCCGCTGCCCTGGCCGGCCGCTGCTTTTCCGGAAGCGGCGCTGCTCGGCTTCGCCGCCGCGGTCGCGGGCGCCACCATCGGCGCCTGGATCGGCACCCACCTCTCCCCCGAGCCCCGGGGCCGCTCGCTGCCGCCGCTGCGCCGCGCCGCCCTCTGCAGCGCCGTCGTCATCGCCGCGCTGGTCGGCTACGGCCTCTATACGCAGCCCCAACCGGGGGTCAGCGCCCAGGTCTCGCTCAAGAACGTGAAGGGCGCGGCAAACCGCGAGGTCGAAGCGGTGGTGCGGATGAGTCCGACCGGCGGCGCCGCCGGCGCCGAGTGGTTCGACGTCACCGCCTGGCAGGGCGGCGGCCTCACGGTGGACCCGTTGAGGCGGACTGGCCCCGGCGTCTACCGGACGACCGAACCGATCCCCGTCCACGGCGACTGGAAGACGATGATCCGCCTGCACGAGGGCAATTCGCTGACGGCCCTGCCGATCTACCTGCCCCGCGACGCGGCGATCCCGGTCGGCGAAATCCCGGCGCCGACCCACTTCACCCGCTCCTTCGGCAACGAGCACGAGCTGCTGCAGCGCGAGCAGAAAGGCGGCAGCCCGCTGCTCGTCGCGGTCGCCTACTCCACGGTCGCCGCGATCGCCCTCTCGCTCCTCGCCCTGCTGGCCTGGGCGCTGCACCGCCTCTCGGTCGGGCTGCGGCCGCCGCCGCGGCGGCGGCGCCTGCGGGTGCGCGGCCTCGGCTTCCAGCACGGGAGCGGCCGGTGATCCTGCCGCTCGCCCACCACCACGCCATCGTCGCGCTGCCGGTCTTCGCGCCGGCGGTCGTGATCATCCTCGTCCTCGTCGTCCACCACCTGCGCGAGCGCCGCCACTGGGACGCCGAGGACGAGGCGGCGCCGGAGCGCTAGTCCAGCGAGTCCGCGAAAAGGCGTGCTGTGTAAGGATTTTCGCGGACTCGCCGCTCGATCGCCTCGGCGTAGGGGCCGTGCAGAGTCGAGCGGGGAGCAGGGATCGAGACGCCGTAGGCTTCGCGCATCGCCTGCGCCAGCGCCCGCTTGAAGGTCCGGCCGTGCCAGGCGTGGGCCTCGACGGCGCGGCCGACGTGGAGGTGGACGAGCTCGTGCAGGAGCGTCTCCAGCACGTTGCCGCGGCGGATCCCCGGGTAGGCGGTGACGGAGAGGCGGAACTCGTTCGGGACGGCGAAGCCGAGGCGGTTGGGTCGGTGCCCCACGCGGCGCACCTTCAGCTGCGGCGCCGACCGCGCCAGCGGGCCGTCGGCGAAGACGGGCAGCCTGCGCAGCCGCTCCATCTCCGCATCGAGGGCGACGCCGGCAACCGAGAAGTAGGAGCGCGGGCGCGGCCTCACCGGCGCGGGCGCTGGCAAGGCGTGTGCGTGCCTGGGCGGCGCGTGCCAGCGCCGGCGCCGTCTCAAACTTGGCAACGCCGGCACCAGTAGGTGGTCCTGTTGGCGTCGCCCTGCCCGCGGGAGGAGATCCGGCCGTGGCAGCGCGGGCAGGCGCCCTGGCGGCGCCGGTAGATTCCGTGCGAGTGGCGGCCGCTCTTCACCGCCTCCATCATCAGGTCTCGGGCGGCGCCCAGAACGCCCCGCAGCTCAGCTTCCGAGAGGTCGCCAATCGACCGCCAGGGGTCGATGCGGGCGGCGAAGCAGGCCTCGCTCTTGAAGATGTTGCCGATCCCGGCGACGAGTTGCTGGTCGAGCAGCGCGTCGCCGAGGGTGCGGGTCGGATCGGCGCGCATCGCCGTGACGACGGCGTCCTCGTCGAAGCGCTCGGCGAGGATGTCCGGGCCGAGGCGGGCGATCTGCGGGTCGCGCCGCAACCGATCCGTCGGCGTCACCTGCAGGGTGGGGCCGCCGGACTGGACCGCGTCCCAGCCACCGCCGGAGAGGACGGCCCAGGCCGAGGTGCGGGGCCGGCGCCAGCGGGCGCCCGGCCGGTAAACGTGCCAGCCGCCGCTCATCCCCAGGTGGCTGTGCAGGGAGAGCTCGCCGAAATCGAGCAGGAGGTGCTTGCCGCGAGCCTCGACCCGCTCGAGTCGGCAGCCGTCGAGCCGTTCGATCCCGGCCGCCCTCCCACGCGGATTCGGCGCGCTCGCCGAAACGATCTCGCCGACGATCGTCTGCCCAAACCGCCGCGCCAGCCGCAGGATCGTGTCGCCCTCTGCCATCGGGCCATCATCGCGAACTCGCTCCCCCGCCCGAACTGCATCAAATTTCCTGCCTTCGGGACCGGAAATTTGATGCAGTTCGAGAATGGTGGGTAGGGAGAGGGCAATGTTCCGGCGGCGGTCCATTGATCCGAAGGCGCGGCAGGTGGCGCTGCAGATCGGGGGCAGCCGGGTCGCGCTGGGGGCCGCCATTTTCCTCGCCACCCGGCCGGTGCTGCGGGCGTTGCGCTTTCCAGAGCCGGGCCCCGCGGGCGAAGCGCTCGCGAAGCTGGGCGGCGGGCGCGACGTTGCGATCGGCGCGCTTACGCTGGCCGCGCGCGACGATCCCGAGCGGCTGCGGACGGTGATGCTGGTCTCGAACCTCTGCGACCTCGCCGACGCCGCGGCATTCGCCTTCGCCGCCCGCAACCCACAGACGCGGCTGGCCGGGATCGGCGGCGTCCTCTCCGGCAGCGGCGCCGCCGCTGCCGGCTTCTGGGCCTGGCGCCGCCTCGGAAACTGACAACCCGCCAATTTCCAGACTTCAGGACGCCACGGGTCCGAAAGTCTGAAAACGATCAGCGCCCGCTAGGCGACTGCCGCGGGCTCGGCCTGGAACTCGTGCGACTCGATCACCCGGTCGATCAGCCCGTACTCGACCGCGTCGGCGGGCTGGAAGAATTTGTCGCGTTCCATGTCGGTGTGGATCTGCTCCGCCGACTGACCGGTGTGCTTGACGTAGATCTGGTCGAGCCGCTCGCGCAGCGCGAGGATCTCTTTGGCGTGGATCTCGATGTCGCTCGACTGGCCTTCGAAGCCGCCGCTCGGCTGGTGGATGAGGATGCGGCTGTTCGGCAGCGCCATCCGCTTGCCAGCGGCGCCGCCGGTGAGGATCAGCGACCCAGCCGACATCGCGATCCCGTAACAGATCGTCTGCACGTCGGGTTTGACGAACTGCATCGTGTCGTAGATCGCCAGGCCCGCGTAGGCGGAGCCGCCGGGCGAGTTGATGTAGAGGCTGACGTCCTTGTCGGGGTCCTCCGCCTCGAGGTGGAGCAGCTGGGCGATGATCAGGTTGGCGAGGTCCTCGGTGACCGGTTCCCCGAGGAAGATGATCCGCTGCGCGAGCAGGCGACTGTAGATGTCAAAAGAGCGCTCGCCGCGAGCGGTCTGCTCGACGACCATCGGAACCAGTGGCATTGGGCCTCCCCTTCGAAGATTGCGGTGGGCTACACCGTAGCTAGCCGGCGCCGCCGTCGAACTTGTAACCGATTCCGCGCACGGTCCGCACCAGCTCCGGCTTCTGCGGGTCGCGCTCGACCTTCTGGCGCAGGTTCGAGATGTGCACGTCGCAGGCGCGCTCGTCGCCGTCGAACTCGGTCTGCCAGAGCTCCTCCATGATCTGGGCGCGGGAGAAGACCTCCCCCGGCCGGGCGACGAGCAGGCGCAGCAGCTGGAACTCGGAGCGGGTGAGGTTGATCGGCACCCCTCGCACGGTGGCGACGTGGCGGACGAGGTCGATCGAGACCTGGCCCGACTCGATCTTCACCGCCTGGGCCAGCGGTGCCCGGTCGAGTTCGCGGCGGCGCAGCTGGGCGCGCACCCGGCCGAGCAGCTCCCGCACCGAGAACGGCTTGGTGACGTAGTCGTCGGCCCCCACCTCGAGCCCGACCACCTTGTCGACCTCGGCGTCTTTGGCGGTGAGGACGATGATCGGCACGGCGCTGCGCGAGCGCACGTCGCGGCAGATGTCGAGGCCGCTCGGTCCCGGCATCATGATGTCGAGGATCAGCAGGTCGAAGGGGACGCCGTTGCCGAGCAGCTCGGCGGCCTCGTCGCCGTCGGCCGCCGGAGTGACGTCGAAACCCTCCTGGGTCAGCGCGTAGCCGACCGAATCGCGGACCGAAGGCTCGTCGTCGGCGATGAGGATGCGGCCGCTGCTCATGCGACCGGGGTGGGGCTCGGTTTAGCGACCGGGAGGCGGACCCAGAAGGTGCTGCCCTCGCCCTCGACCGATTCGACGCCGATCCGGCCGCCCATCACGTCGACCATCCGCTTTGCGATCGCCAGGCCAAGGCCGAAGCCCTCCTGCTTGCGCGACTCGCTGCGGCGGTAGAAGCGCTCGAAGATGCGCTCGAGCTCCGCCGAGGGAATGCCGGTACCGGTATCGATGATCTCCAAGATCACTTCCCCTTCGCCGTCGAGACGGCCGCGAACGGTAACGGCGCCGGGCGGCGGCGTGTTCTTGAAGGCGTTGGTGAGGAGGCCGATCAATACCTGCCGCAGCAGGGTCGGGTCGCCGATCGCCGTCAATCCGCCCTCGACGTCGACGACCAGCTCGACGTGCGGCGGCGCGTCGCAGGCGTTGACGACGTCGCGGATCGCCAGCGGCACGTCGACGGTTTCGCTCTCGGCGGCGCCGCGGGACTCGACCCGGGCCAGGGTCAGCAGCGACTGGGTCAGCCGGTTCATCCGCTCGGCGTCTTCGCCGAGCCGCTTGAGGAAGTGGTCGCGGTCGCCGGGATCTTCCTTGGCGCCGCCCTGCAGCACCTCGATCGCGCTGGAGATGCCGGCCAGGGGATTGCGCAGCTCGTGCGCGGCGTTGGAGACGAAGTCGGCTTCGGCGAGCTCGCGACGCAGCTCGTCGGTGCGGTCGCGCAGGACGGCGAGGACGGCGCGCTCGTCCGGCAGCGACCGGGCGGTCATCGCGTAGGCGCGGTCGCCGATCCGCAGCGCCGGGTGGGCGGAGAAGCCGACCTCGGAGGTGCGGTGCAGCTGCGGCAGGATCACCTCCGGCGGCCGCCCGGAGGCATCGAGTAGGCGGCTGGCGGCGCTGTTGGAGAAGCGCACCGGGCCTTCGAAGTCGACCACCATCACCGCATCGGTCAACCCGTCGAAGATCGCCGCCAGCTTGTTGCGGTCGGCCGTGAGGACGCCGAAGCTCTCCTTCAGCGAGGCGCGCATCGAGTCGAGCGCCCGCGCCAGGTCGCCGATCTCGTCGGGGCCGGACGTTCTCAGCGGGGCGTCGAAGGAGCCGCCCGCCATTTCCCCGGCGGCCCGGGCGAGGCGGACGACCCGGTGGGAGATCGCGACCGCGATCAGCAGGCCGGCGAGGACCCCGAGCACGACCGCCGCGATCAGGGCCTGCGGCTTGTCGCCGAAGAGGTAAACGGCGGCGGCCGTGATCAGGCTGACCGCGGCGAAGGCGGCGGTCAGCCAGAGGCGCATGCCGATGCGGACGGAGCCGGCGGCAGGGGAAGCCGGGTGGTCGACGCTGCGGCGCATGAGGATTTACTAACACAGGGGAGCCGGTGAGGGGCCGGTGGCTATCAACCAAGAGCCCTTACCGGCTCCTCCGTCGGCCCCTAAGCCTTCGCGGGCTCTGGCTCCGGCTCGGCCGCGCCCTCGAAGCTGAGGTCGGGCAGCGCGCGGTCGAGCCAGGAGGGCATCCACCAGTTCCAGCGACCCATCAGCTTCATCGCCGCCGGGACGAGGATCAGGCGGACCAGGGTGGCGTCCAGGGCGATCGCGACGGCGCAGCCAAGGCCGAGCTCCTTGATCGAGGGGACGCCGGTGAGGACGAAGACCCCGAACACGGCGGTCATGATCAGCGCCGCCGAGGAGATCGTGCGGGCGCTCGAGGAGAGGCCCTCGGCGACCGCGCGCTCGTTGTCGCCATGGAACATGTAGCGCTCGCGGATCCGCGACATCAGGAACACCTCGTAGTCCATCGAGAGGCCGAAGACGACGGCGAAGATCAGCGGCACGTTGATCGTGTCCAGCGCCCCCTGGCTTTCAAAGCCGAGGAAGCCGTCGAGCCAGCCCCACTGGAAGATCGCGACGAGGACGCCGAAGGCCGCGCCGATCGAGAGCAGGTTCATCAGCACCGCCTTCAGCGGCAGGATCAGCGAGCGCAGCATCACCATCAGCACGACGAAGCTGAGGGCGAGGACGAAGAGGACGATCTTCCACATTGAGCCGCCGATCTGGTCGCGGACGTCGTGGCTGCGGGCGGTCTCGCCGCCGACGTTCACTTCCGCCTGCTGCGCCAGCACCGAGCCGGGCACGACCGTGTCGCGCAGCCGGTCGACCAGCGCCGTCGCCGCGTCGGACTCGCTCGGCGCCCGCGGGGTCGCCTGGACCAGGACGCGGTCGCCGGCAAAGGCCGGCGGCGCCACCGCGGCGACGCCGCGCGTCCCCTCCAGTTCGCGCGCGAAGCCCGCGACCGCCACCCTGCCCTGGGCACCCGGTCGCCCGTCGAAGGCGGCGACGATCTGCACCGGGTCGGTGCCGCCCCCGAGCTGGTCGGAGGCGAGTTCGCTGCCGACCCGCACGTCGCTGTCCTTGGGGAACTGGGCGAGCGCTTCGGTCCCGGTCTCCAGCGAAAGCAGCGGGCTGGCCAGGAAGAGGAGCACCGCGGAGACGCCGATCACAGCGGTCCACGGCCGCGCCATCACCCGCCCCGTCCAGGCGCGCCAGAAGCGGTTCTGCTCGCCCGCCGCCTGCTCGGCAGTCCGGCGGCGGTAGAAGCGGCGCCGGAAGAAGCTCTCGACCTTGCCGACGACACCGCCCGGCAGCACCCGATCGCCGAGCATCGCGATCAGCGCCGGCAGCAGCGTCGTCGCGGTGAGGATCGAGACCGCGACCACGGTCATCGCCCCCAGCGCCATCGAGCGCAGCGCCTGGTTGTCGACCATCCACAGCCCGGCCAGGGAGATGATCACCGCCATTCCCGAGAAGGTGACCGCGAGCCCCGAGGTCGAAAGCGCCCGGCCCCGCGCTTCGCCCTTGTCCCGGCCCGCTTCGCGCTCCTCGCGGTAGCGGGCGAGGATGAAGAGCGAGTAGTCGACCGCGACGCCGATCCCGATCATCGAGGCCATGTTGGTGACGAAGACGGAGGTCTCCATCTGCAGCGAGATGAAGTAGATCAGCGCCCCGGTGACGAGCACGCTGACGAAGCCCAGGGCCAGCGGCAGGGCCGCCGCGGCGAGCGAGCCGAAGACGACAAGGAGGATCAGCGCGACGATCGGGAAGCCGGTCGACTCGGCCTTGGCCAGATCTTCCTTGGAGATTTCCTGCATCCCGGCCCAGATGGTCGGCTGGCCGACCAGGTAGGGGGTCACGGCGGCGTTCTCGTCGCCCGGGTTCAGGTCTTCGCGCAGGGTGGCGGCCGGGTCGATCAGCTCGTCCGAGGAGAGGTCGCTGCGCAGCGGCACCACCACAACGTCCTCGCGCCGCAGCGCTTGCCGCGCCTGCACCGCCACGCCCGACGGCAGGTTGACTTCGTCTAGCGCCGCCACCTGGCCCCGCACCCGCGCCACCGCCCGGTCGCGCTGGGCCGCGGTAGCGCCCGGCGCCGCCTTCAGCACCACCGCGATCCCGTCGGCCCGGTCGCCGAAGTCCTCCTGCAGAGATTCGCTCACCTGCATCGACTGGCTGCCGGGAACGTCGAAGCCGCCACCGGTCAGGTGGTCGGTCTGTTTGGAGGCGAACGGAAGCGCCAGAGCGACGATCAGGACCCAGGCGCCGACGACCCACCGCCGCCGCCTCCCCAGGAACTGCGCCAGTCGGTTCATCGCGTCTTTCATGCCGGGCCTCCTCGTCAGGCCGAACTGCATCGAATAGTGGTTGTTTGACCGCCAGAATTTGATGCAGTTCGACTGTTCGTGTGCGAAGACCACCCTCCCGCGCCAGCCGCCGCCGGGTCTGTGAGCCGCGTCACTTCGTGAGAGCCGTCACTTGCACGGCATACTTGCGGGCGTGATCGTCGACTGCGCCGTCTACGAGGGCGGCAGGCGCCGCGAGGGCGAGCTGCCGATCCAGCGCGCGGGCGAGGCCGCGGCCGCGGATGGCGCCTTCGTCTGGCTCGGCCTGGTCGAGCCGCCGCAGGAGGAGTTCGACGCGATCGCCTCCGAGTTCGGACTCCACGAGCTGGCGGTCGAGGACGCCGTCCGCGCCCACCAGCGCCCGAAGGTGGAGGAGTACGACTCGACCCTCCTCGTCGTCGTCAAAACCGCCCGCTACGTGGATCCCGAGGAGGTGATCGAGGTGGGCGAGCTCTCGATCTTCGCCGACCCGGACTTCGTGATCAGCGTCCGCCACGGCGACGGTGAGCTGACGCCGGTCCGCGAGCGCCTGGACAAGCGGCCCGACCTCCTCGAGCACGGCCCCGGCGCGGTCGTCTACGCGATCCTCGACCACGTCGTCGACGGCTACATCGAAGCGGCCCACGGCTTCGACAACGACGTCCGGGAAGTCGAGCTGCAGGTCTTCTCCGGCCGCAACCCCACCGAGCGGATCTACCGGCTCGAGCGCGAGGTGCTCGAGTTCCAGGCGGCGACGGCGCCGCTGGGCGAAGCGCTGGAACAGCTCTGCGCCGAAGACTTCCCGGCGATCCCGGCCGACCTGCACGAGTACTTCCGCGACGTCGAAGACCACCTGCGCCGGGTCAGCACCCGGATCGAAAACTTCCGCCAGCTCCTCGACCGGGCGCTGGAAGCGAACCTGACCCAGGTCTCCGTCCGCCAGAACGAAGACATGCGCAAGATCTCCGCCTGGGTGGCGATCGCCGCGGTACCGACGATGTTCGCCGGGATCTATGGGATGAACTTCAAGCACATGCCGGAGCTCGGCTGGACCTTCGGCTACCCGCTCGTGCTGGCGGTGATCGCCGCGATCTGCGCCTACCTCTACTGGCGCTTCAAGCGCGCCGGCTGGCTCTGAGGCGTGCGCCCCTACTCGGAGACGAGCAGGAAGCGGGCCGAGGCGGCGCCAGCCGCGAAGGCGCCGGTACTGTCGCGTGCGGTGTCCGACAGCGCCTGGAGGGCGAAGCCGTCGCCCAACGCAAAGAGGTAGGAGACGACGTCCTCGGCCGCGAAGCGGAGGCTGAGCACCCCCTCCTCCTCCTTGCTGCGGAGGACGTCGGCGACGTGGGAGCGGGTCCGCTCAAAGAGCTGACCGACCTCCTTCTGAATGTCGGGGTTGCGGCGCCCGGCGCTGAACAGCTCGAAGAGGAGGAGGAAGAAGCTCGGCTCGTTCTCGATCATGTCGGTGAGGCTGGCGACCAGCGCGTCGAGCACGTCGTCCACGGACTTGGCCGGCGCAAGCCGCTCGTCCAGCCGTTCGACCCGCAGCTCCGTGTCGCGGCGAACGACCTCCACCAGGAGCCGCTCCTTGGTCCCGAAGTAGTAGTGAAGGAGGCCGCGGCTGACCCCCGCCTCGCGGGCGACGTGCTCGAAGGTCGAGCCGGCGGCGCCGCGCCGCGCCACGGAATCGCGCATCGCGTCGACGATCCGCTGCGCCTTGTCGCCGCTGAGCTCCCGCTCCTTGGTGGCCGCCTCCATCAACGGGCCCTAGATCAAGACCCGTTGATAGAGGTGGTCGAGGTGTACTCGAACTCCTCTTCGGCGCCGAAGAGGGCGTCGAGCACGGCCTTGCGGGCGCCCTCGCTGACGGCCAGCGCGATCGCCGCGCCGACGATGGCGACCAGCAGCAGCCGGCCGATCCCGCCCTTGCGCTTCTTCGGTTCGCGCAGGCGCTCGGAAGCCTCCTGCAGGTTCTCGGCAGCCTTGCGCAGGTCCTTCTGCACCTTCTTGTCGCTGGCCACCGCCTTGACCGGTCCCTTGCCGTTGCCGGTTGCCCGGCCGTAGGCGCGCTTGGATGCCTCGAAGGCATCCTTCAGGCTGTCGCGCAGATCATCATCCTCGATCAGGCGCTGCACATAGGGGTTTTCCCGGGCAGTCTCGTAGATGTCGCCGGCACGCTCTGCCTTCGTCTTGCTCATCCCACTCTCCTCGTCGGTTCCGTGGCGTTTCCAGCTTAACCCTACCCCGGGTCAGCCGGGCCCAACACCATCCAGCAGGACCCCGTTGCTGCGCCAGTGCAGCGAGGCTTTCCGCAGCTCCCGCAGGCGCAGCGGCGCCAGTCCCGGCGCGGCCAGTCGGTAGCGGCGGATGAAGAGCCGGCCGACGTCCTCGTGCCCGAGTTCGCGGAAGCCGCGACCGAGCAGCCGCCGGGGAGGCGGCGGCGCCGGCCCGTCGGAGACGAACTCGATTTCGCGGACCAGCCAGTCGTACCCTTCCGCCGCTTTGAGCTGGATCGCCCCGGTAGAGAGGTAGAAGCGCAGCGGCGCCTCGCCCAGCACCCAGAGGACCGTCGCCCGCGGCGCCTCCGGTTCACCGAGGCGGTCGGCAACCGCCTTCCAGTCGGGGCGCTGCAGCTCCGGCTCGAAGCTGACCCAGACGCAGAAGGCGAGCGAGTAGGCGAGCAGGCCGGCGGCGACGACGGCGCCGAGCCGCCGCGCTCGCCGGACCCCGAGGCCGATCGCGACGACGAGCAGCAACGGGACCAGCGCCGGCAGCAGGTTGCGGGCGAGGAAGAAGTCCTTGCTGGCCGAGACGATCGCCAGCAGCAGCGGCACCCCCACCGTGACCGCCCCGATCGCCAGCGGCGCGATCGCCGCCCGCTTCTCGGCGCGGCTGCCGCGCGCCGCCAGCAGACCGAACGCAACAAGCGCCAGTGCCAGCGGCAGGAAGGCGAGGGCGGGCCGCTCCGGCCCGCCGATGATGTCGCCCGTCTCGCCGCTGAGAAAGGTCGCCGCCGTTTCCCAGACCCGGTGGCCGAGGCTGAATTTGCCGATCCATTCGGCGTGGCCGTAGGACATCTGGTGGATGACCAGCGGCACCAGGAGTATGGCGAGGAGGGCGAGGATCCAGAGGCCCGCGAAGGCCGCGCGGCCGCGCCGGCGCAGCAGCAGCACCACCTCGACGACGAGCGGGAAGACGGCGAAGTAGTGGGTTGCGAGGGCGAGGGCGGAGAAGACCCCCCAGAGGACCAGATTCCGCCGGGCGTGCGGGCGCTCCTCCTGCAGCGCCCGCACGCAGTAGTAGAGAGAGACCGCGCAGAAGAGCGCGAGGAGGGCATAGGCCCGCGCCTCCTGCGAGTACCAGAGCAGCATCGGGTTGACGGCGACCAGGGCCGCGGCGAGCACGCCGACGCGGCGGCCCCGCAGTTCGCGCCCGACCAGGTAGGCGACCGGGATTGTCAGCACGCCGGCCAGGGCCGAGAGCGAGCGCAGGCCCCATACCCCCGTCCCGGTCGCCTGCGTCCAGACCCAAGCGAGCGCGTAGTAGAGCGGCGGCGCCGACTCGCTGAACCCGACCGCGTCCATCGCATGGCCGAAGCCGACACGCAGCACCCGGCTGGCGGTGACGATCTCGTCGTGGTGGTAGCTCTGCAGGCCGAGGGTGGCGAAGCGCAGCGCGGCGCCGAGGACGGTCAGCCCGGCGACGAGCCAAAAGGCGCGGGAGCGCGCCCGCGCCTTCTCGACGAGCGAGCCGGCGAGCGACCGCCGACCGCGCCGCGGGAGGCTCGCGGCCTCCATCTAGGAGAGGGCGGCGTCGAGGGCTTGGGAGACCTCGTCGACGTAGACGAACTCGAGCCTGCCGAGCTCGTGCTCTGGAATCTCTTCGACGTCGCCCCGGTTGCGCGAGGGGACGATCACCTTCTTGATCCCGGCCCGCTGGGCGGCCAGCGACTTCTCCTTGAGGCCGCCGATCGGCAGCACCTGCCCGGTCAGCGTCACCTCGCCGGTCATCGCCACGTCGTTGCGGACCGACCGGCCGCTGATCAGCGAGGAGAGGGCGACGGTCATCGCCACCCCGGCCGAGGGCCCGTCCTTCGGCACCGCCCCGGCGGGGACGTGGACGTGGACGTCGTGCTCGGCGAACCAGTCCTCCCCCACCTTCGGCGCGATCTCGCCGCAGTGACCGCGCACGTAGGAGAGGGCCGCCTGTGCCGACTCCTTCATCACTTCCCCCAGCTGGCCGGTGATCGTCAGCTTCCCCGACCCCGGCATTGCCGTCGCCTCGATGAAGAGGACGTCGCCTCCCGTCGGCGTCCAGGCGAGGCCGGTGGCGACGCCTGGGTCCTTGGTGCGGCGGCGCTGCTCGGCGAAGACGCGGCGGCGACCGAGCAGCTCGCGCGCTTTCTTGCCGGAGATGCGGACCTTGCCCTTCGCCTTGCCCTCGGCGACCTGGCGGGCGACTTTGCGGCAGACGGTGCCGATCTGGCGCTCGAGGTTGCGCACCCCGGCCTCGCGCGTGTACTCCTCGATGATCGCGGTCAGCGCCGCGTCGGTGATCTCGATCTGCGAGGGCTTGAGGCCGTTGGCCTCGATCTGCCGCCGCACCAGGTAGCGGCGGGCGATGTGGCGCTTCTCCTCCAGCGTGTAGCCGGCCAGCTCGATCGTCTCCATGCGGTCGAGCAGCGGCCCGGGGATCGTGTCGAGCACGTTCGCGGTGGCGATGAAGACGACGTCGGAGAGGTCGAACTCGAGGTCGAGGTAATGGTCGCGGAAGCTGTCGTTCTGCGCCGGGTCGAGCACCTCGAGCATCGCCGAGGCGGGGTCGCCCCGGAAGTCGGCGCCCATCTTGTCGATCTCGTCGATCATGAAGACCGGGTTGCGGGAGCCGGCGTCGCGCAGGGCGCGGACGATGGTTCCCGGCATCGCGCCGATGTAGGTGCGGCGATGGCCGCGGATCTCGGCCTCGTCGCGGACGCCGCCGACGGAGATCCGCTCGAACTCCCGGCCCAGCGCCCTGGCGATCGATTTGCCGAGGCTGGTCTTGCCGACGCCGGGGGGGCCGACGAAACAGAGGATCGGGCCCGGCGAGGCGGGGTTGAGCTTGCGCACCGCCAGGTACTCGAGGATCCGGTCCTTGACCTTCTCCAGGTCATAGTGGTCGGCATCGAGCACCTCGCGGGCGTGGCCGATGTCGAGTTCGTCGGTCGTCGCCTTCGACCAGGGCAGCTCGACCAGCCACTCGAGGTAGGTGCGGATGACCCCGTGCTCGGCGGCGGCGGGGGGCAGCTTCTCGAGGCGCGAGAGCTCGCGCTCCGCGGCCTTCAGGGCATGCTCGGGCAGCTCGGCCGCCTTGATTTTCTCGCGCAGCTCGTTGGCTTCGGCCTGCTGCTCGTCCCCTTCCCCAAGCTCGTCCTGGATCGCTTTCATCTGCTGGCGGAGGAAGAACTCGCGCTGGCCCTTGTCGATCTCCGACTGCACCTGGGTCTGGATCTGGGTGCCGAGCTGGACCACCTCGAGCTCACGGGCGAGGATCCGGGAGAGGTGGCGGAGCCGCTTGGCGACGTCGACCTCTTCCAGCAGCCGCTGTTTCTCCTCGCTGCCGATCCGCAGCGCCCCGGCGATCAGGTGCCCGAGCATGGCCGCGTCGTCGATGTTGGCGATCGCCATCTGCAGCTCCTCCGGCAGGTAGGGGATCTGCTCGACGATTTCCGAGAAGGTGCGCTGGACGTTGCGGCTGAGCGCCTCCAACTCAGGGCTCGGGTCGGCGACATCGGGCATCTCGCTGATTCGGGCGACCATGTAGGGCTGCTCGGCGACGAAGGAGCCGAGCCTCACCCGCTGCATCCCCTGGACGAGGATGCGCAGGGTGCCGTCGGGGATCTTCACCATCCGGGCGACGGCGCCGACCACGCCGACGTCGTAGAGGTCCTCGGGCCCGGGAACCTCGTTCTCGGGGTCCTTGGAGGCGACCATCGCCAGCATCCGGTTGGTGCCGAGGACGTCGTCGACGAGCTGGATCGAGCGCTCCTGGCCGACCGCCAGCGGTGCCAGCGTCTCCGGGAAGGCGACCGTATCGCGTAGTGGCAGCACCGGGAGCGCCTCCGGCAGCGGGGCGCCGGCGCGCAGCGCGTCCTCCGCCTCGAGCGGGGCGTCGACCACCTCGAGGACGGGCGTGCCCTCCATCAGCCGCGGTCGATCGGGACGCGTCGGCTGGTCTCGCCGGGGTCGCGCAGCGGCAGGTCGATGCGGAGGATCCCCTCTTCGTAGCTGGCGCTGGCGCGCTCGGCGTCGACCTCGACCTGCAGCTCGACGACGCGGCGGAAGTGTCCGGAGGGAATCTCGATCTGCTGGTAGACGCGGCCCTCGGCCTCCTGCACGTGGCGCTCGCCGGTGATCGCCAGGTGGCGGCCGCTGACCTCGATCCCGACCTGGCTCAGCTCGATTCCGGCAAGGTCGACCTTGACGATCGCCCGCTGCGGGTCGCCGCAGTAGTAGACGTCGACGTTGGGGGTGAAGCCGCTGGAGCGGCGGGCGACGTAGCCGGTGCGGCTCCAGGTGTCGCCCATCACCTGGTCCATCTCGCGGCGCATCCGCGTGAAGTCCGCAAACAGGTCTCGCTGGGGCATCGCCGGAAAAATACCCCGCCGAGGGGCAAATCGATCAGGCGGCGCGGGAGGCCCAGCGCGGAGCCCGCATCAGGAGGACCGGCTGGCGGGGCGGGACCAACCCCTCTGGTCGGTTGGGGCGGAAGGTGGTGCAGGCCTCGTTCAGCTCCAGGGCGCAGAGGAGGTTCTTGCGGAAATAGCAGTCCTCGCAGGTCGGGGGCTTTGGCTTGCGCGGCACGGCGGGCATGTTTGCACCGTCGGCGGGTAGTCGCGGGGGCCGTTTCCGCAAATCGCCACGAGTTTGAAACAGCTTCGTAACGGCTTCCTCGCGCTTTGCGGGTGCACCGGCGGCCGACGCTAACATGCGTCCAGATGGAGGGTCATTCCCGCAGCGAGAAGCTGTCCGCTTCTCCGCCGCTTTTCAAGAGCGAGTTCCTCAACTTCTTCTCCCGGGTCCACCCCGTGGTGCCGGCTGTCGTCTTCCTCCCGGTGATCGTCGCGATGGAGTGGTTGGGAGGCGATCGGGGCTACGCGATCTGGCAGCTCGCATTGCTCACCCTGGGCGGGATCGGCGTCTGGACGCTGACCGAGTACTGGCTGCACCGGCTCGTCTTCCACTGGGAGCCCGACAACGCCCTCGGCCGGCGCATGCACTTCATCATCCACGGCATCCACCACGACCACCCCAACGACAAGATGCGGCTGGTCATGCCCCCGTCGGTCTCGATCCCGCTGGCGGCCCTCTTCCTCGCCGGCTTCTGGCTGATCCTCGGCGACGCCGCATTCCCAATCTTCGGCGGCTTCCTCCTCGGCTACCTCTTCTACGACTACACCCATTACTACGTCCACCACTTCGTCCCCAAGACGGAGTTCGGCAAGCGGCTGCGCGAACACCACATGCGCCACCACTTTCAGGACCACCGCTATGGCTACGGCGTCTCCTCGCCACTCTGGGACTACGCGTTTCGGACGCAGCCGCGCAAGCGCAGCAAGTACCGCTGAGGGCGTTGCGGTAGGGGTGGGCGTCCCTCTCGCTCCCTGGGATTTTCGCCGCTGACCCCCCATCTCTCGCCGAGCCGCCAGGCGAAAATCGGGACGCCGGTCGAGAGGGACACCCACCCCTACCAGCGACAGAGCTCCGGCAGACGCCCAACCATGAGGCCGTATCCTCGGCTCAAGGTGTCAGCTGTTCCTTTTGGCGGTATAGCGACCAAAAGGAACAGCTGAATTACTGGAGCGGCTCCTGGACCGCAGCGGCTCGTGGGGGCTCCGGTCGTCCTCCGCGGGAATGTCCGCGAAGCGGCGAAATGCAATCTGTCTACTGCGCGGCCGCAGGCCGCGCTCCATCATCGGAGCTAAGCCGCGAAGCGGCGTGCGACTCAATCCAGCGGAGGACGACCGGAGCCCCCTCCCGCAGCGCCTGTCACAACTCGCCATGCTGTGACGTCTAGAGGACATGAACACTCCTCAGAAAGCCATAGTCGTCGGCGGCGGGCCAGCGGGACTCGTCGCTGCCATCCGACTGGCCGAGGGCGGGGTCGAGACGACGCTGCTCGAGGCCGGTTCAAACCTGGGCGGCCGGGCGGCTTCCGAGCGGCGCGCCGGCTTCGTCCTCAACCAGGGCCCCCACGCGCTCTACGCGGGCGGGCCGGGGATGCGCGAGCTACGGGCCCTGGGGATCCAGCTCGAGTGGTGGAACCCGACGACGCCGAACTCGGTCTTCGTCCGGGAGGGGAAGCCGACGCGGGCGCCCGGCGGCACCCTTGGCCTCGTGCGCCTGCTGCGGCCGCTCCTGCGCGGTCGCCCGGAGGAGCTGGCGGGAACGTCCACGACCGAGTGGCTCGAGCGGACCCTGCCCTCCGAGCGCGCTCGCGCCGCGGCGGCGGCCCTGGTACGGGTGACCACCTTCGTCGCCGAGCAGCGGCTGCTCAGCGCCGACGTGGCGGCGACCCAGCTCAAGCTCGGCCTCCTCCCCGGCGTCCGCTACCTGGAGGCGGGCTGGCAGTCGCTGGTCGACGCGCTCGCCGCCAGGGCCACGGGCGCGGGCGCGGCGCTGCGCACCCGGGCAGCGGCGCGAATCCTGCACAGGGAGGCCGGCGGCTGGACGGTGGCGCTCGACGAGGAGACGCTCCATGCCGACGTCCTCGTCGTCGCCGCCGGAGGGCCGGACGCCGTCGCCAAGCTGCTCGGCGACAAGGCGCCTCCGCCACCCGGGCCCGCCGCCGAGCTGAGCGTGCTCGACCTCGGCCTGCGGCGCCTGCCGCGCCGCAGCCGCAGGTTCGCGCTCGGCATCGACCGGCCCACCTACCTCTCCCGCCACTCGCCTCCCGACCACCGGGACGGTGTCCTGCTCAGCCTCGCCAGCTACGCGCGGGAACCGCGCGCGGCGCTCGAGGCGCTGGCCGACACCGTGCAGCCGGGGTGGCGCGAGCAGCTCACCTTCGAGCGCTTCCTGCCCAGGATGGTCGCGGTGTCGGCTGTCCCGACCCCAGCCGGAAACGGTCTTGCCGGGCGGCCGGCGGTCGATCGCGGCGGCGGGCTGTACCTGGCCGGCGATTGGGTCGGACCAGAGGGCTGGCTGGTCGACGCCGCGCTCTCCAGCGGCGCCGCGGCGGCGGCCGCGGCATTGCGGAGGCAGGTGCCGGCGTTGGCATGACCGAGGACGCCTTCGCCGCTTGCCGGCCTCGCCTGCTCGGCATCGCCTACGGCCTCCTCGGTGAGCTGACCGAGGCCGAGGACGTCGTTCAAGACGCCTGGCTGCGCTGGCACCGCGCCGACCGCGAAGCCGTCCGCAACGCGGAACCCTTCCTGATCACGGTAACGACCCGGCTCGCCCTCGACCGCCTGCGCTCGGCCCGCGCCCGCCGCGAGCTCTACGTCGGCCCCTGGCTCCCCGAGCCGCTGGTCGTCGATCCCACGACGCCGGAGGCGCAGGTGATCGAGGCCGAGCAGCTGAGCCTGGCGCTGCTCGCGGCGCTGGAGCGGCTGAACCCGGTCGAGCGGGCTGTCCTTGTCCTGCGCGACGTCTTCGACCTCGAGTACGCGGAGATCGCCGACGTCCTCGAGAGGACGCCGAGCAACGCCCGCCAGATCGCCAAGCGGGCGCGGGAGCACATCGGCGACAGCACTCGGCGGCGTGAGGTGAGCGAGGAGGAGCGAGAGCGACTCGCCTCCGCCTTCCTGACCGCCGCAGGGGCGGGAGACGTGGAAGCGATTCGGGACTTTCTCGCCTCCGACGCGATCATGTACACCGACGGTGGCGGGGTCGTCACCGCGGCGCGCAGGCCGATCTACGGCGCCGACAGGATCGCCCGGTTCATGGTCGGCGTGCAGCGCAAGACCCACTTCCCAGACGATCCCGTCTTCACTCCGATCCTCGTCAACGGCGAGCCGGGCGTGCGGATGGACAGCGGCGCCCACGGCTTCCTCAGCATTCTCGCGATCGAAGTGGCTGACGGTGTCGTGCAGACGGTTCGGATCTTCAGCAACCCGGAGCGCTTTCCGGCCGAGTTTCCGGCGCGGCGCTGAGGACACAGCGCCGGTTCGAAGCGAACATGTGATGTGGAGCGTCGAATCCGCTCTGGCACCGACAGGTCGACCAGCCACAAATTGAAATATCTCTTCGACTTGTCCGGTGAACTGTCACCGTGTGTGTGACTCTGCGAGACTCTCCCACAGGTTTGTCTCCCATTTGGATGGAAAGGAACTAGATGCCCCCCGCTAACTCTTTCGACGAGGCCCGTGCCGCCCTGGAGCGGACGGCGCAGGAGCTTCGCGAGCAGCTCAGGCAGGCTGAGGAAGCCCTCGAGAAGCTCGGTGGCAAAGCCACTCGACGCGGCCCCGGCCGCCCCAAAGGCAGCACGCGCAAAGCCTCCCGTGGAGGCGGGACCGGGGCCGGGACCGCCAGTGCCCCGCGTCGCCGCCGCAAACGCCGCGGCGGCACCCGCGCCGACCAGGCGGTGCAGCTGATCGAATCGCAACCCGGGATCAGCGCCTCGGACGTTGCGAAAACGATGAAAATCAAGCCGAACTACCTCTACCGCGTCCTCGGCGACCTCGAGAAAGAGGGGCGCGTGAAGAAGGACGGCCGCCAGTATTACCCGGCCGGTGGTTGACGGTACTGACAGTTACTGCAAACAGTTCCAGTAAAGAAAGAGGCCGGCGCAAGCCGGCCTCTTTCTTTCAGTTGGTGTGGAAGGGCGTCAGATCAGATCAAGCTGGCCGACCGCGTCGCGCTCCTCCTGCAGCTCCATCACGCTGCGATCGATCCGCTCGCGTGAGAAGTCGGGAACGTCGAGCCCTTGGACGATGCTCCACTCGCCGCCGCTGCAGGTGCACGGCATGCCGCAGACGATTCCCTCGCCGATCCCGTAGGAACCGTCGGCGGGAACCGCCATCGACACCCAGTCGTCGTCGGGCGTTCCGAGCACCCAGTCGCGCACGTGGTCGATCGCCGCGTTGGCTGCCGAAGCGGCGCTGGAGGCACCGCGGGCATCGATGATCTCGGCGCCGCGTTTCGCCACCCGGGGGATGAACTCGTCGGCGATCCAGGTCTCGTCGTCGACCGCCTCCCAGGCGTTGCCGCCGTCGACTCTGGCGTTGACGAGGTCCGGGTACTGCGTCACCGAGTGGTTGCCCCAGCTGGTCATGTTGGTGACCGCCGAAACCGGCTTGCCCAGCTTGTTCGCCAGCTGCGTCTTCGCCCGGTTGTGGTCGAGCCGCATCATCGCGGTGAAGCGCTCGCGCGGCACGTCGGGCGCATTCGACATCGCGATCAGGCAGTTGGTGTTTGCCGGGTTGCCGACCACCAGCACCTTGACGTCATCGGCGGCGCCGGCGTTGATCGCTTCGCCCTGCGGCTTGAAGATGCCGCCGTTGGCCTCGAGCAGGTCGGATCGCTCCATCCCAGGACCGCGGGGCCGAGCGCCGACCAGCAGGCCGATGTTGCAGCCGTCGAAGGCCCGCTTGGGGTCATCGCTGATCTCGACCCGGTGCAGCAGCGGGAAGGCGCAGTCGTCGAGCTCCATCGCGGTGCCCTCGGCGGCTTCGATCGCCGGCGGGATCTCCAGCAGGCTCAACTCGACCGGCGTGTCGGGGCCGAGCATCTGGCCGCTGGCGATGCGGAACAGCAGCGCGTAGCCGATCTGGCCGGCGGCGCCGGTAACGGTGACCTTGACGGGGGTGCTCAATGAATCTCTCCTCGGAGTCGGGGTTTGGAAGCGCTTTACGCCATCGCGCGCTGGAGGTTCTCGTCGATCGAGGCGAGGAACTCCTGCGTGGTTTGGTACTCCTGGCCGCCGCCAACCAGCAGCGCCAGGTCTTTCGTCATCTTGCCGCTTTCGACCGTCTCTACACATACGCGCTCGAGCGTCTCGGCGAACCGCAAGACCTCCGGCGTGCCATCCATCCGGCCCCGCGCGGCGAGGCCGCGGGTCCAGGCGAAGATCGAGGCAATCGGGTTGGTGGAAGTCGGTTTGCCCTGCTGGTGCTGGCGATAGTGGCGAGTGACGGTGCCATGGGCGGCCTCCGCCTCGACGGTCTTTCCGTCGGCGCTCATCAGCACGCTGGTCATCAGGCCGAGGGAGCCAAAGCCCTGAGCGACGGTGTCTGACTGGACGTCGCCGTCGTAGTTTTTGCAGGCCCAGACGTAGCCGCCCTCCCACTTCAGGGCGGCGGCCACCATGTCGTCGATCAGACGGTGTTCGTAGGTCAGCCCGGCAGCCTCGAACTCCTGCCTGAACTCGCTCTCGTAGACCTCGGCGAAGAGGTCCTTGAAGCGACCGTCGTAGCGCTTCAGGATCGTGTTCTTGGTCGACATGTAGACGGGGAAGCCACGATCGAGGCCGTAACGCAGGGAGGCGCGGGCGAACTCGCGGATCGAGGAGTCGAGGTTGTACATCGCCATCGAGATGCCGCCGCCAGGGAAGTCGTAGACGTCGAGCTCGACCGGCTCGGAACCGTCCTTCGGCGCGTAGGTCAGGGTCAGCGTCCCCTCGCCGGGCACCACCATGTCGGTGGCGCGGTACTGGTCGCCGAAGGCGTGGCGGCCGATCACGATCGGCTTCGTCCACCCCGGCACCAGCCGCGGGACATTGGAGATCACGATCGGCTCGCGAAAGATGACGCCGCCGAGGATGTTGCGGATCGTCCCGTTCGGCGAGCGGTACATCTCCTTGAGGCCGAACTCCTCGACCCGCGCCTCGTCCGGGGTGATCGTCGCGCACTTGACGCCGACTCCGTGGCGCTTGATCGCCTCCGCCGCCTCGACCGTGATCTGGTCTTCGGTCGCGTCGCGGCTCTCGATCCCGAGGTCGTAGTACTCGAGCTCGAGGTCGAGGTAGGGAAGGATCAGCTGCTCCTTGATGAACGACCAGATGATCCGGGTCATCTCGTCGCCGTCGAGCTCGACAATTGGGTTCTCTACAGCGATCCTGCTCACGGAGCGCGATGCTATCGCCGCAGGCCCTCCAGTCACCGCCCAGGGACGTTGCGGACACGTCAAGGTCCTCGGCAGAGCGATGGTCGGTTCGACCCGGCATCATTCGCAAAGCGGAACCGAGGGACGCCCCGCCAAGAGCAACCCCCCCGGCACCGCCAAACGGATCGAGGATTGGCCGGCCATCCTCTACAAGCAAGTCGCCCCCGGGTTTGGAAGCCGGGGTGCGTGGGTTTGGACCCCACGGTTCCATTGCCTGTTCCATGAAGGCTACGCACATGACGCGACTCCGGCGGTGGTCAGATCCGGCCGGTTTTCGAGATGGCGGCCGTGAATTTCGATTCAAATCGCGGATCGTCTGCGAGAATCGGGGGCGTGGCAACGGTCGAGCAGCCAGCCCCGGGGCGGACCCACAGGGTCGTCAACCAGCCTCCCCCGCTCGTCGACTACAACGTCTTCGAGAGCGATCGGCCGCTGGTCGAGGCGGTCGCGCGCGAGGGCGCGGAGTGGGCGCGCGAGCGGATCGCCACCGTCGGCGAGTACGCCGGCAGCGGGGCGGCGCAGGAGCTGGGCCGCCTCGCGAACGAGAACGGCCCGAAGCTGCGCACCCACGACCGCTTCGGAAACCGGGTCGACCTGCCCGAGTTCCACCCTGCCTGGCACGAGCTGATGGCGATTGCGGTTGGCCAGGAGCTCCACTGCTCGCCCTGGAAGGACCCGCGCCCCGGCGCCCACGTCGCCCGCGGCGCCGCCTTCATGTGCATGTCGCAGGCCGAGGCCGGGATCGGCTGCCCGATCTCGATGACCTACTCGGTGATTCCGGCGCTGCGGACCCAGCCGGAGCTGGCCGCCGAGTGGGAGCCGCGCTTCCTCTCCGCCACCCATGACCCGGCCGACGCGCCGGCGGCGCAGAAGGCCGGCGCGCTGGCGGGGATGGGGATGACCGAGAAGCAGGGCGGCACCGACGTCCGCGCCAACACCACCGTCGCCCGGCCGGTGAACGGCGGCGGTCCCGGTGGCGAGTACGAGCTGAGCGGCCACAAGTGGTTCATGTCGGCGCCCCAGTGCGACGCCTTCCTCGTGCTGGCCCAGGCCGATGGCGGCATCTCCTGCTTCCTCTTCCCCCGCTGGACGCCCGACGGCGATCTCAATCGCTTCCGGCTGCAGAGGCTGAAGGACAAGCTCGGCAACCGCTCCAACGCCTCCAGCGAGATCGAGTTCGACGCCGCCTCGGCCTGGCTCGTCGGCGAGGAGGGAGCGGGAGTGCGGACGATCATCGAGATGGTCAACCACACCCGCCTCGACTGCGTCCTCGGCGGCGCCACCGGGATGAGGGCCGGCGTCGCCGAGGCGATCCACCACGCGAGCCACCGCTCGGTCTTCGGCCGCGAGCTCGTCGACCAGCCGCTGATGCGCAACGTGCTCGCCGACCTCGCGATCGAGTCCGAGGCGGCGACGATCTCGGCCCTGCGCCTCGCCCGCGCCTACGACGAAGCGATCGGGGGCGACACGGAGGCCCAGCAGCTGAAGCGCGTCGCCAACGCTGTGCTCAAGTACTGGATCTGCAAGCGCGCCGTGAGCCACGCCGGCGAGTCGCTCGAGTGCCTCGGAGGCAACGGCTACGTCGAGGAGTCGGGGATGCCGCGCCTCTTCCGCGAGAGCCCGCTCAACTCGATCTGGGAGGGCTCGGGTAACGTCCAGTGCCTCGACGTCCTGCGGGCGATGGTCAAGAGCCCGGCCTCGGTCGAAGCGTTCTTCGCCGAGGTCGCCGACGGGGCGGTCGCCGAGCCCCGCCTCGCCTCCTTCACCGCTCAGCTGCGCGACGAACTACCCGGCGACCTCGAGACGATCGAGTCCCGCGCCCGCCGCCTCGTCGAGAAGATGGCCCTTGCCCTGCAGGGCTCCCTCCTCGTCCGCTACGGCGACGAAGCCGCCGCCGACGCCTTCTGCGCCTCCCGCCTCACCGGCGACTGGGGCCAAGCCTTCGGCACCCTCCCCGCCAGCACCGACTTCGGCCGCATCATCGAGCGGCACCGGCCTGCCCTCTAACTCACCGTCGTATCTCCTCTTAGTGTACTCGTTTGTGTACACTTACCCGATGGCAAAGACCGTTCCGGTGCGGGAGCTACGCAGCAACCTCAGCAGGCTGCTCGACGACGTCAGCGACCGTCGCGATCACGTACTCGTCACCCGCAACGGAACCCCCGCGGCGGCTCTGATTCCCATCGACGAGTACGACGCACTGGAGGAGACCGCGGAGATCCTCTCCGACCCAGATGCCCTTTCCGCCCTCGAGACTGGTCTGGGGGAGATCGAACGCGGAGAGACGCTCTCCCTCGCCGAGCTTCGCAGCGAGCTTGCCGAACGTCGGCCGAACGCCAGCTGATCGTTGGCCCGGCTCGTCCTCGCCCGGCGAGCGCGTCGCGACCTGCTCGAGCTGAGCTGGCCGCTGATCGACGCGATCGAGAACGCCCTTGGCCTGCTCGAGCGCGAACCGCTCGCCGGTTATCCGCTTCGGGGGAAGCTCCGCGGCCTCTTCTCGCTACGAGTGGGGACCTATCGGATCCTCTACCAATTGACCGATGGGGGAAAGACGGTTCGCGTGGCAGCTATCCGCCACCGCTCGATCTCTTACGGCAACGACCCCCGCTGAGGGTCGCGCTGGTCGCTCAGCGCGCTGCGGTCGAGTCCCGCAGCGCCCGCCCCACCTGCTCGATCGTGACGACGCCGCTGAGCCGACCTTCGGCGTCGACGGCCATCAGGGCGCCGAGGCGGCGCAGGTTCTGGTTGGCCAGCAGCGAGTCGAGGGGGGTGTCGTCGCGGACGAAGAGGCCGATGTCGTGGTCGACGAGGGAGGAGACGTGGGAGCCGGCGCGCTCGATCTCGGGCACCTCGTCCGCCTTGTCCCGTTCGATCAGGCCGAGGAAGCGGTGGGCGGCGTCAACCACCGGGAACCAGGGCCAGCGGTAGCGCAGGAAGTACTCGTCGAGAGCCCGCTCGACGCTGAGGTCGCCGGGGATCGCGACCGGCTCGCGGTCCATCACGTCGGCGACGCGGACGTCGCCGATGCGGCTGCTGATCGCCGTCTGCATGGACGCGCCGCGAGCTGAGCCGTTGATCACCATGCCGACCAGAGCGAGCCAGATGCCAGTGAAGGCATAGCCGCTGACGGCAAGGAGGAGGCCACCGCCGATGAAGGCGTAGCCGAAGACCCGGCCGAGGTTGGCGGCGAAGCGGGTCGCCGAGGTGCGGTCGCCGGAGCGCCACCAGACGACGGCGCGAGCCACTCGCCCGCCGTCCATCGGATAGGCGGGCAGCAGGTTGAAGCCGAGGACGAGGGCGTTGATCGTGAACAGCCAGGCGACCAGCGCCATCAGGCCGGAGGCATCCGACCTGGTTTCCTGGACCGCCGCCTCGCGGAACTCGGTCCAGCCGACGGTGCCGATGCCGATCGCGGCGAGGGCGACGATGATCGCCAGGGTCATCGCCGGCCCCGCCAGCGCCACCTTCAGCTCGGTTCCCGGCGAGTCGGATTCGCGGTCCATCCGGGCCATCCCGCCGAAGATCCAGAGCTGGATGCCGGAAATGCCGATCCCGTTGCGCATCGCCACCACCGCGTGGCCGAACTCGTGCAGGAGGATCGAGCCGAAGAACCCGACCGCGCTGAGGACCCCGTAGAGGAACGGCGTCGTGCCGCCTTCGTCGAGCAGTCCTTCGAAGAAGTTGGTCATGTAGAGGATGACCAGGAAGAGGACGATGAACCAGGACCAGTCGACGCTGACTCTGATCCCGCGGAAGTGGAAGAGGGTGATCGAGCCACCGCCGAGCATGGGCCCATGGTAAGCGGCCAGCGTCATCAGCCGTGCCCGAGGAAGCGGATTGGCTGCGGGAGCCGCTCGGGAAACCGAGCGGATAGAGCGGCCGTCCGAGAGCGCCAACGGCACCTATTGGTGGTCGCTCGGTCTCGGCGGGGTAATGGGAGCCGTCGGGGCGGGACTGGCGCTGCGCGGTCGGCGAGCCTTCGGAGCGGCGCGATCCCCAGTCAGCCAGGACTCGCGAAGCTCGGCGCCCTCCTCGGGCTGGTGTACGGTCGCGGCGACGGCCGACATCGGGGCCTCCGCGCGATCCTCCTCTCGACCGGCTCGGAGGAGTCGTTCAGCGCGAGAGGATGAAGGCCCTGGGGAGAGCGCCACTTCCCGGAGCTGCCAAGGAAGAGCATGTTCTTCCTCTGCCTCGAGGGGCTCGGCTCCGACCACCTCCTCGTCGTCCGCGGCGAGGGGGCTTCCTGAAGATGAACGAGTACTCCCCACGCGCCCTCTCCTTCATGGACAACCTCGCCGAGGAGATCTGGCTCTACCCCGACCTCCGCATCCACAACGGCGCCGACGGCCTCGAGCGATTTGGCCGCCCGGCTACGAAACCGCCGTCCTCTGCAGCTGCAACGACCTAAAGCAAGCGAGCAACTAGCACTGGCCCACCGACGTGGCAGCCAAACATCGACACCGTCGAGCGAGCATTGACCTCTGCCGAGGGGCGGTGCGTCGCCTCGAGCGCCGCTGGCTGTAGCGAGGAGGCGGGGGTGCCCTCTCCAGACACTCAACACCGAGCCAGAGCGAGGTGTGTCTGGAGAGGGCACCCCCGCCTCTTTGGCCATCCCAGATGTGACGAATTACAACGTGACGAATTCCGACTACGCCCTCGGCCTTCCGCGATATAGCATCCGCGCCCGTGCCATCCCATGACGTTCTCGTAATAGGAGCTGGTCTCGCGGGACAGAGGGCGGCTCTCGCCGCCGCCGAGGAGGGCGTATCGGTCGGGATCGTCAGCAAGGTCCACCCGGTCCGCTCCCACTCCAACGCCGCCCAGGGCGGGATCAACGCGGCGCTCAACCCGGGGGACTCCTGGGAGTCCCACGCCTTCGACACGATCAAGGGCTCCGACTACCTCAGCGACCAGGACGCGGTCGAAATCATGACCCGCGAGGCGCCGGAGGAAATCCTCCACCTCGAGCACCTCGGCGTCACCTTCCACCGCAACGAGGAGGGGAAACTCGGCACCCGCGCCTTCGGCGGCGCCTCCGCCGCCCGCACCTACTACGTCGCTGACATCACCGGCCAGGCGATCATGCACGTGCTCTACGAGCAGCTGATGAAGTACTCCGAGCAGATCGCCCGCTACGAGGAGTGGTTCTGCAGCTCACTGGCGCTGGACGAGAACGGCGAGTGCTGCGGCGTCGTCACCCGCAACGTCGCCGACGGCTCGATGGAGCTCTTCGAGGCGAAGTCGGTGATCCTCTGCACCGGCGGCAACGGCCAGGTCTGGCGACCGACCACCAACGCCCTGATCTGCACCGGCGACGGGATCGCGATGGCCTACCGGGCGGGCGCCAAGCTGATGGACATGGAGATGATCCAGTACCACCCGACGACGCTGGCGGGCAAGGGCTTCCTGATCACCGAGGGCGCCCGCGGGGAGGGCGCCCATCTGCTCAACGCCAACGGCGAACGCTTCATGGAGAAGTACGCGCCGAACAAAATGGAGCTCGCCTCGCGCGACGTCGTCTCCCGCGCCGAGCAGACCGAGATCAACGAGGGCCGCGGCTTCCCCGACGGGACCGTCGCGCTCGACATCACCGTCGTCCCGAAGAAGCGCGTCCATGAGGCGCTGCGCGAGATCGTCCTCGTCGGTCGCGACTTCGCCGGCGTCGACATCACCCGCGAACCGATCCGGATCAAGCCCGGCAACCACTACACGATGGGCGGGGTCAAGACCGACGTCGACGGCCGCACCGACATCCCGGGCCTCTACGCCGCCGGCGAGGCGGCCTGCGTCTCCGTCCACGGCGGCAACCGGCTCGGCGCCAACTCGCTGCTCGACACGCTGATCTTCGGCAAGCGCTCCGGCCGCGACGGCGCCGCCCGCGCCAAGCGCAACGCCCAATCGCGCCCCTCGAAGCAGGTGCTCGAGGACGAGGAGACGCTGGTCACCGACCTGATGTCCCGCCAGAAGGGCTCCGGCCGCCGCATCTCCGAGATCAAGCTCGAGCTGGGCCAGACGATGGACGGCAAGGTCGCCGTCTTCCGCGACGAGGCCGGGATCCAGGAGGCGCTGGAGACGGTCCGCCGGCTCAAGGAGGAGGCGAAGACCGCCTACATCGACGACCACGGCGCCATCTTCAACCAGGACTTGATTGGCGCGATCGAGCTGGGGTACATGCTCGACAACGCCGAGTGCACCTGCGTCGCGGCGTTGGAGCGCAGGGAGAGCCGGGGCGCCCAGTACCGCACCGACTACCCGGAGCGCAACGACGAGGAGTGGCTCAAACACATCGACCTCGAAGGGACCGACGACGGCCCCGAGCTCTCCTACTCCGAGGTCACGATCACCCAGTGGGAACCGCAAGAGAGGACCTACTAATGGCCGAGTACACGATCAAAGTGCGCCGCTTCCAGCCCGAGAGCGGCGAGGGGCCCTACTGGGAGGAGTTCAATGTCGACCTCGATCCCTCGCTCTCGGTCCTCGACGGGCTGCTGCAGGCGAAGGACAACGAGGACGGCTCGCTGGCGGTCCGCTGCTCCTGCCGGGCGGCGATCTGCGGCTCCTGCGGGATGAAGGTCAACGGCCAGTCCGGGCTCGGCTGCAAGACCCAGATCGGCGAGGCCCAGGAGCAGGCGAACAAGATGAAGGGCGCCACCGGCGTCACCGCCGCCGAGGCGAGCAGCCCAATCGGCGCCCAGGCGCCGGAAGCCCAGGACGCCGTCCGCGCCACCGGCCAGGTGGAGGCGGGCCCTGGCACGACCGCCGTCACCACCGAGACCGTTGCCCCGATCGTGATCGAGCCGATGGGAAACATGCCCGTGATCAAGGACCTGATCACCGACATGGAGTCGACGCACTGGGCCAAGATCCGCCGTGTCACCCCGTGGCTGCTGCCGCACGGCGAGCCGCCCGAGCGCGAGTACGTCGTCGAGCCGGAATCGATGATCGACATCACCCAGTCGATGGCCTGCATCCAGTGCGGTGCCTGCGTCTCCTCCTGCCTCTCGATGGAAGCCGATCCCGGCTTCATCGGGCCGGCGGCGCTGGCCAAGGCCTACCGCTTCGTCGGCGACCCACGCGACGCCGAGACCGCCGAGCGCCTCCACGACCTCGCCGAGGACCCGCACGGGATCTACGACTGCACCCACTGCTTCAGCTGCATCGACGCCTGCCCGAAGGGCGTGGCGCCGATGGACCAGATCATGCGCCTGCGTCGCCGCGCCGGCGAAGAAGGGATCGAAGACCCCAACAGCGGCCACGACCACGAGATCGCCTTCGTCAAGGTCATCGAGAAGAAGGGGCTTCTGGACGAGGCGCTGCTGGTCCAGGAGTCCTACGCGCCGGGCGTCAAGGGCAAGCTGAAACCGAGCAAGCGCGGCCTGACCGAGACGATCAAGTCGCTGCCGACGATCCTGCGGCCGCTGCGGAAACGCAAGGTCAAGCTCCGGCAGGCGATCCCCGGCCTCCACCACGGCCTCCCCAGGGACGAGATGACCGACGTCAAGTCGATCTACGAGCACGCCGAGGAGCACAACGAGGAACTGAACCTGTACATCCGGGGCGAGGAGGGCGACGACGCCCAGCCCGACGGCGCCGCGGCCGAGGAGGTCACCAATGACTGAGAACATCAAAGTCGCCTACTGGCCCGGCTGCGTCTCCCGCGGCTTCACCCCGGAGCTGCACGGCTCGATGGCCCTGGTGGCCCAGAAGCTGGGGATCGAGCTGGTCGAACTCGACCGCGCCAACTGCTGCGGCGCGGGCGTCATCGCCGAGCACAACCAGGAGCTGGCCGACACGCTGAACGCGCGCACCTTCGCGCTCGCCCAGCAGACCGGCCTCTCGATGATGAACATCTGCTCGACCTGCCAGGGCGCGCAATCAGAGTGTCAACAAAGACTCGATGCGGATTCCGCCTACCGCGCCCACGTCAACGAGGTGCTCTCCGGCCAGGGCCTCTCCTACGAGAAGGCGCAGGACGGCGACTGGACGAACAAAAACTTCCTCTGGCTGCTGGTCGAGGACTACGGTCTCGACAAGCTCGCCGCCGAGGTCAAGCGTCCGCTCAGCGGCCTGCGCGTCGGCCCCTTCTACGGCTGCTACATCGTGCGGCCGAAGGAACGGCTCGGCTACGCCGAGTACCCCGACCGCGACATCTACCTGGAGAAGGTGATCGAGACCCTCGGCGGCCAGATCGTCGAGTACGACGGCGCCCGCAAGTGCTGCGGCTTCCCGGTGGTGACGATGAACCGCGACACCTCACTACGGCAGGCCGGTACCCATGTCGGCGACGCGATCGACGCCGGCGCCGACTGCCTGGTCACCCCCTGCCCCCTCTGCCACCTCAACCTTGACATGCAGCAGCCGGAGGCGGCCAAGGTCGTCAACCGCGACCTCGGCCTCGCCGTCCTCCACCTCCCCCAGCTCGTCGGCCTAGCCCTCGGCGCTGAGCCGAAGGAACTCGGCATGAGCAAGCACATCGCCTCGACCCGCTGGGTAGAAGAGCGCCTCACCTCTGGCGTCGCTGCTTAGCCCCGCTAAAAGAGGTTGCTGCCGATGATGGTGGCGATCACAAGGAAAAAACCGGCCATCATGTTCCGGTTCTGGGCGTCGAAGCGAGCGTTCATCGCCTCGAAGCGAGTATTCATTTCCATTCGAAGTTCTCGGATATCGGCGTCGAGGCGCGCGAAGCCGTCATCGACCTTCTTGTTGAGGTCGTCGAGGCGCTCGTCGGTCCACTTCTCTCTCGGCATCATCACCGCCATGAGCATAGCGTAACGTTTTAGCTGTGACGAAAGGCGCGCGGAAACTAAAGGTTGCTGCGCTACTTCGCAAGAATTCTGTGACTCCGGAGAGCGACGACCCCCTAGACATGTTTCGTCAACCCCACCCGCCGCGCCAGCCACTGGGCGCCGATCGTGTCGGTGAGGCCATGGGCGACGATCGAGGCGATGATCGCGATCGCGGCAGTGTCGAAGATCAGCTCGCTGTTGCCGACGTCGGACTTGAGGACGAATAGGGCGAAGAGCATCGAGGCCACCCCCTTGGGACCGAACCAGGCCATGAAGAGCTTTTCCGACTGCGGGATCCCAGTGCGCAGAAAGGAGAGCAGCACCGCCACCGGCCTGGCAACGAAGAGGACGACGAGGACGAAGAGGACCAACGGCGGCACGCTGTGGTGGAAGCCGGTTGCATAGATGAGGCCACCGAAGACGAAGAAGGTGAGAACTTGGAGGATGGCGCTGCTGTTCTCGGCGAACTCGACGAAGCCATCAGGCACCTTGCGCTCGCTTGCCCCCATCGCGATCCCGCAGACGAAGGCGGCGATCAGGCCGTTGCCAAAAGTGACTTCCGCGAGTCCGAAGGCGGCGAGGGCGAAGCCAACTGAGTAGATCCCCTCGTAGCGGGGGGTGATACCGCCGCCGGGCAGGTTGAAGTGCAGGCGCCCGGCGAGGACCCCGAGGGCGACGCCGATCGCCGCACCCACCGCGGCCTCGCCGACCAGCTTCAGGGCTTCGGCGCCGGCATCGCCGCCGGGTGAGGCGAGGACGAGGAAGAAGAGAACGAAGGGCAGCGCCAGGCCGTCGTTCAGCCCGGACTCGAGGTTGAGCGTGTGGCGGACTTTGCTGGGCACCAGTCGTGAGGTCACCACCGCCGAGGTGACGACGGGATCGGTTGGCGAGAGCACCGCCGCCAGCAGGAACGCCTCGGCCCAGGTCAGGTCGGGGAAGAGGGCTTTCGCCGCCAGCGCCAGCAGGCCCATCGTGATCGGCATCGCGATCGCCAATGCCCGCGCCGTCGGGCCCCAGTGGCTGCGCAGCAGCTCGCGCTCGACGAACATCCCGTCGGAGAAGAGGGTGAGGATCAACGCCAGCTCGACCAGCTCGACGATCGCCTTGTCATCGGCGTCGACGTGGATGATTCCGGTGACCGCGAGGCCGAAACCGAGCGCCACGGAAAGGACCGAGGCCGAGAGCACCGTCCCCTTCATCACCCCGGAGAGGGCGGCGACCACCGCCAGCAGCCCACCGAACAGCAGCAGCCCCGCGGCGAAGCTGATGTCCACCGATTAAACCCGGGTGCCGACGAGGCCGCGCTCGACGAGGAGCTCGGCGACCTGGACAGCGTTGGTGGCGGCGCCCTTGCGCAGGTTGTCGGCGACGATCCACATGTCCAGCGCGCGCTCGTTGCCGGCGTCGCGGCGGATGCGGCCGACGTAGACGTCGTCGGTACCGGCGGCGTCAACCGGCATCGGGTACTTGCCGGCTCCGGGATCGTCGACGACGGTGACGCCCGGCGCCGCTTCGAGCAGCTCGCGCGCCCGCTCTGGGTCGAGCGGCTCGCGGGTTTCGAGGTTGACCGCCTCCGAGTGGCCGGTGACGACCGGCACCCGCACGCAGGTGGCGCTGACCTTGATCCGCGGGTCGCCGAAGATCTTGCGGGTCTCGTTGATCAGCTTGCGCTCCTCGTCGGTGTGGTCGTCGCCGTCGGCGAAGTTGCCGGCGTGGGCGAGCACGTTGAAGGCGATCTGGTGCGGGTAGATCTGCGGCCCTGACGGGTCGTAGCCGCCGACCAGCGCCCGCGCCTGGGAGTGCAGCTCGTCGATCGCCGCCTTGCCGGTGCCGGAGACGGCCTGGTAGGTGGAGATCACCAGCCGCTCGATCCCGGCCGCGTCGTAGAGGGGCTTCAGGGCGACGACCATCTGCATCGTCGAGCAGTTGGGGTTGGCGACGATCCCCCTGTGTCCGGCGAGGGCGTCCGGGTTCACCTCGGAGACGACCAGCGGCACGTCGTCGTGCATCCGCCAGTAGCTGGTGTTGTCGACGACGGTCGCCCCCGCCGCGACGAACTTCGGCGTCCACTCGGCGCTGACCGAGCCGCCGGCCGAGGAGAGGACGAGGTCGAGGCCCTGGATCGAGTCCTCGCCCAGCGCCTGCACCGTCAGCGGCTCGCCCCGCCACTCGATCTCCTTGCCGGCAGAGCGCTCGGAGGCGAACGGCACCAGCTCGGCGACCGGGAAATCGCGCCCGGCCATCAGCTCCAGGATCGTCGTCCCGACGAGTCCCGTCGCGCCCAGGACCCCGACTCTGTAACCGTCGCCGGCCATCGGATCGAGTATGCCGAGGATCAGCCGGCGACCGTGGGCCGGTGGTCGGGACCGGTCGGATCCTCGGGCTGGACCGCGTCCTCCCCGAGGTCGAACGCCTTGTGCAGGACGTTGACGGCGTCGCCGACCCGATCGGCGGAGATGACGCATGAGATCTTGATCGGCGAGGTGGAGATCATCTCGATGTTGATCTCCTCGTCGCCCAGGACCTGGAAGACCTTGGCGGCGACGCCGGGGTGCGAGCGCATGCCGGCGCCGACGATCGAGACCTTGCCGATCCGCTCGTCGGCGAGGACGTCGAGCGAGACGTCGCCGAGGGCGGCGATCGTCTCCTTCGCGGTCGGCAGGTCGGAGCGGTCGACGGTGAAGGAGAGGTCGGCGAGCTTGTCGTCGCCCACCGGCTCGTTCTGGATGATCACGTCGACGTTGACGTTGGCGTCGGCGAGGGCGCCGAAGATGCGGCCGGCGACCCCGGGCTCGTCGCGCAGGCCGGTCAGGGTGACGCGGGCCTCGGCGTCCGAGTGGGTGACTGCGGTTACGAAAGGGTTCTCCATGGTCTCCTCCTCCGAGACGACGAGGGTACCGGGACCGTCCTCGAAGCTGCTGCGGCAGTGGATCCGCACCCCGTGGTTGCGCGCGTACTCGACCGAGCGCAGCTGCAGCACCCGCGCCCCGGAGGCGGCCATCTCCAGCATCTCCTCGAAGGAGACGACCGGCAGCTTGCGGGCCGCGGGGACGATCCGAGGGTCGGCGCTGTAGACGCCGGAGACGTCCGTGTAGATCTCGCATACGCCGGCGCGCAGCGCCGCCGCCAGCGCCACCGCGGTGGTGTCGGAGCCGCCGCGGCCGAGGGTGGTGACGTCGCGGCTCTCGGTCGAGACCCCCTGGAAGCCGGCGACGAGGACGATCCGGCCCTGCTCGAGCGCCTCGCGGATGCGGTCGGCGCGGACGTCGATGATGCGGGCCTTGGTGTGGGAGGAGTCGGTGACGATTCCGGCCTGCGAACCGGTCAGCGAGATCGCCTCGTGGCCCATGTCGTGGATCGCCATCGCCGCCAGGGCGCATGAGATCCGCTCCCCGGTCGAGAGCAGCATGTCCATCTCGCGGGCGACCGGGCGCGCGGAGATCTCGTGCGCCTGGGCGACCAGTTCGTCGGTCGTCTTGCCGCGGGCCGAGAGGACGGCGACGACCCGTTTGCCCTCCTCACGGGCGGCGACGATGCGGCCCGCCGCCCGCTTGATCCGCTCCGCGTCGGCGACCGAGGTGCCGCCGAACTTCATCACGACGATGTCCGCTCCGTCCCCGCTCATCGACCTCTGAGGATAGTTCCCCGGCGACGGCGCCTCCCTTCCGCCTCGCGGCCGATTTCCGCCCCACCCGGGTGTGGCAAGAATCGGCTGCGGCTGCCGCTACTCGGCAGCGCCGCCGAGGTTGCCGAGCATCGCCTGTTCGGCCATTCGGATCAGGCCGAGGCCGCTGTGGGGTCGCATGTCGCTGCTGCGGACGCGGACGTGGGAGCCGTGGGGGCCGACGACCTCGACGATCGTGCAGACGTCGCCGATCTCGCAGTCCTCGCCGTAGTCGTTCTCGATCGCCTCCATCTGTTCGGCCACCACGCGGCCGACCTTGCTCTGGTCAAGCGACATCCGCAACTCCTTCCTCCGAGGTCTTCCTGGTCAGGCGCTGACGATAGGACAATCCGGGACCCAGCCTGCTGATATATCGATCTGATATATAGTGACGATACATGAAGCAGATGAGCCCGACCGCCTACGTGATCCTCGGCATGGTCAAGAAGGAGCCTCGCACCGGATACGAGATCAAAGCCCTGGTCGACAACTCGACCCGCTTCTTCTGGGCCGCCAGCTACGGCCAGATCTACCCGGAGCTGAAACGGCTGGCCGAGGCCGGGCTGGTCGTCGGCTCCGACTCCTCCACCGGCGGCCGGCGGCGGACCGTCTACGAGATCACCGCCGACGGCGAGGAGGAGCTGCAGGCCTGGCTGCGCCAGCCGCCGCAGACCTTCGAGATGCGTGACGAAGGGCTGCTGAAATTGTTCTTCGCCGACGCGCTGCCGCGCGAGGAGGCGCTGGAGATCGTGCGGAAGATGCGCGCGCAGCGGCTTGCCATGCACGATCGGCTTCGCGCGATCGAGGCGACGAAAGGAGACGTCGAGGAGTCCTTCCCGATGGTGGTGCTGCGGGGCGGGCTCGAGTTCACCGAATGGTTCGCCGACTGGTGCGGGCGGATGGAAGAGGAGATCCTCGCCGCCGCGCCCGAGAAAAGGAGCACATGATGTTCGAATTCCTGGCCCGCTTCGCAAACGGCAACGCCCGCCGCATCGGCCTCGTCGCGATCGGCTTCTTCCTACTCGCGGCGGCGGTCGGCGGCGGCGTCGGCGGCAAGCTCGACCCCTACGGGGCCGAGGACCCGGCGACGGAGACGGTCCGGGCGATGGACCGGCTCGAGGAAGCGGGGCTGCGCGTGCCGGCGGTGATCGCCGTGGTCGAAGACGCTCCGGTCGCCTCCCCCGCCACCCGGCGCCGGGTCGAGGCGCTGGAGAGCGAAGTCCGCGAGCGCTCCGACGTCGCCTCGGTGAGCGGCTACTACGACACCCGCTCCCCCGCCTTCGTCTCCCGCGACCGCAACTCGACCTACTTCACGGTGGCGCTGAAGACGACGCGCGACAAGCAGGCGCAGGACACGGGTGCCGACATCGCGGATCAGCTCTCCGCCCACGCGGGAGTCGTCGTCGGCGGCCCCGCGGTCGCCCAGGAGCAGGTCAACAAGCAGGTCGAGACGGACCTGCGGATGGCCGAGATGCTCGCCTTTCCGCTGCTCTTCCTGCTCTCGCTGCTCTTCTTCCGCAGCCTCGTCGCCTCGGTGCTGCCGCTGATGATCGGCGGCCTGGCGATCGTCGGCACCTTCCTGATCCTGCGGGTCGCCAGCGAGTTCGCCTCGATCTCGATCTTCGCCCTCAACCTGACCACCGCCCTCGGCCTCGGGCTGGCGATCGACTACAGCCTCTTCATCGTCTCCCGCTACCGCGAGGAGATCGCCAAGGACGGTCCCGGCCTGGCGGCGATGCGGCAGGTGCTCGCGACCTCCGGACGGACGGTCTTCTTCTCCTCGCTGACCGTGGCGGCGGCGCTCGCCTCGCTGCTGGTCTTCCCGCAGCGCTTCCTCTACTCGATGGGCCTCGGCGGCGCTCTGGTGGCGTTGTTCGCGGCGCTGATCTCGCTGACGGTGCTGCCGGCGGTACTTACCCTGCTGGGGTCGAGGGTCAATGCGGGGGCGCCGAGGTTCCTGCAGCGGCGGGCGGAGGCGGACGCGCGGCCGGCGCAGGAGGGCTTCTGGTACCGGCTCTCGCGCTTCGTGATGCGTCGGCCGCTCCCGGTGGCGACCGCCTCGGCCCTGTTGCTGATCGTGCTCGGGCTGCCCTTCTTCAACATCAAGTTCAACACCGTCGACCCGACCGTGCTGCCGACCTCGGCCAGCGCCCGGCAGGCCTACGACGAGGTCAGCGAGGGGTTCCCGCCCTACCACGAGACGCCGATCTGGGTCGACCTCGAAGGCGGCGGGCGCGGGGCCGCAGGGCGGGTGAGCGCCGCGGTGGGCCGGCTCCCCGGGGTGGCCGAAGTGCTGCCGCCGCAGCGGCTCGCACCGGGCGTTACCGCGATTCAGGCGGTCTCTGCCCACCCCTTCGTCTCCGAAGCGAGCCAGGACACGGTGCGGGCGATTCGCAGCCTGCCCGAGCCGGCAGGGACCACGCTGCAGGTCAGCGGCGCCAGCGCCGACTTCGTCGACTTCCAGAGCAGCCTCTCCGACCACCTCCCCTACGCGCTGGCGATCGTGATCGGGGCGACCCTGGTGATCCTCTTCCTGATGACCGGCTCGGTGGTGCTGCCGATCAAGTCGCTGGTCATGAACTTCCTCAACCTCAGCGCCGTCTTCGGCCTGCTGGTGCTGATCTTCCAGGACGGCCGGCTCGAAGGATTCCTCGCCTACAGCAGCCCCGGCGCGATCGAGCAGACGATGCCGATCCTGCTCTTCGCCGTCGCCTTCGGCCTCTCCACCGACTACGCGGTCTTCCTGCTCTCGCGGATCAAGGAGGCGCGCGACAACGGCGCCTCCGACTCGGAGTCGGTTGCAATCGGGCTGGAGCGGACGGGCCGCATCGTCACCGCCGCGGCGCTGCTGTTCGCTGTCGCGATGTTCGCCTTCGCCACCTCGAAGATCATCTTCATCAAGGAGAACGGCGTCGGCACGGCGCTGGCGGTGCTGATCGATGCCAGCATCATCCGGGCGCTGCTGGTGCCGGCGCTGATGGAGCTGCTCGGCAAGTGGAACTGGTGGGCGCCGGCGCCTCTGCGGCGGTTGCACGAACGGTGGGGGATCGGCGAGGGGGCCGAGGCGCAGGCCACCGGGCCGTAGGTCTCTGCTGGAGGGGGAAGGCGGGTGCCCCCCTCCAGACACATCTCGCCTATGGCTCGATGTTGAGTGTCTGGAGGGGGGCACCCGCCTTCCCCTCGACACGCATTCTCAGGAGGCCGAGGCCACGGCAGCTGACGATTAGCTGTCGCACCTTTGGGACGGCCGAGGCCACGGCAGCTTTTTGAAAGCTGCCGCACCCTGGGCGTCTGCCGGAGCTCGATGACGGGAGCGTGCCGGTGGGGGTCCCTGGGTACTCAGCATGGAGCCGAGCCGGAGAGCTCCGAGGTGCTAGCCGCCAAACGACCCACTCGGCGGAGGTGCTCCCAGGGACCCCCACCGGCACGCTCCCTACAAGGTGATCAGCTAAGCGAAGGCCTGAGCGGCGCGGCGGCGGAGGTCCGAGTTGAGCATCCCGGTGACCTCGCTGGGAGCGTGGCCGGCCGAGGGCACCGCGGCGCCGATCAGGCCGTCGGCGCGGAAGCCGTAGAGCGGCGCGACGAAGCCGAGCTCGCGGATCTTGCGGACCAGGCGGACGGCGCTCTGGGTGTCGGCACCGGGGCCGCAGAGGACGATCGCGGTCGGGTCCAGGGCGCCGAGGGCGCGTCCGAGGCGGTCGTCGCCGAGCGCGTTGGAGAGGACGAGGACGCGGAAGCCGGCGCGGCGCAGGGCGAGGTCGAGGGCCTGCGTGTGGACCTCCTCGGCCCCTTGGCCGTGGCTGGAGTCGAGCAGCAGGATGCCGGCCGGGCGGGAGGCGGCGGAGGCGAGGCGGCGGGCGCCGTGCAGCCAGCCGGTCGCCCAGCGGGAGGCGAACTCGAGCTCGGCCTCGGCCCCCGGGTCGGAGGCGAGTCCGTCAATTGCCGGCAGCAGCAGCTCCTCGACCGTGCGCTCGAGCGAGCGCAGGGCGAGGCTTTCCTCGATCGCGCGGTCGGCGGCGGACTCGTCGAAGCTCTCGAAGGCGGCGAGCAGGCTGCCGTCGTTGGCGGGAGCCGCCTGCCGCTGGCGCGCCAGCTCGATCGCCGAGGAGATATTGCCGGTGTCGGTGAGGGCGGCGCGCAGCGCCTGCAGCTCGACCAGCTCGTAGTTGCGGTGGTTGCCCTCCGTCCGCTTCGGCTGCGGGTAGCCATAGCGGCGCTCCCAGCTGCGCAGGGTGTTGGGGCTCACGCCGAGGACTTCGGCGGCGGCGTTGGTGCGGATTCCGGGCATAGATCAGAGAGTCAAACGGGTTCTGGTGCGGGGTCTTTCGACGGTCGAGGTCGATTCTCCCACCCGATTCCCAGGTTTACACCGGTTATCGACAGATTTCGCAGAACCTGTTACCGATCTTGCAAGGCGCCCACGCCGACGGGCTGCCCCACCGCCCGCGCCCGCCACATCGCCGCGTCGGCCTTGTGCAGAAGCTCTTCGGCATCGGCACCGTGGTCGGGACAGCCGACAACGCCGGCCGAGACGGAGATCCGCAGCCCACCGGCTCGCTCGAGCTGGTCGAGCTGGCGCAGCAGCCGCTCGCACATCTGCACCGATTCGACGGTGCCGATGTTCGGCGCCAGCACGCAGATCGCGTCCTCCTCGAGCCGGAAGGCTTCGTCGACGATGCGGATGCTGTCCCGCAGGGCGGCGCCGACGATCGAGAGGACCGTCTCCTGCCCGCCGGCCACATCGCCGGGTCGGGTGCCGGGGCCGGACGCGTCGAAGACGGCGAGGCCGAAGGGGTGGCTGTAGCGCCGATTGGTCTCCAACAGCTGCTCCAACCGGCGACGCATGTGCCCCGGGCGGTAGAGGCTGGGAAGTTCTTCCGGCTGCTCCGGGACCTCGACCGGAGCGCCGTTGGATGGCCCCAGGGGGATGCCCTCCGGAGCCTCCCCGCTTTTGCTCCGGAGGGCATCCCCTCGGCGCCTCCCGACAGGGTGCGCAGCTTCGACGGCAGCGGCGGTCACCGACCCGAACTCACCCGCCAGCCGTTGCGCCGCGTCGGCGAAGCTCCCTCCATTGGTTCCAATCTCCTCGTGCAAGCTGCTGAGAAGATCGGCGTGCATCGCCGAGACCTTGAGGGCGATCCGCGCCGCCGCCGACTCTCCGTTGGCGCCAGGCGCCGCTTCCGGGTGGTCCGCCACGGACGGACCTTGGCGGAAGCGGCGGACGCAGGATCTTCGAATTGCCGCTATTTGCGGTTCGACGGTCGTCCAGGACGAATATCCGTTAGCCGCTTATTCCAGGCTTCGGCGACCCGCCAGGGCCTTGCCCAGGGTGACCTCGTCGGCGTGCTCGAGGTCGGCGCCGACCGGCAGGCCGCTGGCCAGCCTGGTGACCGCCGTCTGCCCCCGCAGCATCTCGGCGATGTGCAGGGCGGTGGCCTCGCCGGTGGTGGTCGGGTTGGTGGCGAGGACCACCTCCTCGACGCCGCCGCGCTCGACCCGCCGCCGCAGCTCGCCGATCTTCAGGTCCTCGGCGTCGACGCCGTCGATCGGCGAGAGGGCGCCGCCGAGCACGTGGTAGAGGCCGCGGTACTCGTGGGTGCGCTCGATCGGGATCACGTCACCCGGTTCCTCGACGACGCAGATCGTCGTCCGGTCGCGGTTGTGGTCGGCGCAGATGCGGCAGAGCGGACCCTCGGCGAGGTTGAAGCACTCCTCGCAGAGGCCGACCTTCTCCTTCACTTCGCGGATCGCCTCGCCGAGGGCGAAGGCCTCTTCGTCGGGGGCGCGGAGGAGATGGAAGGCGAGGCGCTCGGCGGTGCGACGGCCGATCCCCGGCAGCCGCGAGAGCTCGGTGACGAGGCGCGCCAGCGGTGCGGGGCCCTCGCTCAACCGCCCAGCATCCCGCCGAGACCGCCGAGATCGCCACCGGCGACCCCGCCCATCTTCGAGCTGGCCAGCTCCTGGGCGGCGCGCAGGCCCTCGTTGACGGCGGCCTGCACCATCTCCTGGAGCAGCTCCGCCTCCTCGGGGTCGATTGCCTCGGGGTCGATGACGATCCCGCGCAGGGTCAGATCTCCCCCCATCTTCACCTTGACCATGCCGCCGCCGGCACTCGCCTCGACGACCTCGTCCTTCAGTTTCTCCTGCGCCTCCAGCATCTCGGCCTGCATCTGCTGCGCCTGTTTCATCAGGCCCTGGATGTCGAAGCCTCCGGGTCCTCCTCCTCGCGCCACTAGGTGACCTCCTCCGCGTCGAACTCGCTCTTCAGCCGCTCCAGCAGCTCTTCCTCGTCGATCTCCTCGCTGCCCGGCGCCGGCGTGTCCGGCGGCGCCTCGCCCTCCAACGTGACGTACGTCGGCCGCAGGCCAACATCCGTGACGGCCGCGAAGGCCGCTGCCAGCGTGTCCCGCCGCTCGGAGCTGTCGGCCTTCTTCTTGTTGAAGGTCATCTCGGTCGGGAAGCCGATCCGCAGGCCGCTTTCGTCGTAGCTCACCGGGCGGGCGCCCTCGAAGGTGGCTGCAAGGGCCGGGGCGGTCTCGCTCAGCTTCTGCAGGACGGCGGGCCAGACTCGCTGGATCTCGTCGAGGGAAAGGGCGTCCTGGCCAGCTGGTCCTGTCACGGCAGGGGACCCACCCCCACCCGCCGCGCGGGTGGGGGTCCCCCCTACCGCGCCACCCGCCGGAGAAGCCGCATCGGCAGACGCCGGTGCGTCGGCCTGTTTTCCAGCTGGGGCGGAGTCTGCGGCCGTCGGCCTAGCTTCGGCGTTCTGTTCTGCGGCCGTCGGGGGGGCTTCGGCCTCTTCCTCTTCGGCCGGGGGTGGATCGTCAGCTGGTGAGGGTGCAGGCGGATCGCTTGGCGAGGGTGCGACGGGTGGTTCGTCCGGAGGAGGCGAATCTGCCGCGGGTGGCCTCGCAGGGGGGACCGTCCCCTGGCGCGCAGGAGACGGTGGGTCCCCTGCGGCGGCGGGACCCGCGGGCCCCGGCGCTGCCGTCCCTCCAGCCTCCAGTCGCTCGACGCGCCGGAGCAACCCCGCGGTATCCGGATCGAGATCGGGACGCGCGGCCTTCAGGAGCGCTATCTCCACCGCCAGCCGCGCATCGTCTCCCTCCCTCACCGCGGTAAGCGCGTCCGCCAGCTGATCGATGGTCCGCAGCAGGTTCGCCGGCTTGATCGCGGCGGCCTGGGCCTGGATGCGGGCGGTGTCGGTGGCGGTAACGACGAAGGTCGTCGGGACTTCGCCGGTCGTCTGGGCAATCAGGAGGTGGCGCAGGTGGGCGAGCAGGTCGCGGGCAAACTGCGAGGGGTCCCGTCCGGAGCGGGCCATCCTCTCCACCCCGAGCAGCACCCCCTTCGGATCCTCGGCGACGACCGCGTCGACCGCCTCGAAGAGGAGGTCGGCATCCGCGGCCCCGAGCATCTCCAGCACGTCCTCGAGCTCGACGTGGTCGCCGCCGAAGGCGACCAGCTGGTCGAGGGTCCCCAACGCGTCGCGGAAGCTGCCCTGAGCCGAGCGGGCGACCATCGCCACCGCCCCCTCGTCGACCTCGATCGACTCCGCCGCGGCGACCCGGTTCAGCACTTCGGAGATCTGCTCCAGCGAGGGGCGCTGGAAGTCGAAGCGCTGGCAGCGATCGGCGATCGTCGCCATCACCTTGTGGGACTCGGTGGTGGCGAGAACGAAGACGGTATTCGGCGGCGGCTCCTCGAGCGTCTTCAGGAAGGCGTTCCACGCCTCCTTGGTCAGCATGTGGGCCTCGTCGAGGATGTAGACCTTCCAGCGGCCGCCGCTGGGCGCGTAGGCCACCCGCTCGCGCAGGTCGCGGACGTCGTCGACGGAGCGGTTCGAGGCGGCGTCCATCTCGATCACGTCCATCGAGGTGCCGGCGGCAATCGTCACGCAGGACTCGCATTCGCCGCAGGGGCTGACGGTCGGTCCGCCGTGCTCGCAGTTGAGCGAGCGGGCGAGGATCTTCGCCATCGAGGTCTTGCCGGTGCCGCGCGAGCCGACGAAGAGGTAGGCGTGGTGGACCTTCCCCTGCTCGACTGCGTTGCGCAGGGTGCGGACCACGTGGGCCTGCCCGACGACCTCGTCGAAGGACCCGGGGCGGTGGCGGCGGTAGAGGGAAGTCGACTCGCTCATCGGGCTCTCGGGCCAGTGTATCCACGCCCACCTTGCACCCCACAGGGGGTGTCTGACTTTTCCCGTCATATATGAGGGTCAAAGTCAGACACCCCTGTGGGGGCGGCGGCGATACGGTGCCGCGCGTGCCGAAGGGGGCCCGCAAATGGCTGACGCCCGCCGCCTGGGTCGCCGCGGTGAGCGGCGTGCTGCTGCTCGTCTTCCCGGTCGGCTTCCCCAACTACGACACGATCTACGCGCTCGTCTGGGGGCGGGAACTGGCCCACGGCGCCAGCCCCGACTATGGCGCCGCGCTGCCGCCGACGCCGCACCCGCTGGCCGACCTGCTCGGGCTGGTGACGACCCCGATCGGCAACGGCGCGATCACGGTGACGATGATCGTCGCCTACGTCTCCCTCGCCCTCTGCGGCTACCTCGTCTACCGGCTGGGGACGATCTGGTTCGACCGCTGGATCGGCCTCCTCGCCGCCGCGATCGTCCTCACCCGCGCCCCCTTCCTCTCCAACGGCCTGCGCGCCTACATCGACCTCCCCTTCATCGCCCTCTGCCTGGGAGCCCTGACGATCGAGGCCAAGCGCCCCAGAGCCGGCCGGCCCGTCCTCGCATTACTGGCACTGGCCGGCCTTCTGCGACCAGAGGCGTGGGGATTCTCGCTCGTCTACCTGCTGTACCTCTCGTTCGACCCGAACAAGCTGCAGCGATCCGAAGCCGAGAATGCATCCCTCGAGCGGACGGATACTCAAAACAGCGGCCTAATTAGGCCGCTGTTTGTCCGAGCGAGGGATGCATTCTCGGCCCCCCCTCTCAGGCTGGTTCTCCTTGCTCTAGCGGCCCCGCTGCTGTGGATCGCCTTCGACTGGATCACCACCGGCGAACCGCTCTACTCGTTAACCGGCACCCAGTCGACGGTGGAGACGCTCGCCCGCAAGACCGGCCCGGTCGACCTCGTCCTCTACGGACCGCGTGCCCTCGGAGAAGTACTGCAGTGGCCCGGCATCGTCGGCGCCCTCGGCGGCGCCGTTCTCGGCCTCGCCTTCCTGCGGCGCCGTTCCGTCCTCGGAATTGCCGCAGCCCTCCTCGCTCTGCTCGCGTTCGCCTTCCTCGGAGCGGCCGGGCTGGCGATCCTCGCCCGCTACACGATGCTCGCCGCGGCGATTCTGGCGATCTTCGTCGCCGTCGGCCTGCTCGGCTGGCGGCTGCTCGAGCCGAGCCACCCCTGGCGGCGCCGCTGGCAGCTCTTCGCCGGCGTCGTCGCGCTGATGTTCGTCGTCTGGCTGCCGAACCAGTGGGACCTCGACTCCCGCGTCGACTCCGACCTCACCGACCAGGGCCGGATCGAGAGCGACCTCACCGACCTGGTCGACGCCGCCGCCTTCGAGCCGCTCTGCGGCAAGGTGGCCGTCCCCAACCACCGGGCCGTGCCGCGGCTCGCCTTTGGCCTGGAAATCAAGCCAACCCAGATCGTCAGCGCCAGCGAGGAACGGATCCCGCGTCGCGGCTACTTCGTCGCCCCAGCCAGTCCCTTCGTGATCCACAACTTCATCCTCGACCCCAACGACCCGACCCGCGTCTCGCCGAAGGTGCCGGCCGGCTTCGAGGAAGTCGCCCGCAACAAGTCGTGGATCGTCTACCGCCGCTGCTGAGAACCCGCTTCCTGCCGCCATGCGGAGAGAAGTGCATTCTCAGCCGTCGTGCTCGACCAGCTCCACGGCGGCATGGGTCTGCGCGGCCAACGCCGGGTCGGCGAGGTCGACCCGGGGCGGCAGCTCGACGTGGAGGTCGTTCGAGGGGTCGAGCTGGGCTCGAAGCCCGCCTGAGCGGGAGTCGAGGACGTGGCCGCCGCGGCTGCGGTCGGCGCTGATGAAGTGCAGGTGGTAGCCAGCCACCTCGATCCCCTCGACGTAGGTGGGGAAGCGGAAGCCGAGCATCGATCCCTCGACGTCGCGCAGCTCGAAGACGCGCTGGTCGGCGACGACCTCGGTCAGCGGCCGGTATGGCGGCTCCTGCCGCGGGACCGAGCGGGCGCGGACCGCCTCGAAGCGGCCGTCGAGGCGGATCGCGCAGGAGGAGGCACCGGCGGGAACGAGGGCGTCGAGCCGCTCGAGCAGCTCCCCGTGCGAGAGGGCCTCCTCCGGCAGGCGCTCGTCCACCGTCGGTTCGAAGCGGGTCACGACGGCGAAGGGCGTCCGCGCCTCCGCGGCCACACGGGTCACGTCGCCGTTGACGTCGGCGCGGAAGAACTCGCCGTCGATCCCGATCATCTCGCCGTCGAGGCGATCGAGGGTCCCGAGGCCGAGGTCGCCATGCTCGGCCAGCTCCTCGAAGCTGAGGTCCCCATCGAAGGCGCCGTCGAGCAGCGCCCCGATCGTCGAGGCCTGGAAGAGGACGTGCGGCTCGCGCTCCTCGTGGAGGTCGGCGCGGCGCATCGACTCCACGTGCAGCGACCGGATCCAGCGCTCGTCCAGCATCGCGGGCAGTCTTTCAGGGGTGGGGTTGAGGTTGGGCCTCCTTTGGGGACGAAAACTCGACCACTCCTCCTGGACCGCCCGAGAGGAAAAGGTCCGGTCATGAAACCATCGGAGGCGATGCCGGCGATCGAACTCAGGAACGCGGTCAAGACCTTCGGGCCGATCACGGCCGTCGACGGCCTCGACCTCGAGGTGCCCGAGGGTATCTGCCTCGGCCTGCTCGGCCCCAACGGCGCCGGCAAGTCGACGACGATGCGGCTGCTGACCGGGCAGGCGATCGCCGACTCGGGCGAGCTGAGGGTGCTCGGCCACGAGCTGCCGGCCGAAGCGAAGACGGCGCGGGGGAAGATGGGCGTCGTCCCCCAGCTCGACAACCTCGACGTCGACGTCACCGTCGAGGAGAACCTGGCGATCTTCGCCCGCCTCTACCGCGTCCCCGACGTCGGCGCCGCGGTTGACAAAGCCCTGGCGATTGCCCGGCTGCACGACCGCCGCCGCGACGCCGTCGACCAGCTCTCGGGCGGGATGCGCCGTCGGCTGCTGCTCGCCCGCGGCCTCGTCCACGAGCCGCGCCTGGTCCTCCTCGATGAGCCAACCGTCGGCCTCGACCCGCAGATCCGCACCGAGCTGTGGACGCTGATCGGCGAGCTGAAAGCGCGCGGGACGACGATCCTGATGTCGACCCACTACATCGAGGAGGCGGAGCGGCTGGCCGACGAGGTCGCGGTGATGCACCGGGGCAGGGTGATCAGCCGCGGCCGCCCGGTCGAGCTGATCGGCGAGCACGCGGGCCGGCTGACGGCGGAGGTCTACGGCCCTCCGGACCGTCTGGCGGAGACGCGGGCGGAGGCCGAGTCGCAGGGGCTGGCGGTACGACCCGCAGGGCCGGCGATCGCGATAGTCGGCTCCGAGCGGGCGGGGAACGGGGCGATTCCCGAGGACGCCGTCACCCGCGCCGCCTCTCTCGAGGACGTCTTCGTCCTCCTCACCGGTGAGGAGGCGGAGTAGCTGTTCCTCATGGCTGCACAACGATCAAAAGGAACAGGCGAATGAACGTCACGACCGAGACCCGCCAGATGCGGCGGCTCGAACCGACCGCGATCGCCGGGGTGATGAGCCGCGAGGTCGCCAACTTCCGCACCTACTGGAAGGGGACGACCTTCTCCAGCGTGATGGAACCGCTCGTCTACCTGGTGGCCTTCGGCCTCGGCCTCAGCGCCACCCTGGTCGACGAAGTGAACGGCGTTCCCTACGTGCAGTTCGTCGGCACCGGCATGGTGGCGACGGCGGTGATCTTCTCCTCCGCCGTGCCGGCGATGTTCGGCACCTTCGTCAAGCACCGCTTCCAGAACACCTACGACGCGATCCTGGCGGCGCCGGTCGACGTCGAGGAGCTGGTCAGCGCCGAGATGCTCTGGATCGCCCTGCGCTCCGGCACCTACGGCTGCGTCCCCCTCCTGGTCACGATCGCCTTCGGCCTCGACCCGGCGCCGGGGATGCTGCTGGTGCCGATCTTCTGCTTCGTCACCGCGCTCGGCTTCGCCGGATTCGGGGTGACGATGGCGGCAACCGTCGCCAAGATCGACCAGTTCAACTACGTCACCGCCCTCTTCGTGACCCCCCTCTTCCTCGTCGCCGGCACCTTCTTCCCGATCGACGGCCTGCCCGAGGGCTTCCAGGTCCTCGCCCAGATCAATCCCCTGCACCAGCTGGTCGAACTCGTCCGCGGCGGCGCCTTCGGCTTCGAATGGGCCGACATCGCCCGCTTCGCCTTCCTCGTCGGCTTCGCCCTGCTCACCTGGCGCCTCGCGGTGGCGCGGATGCAGGCGCGGCTGATCGACTAGGTGTAGTTCCCAAGCACGTTGTTCATCCGGACCTCCTTGGAGGCTGGCACTCGAAGCCACCGCTATGAGCGGTCCCGGCCCGGCGAGCTGATCCACATCGACGTCAAGAAGCTCGGCCGGATCAGCGCCAAGGGCACCGGGTCACCGGCAAGCGCAACACGGAGATCAAGCGAGGCTCCGACAGCGTTTTGCGCACCGGCTGGGGGCGGGTCCACGCCTGCGTCGACGACCCACCCGCTTGGCCTACGTGGAGGTCTTGCCCGACGAGCAGGCAACCAGCGCGATCGCCTTCATGCGGCCGGCGCTCGCCATCTATCGCTCCCACGGGGTCGAGGTCAAGCGGCTGATGACCGACAACGGCTCCGCCTAATGCTGCGAGTGGGCCTGCGCCGCCGTCTACGGCAGCTCATCCGAGAGGGCCGGCGGCCCTCTCGGGCTGGATGGAGCGCTACAACTTCAGACGACGACACGGTGGCCTTGGTCACCGGCCGCCGATCGCTCGGCTGCGGGAGCTGACCGGGAACAACGTGGCTGGCATCTACAGCTAGTCGAGTGAGAGACTCGCCTCGACCTCGAGAAGCTTCTTCATCCTCGGGTCGTCCTTCCCGACGATCCGCTCCAGCCACTGCTTGATATCGCCCAGGTCCAGGGGAGAAGTGGCGACGAGCATCTGCTCGATGTCGAGCCAGTCCTTTGGGCGGTCGAACATCGCCTTGCAGACTGCGAGGTGCTCGGGGGAGAGGATCGGGATAGTTGCGTCGTTGAAAGGGACCTTGCGGGCGCCGCGACGCATCTCGTCGTGGAAGGGGTCATATGAGAAGAAGAGGTCGACCGGATTGCGGTCCCACCAGATGCGGATCTGGCCGTCGCGGTCGAGCTCCTTCTGGTCCGCCTCGACGTCGATCCCCAGCGGCGCCAGGGCATCGCGGATCGCGGGCCATCGGTCGGTGTGGACGAAGACGTTGATGTCGACGTCGATCGTCGCCCGCGGCTCGGCGTAGTAGGCGAGGGCGAGGGCGCCGCCGATCGCGTGGGGGACCTTGGCCTTCTCCAGGGCGCGGTGGATCGCGGTCACTTTGTCGGGAAGCGACGGCGCGTTCCCGGGGCGGCGGGGGTACTCGGGCTGCCGCTGGGCCACGGCTAGGCCGAATTCAGTCGCGGGAAGCCGATCTCGCGCGGACGGAGCCTAATCGGCAGGGCATCCGCCAGCTCGAGCAGTTCGCGCAGCGCCTTGGCACGCTCCTCGACGCCGACGCCGACCCACTGCGTCGCCGCCCTGGCAGCGTCGGAGACGCGGGCCTTCGGATCGGCCGGCCGGTCGCTTCGGCCTTCGTCCGAGAGGGCGTCGAGTAGAAGTCGACGCAGCATCGGGTCGGGGCGCTCGCCGCCGGCCATCAGGCGCAACGTCTCCCTCGCCGCCTCGTCCAGCTCGGGGCCACGCACCGGCGCCCCGGCCTTGAGCGCCGCGCGCGTCAGCTCGGCGACCGTCGGGGGCTTGTCGGCTCGCGCCTGGACCTTTTCGACAACCTCACCGGTGAGCTCACGGAAGCTGGCAAGCGTCCGGCTTCGTGGCCCGCTGGCGGTGCTTGCCGACTCGCGCACCTCGAACCGGCCTCGCTTGGTTGCTACAACGTAGGCCATAGTGGGTAGATAGTACCACTAGCCAACAAACCCGCAAAGGTCTCGGCTACACGTTCGCGCCAAAGCTGGCAGAGAATCTTTTCTTTCTGCGCGCCATACGTGATCGGCGGCCTGGCAGGGTAGGGCCATGGCGGCACTCCAACAAACCGCAGCCTCCCGTCCTGCTGATGTGTATCTTATGCGCATGTACTCAGAGCGCCTGCAGATCCTCGTCAGCAAGGAGCAGCGGCGACGGCTCGAACGTGAGGCCCGCCGCCGCCGTTCCTCCGTCGCAAGCGTGATTCGCGATGCGGTCGAGGCAGAGCTCGGCGGCATCTCGCGGGAGGACCGGATGCAGGCCGTCGAGACGATTGCTGGCTTCAGTGGCGCCGCTTATCTCTCCCCGGCGGAGCTGGAGCGGGAGATCGAGCGTGGCCATGCTGAGGAGATCGAGCGGGGCCTGCCGGAAGCGCCGGGCGAATGACCTTCTTCGTCGACGCCAACGCGATCATCTACAGCGCCCTTGATGGTCCGGGGCGGGAGCCGTGCCTGAGGGTGCTGGAAGCGGTCGCCTCTGGCAAGGCGCAGGGCAGAACTTCTCCGGCCGTACTCGAGGAGGTGTGGCACGTGGCGCTGCGTCGCTATCCGGGCCGGCTCGACGGTCTGGTCGAGAACGCGCTGACGATCTTCTCACCGCTTCTGACGGTCACGGAGGAGGCATTGAGGCTGGCGCTTACCCTGGAGGACTCGCCGCTGGGCCCGAACGACCGGCTCCACCTCGGCACCTGCCGGACGGAGGGGATCGAAGCAGTCCTCAGCGCCGACCGCGCCTTCGACAGAGCCGACGGGATTGAGCGCATCGATCCACTTGATCCCAAAGCAGTCGAGCGACTGCTGGCGGCCTGAGCGGCCGGCGGTTCTAAGCCGCCGGATCGAGTGACACGGCGTGGTTGCCGACGATACGCCCGTCGGGATCCCACCTGCGCTTGACCTCGCCGAGGCGCGCGCAGGTGTCGGGCGGGAGGATCGCGTTGGTGTCGCACGGGCGCTCGGCGAAGTTGAAGTAGCCGCCGTCGCCGGCCCAGGGCTCCATCGTCTCGTCGAAGCGGTCGAGGTGGGACTCGATAGCCTGGCCGAGCTCGGGGGTCATCGGCAGCCCGATCCCGAGCATCACCCAATCGGCGTCGAGGTGGGTGAGGGCACCGCCGTCGGGGTCCGGACGGCCCAGCGCCCCGCCCATCTGGCGGATCTCGGTCAGCAGCAGCGGCGAGCCCGAGTCGGGGCCGCCAAGAGCTACGAAGGCGTCGATCGCCTCGTCGGGCAGCTCGCGAAGGACGCGATGGTGGCCGAGCCCCGGGACCGGCTGCTCGGGGTCCATGTGGATCCGGCAGAGGCCGGCGGCCGGGATCTGGTCGAAGGTGTCCATGATCGGCGCGCCGATCTCGCCTAGCGGCGCGATCGCCGCTTCGCCCGCCTCGCGGTCGCCGATGCAGGCGGCGTCGATCGTCAGCAGCGGCGTGCCCCGCAGCGGCTCGGGAACGTCGGGGAGGTCGGGCGGGGTCAGGAAGCGGACCACCGAGGTGACGTCGTCGGAGACGCTTGCCGCCCAGTCGCGGTAGCGCCGCACCGCCTCGGCCCCGACCTCGGCGGGGAAGATCAGGACCCCCGCGTAGGCGGTCGCGACCGGCGCCAAGTTGAGGTGGAGGGCGGTGACGACGCCGTAGTCGCCGCCGCCTCCGCGCAGTGCCCAGAAGAGGTCCGGCTCGTTTTCGGCATCGACCGTCCGCGCCTCGCCGTCGGCGGTGACCAGCTCGATCGCCCGCACCCTGTTGCAGGCGAAGCCGTAATGGCGCCCGAGCCAGCTCAGCCCGCCGCCCAGCGTGAAGCCGGTGACGCCGACGTCGGGGGAGGAGCCGGGCATCCCGCTTAGCCCGTGGGCGCCGGCCGCTTCGCTCAGCTCCAGCACCAGCGTCCCCGCCTCGACCCGCGCCGTCTGGCCCTCGGGATCGACCTCGACTCCGCGCATCCGCTCGGTCTTGATCAGAATCGTCCCCTCGAGGGAGCGCAGGGCGACGGCGCCGTGGCCGGTTCCCTGAGCGGCCACCCGCAGGTCGTTCTCGGCCGCGAAGCGGACGGTGGCGGCGACGTCCTCGCCGCTCTCGACGAAGGCGACGGCCTCGGGGTGCTGGTCGGCGGCGAGGTTCCAGGCGGTCCGCGCCTGGTCCCAGTCGGTGTCACTCGGGGTGGCAAGGCGGCCGGCGATCGCCAGCCCGCTGAGGTCGGTCATGTGAAGATCCCCCTTCGGGTCAGGTGAAACTGGTTCGATCCACGGCGCCTCCCCTGCCGGTGAACAGCTCGCTCACCATATCCGGCGGGAAGAGGCCGTGTGCGGCCACGCCAGGATCGGCCTCCAGCCGCGCCGCCAGCGCCGCCGGCTCCTCCAGCCCCGGGCCGCGGTAGTCGGCGATCAGGCCGTTGTCGGGCGACTGCGGCGCGTCCCGCAGCTCGACCTCGTCGCCGAGCCGGGCCACGGTCGAGGCGGCGCCGAAGCCGAACAGCTCCAGCGGCACCGGGCCCCGCAGCATCTCGACCGGCTTGCTCGAATCGCAGATGACGACGAAGCGCGCGGCCGCGGCGGCGACGATCTTCTCGCGCAGGTGGGCGCCGCCCCCCCCCTTGATCAGCCAGCCGTCGGGCGTCACCTCGTCGGTGCCGTCGATCGCGATGTCGAGCCGCTCCAGGCTGTCGAACTCCTCGACCGGGATTCCCAGCCCGCGCGCCTGCTTTTCGGTCGCCACCGAGGTGGCTACGCAGCGAATATCGTCGAGCCCCCGGCGGGCGAGCGCCGGCAGCAGGTGGGCGACCGTGGATCCGGTCCCCAGCCCCACCGTCATCCCGCGCTCGACCAGCTCGGCGGCGGCCTCGGCGGCGAGGCGCTTCTCCTCGTCAGGCGTGCTCACGACCGGCACGCTACATTGCTCCAATGACTTCCAGCACCGCCGTAACCGAGACGCAGGACTACAAAATCGCCGACATCGGCCTCGCCGATTTCGGCCGCAAGGAGATCTCCCTCGCCGAGGTAGAGATGCCTGGCCTGATGCAGACGCGGGAGGAGTTCGGCGCCGCGCAGCCGCTCAAGGGCGCGCGCATCACCGGCTCGCTCCACATGACGATCCAGACCGCGGTCCTGATTGAGACGCTCGTCACCCTCGGCGCCGAGATCCGCTGGGCCAGCTGCAACATCTTCAGCACGCAGGATCACGCCGCCGCCGCGATCGCCGCCGCCGGCGTCCCCGTCTACGCCTGGAAAGGCGAGACGCTGGAGGAGTACTGGTGGTGCGCCGAGAAATCGCTGAGCTGGCCCGGCGGCGAGGGCCCCAACATGGTCCTCGACGACGGCGGCGACGCGACCCTGCTCGTCCACAAGGGGGTCGAGTTCGAGAAGGCCGGCTCCGTCCCCGACCCCGACTCGGCCGAATCGGAGGAGTTCAAGATCGTCCTGCGGACGCTGCAGCGCTCGCTCGAGGAGGACCCGCAGCGCTGGACGAAGATCGCCGCCAACGTCAAGGGCGTCACCGAGGAGACGACGACCGGCGTCCACCGGCTCTACCAGCTGGCCGAGACCGGGGACCTGCTGTTCCCGGCGATCAACGTCAACGACTCGGTCACCAAGTCGAAGTTCGACAACCTCTACGGCTGCCGCCACTCGCTGATCGACGGCATCAACCGCGC
>JBJMKQ010000084.1:0-4954 GCA_045805725.1 Solirubrobacterales bacterium
ACTTCGGCGCCGTGCGGCTGATCCTGTCGCTGCTGCCGGTGATGCGGCAGGCCGGCCCGGACGGCCGCAAGGGCGGGCACATCATCAACGTGAGTTCCATCGGCGTGCAGACCAACACCCCGCGCTTCTCGGCCTACGTCGCCTCCAAGGCCGCGCTCGACGCCTGGTCGCGCTGCGTCGCCTCCGAGGTGGTCGACGACGGGGTCAGCATCACCACCATCCACATGCCTCTCGTGCGGACGCCGATGATCGCCCCGACCAAGATGTACGACGCCTTCCCTACGATCACGCCCGATCAGGCCGCCGAGATGATCACCACCGCGATGATCACCAAGCCGAAGAAGGTCGCGACCCGCCTCGGCAACTTCGGCGAGCTCCTCTACAACGTCGCGCCGAAGGCCTCGGACGCGATCCTCAACACCGCCTACAAGCTCTTCCCCGAATCGAGCGCCGCGAAGGGGAAGGGCAAGGAGGACGGCAAGCCGGCCGAGAAGGAGCAGGAGCTCTCAACCGAGGGCGTGGCCTTCGCGTACCTGATGCGGGGAGTTCACTGGTAGGTCCGAGGGCGCTCTAACGCGCCTCGGTCGTCTGCTGCACCTCGGGGGCCGGCGGAGTCGGGTTGAGGCACTGAGCGAGCGCCTGTCGCTGCTGCTCGTCCGGCAACCGCGCGGCCTTCTTCTCGCAATTCCTCTGCCTCCCTCGTTGCGTAAGCGTCTGATTTGCGGACTTGCTGCCTCCAGGCCTCGAGGCCTGACCGCCCGATCCGGCGCCGGTGGAGCCCGTCGAAGTCGCCGGGGCGCTGTCATGCCCCTGGCCGGCCGCGGTCGGGGGAACGTCCTTCTGCGACCGTGTCGGCGCGCTCAGCTGCGGAGCTGTCACCGCCGGCAGCCTGGCGCCGGTCTCGCTGGTGGAGCCCGCACCGTCGCCACCCCCACAGCCGGCGAGCAGCCAGCCCGCGACCAGCAGGCTGAGAGTCACGGTTTTCATCGATTCCGACCCTTCACGGCATGTGTGTCCGGCCGCATCGCTCGAGCGATAAGCGAGGCAGCTGTACTGATGTCTGCGCCTGGTTCTCCATTGCAAAGAGACGGCGCCCCTCGGGCCGGTGACCGGAGGGGCGCCGTCGAGGCTCATGTCACTCCCGAGCTAGGGCGCGACGATGTTGAACCGGTAGTTCGCCGGATTGGGATCCTGCGGATCGCCGCCGGCGATGTTGCAGTAATCGACATACACACCGCCGGCGTCGTGCATTCCCGGCTGGACCGTGAAGTCGATCGGCTTTCCGGACGGCGGCGTCATGATCACCGTGCTGCCCGAGGCCACTCCGGCAAGTGCGGGCGGGTCCAGGCTGCCGCAGTCGCCCAGCGCCGTCGACGGGATGTCCACGGTCACGACGATGGCCTGCTTGAACGACTTCTGGGTCACTCCACCACCGGCGACCGTCGCCGCCGACTTCACCGAGAGACCCGGTGCGAGCTTGTTGATCTCGCTGTCGGCGATTTTCCTGACCTGCTTCTTGTCCTTCTTGGAGAGCTTGCTGGTGCTGGCGATCGGGCCGGCCACCGCCGCCCCGGTGATTCCCGCCACGAGCGCCAGGATGGAGATGATGACCGCAGGCGAGCGCAACGAGCGAAGAACTGAACTCATGTTTCGTCTCCCTTGTCTTGGCCGAGCCCGGGAGATCCTCCCTGGGCGTGGTCTGCTTCCTCCGGATCCGACCCTTTCACAGGCGGCGAAAGGCTGTCAAGGGTGAGACTGGCCAGGCCCAGTCGCGCCTGAGCTGGTCAGCTTGCCTGCGGTGAAGCAGAACTGCCACGCCGAGTCGGGGTGATCGGCGAGCGGGTAAAAGAGGCAGGTCCCCGCCCCTGGAATCGGCTTGGCGACGGTTGGAGTGAGGCCGCCGAGCCGCTCGATCAGCTGCGGACGGGATATGCCATCGGGCATGGCGCGCGCCAGCTGTGAGGAGATCGCCGAGGAGTCGCCCCCGCCGTCATCGCTCAGGAGCAGCTTCCCTCCGTAGCCCGCGGCGAAGGCCAGGGCGGCAATAGCCAGCCCGATCGCCAGCGGCTGCCAGCGGCGCTGATATCGCCGCCCGCAGTTGGGGCACGACTCGGCATCGGTCCGCGAGGCGACGGCGCAGCGAGGGCACACCTTCATCGGTATCTCGGCTCGGGGATCCTCCATCGCGCGCGCTGACCCCGGCGATCGGCGGCGCAGGCAGCCCGCCGCCGATCCCGGAGTCAAAACGTGGGTTGCCTAGACGGCACCCCCGCTCACAGCCGCGTTGGCGCAGAGGACCCACACGTGGAACGTGTCGTCACCAGCGCTGCCGTCGTTGTTCACGTGCGCGCGGTAGCCAGTGTTGTTGCTGGTGATGAACCCGTCGTTGATCGACTCCTCGATGCCGCCGTCGTTCGCGAGGCCACCCGAGAGAGCGTGTAGCCCGCTGGGGCAGTCCACGGTCTGGGAATCTTGGTCGCCGGCGAGGTTGTCCTGAGTCGGCCCACGGACGATTACCACTCCGGTCAGTCCCTTGGCGGTATTCGCGCTGGCGACCGAGAGTGACGATGCCTTCGCCGCGATCTCACTGTCGGCGATCGCTCTCACCTTCGCCGCGCTCAGTCCCTTCTTCTTCTTCGAGTCCACTGCGCCTGGGCTGGCGACCGCCGCGCCCGTAACGGCGGCAATCAGCGCGATGATCGCAATCACCATCGCCGCCGTGTTGCGCCCTCGGATGAGCTGCTTCACATTCCCTCCAGTTCTCCCCAGGCCGAGGTCACCGGCCGATGCCGTGGCGCCTGCCAGGGTCAGTTGTCAGCCCGCCAACCCTCTTCGATCCGGCCCGCTACGTCAAGGCGCTCGAGGACCGTCCTCGCGGCCGACCCAACGGAGTAGGGTCGGCTCGTGGCGACCGCGACCCGCCGGCTCAAGCACTGGGGATGGGGTTTCGAGGATCAGCAGCCTCCGCGCGACCAGATCGAGGGGATCGCGAATGCGGTGACAGAGCGGCTCGGCTTCGAGGTCGGCGAGATCGAGGAGCCCGTCCCGCTGGACGCCGTCGAGCTGGCCGAATCGCGGCTCGCGCCGCCGAAGCAGCTCGCCGCGATGTTCTCCGCCGAGCGCTACGACCGTGCCGCCCACTCGCTCGGCAAGGCCTATCGCGACGTCGTCCGCGGCTTCCGCGGGGAGTTCCCGAACCCACCGGACCTGGTGGCATATCCGGAGTCCGCCGAGGACGTCGACGCGGTGCTCAACTGGTGTGCCGACGAGGGCGCGGCGGCCATCCCATATGGAGGCGGCACCAGCGTCGTCGGCGGCGTGGAGCCTCGGATGCGCGATGACTATCCCGCCGTCGTCACCATCGACCTGAAGCGAATGGACCGGGTGCTGGAGGTCGATCCGATCTCCAGGGCCGCCCGGATCCAGGCCGGCGCGACAGGCCCGCGGCTGGAGGAGCAGCTCCGCGAGCACGGGCTCACCCTGCGGCACTTCCCGCAGTCCTTCGAGTACTCGACGCTTGGCGGCTGGATCGCGACTCGCGCCGGTGGGCACTTCGCGACGCTGTACACCCACATCGACGATCTGGTCGAGTCGGTCCGCGCGGTGACGCTCGACGGCGACTGGGAGAGCAGGCGGCTGCCCGGCTCCGGCGCCGGACCCAGCCCTGATCGCATGCTGATCGGCTCGGAGGGGATCCTCGGCGTGATCACCGAGGCCTGGCTCCGGGCCCTGGAGCGGCCGACCGAGAAGATCTCGTGTGGGGTCAGCTACGACGACTTCGCATCCGGGACCGAGGCCGTGCGGGAGATCTCGCAGTCGGGCCTCAACCCGTCCAACTGCCGCCTGCTCGACCCGCTCGAGTCCGACACCACATCGGCCGGGCCACCTGGCAAAGCGCTCCTGGTGCTCGGCTTCGAGTCGGCGCACCACGCGGTCGAGAACCCGATGTCGCTGGCGGTGGAGATCTGCCGCAGCCACGGCGGCGACGTCGGCGAGATGAAGCGGGGCGGGGGGCAGGAGGCCGGGAAGGACGCGGTCAGCGCCTGGCGAAGCGCCTTTCTCTCCGCCCCGTACCTGCGCGACTCGCTGATCGCCTGCGGCGTGCTCTCCGACACCTTCGAGACCGCGATCACCTGGGACCGCTTTCCCGACTTCCACGCGGAGGTGATGGAGAGCGCCAAGCGAGCGGTGGCCGAGGCGAGCGGTAGCCCGTCCGAAGGCGCGGGATCCCCGCGGATCAGCTGCCGGTTCACGCACGTCTATCCCGACGGCCCTGCGCCCTACTACACGGTGCTGGCGCCGGCCAGGCGCGGGGACGAGGTCGCGCAGTGGGATGAGATCAAGGCGGCGGTCTCGGACACACTGATCGACGCGGGCGGCTCCATCACGCACCATCACGCGGTCGGCCGCGACCATCGCCCCTGGTACGACCGGCAGCGACCGGACCCCTTCGCCGACGCGCTGCGGGCCGCCAAGCGAGAGCTCGACCCGAAGGCGGTGCTCAACCCCGGCGTCCTGATCGACCCCTGACCGGGGTCAGGTCTTGCAATCACACAGCGCGATGTTGCAATGCAAGACCTGACCCCGGGGGGATTCGCTACTACCCTCCCGCTTCATGGCTGACGCTCTCCAGGAGCGGACCGAGCCGCCGGTGGCCGCCCCGGCCGCCGATGGCACGTCCGAGAGACCCCGTCGTGGGCCTGTTCGGGCTGCGCTCAAGGCGATGCGGCCGCAGGAGTGGGTCAAGAACCTGCTGGTCTTCGCGGGCCTGCTCTTCTCCGCGAAGTTCAAGGACTTCGACGCGGTCGTGGATGCCAGCGTCACATTCGCCGCGTTCTGCATGGTCGCCTCTGCCGGATACCTCGTCAATGACGCCCACGACGTCGCCGAGGACCGGCAGCACCCGACGAAGCGCTTTCGCCCGATCGCCGCCGGCGAGCTGCGCATTCCGACG
>JBJMKQ010000085.1:0-2369 GCA_045805725.1 Solirubrobacterales bacterium
CAGACGTCGTCCTGGTCGGCGAAGGCGAGGGGCAGGCCGGTGGGGGCGGCGGCGCGGAGGAGGGCCATGAAGCTTTCGGTGGCGCCGAGGTGGCCGGGGCCGGGGACGAAGTGGCATTTTCCTTGTCCCGGGCCGGCGGCGAAGTCTTCCATCAGGGCTGAGGTGACGTCGCTGGAGCCGTCGTCGCGCCAGTAGAGGAGCCAGTCCGGCATGCTCTGGGCGAGGAAGCTCTCGAGCTGGGCCGGCAGGAACGGGGCGCCGTTGTAGGTCGAGAGGAGGATGGCGACGCGCGGTGCTGGGGGTGGCGGCACCGTTACGCGGCGTGCGCCGGGGCCAGCAGCTCGGCGATTGTGCGTTCGAGGCTGGTCCGCCACTCGGGCTGGGCCAGGCCGAAGACGCGGCGCAGCTTGCCGCAGTCGAGGCGGCTGTCGGCGGGGCGCTTGGCGGGGGTCGGGAACTCGGCTGTGGTGATGGCCTCGACGGTGGGGGGGCGGCGGCCGTGTTTGGCGGCCTCGGCGAAGGTGGCTGCGGCCAGGCCGTGCCAGGTCGTCCAGCCGGTGCCGGCGGCGTGGAAGATGCCGCGGTAGCCGGGCTGCCAGCCGTCGTTCAGGCGCTCGGCGATGTCGAGGATGATGCGGGCGAGGTCGGCGGCTGATGTGGGGCAGCCTTTCTGGTCGGCGACGACGCGGAGGTGGTCGCGGGTCTCGGCCAGGGCGAGCATGGTGCGGACGAAGTTCTTGCCGGTGGCGGAATAGACCCAGGAGGTGCGGAGGATGACGGCCTGTTCGCAGGCTGCCAGGACGGCGTGTTCGCCGGCGAGTTTGGTGGCGCCGTAGACGCCGGTCGGGTTGGTGGCGTCGTCCTCGAGGTAGGGGGCGCCTTTGTCGCCGTCGAAGACGTAGTCGGTGGAGACGTGGATGAGGGGGATGCCGGCTTGGGCGCAGAGCTTGGCGAGGCGGGCGGGGCCGTCGCGGTTGGCGCGCATGGCCGCTTTAGGCTCCCTTTCGGCGGCGTCGACGGCGGTCCAGGCGGCGGCGTTGACGACGAGCGTGGGGTTTGCGGCGGCGAAGGCGGCGTCGATCGTGCCGGGGCGGTCGAAGTCGAATTCGGGGCGGCCGACGGTGCGGATTGCGGAGCCTCCCTCGCGGGCCAGCGCCGTTGCAAGCTGACCGGCGCCGCCGGTGACCAGGATCGGGCTCATAAAAGAGGCTTAGCAGAGGCGGCTAGAAGAGGGCACCCGTTTCCGACCAGGTGGGGAGGGTCTTGTCCTTCTTGGAGAGCACGGCGTCGCCGTTGGCCACCGGCCAGGGCAGCGCCAGGTCGGGGTCGTTCCAGAGGACGCCGCGCTCGGCCTCGCGGTTGTAGATGTCGGTGACCTTGTAGATCACCTCGGTGTCGGGGGTGAGGGTGCAGAAGCCGTGCAGGAACCCGGGCGGGATCCAGAGCTGCTGCCAGTTTTCGGCGGAGAGCTCGGCGGCGACCCATTTGCCGAGCGTGGGTGAGCCGCGGCGGGCGTCGACGGCGACGTCCCAGATTGCGCCTGACACGACGCGGACCAGCTTGCCTTGGGCGTGCGGGTCGATCTGGCAGTGCAGGCCGCGGACGACGCCCTTGTCGCGGGAGAGGCTTTGGTTGTCCTGGACGAAGGCGAGGTCGATGCCGGCGGCGGCGAAGCGGTCCTGACGCCAGGTTTCGGAGAAGAAGCCGCGCTCGTCGTCGTAGCGGTCCGGCGTGACGAGGATCACGTCGGGGATTTCGAGGCGCTCGGCTTTCATGCGTGTAGCCCGTCGGCGAGTTCGAGCAGGAGGCGGCCGAGTTCGGTCTTGCTGAAGCTGCGGGCGGCGTCGCGCAGGCCTGACGCGTCGATGAAGCCCATGCGGAAGGCGACCTCCTCCGGGCAGCCGACCAGCATGCCCTGGCGGGACTGGATGGTTTGGACGAAGGTGGCGGCTTGCAGGAGGCTATCGGGCATGCCGGCGTCGAGCCAGGCGCAGCCGCGGCCGAGGCGCTCGACGTGGAGCGTGCCTTCCTCGAGGTACATCTGGTTGAGGTCGGTGATCTCGAGCTCGCCGCGGGGGGAGGGTTTGACGCGGCGGGCGAGTTCGGAGACGCGCTTGTCGTAGAAGTAGAGGCCGGTGACGGCCCAGTTGGATTTGGGGGCGGCTGGTTTCTCCACGATCTCGATCGCCTTGCCGCTGTGGTCGAAGCGGACGACGCCGTAGCGCTCGGGGTCGCGGACTTGGTAGGCGAAGACGGTGGCGCCCTCGGGCCGGGCGGACGCGGCGCGGAGGAGGACGCCGAGGTGGTCGCCGAAGATCAGGTTGTCGCCGAGGGCGAGGGCGCAGGGCTGACCGGCGATCCACTCTTCG
>JBJMKQ010000086.1:0-2425 GCA_045805725.1 Solirubrobacterales bacterium
CTGTCGCTATTGCTCTGGCTGGCGAACATGGCGACATTGCTGAGGAGCCATTGAGTGCCCTCCCTCGTTCGTCCCCGCGTCGTCGGATGGGTTTGCGGGAGACGGGGCATTCAGCGAGGAGGGCTCGACGGGAGGGCGGAACGGAGGTCGCGGGCCTTGCGGCGATCGCTCGCCGCGAGGTCGTCGCGGCCGGCCCGCTCGTGGTAGGCGGCACGGTCATCGTAGACGAACGGGTCCTCGGGAAGGAGCCGGACGGCCTCATCATAGTCGTCGAGGGCGCCGCGGTCGTCGAGCGCCGAGCGGACCGAGGCGCGCGACTGGAGGGCGCGGCCACGCTGCCGTCGGCCGAGGTTGGGCGTGTCGAGGATCTTCTCGAGCACGTCGAGCGAGTCGCGGTAGCCCTGGCGGTCGCGGGTGAGCGCACTCTGGTAGTTGTTCATCCCCACGAGGTCGATCAGGTCGTCCAGGTCCTTGCCGATCGAGAGCGACTTGCGGAGGTAGTCGATCGCCTCGCGCATCAGGCGCGCCTGCTCCTCGAGGGGGAGGGGGGGTCGGGAATCGCTGCAGCGGTGCCAGCGTGCCTGGGCGCCCCACCTGTAGGCCGGGGCGTAGCGTGGGGCCAGGGCGATCGCGCGCTCGCAGCGCGCGATCGCCTCCCCATACTCCTTGCCCCGGGCGAGTTGCTCGGCCTCTTCGACGAGCCGCACGGCCTCGCGGTGTTGGTCGTCTCCGGGGTCGTCGGCCGCCCCGGGGCGGGGGACGTGCCGGGGCCGGGACGGCCCGTCGCCGATCTTGACGCGGTCGGCCAGCCCGTGGTGGGCGAGCAACTCGCCGAGGCAGTCGACCCGGATGGCGATCGGGACCTGGACGACGAGGTCCCGCTCCTTGATCGGCGGGCGAGTGCCGGCGACGATCGCGGCGACATGGCCGCTGGCCAGGAAGAGAGGGGCCCCGCTGAAACCGAACCAGGTCTCGACCGAGTGCTGGACGAGCTGGAGGGCCTCGGGGGGGGCGTCCGCCTCGAGCTTGAAGTCGCTCAGACGGTTGACGATCCCCTCCTGCACGGTGGCGACGACCTTGTTGCCCGGCCCGGGCCATCGCGTGTAGTTGTACGCGGGGAAGCCGACGACCGCCACGGCCTGTGCCGCGAGGTCGTCGAGCTCCTTCACACTGGCCAGCTCGACCTCCTCGGGGAGATCGGGGCCCCCCGGGGCGAGACGGAGCACTGCGACGTCGGGGCAGGGGAGGACGACCTCGCCCACCCCCGGATCCTGCGAGCGGACGACCGCGGCCCGGTCGCGCGTCCGACGGAGGACGCCGGGGTGATACCATCGCCGATCGACCACGTAGGACTCGCCCGTGCCGTCGAGTATGGCGCGGAGCGAGCCGGGGCCCGTCATCAGGTCGGCGACATGCGCGTTGGTGGCCAGGAGCCGCTCCCGCCTCGAGATCACGAAGGCGGTGCCGAACCGGACCTCGCCCCCCTCGGTCCGGCCCACGAACATCACGGCCTTGCGGATCGACCGTGCCCGGGCCAGCAGCTCTTCAAGCGACTTCACCCCGAGCTCGCCCCGACGCGCGAGGTCGGCCCGGAGGGCATCGACCTCGCGGCCGTCGACCAGGGCGTCGGGGCTCGCGGCCGGCACGGGCCCCGACGACGCGTGGCACGCGGCGTCGAGGGCCAGGAACAAGGCCAGGGGGAGAGAGGACCAACGGCGCAAGAGGCGACGCATCGGACTGGACCCTCGCGTGAGCGGGCGATCGGGATCGGGCGTGTCGGCGAGCCGTCGGATCAGCGAGGCGCCGCGACCGCACTCTTCCTGTCGGACTCGGCGCCGTATTTGATGGTGACCGCCCCCAGGAGGCGACCGCGCACAAACTTGGTGGTCTGGAGGGTGCCCTGGGAGACCTCGGCGGTGCCGGTCCCGACCGAACCCCGGGAGGACCCCGACTTGTCCTCCTCGAAGAAGGCCGCGGTGATGGTCCCGATCGCGTCGCCGAACCGCTGCCGACCCGCCTCGGAATTCGCCAGGTCGGTGAAGACGAATTGCCCGAATTGACCCGAGATCCCCTCGGCGGCCGACCCCGTGCCGGCCGGAGACTTGCCGTCGGGGATGAACCAATGGGCGACGGCGTTGGTTGTTCGGGGTTCGATGACCCAGGGCGTGGCGTCTTCGAGGCGTTGCCGGCGTTTCCCGTAGGTGTTAATCCCGTCGATCATCAAGGCGCAGCCGACCCGACGGTCGGTGCCGTTGCTGATCCTGACCTCATATCGCTCGCCGGGCCGGGCGGCGATCCAGACCGCGTTCGGGTCGGCGTCGTCCCGGAGGAACGGCTTGCGGGCCCTTGGCGTCGTGGGGGTGATCGTCTCGCCCTTGGCGGCGTCGATCGTATAGACCTCGATGCGATAGGGGAAGTCTCGCTC
>JBJMKQ010000087.1:0-2761 GCA_045805725.1 Solirubrobacterales bacterium
CGCGAGGTGCCGACTCATAGACAGCAGGTTTGGGTCCCGCGACGACCGGGCTAGGCGACCCAGAAGGGCGACATCTTCGACTTCTCCAACTGCCATCAGGAGACCCGCCGCCACGAGGCGAACCCGTCGATCTTCAGTCGCGAGCGCCCCCCGAAGGACTCCGCGCCATCGCTCCGGTCGCACCCTCGACTCTCGGTCAACGATCGTTGCCGCCCCCGCCGATAGCTCTCCGAGCCTTGTGACGACCGCCTCTGCAGCCATCGACAACACCGCCGGGTGCCGATTACCAATCCGCTGAAGATCGTCGGACGGGTCGGTCGTTCGGTCGGCCACAGCCGCGAGAACGGCCGCGTAGTCATGCCACAGGATTGCGCCTTGCCGTCTCGCGAATTCTGATGCGGCAGCGGCGAGCGCACTTGCGCCTTTGTCTCCGGCCAGCCAGGCCAAATAGGCCTGGGATACTTGGCGCCGGGCCTCGAATGCCACCGTTGAACGAGGGACGCCTACCTCAATACGGTCGAGGTCCGCGCGACCTTTGGCGAAGTCTCCATCGATAGCGTCAAGCAAGCATCGAATAAGGATCGCCTGATCGCCACCGTCGCCGGTAAGTTCCCCTGCCGAGTCGAGCACTGTGCGGGCGCGGGCTCTCTCTCCGTAGTAGAACTCCAACTCGGCTATCTCTCCGGCCACCTCGATCTGCTGAGCATCAGGGGCCAGACCGGCAGCCTCACCAACCTCCGTCCGAGCGGCGGCAAGATCGCCTAAATGAGCAAGGGCCCACCCTCGCACGAGCCGGGCCGAGACGCGATCGATGTGTGCGGAGGTTGCTGCAAGCGCCGTGAGAGCAGCATCAGCTGCTGAAAGCGCCGATCGCGCGTCCCCCGTTGCCTTTCTCAGCAGGGCCAGATTGCTCCACGTGACACCCAAGTATCTAGAGCTTGAAGAATGTTCCGCGTCTCTCGTGAGTCGCGTGAGATGGTTGATTGCAGCAGGTATCGAGCCGCTCACGGACGACTCCATTGACAGCAGGTAGGCGGCGGCGATAGCTCGGCCCTGAGCGTCGGAACTGCTTTCAAGCTGACGCGCTGCCGCGGAGGCTCCAGCCGGATCCCCAGACGTCAGCCGTGCAGCAATAACGGTCGAGATCGTCGCGGCAGACAACGGATCAAGTGCGAGGGCCTGCTCGGCCAGGAGGGTAGCCTCCGGTCCATCACCTCGCTGCTGCGCGAGGCGGGCTGCGACCACGAGACCGGCTCGGCTAGGTCCATATTCTTCTGAAGCCCGATCGAAGATCTCGGCTGCCGCGTGGAATGAGCCTGTAGCAAGAATTCGAGGGAGTGACGCATCGAGGACTCGGATTGCATCTGAGGCGTGCCCGGCCTCAACAAAATGAGACGCTGCTTGGCGCCAGTCGAACTGCTGCGCGCGAAGGGCGACCTTGAGGTGCATGGACTGGACCGCGGCGTGCCCGAGTGACCGGCGGAGTCGACTCTGTAGGAACTCACGAACGAGCGGATGCGCTCTCGCGTCCCCCGTCTGTTGGTGTCCCACCCGGGTCAATAGGCCGAGCCGTCGGCCATCTTCGATTAGTCGGCCGACTTCTCTACTTGAGCGTTCAGCAGCCACTTCCGCAAGCGAGGGTTCAATCGGGTCGAGGATGGACGTACGAGTAAGGAAGTCCTGAAGCTCCGATGGGAGGTCCCCGATCACTTCTTCCGCCAGATAGTCGTACAGGTCTCCGTGCGCTCCGCCGAGGGATTCGATGAAGGCCCGAGCGTTGCCGCGCTCGACGCGCAACGCAGCCCGCACCAACTGCATCGATGCCGGCCATCCCTCGGTCTTCTGGACGACTTCGGCAATGAGCGCCCGATCAAGTAGCGGGCCTTCAGCGGTCAGGAACATGGCCGCTTCCGATCCATCAAATCGGAGCTCGCCCCTTGATAGCTCCGCGACCTCTCCAAGGCTCCGAAGTCGAGCGAGGCGAATTGAGGGCGTGTGCCGACTCGCGAAAACAAGACCGATTCGGTCGGGGAGCCTCAGCACCAGCTCGTTCACGATCTGGCGAATGTCGGCGGAGTCGTCGACCAGGTGGAAGTCGTCGAAGACGAAGGCGGCGGGTTCCGGTGGGAGGTCGCTCAGCTCGCGGAGGAAGGTGTCGAGGACCGACTCGAGCGGGGGAGCGGATGAGCCGGTTTCCCGAAGCAGGGCGGCCGTCATGGGGCCGAAGTCGGGCTGATGGACGCGCACCGCCGCGACGAGATGGGCCAGGAAGCCGACCCAGTCGCGATCGCCGCGGTCGAGGCGGTACCAGAGGATCCGAAGGCGCGTTCGGCGCGCGAAGTCGGCCAACAGCGTCGTCTTGCCGTAGCCAGCCTCGGCCGTGAGCAGGACGACGCGGCTGTGGATCTTGACGTTGAGCCAGTCGAGCAGGCGCCCGCGCGCGAGGATGTCGTCCCGCAGCGGCGGGACCTGCACCTTTTCCAGCTGGACCGGGTACTCGGACATGGCGCCGAGCAGACCTCCGCTACCGGACAGGGACACGGGAATTGAGCTCCCCCGGCCGACGGCAAGCGGGATCAGATTTCGGGGCGCGGGCCGGATCGCGATGGGCTGCGCGTGAGGTTGCGCGAACGACTGCACAACAGGTTGCGCGGGGGATTGCGCCGTGGGCTCGGGCGGCGCGAACGATAGGGAGGCGCCTCCGCCGGTGTCAACGAGGGCACGGGTCGAGGTCATGGCGGCATGGTGGCCGGACTGGATC
>JBJMKQ010000088.1:0-3006 GCA_045805725.1 Solirubrobacterales bacterium
ATGCTGGCCCCGCTGCGGCGGCTGACCGAGCGCGGTATGGCGGTGCTGCTCTTGCACCACCCGCGGAAGGGGGCCGCGGCCGAGGGCCAGGCGGCGCGGGGCAGCGGCGCCCTGCCGTCCTTCGTCGATGTCGTGGTCGAGATGGACTGCTGCCGCCGCGCCCAGGCCGCCTACTCGCGCTACGACCAGACGCCGCGCGACCTGGTGATCGAGCTGAAGGTCGAGGGGGCCGACTACGAGGCGCGGGGCGAGGCGGCGCAGGACGAGTTTGGGGAGAACTGGTCGCGGCTGCGGGCGGTGCTGGCGGAGGCGCCCGGCAAGCTGACGCGGGCCGAGATCACCGCGGGCTGGCGCGACGACGACCCGCGGCCGGCGGAGAGCAGCCTGCGGCGCTGGCTGAAGGAGGCGCAGACGCGCGGCCTGCTGCGCTGCGAGGGGGCCGGCACGCGGGAGTCGCCGCTGCGCTACTGGCTGCCGGAGGCGGAAGAGCGCTGGAACGCCGACCCGCTGTACCGGCTGCGGGAGGAGGACCGGCGGCTGCGCGAGCAGCTGGCCCAACTTGACAGGCGGCCGCTGTGAGCGTCGCCCGACCGGGACCGGGGCAACGACAGATGTGGGGCGAATTGCCTTGACAGGTGAGGGAGGGGCGTGGTCCCCTGATGGGGTTGGGCGGGCCAGTGCCGGTCTTCGCGATCGGGCGCGGGTTGCTCTGGCTCGCGCCGGTCAGCCTGCTCACCTGTTCGGTATCGCCCGAATGTGGGTCTCGGTGGTCATGGTCATCACTGACGCTGCTCAGGCACTGGCTAACCTTGAAAGGATCGTTGCCGCCGTGAAGGGCGATGAAACGTCGGAATCGAAGTTTGCCAGGGCGCTCGCGACTCTGAAGACGCTTTCCCGCAAAGAAGGCATTTCGATGGCCATCGTGGGCGGTTTGGCGGCCATCCATCACGGCTACCAGCGCTTTACCAAGGACATCGACGTGGTCGTCCAGAGCAAGCACCTGGACGTCCTCACCCGGGTTGCCCCCCAATACGGGATCAAAGTGATCTGGAGAGACCCGGATGGGTGGCACAAGTTACAGTGCGAAGGCGTCCCGATTGATGTCGTTCCGGAGGGTCGCAAGCCCCGAAAAGACGCACCGACTGCCATCCCAACCCCCGAGCAGCTGGGGGTCCGGGAGGGCGCCGGCTATGCGGAGGTCGCCGGCTGGATGGAAACAAAGCTCGGCTCCTACCGCGTGCAGGACCGAGCCGACGTGGTGCAGGTCATCAAGGTGGCTATCCCCGCCACCCTGAGGAAAATCCGTAAGCACCTGGGCAAAGCGCACGCCGTCTATCTTCAGCGCTTTGACGAACTGCTGGAGGCGGCCAGGCAAGAACAGGAACAGGAGCGTGAGCGTGGTGGAGGCAGGGAGGAAGAGGGGAAGGCGTAAACCCTCGCGGCCGGGGAGGAGACGGGAAAAGGTTCCTGACACCTTTTCCCCATCCTTTTCCCCATTCGCTATGGCCCGCGCCGGTCAGCCTTCTCACCTGTTCGGCCTCAAATGAACCTTGCCGCTGGTCCGCGTGTCGATCTGGTGTCGCCTGGGGCTCCCTCGAAAACCAGCAACTTGATGGCGGGATGAGGCCATGGACGAAACGGAAGGGTACGCTGACCCGTCGCAGATCGATTTCTCCACTCTCACGATGCGCTGGCGCGAACTCGCATTTTGGGAGGACGATCTCTTCCTCGGCATGCAGGGAATGAACATCGGCATCACTGACGCGGTTATCACCCCTTGGGAGTACGACCTCCTCAAGGAGTACATCGAAATCGAGAGAACGCCGGGCGAATCCGCGATGACTGTATCGGCTTTCTCGCAGATGTGGATCTTCGCCGTCTACGAGGTGATGCGCCTCTGGCGGGATAGGGTCTACAACTGTAGGAAGTGGTATCAGACAGGAGGTCTGAACCAGGTCGTCGCCAACCTAGGCAGCGATGATGAGCTGAACGTCCTGAAAAACATCCGAAGGCGACAGGTCGAGCGTTACCGTGACGAGGAGGACTTCCGAAAGAAGGTCGATGTCGATTGGGCAGCCTTCGATCCGGTGTACCGGATGGTAGAGCTGCTCCGGATGAATCTGGCGAAGCACGCGGCGCCTGGCAAGGACGCGATAATCCCCCGCGCCCCTGGCTATGGAAGAATCAACATGTTCTGCGGGGCGATGGGCTTTGAAGTAATCGACAAGGACGGCGGCTTCTACTTCTTAAACAGGCGGGATGTCGCGGATGCCCTTCGCGTCGCGTTTCGCTCGGTCCAGCCTGAAGTCGATACGCAGTCGTGAGGCCGAGCAGCCCGTCGCTTGCCTACAGCGAGTCCGGCCGAACCCGCCGCTGAAGCGCATCGGCCGCGCGATAGGCGGCTTCTCTAGCTTTTCTCTCGGCGCCGCGTGAGGCAGCCGCTGAGCTTGGTGTTCGGCGACAAGAGAAACACCGGAAGGAGCAGAACATGCCACAGACCGTTGCAAGTGTTGATGTCCTCCAGCAGTACATCCGGGGCGTCATGCAGCGTGCCGAACACCACGCGAACAACGTCGATGAGATCGCCCTCGCCCTCGCCCTCGCCGGCGCGGTGGTCTGGCGTAAGGACGGCGAGATCGAGGTGATGGCACGGGAGGGCGACATGAAGAACGTCCTTTGGGTCTGCGTCAACGGCAGGCGGTACGCCCTTTCGTACAACCACGATCACGGCAGCATCGAGGTCCGCGAGCGGAACACGCAGGGGAACGTACTCGCCTCGTTCACAAACGCCAACACGGTTCACGAGGTGAAGCAGTTCTTTGCAGGGCTGTAGGTCAAGTGGCGAACACCAAGCTCAGAAAGAAAGGGTCGGGAGTCGATTGAGGGCGAAATAGGCTGAATGAGTCGCTGTAGCAGACCGGCCAAGGGATTCTCAGGCGGGAAGACAAAGGTGTCAGGAACCGCAAAGACAAAACGTCTTTGCGGTTCCTGACACCTTTTATCCTG
>JBJMKQ010000089.1:0-1961 GCA_045805725.1 Solirubrobacterales bacterium
ACATCGCGCCAGCCTACTGCGGGCGGCCGCGTGCATCACTCAGCCGGATACGGTATGAGACGGGGCGGCGGTCGGCGCCGGGACATGCGTCGAGAGTCAATCTCCAGCGCGCAGCACTCGGAATGACGGCGGCGCGGGCGCGTCCCGCTCATTCCGCGAGGCTCGCAACGCCGCGCTGTGATCTGCAACACGGGAAAGGATGCGGAACGGGTGTCTGATCCTCCTCATCGAAGCGGTGGCCGTGGTGGCCGATGGCTTCGGGCAGAGGACTTCGGATGACCAGTCAGCACTTCCGCACCCCGGCCTTGTCCCGCGGTCTCGTCGCGGGGGCAGCACTCCTGGCGTGCGCCGCCGCCCCGCTCTCGAGCGCCTCGGCGGCCAGCTCGACGTCGTTCGGCCTCATCCGCTCGGCCGGCCTCCCCGGCACCTGCGCGACGAAGGCGAAGGCGACGGCCAAGATCGTCTCGCTGGGCTTCGCCGAGAAGTTGACCATCTCGGTGAGCGGCCTGGCTCCCAACACGGCCACGGACCTGTTCGTCATCCAGGTGCCGCAGAAGCCCTTCGGCATCGCCTGGTACCTCGGCGACCTCCAGGCCGACAGCACCGGCAAGGTGACGAAGAGCTTCGTCAGCCGCCTCAACGTCGAGACCTTCGCGGTCGCGGTCGGGTCAGTGGTAGCGCCGCCCACCCACAGCGTCGACGCCGCCACGAACCCGGCCTTCGCCCCGGTCCACACCTACCATCTCGGGGTCTGGTTCAACTCGAACGCGGACGCGGCGAAGAACGGCTGCCCGGCCGCGAGCCCGCTGACCCCGTTCAACGGCGATCACACGGCCGGCATCCAGGTGCTGAACACCGGCCGCTTCCCCGACACCCAGGGACCGCTCTCGAAGGTCGACTGACCTGCGGTGCAGGAGGCCCCGCCGTAGCGGGGCCTCCCTCCCTCAACCTCTTGTCGTGCCAGGCCTTTCCGGCCTCGGCGCCCCGTCTGGGGGTCGATGGAGACGGTAGCGATTGCGACAGTTTGTTTCAACGAAAAGTTACTAGCGCCTACGTCGAAAGGCGCTTGACGCTATCAACCATAGGTGTAGATAGGTCCTCGTTGATTTGACGGTGCCTCCCTCCCTCACTGGCCGCGGGCCCAGCCCGCGGCCTCTTTTTTTCCGACGACGCCGGGGAGTGCGCGCCGCCCCGATCCGGGGCCGACGCGCAGCGACGATCAGGGGAAGTCGCAGACCTGCGCGATCAGCTCGGCCTGGCCCTTGTCGGCCGCCTTCACCGTGAAGCGGAACTCGCGATCGCCCAGCACGAGAGAGTGCGAGAGCGGCAGCCGGCCCTCGGCCTTGGCGACGTCGCGGCCGATGCGCAGGAAGTGCAAGATCACGGGCTGCTGCGGGTCGAAGACCGGGTCGGTGCGGCCGTCCGGCTTGCGCTGCGGCGCGCCCTCGACCGTCACCGTGATCTGGTTCTTGGCGAAGCCGGCCGTCGCCGCCGGCGTGGGCGTCACCGAGGTGTGGACCAGGAGGCGCTTGGTCTCGCTCGGCGGGTCGCACTTGCGCTCCACCCGCGCCTCGCGCAGCAGGAACTCCAGGCGTGCAGCCGGTATCCCGTCCTTCAGGCGCTGCTGCAGCAGGTCGAGCAGCTCCCTGGTCTGCCCCTGCGGGACGTCGGCGTCGTAAGATCGCTGCAGCCGGGCCGCCCGGGTGATCGCGGCCTCGGCCCGCTGCTCCGCGCTCGCCGCCCGCTCGCTCAGGAGCCGGTTCAGCTCCTGCAGCGCGGACAGGTCGGACTCGAACCGCGACCTCTCGATCCCGCTCTGCGAGCGGCCGATCTGGTAGCTGGCGAGCGCGCCGCCGGCGATCGCCAGCGCCACCGCGACCAGCCGGGCGGTGCCGAGCAAGGCCTGACGACGGCGGCTCCGGCGGGTCTCGCCGAAGGTCGTGAGCAGCTGCTGCATGGGC
>JBJMKQ010000090.1:0-2069 GCA_045805725.1 Solirubrobacterales bacterium
CGGGCGACCTGGAGGTCGACGTGCATGCCGCCCGGATGCAGGTGGCCGGCGCCGAAGACCAGCGTCTTCGGCTGGTTGAAGGTCCAGCTCGCCGCCTGGCTGACGTTCTGGCGCTGCTCGTAGCCGGGCATCGACGGGTCGGTCGGGACCTCGTCGGGGAACTGGTAGCGGCCGTCGTTGTTGGTGTCGTACTTCGGCTCGGCGTCGAACACCGGATAGAGGTGCGGCGAGCCGGCGACGTCCAGCCACTGGACCGTGGCCTGGTGGATGTCGGTGCGGGCCGGGGTCGTCTCGGGCACCCAGTCGATCTCCCAGGTGATGTAGACCTGCCGGTTGGGGATCGCGTTCAGGCTGTGGATCATGTAGTTGAGGACCCACGTCTGATCGCCGCCGGTCTTGTAGCCGTAGCCCTGGGGAAGCTTCGCGGTCGTCTCCTCCTCACCGGAGGCGAAGGTTGGCCCGTTCGGCCCGACCCAGACCACGTGGTGCAGGTGGAGGTCCCAGACGCTCGGCGTGGTGAGCTTGCCGTCGGGCTGGATCTCGAGCATGCTCGGCTTGAAGCGGGTGATGTAGCCCGAGGCGGTCGACCCGGGGGCGAACACGCTGGTGTCGCCTGGACCGCTGATCTTCTGGGCGTTGGGGCAGGTCTTGGTCTGCCCGAGCAGGTTCAGGTTCTGTCCCGGATGGATCTGGATCGCATCCGTATGACAGCTGTACGTCGTCATGTCCGGATAGCTGGCGGCGGGCAGGAGCTCGTCGGCAGCGCTGGCCGGTGCCGCGAAGGCGAAGGTGGCCGCGACTGCGGCGAGCACGCTGATCTTCCACTTCCCTGCGGCGCGCATCTCTCTCCTGAACACCGAGGTTAGCGTCGAGTCTCGGTATTCTTCGCGTGAATATATCAGCCATGAATACCGAGACGAAGCCAGAGAGTTACACGCCGGTCGCGGACGCCGACCTGGCGCCCTCCGCCTACATGCTGATGGCGATGATCCGCGACGGCTACGACACCGGCTACGGGATCAAGCGGTTCATCGAGCGTGCGGCTTCGTTCTTCTGGTCGGTCAGCTACGGGCAGATCTATCCCGAGCTCCGACGCCTCGAGTCGGCGGGCATGATCCGCGGCCGCGACGTCACTGAGAACGGCCGGCGCCGGCGCGAGTACTCCCTGACCGCGGCGGGCAAGGGCGAGCTGCGCCGCTGGCTTGCCGACCCCGCCGAGCCGGCCATGTGGATGCGCAACGAGGGCATGCTGCGGCTGATGCTGGTCGACTGGGAGGCTGACCCGGAGCTGGTGCGCAAGAACATCGCGGAGTACCGACGCATGACCGCCGATCGTCTCGAGGCGATCCGCGCGCTGGAGCCGCCCCGCGACCGCGGCCGCCGCATCCAGGACCTCGGCACGCGGATTCTGGAGGAGACGGTGCGCTGGTGCGAGGAGACCGAGGCCGACCTCGCCTAGCCGGTCAGCGCCCGCGCCACTCGGGCTTGCGCTTCTCGGCGAAGGCGCCGATCCCCTCGCGAAAGTCCTCGGATCCAAAGCTCGACCGTCGCAGCTCGACCAGCTCCGTCTCCTGTTCGTCGGTCAGGCGCGGGAACCGGGCCAGGGTCTCGATCGCCCGTTTGTTCCCGGCGATCGACAGGGGCGCATGAGTCGCGATCTCGGCGGCCAGCTCGACCCCGCGGGTCTCGATCTCCTCGTCGGGGACCGTCCAGTTGACGAGCCCGATGTGCTCCGCGCGCTCGGCGGTCAGGTTGGCGCCGGTCAGAAAGAGCTCGCGCGTGTAGGCCACTCCGACCACGTCGATGAACCGCTCGAGCCCCGTGTGGCTGTAGATCAGCCCGAGCTTGGCCGGCGGCATGCCGAGCTTCGCGCTCATGGCGCACAGGCGCATGTCGCAGCGCACCGCCAGCTCCAGGCCACCGCCGAGGCAATGTCCGTTGATCGCCGCGAGCACGGGGTAGGGATGGGCGCTGATCGCCTCCATCGCGTCGTGGAAGGGGTGGGCGACCAGCGACTCGGCCTCCTGCTCGAAAGACTCCTCGGAGATCGCGCCGATGTCGTAGCCGGC
>JBJMKQ010000091.1:0-14848 GCA_045805725.1 Solirubrobacterales bacterium
ACGCCGGCCGCCCGGATGATCGCCGACGAGCTGTCGCGGATACAGGTCGAGACGCTGGAGCGAAACTGCGCCGAGTTCGGCCTTCCCGTCTACTCGCTCGGCTCCGACCGCCAGGGCATCGTCCACGTGATCGGCCCGGAGTTAGGGGTCACCCAGCCGGGGATGGCGATCGTCTGCGGCGACAGCCACACCTCCACCCACGGCGCCTTCGGCGCCCTTGCCTTCGGCATCGGCACCTCCGAGGTCGAGCACGTGCTGGCGACCCAGTGCCTGGTTCAAAAACGGCCGAAGACGATGCGCATCTCCTACTCGGGTGAGCTGCGCCCGGGCGTCACGCCGAAGGACCTGATCCTGGCGACTATCGGCCGCCTCGGCACCGGCGGCATGACCGGCTATGCGGTCGAGTACGCCGGCCCCGCGATCGAGGCGCTTTCGATGCCCGGGCGGATGACGATCTGCAACATGACGATCGAGGGCGGGGGAAGGGCCGGGATGATCGCCCCCGACCAGACCACCTTCGAGTGGGTGAAGGGACGCCCGGCGGCGCCCACCGACTTCGCCGCGGCGATGGCCCGCTGGCGCGAGCTGCCGACCGATCCCGGCGCCAGCTTCGACTCCGAGGTCGAGGTCGACGCCGCGGGGATCTCACCGATGGTCACCTGGGGCACCAACCCCGGCCAGGTGGTCGAGGTCACCGACCGTGTCCCCGACCCGGCCGAGCTCGACTCTCCGGCCGACCGCGAGAACGCCGAACGCGCCCTCGCCTACATGGGCCTGCAGGCGGGCACGCCGATGACCGAGGTTGCCCCCGAACGCGTCTTCATCGGCTCCTGCACCAACAGCCGCATCGAGGACCTGCGCGAGGCCGCCGCGATCGTCGACGGCCGCAAGGTCGCCCGCTCGGTCCACGCGATGGTCGTGCCCGGCTCCCAGCAGGTGAAGAAGGCGGCCGAAGCCGAGGGTCTCGACGACGTCTTCCGCAGCGCCGGCTTCGAATGGCGCGAGGCGGGCTGCTCGATGTGCCTGGGGATGAACCCGGACACGCTGGCCGAAGGGGAGCGCTGCGCCTCGACCTCGAACCGCAACTTCGAGGGGCGCCAGGGCAAGGGCGGCCGCACCCACCTCGTCAGCCCGAAGATGGCCGCCGCCGCGGCGGTCGAAGGTCATTTCGTCGACATCAGGGATTGGAGCTGAGCATGAGGCCGATCGACAAGATCGAAGGCGGGGTGTCGGTCCTGGACCGCAGCGACGTCGACACCGACCAGATCATCCCCAAGCAGTTCCTCAAGCGGGTCGAGCGGACCGGCTTCGGCGAGTTCCTCTTCTACAACTGGATCCGCGACGCCGAAATCGAGCTGGAGCCGAACCCGATCCTCGTCACCGGGGCAAACTTCGGCTGCGGCAGCTCCCGCGAGCACGCCCCCTGGGCGCTGGAGGACTTCGGCTTCCAGGCGATCCTCGCGCCCTCCTTCGCCGACATCTTCTATTCGAACTGCACCAAGATCGGCCTATTGCCGGCGGTGCTGGACGAGGGCCACTGCCGCGCCGTCGCCGAGGCGGGGGAGGCCCGGATCGACCTCGATGACGAGACTGTCAACTGCGCCGCCGGCGTCTTCCAGTTCCAGATTGAGCCGGACGTCAAGCATCGCCTGCTGAACGGGTTGGACGACATCGGGATCACGCTCGAAAACGACGGCGCGATCGACCAGTTCGAGGCCGGCGGAGCGGCCGCGCTCGGGCCGGTGACGACCAGCCTGTAGGCAGAGAGGAGGGTCGCATGGCCGACCAGTTCAAGCAGCCGATGAACACCGGCGCCCGCGAGTGGGACGCCGAGACCTACGACGAGGTCTCAGACCCGCAGTTCGAATGGGGGATGGAGGTGCTCGAGCGGCTGGAGCTGCGGGGTGACGAGACCGTCGTCGACGCCGGCTGCGGCTCGGGCCGGGTCACCGCCGAGCTGGCCGAGCGCCTGCCGAGGGGCCGGGTGATCGCGATCGACGGCTCGGCGGCGATGATCGAGAAAGCAAAGGAGCGGCTGGGTGACCGCGTCTCCTACCTGGTCAGCGACCTGGTCGAGCTGGAGCTGCCCGAATCGGTCGACATGGTCTTCTCGACTGCCACCTTCCACTGGATCCCCGACCACGACCGCCTCTTCCGTCAGGTGCGGCGGGCGCTGCGCCCCGGCGGCCGCCTCGTCGCCCAGTGCGGCGGCAAGGGCAACGTCGCCCGCCACACGGAGGCGATCGCCGCCGTCGCCGCCGACGCCGAGTACGGCCAGCACCTGACCCAGGCCAAGGGTCTCTGGAACTTCGCCTCGCCGGAGGAGACCGAACCGCGGCTGGACGCGGCTGGATTCACCGGCGTTCGCTGCTGGCTGCAGTCGAAGCCGGTCCAGCCCTCGCGCCCGCTCGAGTTCATCTCCACGGTGACCCTCGGCCCGGTCCTCGACCAGCTCCCCGAGGAGAAGCGCCGGCCGTTCGCCAAAGCGGTTCTCGCCGAGCACGACGAGCCCTTCGTCCTCGACTACGTGCGCCTCAACATCGAGGCGGACGCGGCCCAGGACTGAGGAGCGCCAGTCGCCTGTTCCTTTTGGCGGTCATGCGACCCAAAGGAACAGGAGAATGGGTGCGGCTAGAGTGCCGGCCTCATGAACGGAACCCCGCGCATAGTCGTCCTCCCAGGGGACGGGATCGGGCCGGAGATCGTCGCCGCGGCTCGCGAAGTCCTCGACGCCCTTGGCGAGTTCTCCTACGACGAGCGGTTGATGGGCGGCTGCTCGATCGACGAGCACGGCACCGCGCTGACCGGCGAGGTCCTCGATGCCTGCCGCGAGGCCGACGCGGTTTTGCTCGGCGCCGTCGGCGGCCCGAAGTGGGACACCACCGACCCGGACGCGCCGCGCCCCGAGCAGGGCCTGCTCGGCTTGCGCAAGGGGATGGGCCTCTACGCCAACCTGCGCCCGGTCCGGCCCAGCCCGGCTCTGGTCAGCGCCAGTCCGCTGCGCGAAGAGCGGATCGCCGGCACCGACCTGCTCGTCGTCCGCGAGCTCACCGGCGGCATCTACTTCGGCGACTCCGGCCGCGAGGGCGACGTCGCCCACGACACCTGCAAGTACTCGGTCGAGGAGATCGCCCGCATCGCCCGCACCGCCTTCGAAGCGGCCCGCCGCCGCGGGGACGGATCTGGCCGCAAGCCAAAGGTGACCTCGGTCGACAAGGCAAACGTGCTGGAGACCTCCCGCCTCTGGCGCGAGGTGGTCGGCCGCGTCGCCGGCGACTATGGGGACGTCGAGCTCGAGCACCTGCTCGTCGACAACGCGGCGATGCAGCTCGTCTCCCGGCCCGCCGACTTCGACGTCGTCCTCGCCGAGAACCTCTTCGGAGACATCCTCAGCGACGAGGCCGCGATGCTGACCGGCTCGCTGGGGATGCTGCCCTCCGCCAGCCTCGGCGCCGAGGGTGCGCCGGGCCTCTTCGAGCCGGTCCACGGCTCCGCTCCCGATATCGCCGGCAAGGGGGTCGCCAACCCACTGGCCACCTTCCTCTCGGCGGCGATGATGCTGCGCCACGGACTCGGCCACGACGAGGAGGCCGACCGCATCGAGGCGGCGGTCGACGCGGTCCTCGGGCGGGGCCTGCGCACCGCCGACCTTGCCACCGGAACCGTCGCTCAACCGCCGACCGGCGCGATCCCGGCACCGGTGACCGAGGTGGGCACCGCGGAGATGACCGCGGCGGTCCTGGCGGAGCTCTCCGCCTAGAACCGCCGCGGCCGCGCGCCTACGGTGCGGTCACCGCCCAGTAACCGAAGACGCGAAAATCGCTCTGGGGTGGCGAGAATTTCGCGAGCAGGCCGAAGCCGAGTCGGGAGACGGTTTCGGTGTCGAAGCTGATGTGCCCCGAGCCGCCCCTGATGTACAGGCAGAGCTGACCGGGAGCCGCTTCCGGCGTTTGGCCGCTGGTGCCTTTGAGGCCTGGGCAGGCAGTGGTGCTCCCACCGGCATCCAGCACGTTTGCTTCCGAGGCGTCGGGCAGGTTGGTCAGCGGATACTGGAAGGTGATGCCTTGTCTGGCCACTTCCGTGCCGTCGCCGAGGTCGAAGACACCACGCAAAGTCTGGCCGCTTTCGAGCTTCCCCTGCAACTGGCCGATCACGCCCTGACCGAGCTTGGCGATCGTCACCGAGCCGTCGGCGAGCTTGACCGCGGTGACGGATCCATCGCCGAGCTTCGCCGCGGTGACCGCGCCGTTGTTCAGTTTGTTGGTGGTGACGGCGCCGTTCTTGAGCTTGGCGGCGTTGACGGCCTGGTCGGAGAGTTTTTCGGTGTTGATGATGCCGTTGCCGAGGTTGCCCGGCAGCACGGCATTGGCGCCGAGCCTGCCGGCGGTGACAGCCTTCGGCGCGATCTTGCCGCTGGTGACGGCGCCGCGCTTCAGCTTGGCGGCGGTGACCGCGCCGCGCTTCAGCTGCTTCGTGCCGACGCTGTTCTTCGGCAGGCCGGCGGCAACGGCGGCGCCGCCGAGGGCGACGAACAGCGCGATCGTCGCGATCACGTTGGCGTAGCTGAGCTTCGGACGGGGAATGTGCATGGATCGGCTCCTCTGGTTCGGTTCTGGGGCGCCATTCGCCCGCGCAGTGCTGAAGCCCTGCCTGCGATCGGGCATACTTCTGCAACATGGATCCGGTCGATTTGATTTGGAGAAACGGCGAGTTCGTCGCCTGGGAGGACGCGCAAACCCATGTGCTGAGCCACGGCCTGCACTACGGGACCGGCGTGTTCGAGGGCATCCGCTGCTATGAGACCTCGCGCGGGCCGGCGATCTTCCGGCACGCGGACCATCTCGACCGGCTGGAGAAATCGGCTGAGCTCTACTACCTGGAGCTGCCGTACTCGGCCGAGGAGATCCGCCGGGCGACGCACGAGCTGCTGCGCCGCAACGACCTCCGCTCCGCCTACATCCGACCGCTCGCTTACCGCGGCTACGGCAGCCTCGGCCTCTACGCCAAAGACGCGCCGGTCGACGTGATCGTCGCCGCCTTCCCCTGGGGCGCCTACCTCGGCGAGGAGAGCAAGAACGGCGGCATCCGGGCCAAGGTCTCGAGCTGGCGCCGGATCAGCCCCGGCGGCTCGATCCCGCACGCCAAGGCCTCCGGCTCCTATCTCAACTCGATCCTCGCCAAGACCGAGTCGACCAACGCCGGTTACGACGAGGCGATCCTGCTCGACGAACGCGGCTTCGTCTGCGAGGGCTCCGGCGAGAACATCTTCGTCGTCCGCGACGGGCAGATCCTCACCCCGCCGCAGGTCGCCTCGATCCTCGACGGGATCAACCGCAAGTCGGTGATCCAGATCGCCCGTGACCTCGGCTATACCGTGGTCGAGCGCGACATCGCCCGCGCCGAGCTCTACCTGGCCGAGGAGGTCTTCCTCACCGGGACCGCGGCCGAGCTGGTGCCGGTGCGCGAGATCGACGACCACCCGCTCGGCGAACCGGGCGAGATCACCCGCCACGTGCAGACCAAGTTCGAGGACGCGCTCTGCGGCAGGGCCGAGGAGTATCTGGAGTGGCTCGACTTCGTCGAGGTTCCCGAGGCCGCCGGCTCCCCTGAGGCTTCCGGGTCGGAGTCGATCGGGCGAATTACCCCCGCCGCATAAGCGGCCGGCGCGGCACGTCCGCGCACCGGGCCTTCGGCCCACCCGATCTTCCTCGAATCGAAAGGCAGTAGATGATGGAACAGGTGAAGCTCTACGACACGACCTTGCGCGACGGCATGCAGGGCGAGGGGATGTCGCTCTCGGCCTCCGAGAAGGCGCGCGTCGTCCTCGCCCTCGACAAGCTCGGCGTCCAGATGATTGAGGCCGGGTTCCCCAGCTCGAACCCGAAGGAAGAGGAGCTGTTCGCGCGGCTGGCCGAGCTCGATCTGGAGCAGGCGACGATCTGCGCCTTCGGGATGACCCGGCGCCGCGACACCGCTCCCGAGGACGACCCGGCGCTGCGGACGCTGGTCGGCGCCTTCACCTCGGTGGTGACCCTGGTCGGCAAGACCTGGGGCCTGCACCTGGAGAAGGTGACCAAGGTCTCGCGCGAGGAGAACCTGGCGATGATCGGCGACTCGGTCGGCTTCTGCCGCGCCCAGGACAAGCGGGTCGTCTACGACGCCGAGCACTTCTTCGACGGCTACCGCGACGACTCCGCCTACGCGCTGGAATGCCTCGAGGCGGCGGTCGCCGCCGGTGCCGAGAACGTCACCCTCTGCGACACCAACGGATCCAGCCTGCCGGATCAGGTCGCAGCCGCCACCCGCGAGGTGGTCGCGAAGCTGGGCGAGCGGGCGGAAATTGGCATCCACGTCCACGACGACGCCGGCTGTGGCGTCGCCAACTCGTTGGCCGCGGTCGCCGAGGGGGCGCGGATGGTGCAGGGAACCGTCAACGGCTACGGCGAGCGCTGCGGCAACGCCAACCTGACCACGATCCTGCCCAACCTGCAGTTGAAGCTGGGATACGAGGTCGTCAGCCCCGAGCAGCTGGCCTCCCTGACCGACACCGTCCACTTCGTCGACGAGCTCTGCAACGTCACCCAGAATCCCGATGCGCCCTACGTCGGCCGCAACGCCTTCGCCCACAAGGGCGGCATGCATGTCGCCGGGGTCGAGGCGGACGCCCGCACCTTCGAGCACGTCGACCCCGCCGCGGTGGGCAACCAGCGCAACGTCCTGCCCTCCGAGCTCTCCGGCAAGGCGACGATCCGCGCCCAGGCTGAGCGGGCCGGGCTGGAGCTGGACGACGCTGCGGCCGCGCGGGCGGTTGAGGAGCTGAAGCGGCGCGAGCACGAGGGCTACCACTACGAGGCGGCACCGGCCTCCTTCGAGCTGCTGCTGCGGCGCCAGAGCGGCGCTTACAAGCCGCTCTTCCGGCTGGAGAGCTTCCGCGTCGTGGTCGAAAAGCACGCCGACGGCGCGGTGAGCACCGAGGCGACGATCAAGGTCGAGGTCGAGGGCGAGCGCTACTTCCAGGCCGCCGAGGGCAACGGCCCGGTCAACGCGCTCGACAAGGCGCTGCGGGGGGCGATCGCCGACCGCTACCCGCACCTGGCCGAGGTCGAGCTGACGAACTACAAGGTGCGGATCCTCGACGAAGCCCACGGCACCGGGGCGGTCACCCGCGTCCTCCTCGACTCCGCCGACGAGGAGCGCGAATGGGGGACGACGGGGGTCTCCGAGAACATCATCGAGGCCTCCTGGCAGGCGCTGGTCGACTCGCTGGAGTACGCCTTCCAGTGAGCGCCGCGAACCAACAGAACCGCCAACAGATTCCGCTCGCCCGACCCGAGCTGGGTCCACGCGAGGAGGAGCTGGTGCTGGAGGTCCTGCGATCCGGGCAGCTCTCGCTGGGGCCGATGGGGGAGCGGTTCGAGCGCGAGTTCGCCGCCTGGCTCGGGGTCTCCGACGCGGTGATGGCCTCCAGCGGCACCACCGCGCTGCACCTCGGGGCGCGGGCGCTGGGCTGGGGCGAAGGCGACGAGGTGGTGACCAGTCCCTTCAGCTTTGTCGCCTCGGCCAACTGCCTGCTCTACGAGGGGGCGCGGCCGGTCTTCGTCGACGTCGAGGAGGAGACGCTCGACCTCGACCCCGCCGCCGCCGCGGAGGAGGTCGGCGAGCGCACCGCCGGCCTGCTGCCGGTCCATATCTTCGGCTACCCGGCGGCGATGCCGGAGCTCGAGACGCTGGCCGAGCGCCACGGCCTCGGCATCCTCGAGGACGCCTGCGAGGCGCTCGGAGCGGTTGACTCGGAGGGCGGCAAGGTCGGCGCCCGCGGCAACCTCGCCACCTTCGCCTTCTATGCGAACAAGCAGATGACGACGGGGGAGGGGGGGATGATCGTCCCCCGCGACGCCGACGAGGCGGCGCGCCTGCGCTCGGAGCGCAACCAGGGGCGCGCCGTCGACATGGGCTGGCTCGACCACGACCGCCTCGGCTTCAACTACCGCCTCTCCGACCTCGCCGCCGCGCTCGGCGTCGCCCAGGTCGAGAAGCTCGATTCGCTGCTCGAGCGCCGCGCCGCGGTGGCGCGGATGTACGAGGAGCGGCTGAGCGCGGTCGAGGGCCTGCGGACGCCGATCGCCGGCCGCGGCGACGAGGTCCGCAGCTGGTTCGTCTACCCCGTCCGCCTGCCCCAGGCCGCCGACCGCGACGCGACGATCGCCCGCCTCGCCGAGCGCGGCGTCGCCTCGAAGGCCTACCTGCCCTGCATCCACCTCTTCCCGCACCTGCGTCAGCTGGGCTACCGCGAGGGCCAGTTCCCCGTCGCCGAAGCCGCCTCGCGAGACTCCCTGGCGCTGCCGTTCTTCCCGGCGCTGGGCGAGGCGCAGGTGGACCGCGTCTGCCAGGAGCTCGTCGCCGCCCTCGGGCAGCGCTGAGTCCCGGCATAATCGCCCACCCCATGTCCCGCTTCCGCAAGGATCCCGATCCGCGCTTCTGGCGGCTCAACCGCTCACTGGCCTTCGACGCCTGGCTGGCGCCCTACGACCTCGACCAGTCGAAGGCTCATGCTCGCGGCCTCTGCGAGATCGGCGTCCTCGACGGCGACGAGCTGACCCGGATCGAGGACGGTCTCGACCGCGTCCGCTCCCGCATGGCCGAGCATGGCTTCGAATTCGAGCCCGCCGACGAGGACATCCACATGGCGATCGAGCGCCTGCTCGGCGAGGAGATCGGCCCGCTCGCCGGCAAGCTCCACACCGGTCGCTCGCGCAACGACCAGGTCGCGACCGACGTGGCGATGGTCGTCCAGGCCCACTCGCTGCGGGCAATCGAGCTCTCCGGCGCGGCGATGCGGCGGCTCCTCGGCCTGGCCGAAACCCACGCCGACTGGACGATGCCTGGATACACGCACCTGCAGCGCGCCCAGCCGGTCTACCTCGGCCACCACCTGCTCGCTTACTTCTGGATGCTCGCCCGTGACGTCCTGCGCTTCCAATTCGCTCTCGACAGCGCCTCGGTGATGCCGCTCGGCTCCGGCGCCCTGGCCGGCGTCAACTGGGAGATCGACCGCGACTCGGTCGCCGCCGACCTCGGCTTCGCCCACGTCAGCCACAACTCGATCGACGGCTCCTCCAACCGCGACTTCGTCCTCGACTACCTGAACGCCGCCTCGACCTGCGCGATGCACCTCTCGCGCCTCGGCTCGGAAATCGTCATCTGGTCGAGCGCCGAGTTCGGCTTCTGCGAGCTGGACGAGTCCTTCTCCTCGGGCTCCTCGATCATGCCGCAGAAGAAGAACCCGGACTCGGCCGAGCTGCTGCGGGCGAAGAGCCCGCGGATCGCCGCCTCCCTGCAGACCCTGCTCGGGGTGATGCACGCCCTGCCGCTCACCTACGGCAAGGACATGCAGGAGGACAAGGAGCCGCTCTTCGACGCGGTTGACACGGTCGAGGCCTGCCTCGACGCCACCGCCGGCATGCTCGAGGGGATCGAGTTCCACCGCGAGCGGATGGAGGAGGCGTCCGGCGACGAGATGCTGGCGGCGACCGAGGTCGCCGATCTGCTGGTCCGCCGAGGCGTGCCTTTCCGCGAGGCGCACGGGATCGTCGGCGGCCTCGTCCGCGACGGGGTCGAGCGCGGCAAATCTCTCTCCGAGCTGACCCCGGAGGAGCTGCGCCAGCGCTCCGAGCACTTCGACGACTCCTACTACGAGGTGCTGCGGCGCGGCAGCTGGCTGGAGTCGAAGCGAATCGCCGGGGGGACCGGCTCTGCGCCCCTGGCCGTGCAGCTCGAGGAGGCGCGGCAGACGCTCGCCGCGGTGCAGGCGCGGGTTGTAGAAGAGCGCGGGTGAAGCGGCAGTCTTCGCGGTCCGGGAGCCGGGCACAGCGGCCCACCGAGCCGTTGAATGAGGGCCGGGCTCAACGGTTCAAAGAGCCGTTGGGGGCTGACTTTTTCAACCGCTCGGTCCACGCGGTCGCCCGTGACCTGATCGGCTGCACCCTCCTCTACGAAGGCTGCGGCGGCGTCATCGTCGAGACCGAGAGCTACGAGGCCGACGACCCCGCCTGCCACGCCTACGTCGGCCTGACCGAGCGCACCAGGGTCCTCTTCGGCCCGCCCGGCTACGCCTACGTCTACCTCTCCTACGGGATCCACAGCCTGCTGAACGCGGTGGCCGAACCCGAGGGCGAGGCGGCCGCGGTGTTGATCAGAGCCTTGGAGCCAACCCACGGCATCGAGGAGATGCGCGGCCGCCGCGGCGGCAAGCCCGACCTCGAGCTCTGCAACGGCCCCGGCAAGCTGACCGAGGCATTGGGGATCGATCTCTCCGACAACGAAGCCGACCTCAGTCAGGAGCCATTCTCATTCACCGCCCCCGAAGGGGCCCCGCCGCCGGTCATAGCCGGCCCCCGAATCGGAATAACCAAAGCCGTAGACCGCCCCTGGCGCTTCAGCGCCGCCAACAACCCCTACGTCTCCCGCCCGCGGCCAGCAATCACCTGTCCGCGCTGGGGAGATGCCGGTGGGGGCGGGGGATAGGGCGCCCTCCTCCAGACACTCAACATCGAGCCATAGGCGAGATGTGTCTGGAGGAGGGCGCCCTATCCCCTATCCCCCTATCCCGCCGTGACGCCACCCCCGGCGCCGCCACCTTCAGGGGCGGCTTCGGGCGCTGCTTCTTCAGGCGCAGCTTCAGGAGTCACTTCGGTTTCCGGCGCCGGTTCGACGACTTCGGGTTCCGGGGTCGATTCGTATTCGCCTTCCGGCGCTTCGTAGCTTTCCGTTTCGCCCGCTTCGGAGCCCTCTCCTTCGTCGCCGGCGGCCTTGCGCGCCGCCTTTTCGGCCGCGTGTTCGGCCTGGATGTCGCGCCAGGCGGAGATCACGCTGGCCCAGATCAGCGCCGGGAAGGTGCCGCCCATAACCGGGCCGCCGTTGTAGAGGGTCGTCATCGGGGTCGTCGTATCGGGGTAGCCGACCCAGACGCAGGCGGTCACTTCGTCGCCGATGCCGCCGCAGAACCAGGCGTCGCCGTTGTTCTCGGTCGTCCCCGTCTTGCCCCACTGGCCTTCGGCGCCGATCTGGGCGTTGGTGCCGGTGCCGCCGGAGACGACAGTTTCGAGGATGCCCTTCGCCGTCTTCGCCGTTTCTTCGTCGAATACGCGTTCGTGGATGGAGTCGTTGTCGCCGCCCTTGATCGTCTCGTCGTCCTTGTTCGTGACCTGGGTGTAGGAGACGGGGCTGTCGCCGGGCCGCGGCGCCAGGGTGCCGCTGACGCGGTCGCCGTCGTTGCCGATCGTGCTGTAGGCGTAGGCCCAGCCGAGCGGCGAGACGCCCTCTTTGAGCCCGCCGAGCACCATCGCCGGATTGGTCGAGATCGGGTCCTCGTAGCCGGCCTTGTGGATCGTCGAGGCGATCGAGCGGGTGCGGTCCTCGACCGTCTTCCCCTTCAGCCCTTCCAGCCCCAGGGCGGCGTAGATCGAGTTGTCCGAGTAGGTAGTCGCGCAGACGATGTCGCAGGACCCGAGGTAGGAGTCCTCGTCGTTGGAGACTTCGAAGACTTCCTTGCCCCGCTTTCCGAAGTGGAAGGCGCGGTGTTCGGAGGGGTAGACGGTGTAGGGGGAAATCCCCTCTTCGAGCGCCGTCAGCAGGGTGAAGGGCTTGATCGAGGAGCCGGGCTGGCGGTGCCCCTGAGTCGCCAGGTTGAAGGGCCTGGACTTGAAGTCGGGCCCGCCGACCATCGCCTTGATCCCGGCGTTGTGGTTGTCGATCACCACCACCGAGGCCGTCGCCGGCGAGTAGCCGAGGTAGCTGGCGACCGCTTCTTCGGCGGCTTCCTGCAGCTGCATATCCAGCGTCGACTTGATTTTGAGGCCGCCGAAGAAGGCTTTCGAGGCGCCGTAGCGTTCGACCAGCTGCTGGCGCAGGTAGGCGGTGAAGTACGGCGCCCTGGAGTCGAGGCTCGGCGGTTCGATGCTGCTCGGGGCGGGCAGCGCCTGTTGCTGGCCTTCGACCATCTGTTCGCCGGAGATGTAGCCCTGCTGCGCCATCTTTTCCAGCACCAGGTTGCGCCGTTCCAGCGCGTTTTCGGGATAGGCCTTGGGGTCGTACGCCGTGGGCGAGGAAATGATTGCCGCCAGCGTCGCCGCCTCCCAGGGCTCCAGCACCGACGCGCACGGTTCCTCCGGCGTGCCGCAGCCTGGATGGGCGACGCCGAAGTAGGTGCGGGCGGCGGCCTCGATCCCGTAGGCGCCCTCGCCGAAGTAGATCGTGTTGAGGTACTCGGTGAGGATCTTGTCCTTGCTCCAGTGGCGCTCGAGCCGGTAGGCGAGCGCCGCCTCGCGGAACTTCTCCAGCACGGTGCGGCTGCCTTCGGCTTCGAGCGCGTTCTTGACGAACTGCTCGGTGATCGTCGAGGCGCCCTGGGCGGCGCTCTGACTGAGGATGTCCTTGACCAGGGCGCGGCCGATGCCCTGGAAGTCGACGCCGTTGTGTTCGTAGAAGCGGGCGTCCTCGATCGAGACCACCGCGTTCTTGACGTTGGGGGAGATCTGCGAGGAGTTGAGGAGGATTTTGTTCTGGTCGCTGCTCAAGGTTCCGATCGGAACGCCGTTGGCGTCGTAGACCTCGCTGTTCTTCGCGGCCTTGTACTGGGCGAAGTCGTAGATCGCCGGCAGATCCTGTGAGACCGCGGCCATCATCCCGAAGATCATCGAGACCACCGCGAGCACACCGAGCCCGAGGAGGACGAAGAGCACCCGCAGCTTCTTCAGCCGAGGCTTCGACTTCGGCGGAGGGGCGGGCGGTCCCGGCGCGGTGGCAGAGATCGGGGGCGGAGGGGGAGGCGGGATCTCACCGCCGTCCTTGCTCCGACGTTTGAGTCCTAGGACAGCCATCGAATGAGGGAGCCAAAAAAAGGGCTCGACGTCCTTGCGGCCCGCCGAGCGAAGGCGGCAGTCTAGCATTGCCGCCGTGCCCGACCTGACGCGAAACGCGGTCGACGTGCTGCCAGAGGGGCGGCTCGCTGAGCAGCTGGAGAGCGGCAAGCGGCTGCGGGTGAAGCTCGGCATCGACCCGACCACCGCCGACATCCACCTCGGCCACACGGTCGTGCTCGAGAAGCTGGCCGATTTCCAGCGCGCCGGGCACACCGTCGTGCTGATCATCGGCGATTTCACCGCTCGGGTCGGTGACCCGAGCGGCCGCTCCGCCACCCGCCCCGTCCCCGACGCGGGGGAGATCGAGGCGAACGCCGCCACCTACCAGGAGCAGGCATTCAAGATCCTCGACCGCGACCGCACCGAGGTGCGCCGCAACAGCGAGTGGCTGCGCATGGAGCCCGAGGCGCTGCTCGGCCTGCTGGCGCAGACGACGGTCGCGCGGCTGCTGGAGCGCGACGACTTCCAGAAGCGGCTGGCCGCGAGCCGGCCGATCGCCGCGCTTGAGCTGCTCTACCCGCTGCTGCAGGGCTACGACTCGGTCGCGGTCGATGCCGACCTCGAGCTGGGCGGGACCGATCAGAAGTTCAACCTCCTGTTCGGCCGCGACGTCCAGGGCGCCTACGACCAGCCGCCGCAGTCGATCATGACGCTGCCGATCCTGGTCGGCACCGACGGCGTCCAGAAGATGAGCAAGTCGCTCGGCAACTACGTCGGCGTCACCGACCCGCCCGAGGAGATGTTCGGCAAGGTGATGAGCATCCCCGACCAGGCGATGGACGAGTACTACCGGCTGCTGCTGGGGGCGGAGCGGCCCGGGACGGCCCCGAACGAGGCGAAGCGCGAGCTGGGGCGGCGAATCGTCGAGCGCTTCCACGGCGAGGGCGCCGGCGCCGCCGCGGAGGAGCACTTCAACCGGGTCTTCGTGCGGCATGCGGTGCCGGAGGAGATGCCCGAGGTGGACCTCTGCGAGTACCGCTCCGCCGGCAACGGCCTGATCCACCTGCCGCGGCTGATCGCCGGCGCCTTCGGGCTCAGCAGCAGCGAGGGGAGGCGCCTGATCCACCAGGGTGGGGTGAAGCTGGACGGCGAGCCGGTGCCGGCGGAGCCCCTGGATCTGAAGGTTGATAGCCTCGACGGGCATGTGCTGCAGGTGGGCAAGCGGCGCTTCTGTCGTTTGAGGGTCACCCCCTAGACAGGTCCCCCTGCGCAGTGCTATATTTCTCGGTCCTTCTTGGGGTCGCTCCGGCGACTCCGAGCGTCGAGAGCGACGAGACCCGTCGCGGAGGCGCAGTGGTCTTTGAAAACTGAGCAGCGTGCACTCCGCGGACCCGACAACTGGTCTGCGGAATGTTCAGCCCGACCCATTCGGTGCGCCAGCGTGCCGGATGGTCTTGATTTACCTCGTCATGTCGGTCGTCGTACTTGTGTACTCGGCGGCCACTGAGATATGACAGGCTCTCTGTAGAAGTACATTTCACGGAGAGTTTGATCCTGGCTCAGGACGAACGCTGGCGGCGTGCTTAACACATGCAAGTGGTGCGACGAACCAGGGCTTGCCCTGGGGCAAAGCCGCGAACGGGTGAGTAACACGTGAGTAACCTGCCCCGATGACCGGGACAACCCGAGGAAACTCGGGCTAATACCGGATGTAGCGCACAGGCGTAAGCCTGTTCGCCAAAGGAAGCTTCGGCCTCCGCATTGGGAGGGGCTCGCGGCCCATTAGCTTGTTGGTGGGGTAACGGCCTACCAAGGCAACGATGGGTAGCTGGTCTGAGAGGACGATCAGCCACACTGGGACTGAGACACGGCCCAGACTCCTACGGGAGGCAGCAGTGGGGAATCTTGCGCAATGCGCGAAAGCGTGACGCAGCAACGCCGCGTGGGGGAAGACGGCCTTCGGGTTGTAAACCCCTTTCAGGAGGGAC
>JBJMKQ010000092.1:0-1997 GCA_045805725.1 Solirubrobacterales bacterium
GAGATCCTCAAGTTCCGCGGCACCGGCCACCAGAAGGGCGAGTGGCCCTTCACCATCGTCCCCGGCCAGGGGGTCGTCGTCCTGCCGCTGTCGGCCCTGGAGCTCAAGCAGAAGTCGTCGATTGCCCGGATCAACTCGGGGAGCCCCGAGCTGGACCAGATGTGCGACGGCGGTTTCTTCCGCGACTCGATCATCCTCGTCTCCGGCCCCACCGGGACCGGCAAGACGCTGATCACCACCGAGTTCCTGTCCGCCGGCGATCGCTGCCTCCTGTTCGCCTTCGAGGAGAGCCGCGAGCAGCTCTACCGCAACGCCTCCGGCTGGGGGATCGACTTCGTCCGGATGGAGGCCGAGGGGCGGCTCAAGGTCGTCTGCACCTACCCCGAGTCGGCCGCCCTGGAAGATCACCTCATCCGGATGAAGCGAGAGATCGAGGCGTTCCGCCCCGACCGGGTGGCCGTCGACAGCCTCTCGGCGCTGGAGCGGGTCGCCCCCCTGAAGAGCTTCCGCGAGTTCGTCATCGGCCTGGTCTCGTACGTCAAGCATCAGGAGATCCCGGGCGTCTTCACCTCGACCACCACGTCGCTCCTGGGGGGCGAGTCGATCACCGAGACGCACATCTCGACGATCACCGACTCGATCATCCTCCTGAGGTACGTCGAGATGCACGGCCAGATGCGCCGCGGCCTGACGGTGCTCAAGATGCGCGGGTCGGTGCACGACAAGCAGATCCGCGAGTTCACCATCGACGGCCGGGGGATGCACATCGGGGCGCCGTTCCGCGAGCTCACGGGCATCCTCTCCGGCCAGTTCCGGCAGATCATGGTTCCTGAAGGGTTCGGGTTGCCCGGAAACGGCGCCCCGGGGACGGAATCCCCGGGATGAGGTTTGCAGCAAGGACGAGCTGATGGGACGCATCGAGGATCGATCGCGGAGCGCAACGGGCCCCCTGCGGCCCGCCCCGGAGGCCGGCGAGGCGCGGTTCCGCGCCCTGATCGAGGCCGGCGCCGACGGGGTGCTGGTCGTCGAACGCGACGGGGCCATTGGGTTCGCCAATCCCGCCGCCTGTGACCTCCTGGGCCGGCACGCCGAGGACCTGATCGGGCGGCCCTTCGGCATCCCGGTCGTCCCCGGGGAGACGGTCGAGGTCGACATCCCCCGCGGTGACGGCACCGTCCGCATCGCCGAGATGCGCGCCGCCGAGACCTCCTGGCTGGGCGTGCCGGCTTACCTGGCGGCGCTGCGGGATGTCACCGAGCGGAAGCGGGCCGAGGAGGCCGCCCGCGAGGCCGCGGCGACCTTGCGCAGCTTCTACGACGGTGCCCCGATGATGATGGGGGTCGTCGAGCTGGCCGGCGACGACGTCCTCCACGTCTCCGCGAACCCCGCCGCGGCCCGCTTCTTCGGGATCCGCCCGCAGGACTTCGAAGGTCGGCTCGCCGGCCGGCTCGGCGTCCCGCCGGGGATCCTCGGCACCTGGGTCGACCGCTACCGCGAGGCGGAGCGGACGGGGGCCCCCGTCCGCTTCGAGTACGCGCACGATACTCCCGCGGGGCGGACCTGGCTGCTGGCGACCGTCGGCTACATCGGGCGGACGCCCGTGGGCCGGCCGCAGTTCTCGTACGTGGCGGAGGACGTCACCGAGCGGAAGCGGGCCGAGGAGGCGCTGCGCGACGCCGACCGACGCAAGGACGAGTTCCTCGCCATGCTCGCCCACGAGCTGCGCAACCCGCTCGCGGCCATCAGCAACGCCGCCCAGCTCGCCCACCGGGCGGGGTCCGGCGATCGTTGGACGTGGGGCCACGACGTCATCGGCCGCCAGTGCGCCCACCTGTCCCGGTTGATCGACGACCTGCTCGATGTCTCGCGGATCAGCCGCGGCATGCTCGAGCTGAAGCCGGAGTCGGTCGACCTGCGCGCCATCCTCGAGCGCGCGCTCGAGCTCGTCCAGCCGCTTCTCGATCGCCAGCACCAGACCGTCGTGATCGACGCCCCGC
>JBJMKQ010000093.1:0-2075 GCA_045805725.1 Solirubrobacterales bacterium
CCAGCGCGTGCACAGCCGCTGCAGCTGAACGCTTGAGCGGCTCTAGCCGGCGCGGTGCTGGATCGGCAAGTGCTCCGCGGGCAGCGCGCCGAAGCCGTCGCGATCCGCTGCTGCTTACCATGCAAAGCAGCCCTGTCGCTTTCGTCCAAAGCGCTACTCGGGTAGGCCGGCCGCTGTGCAGGCGGCCGCCTTGGTTTCGAAGGCATCGACCCGCGCGATGAGCCCGCCCTCGTCGAACGTCCAGGCCCAGGTGACGGAAGCGGACAGGGTGATCTCGCTTCCGCTACCGCGCGCCACCATCACGGTGGGCACGATGACCTTGTCGTCTCCGGCTTCGATGAACTCTTCAGGTTCGAGACGGATGTCAACCGCCTCCACCTGGCTCTCCCAGACAGCACGGAGCTCTTCCTTTCCACGCACCAGCGGATCGTCAGCCTCCGACCGGGAAAGGAACCGCGCCCAAGTCACATCGTCGCGCGCCAGTGCCATGGCCGTGTCGAAGTCACGACGGTTGAACGCCTCGATTCCCTGCCGGACCGCCTCGATGTTCCTTTCGCGAGACACCACCGGGCAGTATCGCGCCCGCCGCTGCTGCTTCCCATGCAAGGGGGCAGCCGGCCCCGCCTGCCGAGCACCGCGGCAGCCGGCGACGGAGTTCCCGGATGCGTTCTCGGACCGGGGGTTCAAATACCTGCCCGAATCCCGGCTGAAGCAAAGCAAGGGGGGCAGGGAACGCTCCGACGGCGCCGAGCACACTTGCAGACGTTCGCTGCGACAGCCCTATTCCCGCAGGCCCACGGCTTCAAGGGCCTCTGCCCGGGTGGGGTAGGTGCGCCGCTCCGCGAGCAGCCCATCGCGGATAGTCCACACCTCCACGACGTTCACCACCATGCGCGCCTCCCCGGTCTTCGCAAGCGCATGCTGACGAGAGATGACCGCAACCCGATCGCGCGCCGCCAGCAGCTCTTCCAGCTCTATACGGACGCTCGCGAACTGCTCGAACAGACGCTGGTTGTACCCAATCACCGCGTCCCGGCCTCGATAGACCCCCGCCTCGGGGGCGCTTGGATAGGTGTGGAACACGACATCGGGGTGGAGCAGGGACTCGACGCCGGGAGTCCGGAATGGCTCCCCGTCAGGTTGGGCGGCCCACCGGTTGAAGGACTCATACGCACGCCGCACGATCTCCACGTTCTCCGCTGACATCGCTCGGCCAGTATGCCGCCACAAGGCGAACGCGGGACCACAGCCGCGTCGACAACGCGCCAGCGATCTCATAGGCTCGACTTGACGACGACGCTAACTGCGTTGAATGCGCGTATCTCCCGGATGAGCGACCACGATGACTTCTTGACCTGGGTCAAGACCACGCTCTACGAAGCCGAGGTCGCGCTGCACGACGGCGACGCTGGCCCGCGGCGGGCGATCTGGTCGCGTAACGAGCCCGTGAGTGTCCTGGGGGCGTGGCGCAACGCCTACGGCCAAGACCAGTTGGAGAACCTCTTCAGATCCCTCGCGGAGAGCTTCTCGGACTGCAGGTCGTACCGATTCGAGCTGTACGCGTACGACGTCGTAGAAGACATGGCGTATACCGCCGGCTTCGAGCACACGTCGGCGTCTGTCGACGGGCAGCCGCGCAGCTACACCTTGAGGGCAACGCAGGTGTACCGCCGCGAAGCGGGCGAGTGGAAGGTCGCCCATCGGCATGGCGACACGGTGACCCAGTGACGAATGATCGCGAGGGTGCCGCTTTCCATGCAAAGCAGAAGTCGACTTGCCGACCACCGTCTTGGTCGCGCAGGAGCACGGGCGGGGCCCTCTCACGGTCTGCCCAAGGCCACCAGGAGCCGCCTGACCCGACCCGCCCGGGACGACGAAACCCCGGCCCTCACCGAGGAGCCGGGGTTTCGACCTTCCGTCAAATGGTGGAGCTAGCCGGGCTCGAACCGGCGACCTCCTGGGTGCGATCCAGGCGCTCTCCCAACTGAGCTATAGCCCCGGGCCCCCCTAGTTTAGAGAACGGCCCATGAGCTTCCGCGCGCGGCTGACTCTGTTCTTCGTCCTCATCGTCATCG
>JBJMKQ010000094.1:0-1832 GCA_045805725.1 Solirubrobacterales bacterium
AACGTCACCCTGGGCAAGCGCAAAATCCCCTCGCGGGCGTACGTGGCGCAGTTCAACTTCAAGGGGCCCGACCAGGAGAAGAAGGTCGCCAACCTCTCGGGCGGCGAGCGGAACCGGGTCCATCTCGCCAAGCTGCTCAAGAGCGGCGGCAACCTGCTGCTCTTGGACGAGCCGACCAACGACCTCGACGTGGACATGCTCCGCGCCCTCGAGGACGCCCTGATCGATTTCGGCGGCTGCGCCGTCGACATCAGCCACGACCGCTGGTTCCTCGACCGGATCGCCACCCACATCCTGGCCTTCGAAGGGGACAGCCGGGCCGTCTGGTGCGAGGGCAACTACCAGACCTACGAGAGCCAGCGCCGCGAGCGGCTCGGGATCGAGGCCGACCAGCCGCACCGGATCCGGTACAAGGCGCTGACCCGTTGATCGCGACGGAAGGACGGGTGATGCCCCCAATGAAGACCGAAACCATCGCGGCCCCCCTGGCGAGCGAGCTCGAGGTGGAACGGGACGGCGATGTCGTCCGGCTGATCTTGAACCGTCCCGAGCGGCGCAATGCGCTGTCGCGGTCGTTGGTCGGCCGCTTGGAGGAAGCCCTCGCGGAGCTGGCCCTCGACAAGGCCGCGCGGGTGGTCGTGATCGCCTCTCGAGGGCCGGTCTTCTGCTCGGGGCACGACCTGGGCGAGATGACCGGCCGCACCGAGGCGGAGTATCGCGACCTGTTCGAGGCGTGCTCGCGGATGATGCTCCAGCTCCGCCGCCTGCCCCAGCCGGTGATCGCGCGGGTGCAGGGGGTGGCCACCGCGGCGGGCTGCCAGCTCGTCGCGGCCTGCGACCTGGCCGTCGCGGCGGAGGGGGCGACCTTCGCCACGCCGGGCGTGAAGATCGGCCTGTTCTGCACCACGCCGATGGTGCCACTGGTGCGGGCGGTCCCCGACAAGGCCGCGCTGGAGCTGCTCTTCACCGGCAATGCGATCGACGCCGAGCGGGCGCTCCAGCTCGGGCTGATCAACCGGGTCGTCCCGGCCGATGGGCTCGACGCGGCGGTCCGCGAGCTGACCGACGCGATCGTCGCCGTGAGCCCGACGGCGATCCGGCTGGGCAAGGCCGCCTTCTACGAGCTGAGAGAGCTCGACGAGGAAGCGGCCTACCACCGCGCCATCGACGTGATCACCGACAACGCCCTGCGGCCCGACGCGCAGGCCGGCATCACGGCGTTCCTCCGGAAGCAAAGGCCATCATGGTCCGATCCTTGATGCACCCGGAAGTTCGGACTTGCTCGACCCGGCCCATGCCGCCGAGGCGAAGCGGATCGAGGGCGAGGTCATCGGCGCGACCGATCCGATGGGGTCCCCGAACCTGTCGTCGGCCAAACTGACGGTCGAGGCGATCATGGACAACGCCGCCTGCCGGTACGGCGGCGTGCTGCGGGGGACCACGGCCCCCGTCGTTTTCATGTCGCGCGCCGACAGCCCCGCCACGCGGCTCGACTCGCTTGCCCTGGCGCTTCGGCTCCTCGACACTGGGGGGGACGCTTGATCCATCCCTGCAAGGAGCGACGACCGTGATATGGCCCGCGATTCTTCGGATGAAACTTGCCCCCGGCCTCCTGCTCCTGACCCTCGCGGCGCCGGCCCTGTGCGGCCGCGCCGCCGCCGCGGACGACCTGGCGGTGCTCGTTCCCGCGGACGCACCCGGCAAGATGCTCTACGCGGCTCTGGAACGTGAAGCCCGGGAACGGCTCGACGCGCGCCGCAAGGAGGTGGCCGCCCTCAAGACGCCCGAGGCGATCCGCGAGCGGCAGGTGTCGATCCGGGCCAGGTTCCTCG
>JBJMKQ010000095.1:0-2060 GCA_045805725.1 Solirubrobacterales bacterium
AAGCATGCTCCCACGATGCAAGAGAAACGGCGTGCGCTCGACAGAAATCTCCTCCGCGTCGGAGTCGCCTGCGGTGTCCTGGTCGGCCTCGCAGTCGCAATCGCCACGTACGAATGGAACCCCGGCAGCTGCCAGATTGGCAGCTGCATCGGCGATGTGCTGGCCAAGACACTCCTGCCAGCTGTGGCGAAGACTGCGGCCGGCGGGCTCGCCGGTCTCGGCGTCGGCGCGCTGACCGTTGTGTTGATTCGTGTGGGTCGACAGTCGTGATCCCGTTCAGCGGCCGCGGCGCTGCAGCGCTTCGCGCGATATCGACAACCGGCCAGGCGTGCGACGCCTTACCTGCGCCTGGCGCTAGAAGCAGCAGCCGTCGGGCGCGGTGTCTCTTCCACAAGCTGGGCCGCGAAGATGGGCGGTGCCCGGCTCGAACGGGCGACCTCCACGTTGTAAGCGTGGCGCTCTACCAACTGAGCTAACCGCCCAGACGGGCGAGTCTAGTATCCGCGCCCTTGAACACTCGGCTGTTCTGGAAGGCGCTTGTCGTGCAGGCGGTCGTGGTCGCGGTCCCCTTCGCGATCCTCGGCCTGACGCTCGATCACGACTTCTTCGAGGACTGGGGCTGGCTGGTGGGCCCGGTCGTCTGGCTGGCCTGCTCGCTGGTCACCGGACGGATCCTGTCGCTACCGCTCACCTACGTGCTGTTCTCGGCGGTCGCCGGCGGCGTAGCGGGTCTATTGGTGATGCTGGCCACGAGCCACCTGCCCGGCATACTCGCCTCGCTGCTGGTCTTCGCCGCCTCGTGCGGTAGCTACGACCCGGACCTCGAACGCAGCGCAGTCGAACAGGGCTAATAGGGGCGGCGGGATTCGAACCCGCGAATTTCCGGCGTGAAAGGCCGGCGTCTTGACCGCTAGACCACGCCCCCATGCCGGCCCAATTCTAGGGCTGGCCGCTTTTGGTGCCCGCTGGAGGAGACGCAAGCAGGCCGCTTTCGATCTCGCCGTGGCAGTTTGCGCACACGAGCACGCACTTCTTCGCCTCTGCGCGGAGCTTCGGGAGCCCCTTGCCCGACGCGACACTCATCGTGAAGGACTTGGTCGCCGGGTCGACGTGATGGAAGTGCAGGTTGACCATGCAGCGGTCGTAGCCGCACACCGCGCAACAGCCACCGGCCTCCTCAACGAGGAGCCGCTTGACCTTCTGCAGGCGCCTCGTCACCGCCTCGCCGGCGCACCGCTTGCAGCGCCAGCGATATCCGCGCTTGCCCTGGCTTGACAGATGGAACTCAATGAGTCCGTGACGCCGACAGACGCGTAGTTCGGCAGTGCTCTCCTCGGCCGGAGGACGCCCGCGCTGCTTCAGGAGAGGTATCGGCGGTTCGGGTTCCACGAACCTATGTTCGCACTCGCCTCGGACGGCGCGACCGCCATAATTGACCCAGGGCCGTTAGCTCAATGGCAGAGCGCGGGACTTCAACACAAAAAGGAGCGCTAGTCGGGAAACCGCTAGTTGGTCGGCAGCTGTTTGCTGGGACGCCCTTAGAGCCTCGGGTACCAAAGCGTGACAATCCCGAGGATTGGGCTATCAGCAGGCAACCCCGTAAGGGAGAGCCCTCAGAGGCCATACGCTGCCCGCCCTAACGTCGAGTCGAGGGCGAAGAGATGGTCCAGCCCGCAACGCGATCGAGCGTCGCGGCCGGTGAGAGTCGGTGCGGGATTGTTAATCCTTGAGATCCGAGTTCAAATCTCGGGCGGCCCACTACAGCAGCGCTTCGAAGTTGCTCTTTGTCCTCGCCGACGAAAGCACCGCTTCGAGCAGTCCCGGGAAGCGGTCGTTGAGCTCGTCGTCGCGCAGCGAGAGCAGGCGCCTGCGGCCGTCGGGGCGGGTTCGGACCACGCCGCTCTCGCGCAGTACGCGGAAGTGGTGGGAGAGGGTCGCCTTCGAGAGTCCGAGATCGAAGGTTCCGCAGGTGCACTCGTCGCCGTCGGCGAGCTTTCGGACGATCTGGAGGCGTGCCGGGTCGCTCAGCGCGTGGAGTACGGCCGGCAACTCCAGTTCCT
>JBJMKQ010000096.1:0-1588 GCA_045805725.1 Solirubrobacterales bacterium
CCTCGGGCCCGTGGCCTGGCGTCGGGAGGCCCGGGGGCGTCGGCCTCCCGACGAACCGCCGCAGGGACGCCTCGATGGGGCCGATGGAGCGGTACAGGACGGGGTTCACGGTGATGGAGATGATGGCCGCGGCGATCAGCGTATTGATCGCCCGGTCGTCGAGGAGCCCGAGGCCCTTGGCCGACGCGGCCAGGATGAACGAGAACTCGCCGACCTGGGCGGTGGCCACGGCGATCGAGACGGCGACTCGCAGCGGGCATCTCAAGGCCAGGACGATGGCGAGGGCCGCGATCGGCTTGGCGACCAGGACGATGGCCAGCGTCACGGCCACGAGGCCGGGGAATTCGACCAGGTGACGCGGGCTGAAGAGGATGCCGACCGAGACGAAGAAGAGGACCGCGAACGCGTCGCGCATCGGCAACGCCTCCGTCGCCGCCCGCGAGCTGAACTCCGAACGCCCGACGACCATCCCGGCCAGGAAGGCCCCGAGGGCCATCGAGACGCCGAAGAGCTCGGCCGACCCCACCGCGATGCCGAGGGCCAGGACGAGCACCGTCAGCGTGAATAATTCCCGCGAGCGAGTCGCGGCCACGCGGTCGAGCAGCCAGGGGATGAGCCGCTCGCCGACGACGAGGGTCAGGGCCACCATCGCGACGAGCTTGAGCACGGCGAGCCCGGTGGCCACGGCGACCCCCCCTGCCCCGGCGCCGGGGGCGAAGACGGCGGGGAGCAGCACCAGCACGAGGACGGTGAAGAGGTCCTCGACGACCAGCCAGCCGACGGCGATATGCCCGGCCGGCGTGTGCAGGTCGCCGTTGTCGGCGAGGACCCGCAGGAGGACGACGGTGCTCGCCACGGACAGGGCCAGGCCGAAGACCAGGCCGCCCGACCACCCCCATCCGTAGGCGACACCGACCACGAGCCCGAGCAGCGTCACGACGAGGCCTCGACCGAGGGCACCCGGCAAGGCCACTCGCCGGACGGCCAGCAGCTCCTCGATGTGGAACTGGAGCCCGACGCCGAACATGAGGAGGATGACGCCGACCTCGGCGAACTGGTCGGCCAGGTGCGTGTTGGCGACGAATCCGGGCGTCCTCGGCCCGACCAGGAACCCGGCCAGCAGGTAGCCGACGATCGGGGAGAGCCCGAGTCGAAAGGTCACATAACCGCAGACGAGCGCGGCGGCCAGCCCGCCCGTCAGCGTCAAGATGAGGTCGAGTTCGTGCATGATCCCGGGCATCTCGAATGTCGTTTCATCGCCGATGCGGCACGATCGTCCTCCCTACCGTAATGGGCGCGGGTCCTCGACCGCAAATGGACCCGACCGGGAGCAACGACCGTCGGGAGGTCGTTCCTGGCGGGCCCCCGATCCCGGAGAATGAGGGCGACCGCCCCCGAGGCCCCCGGAACGGCCATGCGATGCGCATCCTGGTCGTCGACGACGAGCCGAACATCCGGCGCACCCTGCGGGTCGCCCTGGAGGCGGCGGGCCACGCCGTCGACGAGGCGGCCACGGGGCCGGCGGCCCTGGCCCTGGCCGAGCGTCGGCCCCACGACGTGGCGCTGGTCGACCTACGGCTCGTCGGCG
>JBJMKQ010000097.1:0-3839 GCA_045805725.1 Solirubrobacterales bacterium
AGGAACCGATCATCATGCTCCGATTCTCTACCGCAGGCGAATCACACGGCAAGGCGCTCGTCTCCATCGTCGAGGGTCTGCCGGCAGGTCTCCCCGTCGGCGCCGAGTGGGTGGATCGCGAGCTTGCCCGCCGGATGCTCGGCTACGGGAGAGGGGCACGCATGAAGATCGAGCGGGACCGCATCGAATGGCTGTCGGGTCTCAGGGCCGGAGAGACACTCGGCTCTCCGGTGGCCATGCTCATTCACAACCGCGACTGGGCCAACTGGGAGGATGTAAAGGCCTATGAAGCGACCGATACTACCGGAGAGCTGCGGCGCAGGCGAGTCACCCGTCCGCGCCCCGGCCACGCCGACCTGGCTGGAGTGCTGAAGTACGACCGGGTGGATGCGCGAGACATCCTCGAGCGTGCCAGTGCCCGGGAAACCACCGCTCGAGTCGCGGCCGGAGCCTTGGCCAAAAGACTGCTCGACGAGTTTGGGGTAGAGGTCGGAAGCCATGTGATCTCGATGGGTGGAGTCCGGGTCCCCCGAGTGAGTTTGCCGGTTCCACTCAATGAGAGCAGTGACCGGTCTGAGGTTCGAGTGCTGGATGGCGGCGCCGAGTCGGAGATCATCCGGCGAATCGACGCGGCGAAGAAGGCGGGGGATACGTTGGGAGGAGAGGTCGAGGTGGTGGCCCGCGGCGTCGTTGTTGGCCTCGGTAGTCATGTGAGCTGGGACCGAAAGCTGGACGGACGGCTTGCCGGTATGCTGATGTCCATCCCCGCCGTGAAAGGTGTCGAGATCGGCATGGGATTCGAGGCCGCACGCAAACTGGGCTCCGAGGTGCACGATCCGATAGAGAGCGGGGCAGCGAGACAGCCAGTCAGCGGGGCAGATCCTCGGGGTGGCTTCCGCAGGCCGACCAACAATGCCGGCGGCCTCGAAGGCGGGATCACCACTGGGGAACCGGTGGTTGTTAAGTTGGCGATGAAGCCTATCTCCACCCTGATGTCCCCTCTCGGTACAGTTGACCTCGCGTCCGGCGAGCCGGCCAAGGCCGTTAGCGAGCGCTCCGATGTCACCGCTGTGCCCGCGATGGGTGTCATTGCCGAGGGGCTGGTGGCAATTGCTCTGGCTGATGCCATGCTGGAGAAGTTCGGCGGCGATTCGCTGACCGAAATGCGTCGGAACTACAATGGATACATCGCCGCGCTCGGTTCCCGCTGGGCTGCGTTGCGCCAGGCAGTCGAGGGCTGATGCGGCGTCATGTGGTACTGGTTGGATTACCTGGATCGGGCAAGAGCAGCGCCGGGAAGGCGGCGGCTGAGTCACTCGGGGCCGACCTGATCGACATCGATAGCCTGCTGGTGCGCGAAATGGGCATGCCGGTCGTGCAGATCTTCGGGATGGTGGGCGAGCCCAGATTTCGTGAGATGGAACGTGCGGCAGTGAAGACGGCGCAGGCGCGAGACCCATGTGTTATCGTGCCTGGTGGCGGATGGGCGGCACAGCCGGGCGAGCTCGACGGCGCCAAGGCGACAAGCCTCATCATCTACCTCGAATGCCAGCCCTCCACGGCGGCCAAGCGAAGCGGAGAAGGCGAAGTAAGGCCGCTCCTGACGGGCACGGACCCGCAGCAACGCATGCGCGCCCTCCTCCAGGAACGAGAGCGGTTCTATCTCCAGGCCCATCACCGGGTCGGGGCTGAGGCCACCATTGAGGCCGTTGCGGGGGAGATCGTGGAACTCTCGCGACGCCATGCGGGTTGGTAGGATACCGCGCGAATACAGTCGATGAGCTTGCGTTGGCTACGGGGGTGCGGGTTTTTTGTTACCTCCGCACTTGAGCATTTGATGATGGGAGCAATTACACTGGACCTATGGCGACACGGCCAAAGAGAGTGGTAAAGGCAGCAAAGAAGACGTCTGGCGCTCCGAAGGGTATCAAGGGCGCCAAGGCGGCGCCTGCAGGCTCGGCCGCCAACGGCACCGGGTCAGGCGGGCGGGGCCGGAGGCCTGCTCTGGTGATCGTGGAATCGCCCACCAAGGCCAAGACCATCGGCAAGTACCTGGGTTCAGGCTATGACGTGCGCGCCACGGTCGGCCACCTGCGCGACCTCCCAACCCGAGAGCTCGGCGTCGATGTCGATCGCGACTTCGAGCCGAAATACGTCACGATCAAGGGCAAGACCAAGACTCTCTCGGAATTGAAGAAAGCGGCCAAGGGTGCGTCGGTCATTTACCTCGCTACCGACCCTGATCGTGAAGGCGAGGCCATCGCCTGGCATGTCGCCGACCAGATCAAGGGAGGCGTTCCCACCCATCGTATTCTGTTCCACGAGATCACCAAAGAAGCCATCCAGGACGCGCTCAAGGATCCGGGCGAGATCGACGATCGAAAGGTCGATGCCCAGCAGGCCCGCCGCATTCTCGACCGGCTGGTTGGTTATAAGGCGAGTCCGATCCTGTGGCACAGCATCAAGACCGGCCTCTCCGCAGGACGGGTTCAGACTGTAGCGCTGAGACTGATCGTCGAGCGTGAACGGGAAATCCGCGCGTTCAAGCCGCAGGAGTACTGGACCATCGAGGCGCTCTGCGCCAAGGACAACCAGACCTTTGAAGCTGCTCTGGCCAAGGTGGGTGGACACAAGCCTCAGCTCCATAATGAGGCCGATGCCCGCGCCGTGGTGGACGCCGTGCGGACCCGTCCGTTCATCGTGTCCAAGGTGGAGAAGCGCAACCGGAAGAAGAACCCGGGTGCGCCGTTCACCACCAGCACCTTGCAGCAGGAGGCCGCCAAGAAGCTCGGCTTCTCCTCCCGGCGTACCATGCGCGCGGCGCAGGACCTGTACGAAGGCATCGACGTCGGCAAGGAAGGGGCGGTCGGTCTCATCACCTATATGCGTACCGACTCTCCGCAGGTGTCCGATACCGCAATCGCCTCGGTGCGTGGCTTCATCAAGAAGAATTACGCCAAGCCGTATCTGCCCGAAGAGCCCAACCGGTACAACGCGAAGAAGAACGCCAGGGTTCAGGGTGCCCATGAGGCCATTCGACCCACCGACGTGAGTCGCCGGCCGGAGGACGTGCAGCCCCATCTCGAGTCCGATCAATACCGCCTCTACCAGTTGATCTGGCAGCGCTTCGTCGCCTCGCAGATGACACCGGCCGTCTACGACATGACGATCGTCGACTTCGACCTCGGCGAATATCTGTTCCGGGCATCGGGATCGGTGCTCGTGTTCGACGGCTATCACGTGCTGTACACCGAAGGACGGGAGAAGGAAGAAGGAAAGACCATGGACGACCTCCCGCCCATTCCGCCGCTGGTCGTGGGAGACCAGGTCGAGGTCCGGGAGATCACCCCCTCGCAGCACTTCACCGAGCCGCCGCCGCGCTTCTCCGAAGCGAGCCTCGTGAAGGAGCTCGAGCGGCTCGGCATCGGCCGCCCGTCGACGTACGCGAGCATCATCAGTGTCCTGGCGGACCGCCGCTACGTGAACCTCGAGCAGCGCCGCTTCTTCCCCACCGAGCTCGGCGAGACCGTCGAGAAGGTGATGGTGATGCAGTTCCCCAACATCTTCAACGTGGACTTCACGTCGGGGATGGAGCTCGAGCTGGACAAGGTCGAGGAGGGGGAGCTGGGCTGGCGCGCGGTGCTCAAGGATTTCTGGGGCCCGTTCGACGCCTCGCTCAAGAAGGTGGACTCCGGCAAGCTGATCGCCGCGGCGCACGATCTCTCCGCGCTCGCGACCGAGCGGTGCCCGGACTGCAAGGGCAGGCTCGAGCCGCGCGGCGGCTTCTTCGGGCCCTTCCTGGCCTGCGAGAACCATCCGAAGAACTGCAAGTACACCCG
>JBJMKQ010000098.1:0-1557 GCA_045805725.1 Solirubrobacterales bacterium
CGCCGGCTCGCCGTGAGGTGAGACAAGTCACTCCCGGCCGGGTCGTGCTATTGTTGGTCAATGCGACTCCTGGCCTTTGCCGCGTCGCTGCGCCGCGACTCGTGGAACAAGAAACTCCTCGCCTGCGCCGTGGAGCTCGCGCGGTCCGGTGGCGCCGAGGTCGAAGTCGCCGACTTCGCCGAGTTCGACATGCCACTCTACAACGCCGACCTGCAGGCGGCGTCGGGCTTCCCAGCCGGCGCGCAGGCCATGGCGCAGCGAGTGACCGCGGCGGACGGGATCTTGATCGCCTCGCCCGAGTACAACTACTCGCTGCCGGGCACGCTCAAGAACGCCATCGACTGGGTCTCGCGGATGAAGCCGATGCCGCTGCGCGGCAAGCACGGACTGTTGCTTGCCGCCTCGACCTCGGTGATCGGCGGCAGTCGCGGGCTCTGGCAGCTCCGGATTCCGCTAGAGGGGCTCGGCGTCTTGCTCTATCCCGACATGTTCGCGCTGGCACAGGCGCAGGAGGCCTTCGCGTCGCCGCTCTCGCTGAAGGACCCACAGCTAGGCGAGCGGCTGTCGAAGCTGGTGGCGGGATACCTCGAGGTGGGGCGAAAGCTGTCCCGGCATGAAGTGGCCAAGCAGAAATGAGATGAAGAGAGGGGACTCCAGGCCGGCGAGGAGTCCCCTTCTTACGTCTCACTTGGAGAGTTGGGCATCCAGCTCGAGGTTCGTGTTGCCCTTGAAAAGCTGCGACACGGGGCAACCTTCCTTGGCCGCCTGCGCCGCCTTGACGAACTGCGCCTCATCGATTCCCGGCACTTGGCCGCGCACCTCCAGGCGGATCTTGGTGATCTTGAATCCGCCGGGCACCGAGTCGATCGTGGCGGCAGCATTGGTCGTGATCCGCGTCGCGGGCGTGCCCGCCTGCTCGAGGCCGAACGCGAGCGCCATGCTCAAGCAGGCGGCGTGCGCCGCCGCCAGGAGCTCTTCCGGATTGGTTCCTTTGGCCCCTTCGAAGCGCGTGACGAATGAGTAGCTGCCGCTGAATGCGCCGGAGGCTGCCTCGAATTGGCCCTTCCCATCGCGCAACTTCCCTTCCCACACCGCTGTCGCCTTGCTCGTCTTTGCCATCGCTCCTGCTCCGAGATTGAGAGTCACCTGCAGAATGTAACTCGATCTCGCGGGGCGTTCCGCCGCCGATTAGGTTGCAGCCGACTCGTGGGACCCGCAACCGTCCGTACGGAGGACTCGTGATGACTCGCGGCTCGCTTCGCTTCGGTACCGTCGGCGCTGTCCTGCTGCTGCTCGCTGCCTTCGCCGGCCGTGCCTCGGCTCAGGTGACGGCCCCCGCCAAGCCGGGCACCACGCCCGCAGGCTACGTGCGCGAATTCGGCACCATGTGGACCTTCGACGCCCCGCCGCTCGACTACTGGAAGGCGCGGTATGAGTTCGCGCCGGATCAGGCCTGGCTCGACCGGGTGCGGCTCGCGTCGGTGCGGCTCCCCAACTGCTCCGCGTCGTTCGTCTCCGGCGACGGCCTGGTGATGACGAACCACCACTGCGGCCGCA
>JBJMKQ010000099.1:0-1837 GCA_045805725.1 Solirubrobacterales bacterium
GCCCCAGTAGGGATGCCGCTCGAGCACGAAGCCGAAGGACTCCAGAGCATCGAGGTCGCCCAGGATGGCGTCGAGGTCCGTCCCGAGAACCGTCAAGGGAACGAAGTCCCCCCGGGCATCCTGGAGACGACGGAGCAGGGGGATGTTCACGGCGTTGTTCGATCGGACTCCCGTCGGGGTGCGCGTGAGGGACGCCGGGCTCAGGATGGATTCCCTTCATCCACCCCGATCGACTCGAAATCGAGGCCGACGTCGAGGGCCGGCGCCGAATGGGTGAGGGCACCGATGCTGATCCGATCGACGCCGGTCACGGCGAGGGCCTGGACCGTCTCGAGCGTCACCCCCCCCGAGGCTTCGAGCAAGATCCGGGGGGCCCGGGCATCGCGGCGCCGGATCGCCTCGGCCAGCGCGTCGGGGCCGAGGTTGTCCACCAGGATGATGTCGGGGTCGCACTCCAGCGCCCGGTCGAGCTGTGCGAGCGAATCGACCTCGATCTCGACGACCGTCCCGGCCGGCGCGTGGGCCCTGGCCCGCTCGAGGGCGGCCCCGATGGGGTCGCCGGTCGTGGCGAGCCAGGCGAGGTGATTGTCCTTGATCAGGACGGCGTCGTAGAGCCCGAGCCGGTGGTTGTGCCCCCCCCCGCACCGGACCGCGTACTTCTCGAGGGCGCGCCAGCCCGGGGTGGTCTTCCGCGTGTCCAGGATCGACGCATTCGTGCCGCCCACCGCGGCGACGAAGCGGGCGGTGAGGGTGGCGATCCCGCCGAGCCGCTGGAGGAAGTTCAAGGCGGTCCGTTCCAGCGCCAGCAGCGATCGCAGCGGGCCAGCGATCCGGGCGAGGGCCGTGCCCGGGGCGACGCGGTCGCCGTCGCTCGCGAACGCCTGCCAGCTCGCGGCGAGGTCGAACCGCTCGGCCAGCAAGGCGACGACCGGCAGGCCCGCGATCGTCCCCTCGGATCGTGTCACGAACAGGGCCGACCCCCGCGCCCGGCTCGGGATGGTCACGTTGGCGGTCAGGTCGCCGGCCTGGCCCAGGTCCTCCGCCAGGGCCAGGTCGATCAAGGTCGCGGCATTCGCCCGCTCGCGGGGCCCGAACGGCTCGTCGATATCGTCAGGCATGGGTGGCGTCGCTCGCATCTCGACCGATCAATCCCGGCCGGCGTCAGGACGGATTGGGCCGGCGCGATCCTTTCTTGCCCCCGCCCGCATTGGCCTTGGCCTTGGCCCTGGCCCGCGCACCGACGGACTGGGGGGTGGCCAAGGGAGGGGCGGTCCCGCCGCTCAGGGTCGCCCGGACCTGCATGATCCGGTCGCGGAGGGCGGCCGCCCGTTCGAACTCGAGGGCCTCGGCGGCCTTGAGCATCTCGGCTTCGAGCTCGTTCAGGTATTCCTCGTTGGCGTCGCTCAGCTCGTCGCGGCCGACCGCCTTGCGGGCCTCGGCCTTGGCCTGGACTTCCTCCTCGATCCCCCGCCGGATGGCCTTGGTGATCCCCTCGGGGGTGATCCCGTGCTCGGCGTTGTAGGCGAGCTGGAGCGTCCGCCGCCTCTGGGTCTCGTCGATGGCCCGCTGCATCGAGTCGGTGACCTTGTCGGCGTAGAGGACGACCTCGGCGTTGATGTGCCGGGCGGAGCGGCCGATGGACTGGAACAGCGAGGACTCGCTCCGGAGGAACCCTTCCTTGTCGGCGTCGAGGATGCAGACCATCGAGACCTCGGGGAGGTCGAGGCCCTCGCGGAGCAGGTTGACGCCGACCAGGGCGTCGAACGCCCCTTCGCGGAGCTCGCGGAGGATGGTCACGCGTTCGAACGCGTCGAGCTCGGAGTGGAGCCACTTGCAC
>JBJMKQ010000100.1:0-2264 GCA_045805725.1 Solirubrobacterales bacterium
AGGTCGATGACCTTGATCCCGGTCTCGAGGATCTCCTGGGTCGGGGTCAGGTCCGAGGCCTTCGGGGCCGGCCGGTGGATCGGCCAGCGCTCGCCGTCGCCGAGCTCGGGGCCGTTGTCGATCGTCTCGCCGAGCAGGTTGAAGATGCGGCCGAGGGTGGCGTCGCCGACGGGAACGGTGATCGGGCCGCCGGTGTCGGTGACGACGGCGCCGCGCTCGATGCCGTCGGTGGCGTCCATCGCGACCGCGCGGACGCGGTCGTCGCCGAGGTGCTGCTGCACCTCGCAGACCAGGGCAGTCGATTCGCCGTCGCCGGCGCCGGTCTCGATCGTCACCGCCGAGAAGATCTCCGGCAGCTTGTCGGGGAAGACGGCGTCGATGACCACCCCGGTCACCTGCTCGACCCGCCCCGTGTTGGTTCCGTTCACTCCGTTGCTCTCAGCCATGGGTTCCTTTTCTCGTCTCTAAATCGAAGTTGCTTGAAATGCTGTCGCTTATGGCGTCTCGCTACCCAAGCGCCTCGGCGCCGGCGACGACCTCCAAGATCTCCTGCGTGATTTCCGACTGGCGCGCCCGGTTCATCTCCAGGGTCAGGGTGCCGATCATGTCCTCGGCGTTCTCGGCGGCGTTGCGCATCGCCGTCATCCGTGCCCCCAGCTCCGAGGCGGCGGACTCCAGCAGCGCCCGGTAGACCGAGATCGTGACGTACTCCGGGATAAGCCGCGCCAGCAGCTCCTCGGGGTCGGGCTCGTAGATCCACTCCGAGCGGCTCTGAAGCTTCTCGGCCTCGGTTTCCTCCTCTTCGGCCGCGGCCTCCTCGCCGGCGCCCTCGCCGGTCACCTCGGCCTGCTGCAGCGGCAGCAGCGTCTGGCGCCAGACGTGCTGGGTCAGTGGCGAGACGAAGCGGTTGTAGATCAGCTCGACCCGGTCGAGGTCCTGGTCGACGTAGCGGGCGGTCAGCGCCTCGCCAATCTCGCGGGCGTCGGCGAAGGCCGGGCGGTCGGTGAAGCCAACGTAGGAATCGGTCACCTCCTGCTTGCGGAAGGTGAGGGCCGAGACGCCCTTGCGGCCGACGACGGCGAAGGCCGGCTGGGCGCCCTCCTCGCGGACTTTCGCCGCCATCCGCATCCCCTCGCGGATGATGTTCGAGTTGAAGGCGCCGGCGAGGCCGCGGTCGCCGGTGACGAGGACGATCCCGACGCGGTTGACGTTCTCCCGCTCTTCCAGCACCGGCACCCGCGGGATGCCGCCCGCCTGGGCAGCGGCGCGGCGGGTCAGCTTGCGCATCCCCTCGGCGTAGGGCCGCATGTCGGAGATCCGTTGTTCGGCCCGCCGCAGGCGCGCCGCCGCAACCATCTCCATCGCCCGGGTGATCTTGTTGATGTTCTTGACCGACGCGATGCGGTTCTTGACTTCCTTCTGCGTTGCCATGAGGGAGTCGCTCCCAGGCGCTAGGCCGGGGTCGCCGCCTCCTCGGAGCTCTCGGGAGCCGTGTCCGAACCGGGGGTCCGGGCCGGCGCCTCGCGCTCCTCCTGGGAGTGGATGCGATCGGACTCACCCTCCTCGAGCGGATCCCCGTGCTCGTCGAAATCGGGACCGAAGTCGTCGACGAAGTCGGCGATCGCCTTGCCCAGCGCCTCCTCGTCCTCGTCGGAGAGCTTGCCGCTCTCTTCGACCCGGCTCAGCAGCTCCGACTGCTCGGAGTGCAGGCGGGTCCGCAGGTCGGCGAGGAACTCACCGACGCGCTCGACCTTGATCCGGTCGAGGTAGCCGCCGGTGCCCGAGTAGACCGAGGCGACCTGGTCGCCGACCGAGAGCGGTTCCCGCTCTTTCTGTTTCAGCAACTCGACCAGCCGTTCGCCGCGGGTCAGCGCTTTCTGGGTCTCGGCGTCGAGCTCGGAGCCGAACTGGGCGAAGGCCTCGAGGTCGCGGTACTGGGAGAGGTCGAGGCGCAGTTTTCCGGCGACTTTCTTCATCGCCTTGGTCTGCGCGTTACCGCCCACCCGCGAGACCGAGATGCCGACGTTGATCGCCGGCCGCACCCCGGAGAAGAAGAGGTCGGACTCGAGGAAGATCTGGCCGTCGGTGATCGAGATCACGTTGGTCGGGATGTAGGCGGAGACGTCTGAAGCCTGGGTCTCGATGATCGGCAGCGCCGTCAGCGAGCCGCCGCCGAGCTCGTCGTTCAGCTTCACCGCCCGCTCCAGCAGCCGCGAGTGCAGGTAGAAGACGTCGCCGGGGTAGGCCTCGCGACCGGGCGGGCG
>JBJMKQ010000101.1:0-101568 GCA_045805725.1 Solirubrobacterales bacterium
ATCGCCGCCACCGCCATGATGGCCAGCAGGATCATCTTCTAAAACATTTTTGTATCCTTTTGACACGACCCTTCCCGGATCGTTTTGGATAGACTTGCCGGGTCGGAACTGGATTGCGGGCCTCGACCTTCCGGTCGGGGCCCTTTTTGCGGGACCATCAATACCCCAGGCGACGCTGCGCGGTCAAGGAAGTTGGTTTAAGTTTTCGGACGGCGGGTAAGGAAGGCTCTCCTGCCAAAGTTTTCCCCTGCAAACCAGCAACATGTGAACTCGCGCGTCCGCGAGTTCACATCTTCATCGATCGGTGAAGAATGCGAAATTGCGCTCTTTAGACAAGTCGCAGGCAAGGGGCGGGTGCCGCCGATACTTGCGGCTCGATGGGAGCTAGATCGAACGCAGACGACTTCGCCGCCCCTCCTACTGCGTTCCGAGCGATCGGCGACCGAGAGCGGCAGGCAGCCGGTCGGGGGCGCTGGGGCCCCGCGGGGCCCCAGCCGCTCTGTATTCATCTTCCTATGTGATGCCGTATGTGCCGGCGGGACTGGCTTCCCATTCCCCAGAGATGGTGGAGGTGCCGACATCTTCGAAGCCCACGCCGTTGAACGCTGTGGTTGTGAGCCCGCCCTCCAGCGTCACGATGCCTATCGCATGGGGGTTGTCGACTGTGACTGTGAGGCTGCCCTCGTATGTGACGATCGGCGGACACCCGGGGTGACCTGTGAACGCGAAATAATTGTCCAGGTCGATGCCAGAGATGGTGATGTCGCTGCCGTTGGTGCTGACACCCCAGGAACCTGTCTTCTGGATTCCGACCAGGCCGCTCGATGTGCAGGCTGCTCCGAGAGAACCCCCGACGACACAGGTCGCCGTATTGGCGCTGAAGCCGGTGACGCTTCCGGTCGAGGTGCCGGCTTCGAGTTCGACTTCCGCCACCGATTCCGGACAGGTCCACGAGCCAAGCGGACCTTCGTACCTGGTTTCGCCTTCAAACGTGACCGTTTCGTTTCCTGCCAGCGGGTTTGTTTCCATCGACCAGTTGGCCGAGGCGATCGCGGGCGCGGCGAGGGCGATCGCCGCCACCGCCATGATGGCCAGCAGGATCATCTTCTTAAACATTTTTGTATCCTTTTGACACGTCCCTTCCCGGATCGTTTTGGATCGACTGGCCGGGTCGGAACTGGATTGCGGGCCTCGACCTTCCGGTCGGGGCCCTTTTTGCGGGACCATCAATACCCCAGGCGACGCTGCGCGGTCAAGGAAGTTGGTTTTCTATTTGCCTCGGCTGCGCTTCCCTAAGATTTTCCGCTGCAAATGGCGACAGGTGGAATCTCGGCGCCCGTGAATTCACATGTTCATCGATCGGTGAATAGCGCGAAATGGAGGCCTTGGGCGAGGTCGCAGGCGAGTTGGGGGTGAGCGCCGCCGATGCGGAGGTTCTCGACGCGGCCCTCGATCACGGCGTCGAGCCAGACGTCCGAGCTGCCGATCGCCCAGGTGGTCGGCTCGGCGTCGAGCTCCACCGTGGTGGAGGTGATTCCCTCCTTCGCGACGGTGACGGAGACCCCGGCCATCGCGGGCTCCTCCCTCCCGTCGGCAGCGGGGTCGGTGCGCGAGGCGAGCAGGCAACGGCCCTCCAAGCCCTGCGGAGTCCGGACGAGGGGAAGCGTCAGCAGGAACGCCGCCTCCACCTCGACGTCGGTGATCGGCGGCGCCTCGCTCATGTGGCGTCGTTCGCAGCGGCCGGCGACGCAGAGGGGGGCGACGGAGCGGCGCAGCCAGTCGGTCGGGGCGTACGGGACTCCTCTAGCCTCCTTGGGCAGCGCCGTGATCTGGCCGCTCGCGCGCATCCAGCCGATGCGGCGCTCGAGCGAGGGGTAGCTGACCTCGGGGATGAGGCTGCTCAGCTCGGTCAGGCTGCGGGGGGAGATGGCGAGGGCGCGCATCAGGGTCGAGCTCCAGCCCTCGGCCAGGGCTTTCACGGCCACCTTCACGTGCTCGTCGTCGAGCGCGATCGGGCCGCTCGGGCACGCCGCAAGCCAGCCCTCGAGCGCCTCCGGGACCGCCAGTATCTCCTTCCCCGCCGCGGTCAGCTCGGTGGCCACGGCGTTGCGCGCCCCCTCAGTCCGGTGCTTCTCGAGCGCTCCCAGGTCCCGCAGGGTGCTGATCGCCCCCCGGATCGTGGCCTCCGCGGCCCAGTCGACGCGCTCCTGCAGGTTGCCGAGGCGCTGCGGCCCATTGTCGTGCGCCCGCAGGACCTCCGTGTTCAGCGGATTCGCGAAGACCGAAAGGATGCGCGCGCCGGCGCGGTGGATATCTGGGACCGCCTGTACCTCGATATCCCAGGATACCCAAATAGAACTAATATGTTCAAACGAATTTCTGACTTGTCAGCCAACCCGAGCGCCCTCCCGCCCCCGCTCCCGCGCGACCGGCTTCGGCTCGAGGTGCACCGGCGCCGTCGAGAGCGCCTGCACCCGCAGGTCGCTCCAGGTCAGCCCCTCCCGGACCAGGGCCGGCAGGCCAAGGGCGACGGCCGTGGCGATCTCGACCGCCTGCAGGATCACGCCGTAGGCGAGGGCGTCGGCGGTGCTGACCCCGAAGCCGCTGTGCAGAACGCTGATCACGGCGAGCTGGAAAACGCCGATGTTTGAGGGGGTCGCCGGGACCACCGCGGTGACGTTGACCGCGAAGAGGACCGCGGCGGCGGCGCCGATGCCGGCGCGGTTGTCGAGGCCGAGGGCGTAGAGCAGCGCCCAGCAGGCGCTGAGCTGGATCGCCCAGGCGGTGAGCTGGGCCGCGGCCGCGGCCGTCCCGCGGCGAGGGTCGCGGAAGACGGTCAGCCCGGTGCGAACCTGGGTCAGCGCTCGGTTGATCGCTCCTCCCAACCGGGCGAGGCGACCGTTCCCGTTGCGCCGCATCGACAGCGGCGCGATGAGGACGACGAGGAGTAGGAGCAGGGGCACGAGGCTGAAGGCGAAGAGCTGCTTGGTGCCGGAGTGGAAAAGCGGCGTGGTCGAGACGATGATCACGCCGAGGAGCACCAGAGCGACCAGGTTCAGCATCGTCTGCGAGACGAGGGTTCCGAGCAGGACCGGAAAGGTTTCCCGCATGCGGCCGGTGCGCCGGGCCAGGGTGAGCGCGCGCGCCGGCTCACCCAGGCGCGCCGGCAGGGTGGCGGACATGAGGACGCCGATCATCGTCGCCGAGGTGACGTCGCGGCGGCGGATCGGCCGGTTCGGCAGCGCCGCGCGCGCGATCCAGTACCAGGAGGCGGCGCGGAAGAAGAGCGAGGCGGCCATCAGCGCGCAGGCGATCAGAACCCAGGTCAGGTTCGAGCGGACGATGCTTTCGACGACGTTGTCGATGCCGATCTTCTGGGCCGCGAGAAGCGTCAGCCCCACCCCCATCGCTCCCGCGACCCCCAGCCCGACTCGGCGCGCCACCGCGCGCCCCTTCTTGCCGGCCTGCGCCAGCGGCGGATCGAGCGAAGGCAGGCGCTCCGCCGGGCGCTTCGGATTGCCGTCGGCGGGCCGGAAGCCGGCCCAGTGGGCGAACTTCTCGCCCGCGCTCACCGGCCTCGGCGCCTCGATCGCGCGCTCATAGACGTCGGTGACCTGGTCGGCGACCCGGGGCCAGGCGTAGCGCTGGGCGCTGCGGCGCGCAGCCTCGCCCATCTCACGCAGCCGCTCCGGCTCGTGGTGGATCCGCTGCAGCTCCTCGGCGAGGCGCTGCGGATCTCCAGGCGGGACCAGCAGACCGTCGACGCCGTCGCTGACGACGTCGCTATAGCCGGCGATGGCGGAGGCGATCACCGGCGTGCCCGCCGCGAACGCCTCGGTGAGGACCATCCCGAAGCTCTCCCCCGAGAGCGAGGGGGCGCAGAGGACATCGGCCTCGTGCAGCTCCCGCCAGAGGCTTTCGCCGGAGACCCGCCCGCGGACGTCCATGAACCGCAGCAGTTCCGGGTCGGCGACATAGCGGAGGACGTCGTCGCGCTCTGCGCCGATCACGGTCAGCCTGCAGGGGACGTGCTCGACCAGGGCGTTGAAGGCGGTGAGGAGGATCGGCAGCCCCTTGCGCTCCTCCGGCCTGCCGACGAAGAGGATCTTCAGCTCTGCCGCATGCTCGACCGGATCGGTGGGGGCGGCGCCGACGTCGACGCCGTTGGGGATGATCGTGTACTCGCCTCCGAACCAGCGTCGGCCGGTCCAGGCCGCGGCCTCGGAGACGGCGATACGTGCCGAGAGCCGGTTGAGGAGCCGGCGGGCACCGACCGTGTTGGCGATGTGGTTCGGCAGCGGCTTGGTCGAGTAGGCGTGGAAGGTGCCGACGACTGGATCGCTGGCACCGAGGGTCGCATTCCAGCCGACCAATGGGACCAGCGGCTCATGGACGTGGATCACGTCGAAGTCGCCGGCGCGGACCAGCCGGCGCGGAACGGCGACCCCGCCGGCAGGGAAGGGCGCCAGGTTGGAGATCGAGCCATTGGCGCCGAAGCCCATCGTGCGTCCGGCCGGCAGCAGGTATTCCGGCAGCTCGCGCTCTTCGGCCGGGGCCCGGTGCAGGGCTCGGCTAACCCGCCCGGGCGGGTCGACTGGAGCGATGACGCGGACATCGTGGCCTCGCCCCAGGAACTCCTCGGCGAGAGCCTCGACGTGCCGGTTCACCCCGCCCTGGTAGGACCAGGAATATGGCGAGACGAGACCTATGCGCACGGGTGGTCAAGGGTAGATCATCGCCCGGCACCCGCACAGGGGCGAAAACGTCCAGCGGCGGCTCAGAGCTGGGTGCCGATCAAGCCGAGCATGCCGACGAGCAGTACCCCGACCAGGCTCCAGCCGATCTGGATGATGGTCTGCTTCAGGCCGCCGATCTCCCCTCTTACCTCGCGGAATTCTGCGTGCATCTCACCGCGTAGGTCCCTCACGTCGTCGCGGATCTCAGTGACGCGGCCGTTGAGGTCGTCGAGGCGGGAATCGGTCCAAGTGGCTCTCATCAGCTCCATGCCTCCAGCCTAGGAGGAAAAGAATCAAATTTGGGTCACAGAAGTGTAACGTTTGGTCTGTACGTCGGTTTTTTCGCTGTTTGCGTCGCTTTCGGCCCAGGCGTAGGCGATAAAGACCAGCAGGTAGGCGGCGCCGATCTCGAGGAGGAGGGCGCCGGAGTCGTTGGCGAGGGTGCCGATCACGGTTGCGGCGAGGGCTCCGGCCAGTCCGGCCCGCATCGCCGGCACCGGCGTCAGCCAGGCACCGAGGCGGTCCCGGCGTACGTAGGCGAGAACCGCCATCGCCAGGACCAGCGGCAGGAGCGCCAGCAGCACCGGCCGCCCGAAGCTGTGGGCGGAGAGCTGGAGCCGTCGCTGGGCGACGTCGGCGAGGTTCCCGAGGCCGCCGGCGTCGAGGACGGATCGGGTGAGGTGGGCGTTGGCGCCGCTGACCAGGTCGATCAGGGCCAGCAGCGCGAGGACGGCGAATGGCGCCGCGACCACCGCCAGCAGGGCGGTGCGCCGGCCGTGCCCGGCGACGAGGACGGCGGCGACCGCCGCTCCGATCGGGAAGACGATCGCCGCTCCGACATCGGCGCCGAAGCGCCCGGCGGCGAAGACGAAGGCGGCGAGGAGCCCGGCGGCGGCGAAGGCGCCCGCCGCCGCCCGCGCCGCCGGCCGAACCGCGAAGCCGGTCAACGCCGCCCCGGTTCCCGCGACCACCAGCACCGCGAGCAGCGCCTCGAGCTCGTTGCCGATCCCGTAGAAGCGCACTCCGAGCCCCGGGTTCGGGCCGAGCAACGAGAGCTCCGTCAGCGGCGAGCCGGCGATCACGTCGCCGGCGTAGGCGGCCACGGTCAGAGCCGAGGCGACCGCCAGGGCCCGATAGCCGGGCAGGAGTCCCAGCGTCAGCGCGCCCAGAAGCGGGCAGAGCAACAGGACCAGCAGCTGTTCGGCGGCCTCCCCCGGCTCCAGGGCCGCCCCGAGCAGGAGCACCAGCGGCAGGTAGACGATCGCGAGGCCGGTGAGGCGCACCGCGGCTCGAGCCAGGCGGCCGCGGCTGAGCAGCGCGACCAACATCAGCGTGGCCAGCCAGGCCGCGATGTTCAACCCGATCACCGGCCCGCGCCGCGAGCCGATCACGTCCATCCGCTCGACGAGCGATTCGATCGTCGCCGGATCCACCTCCCCCTCCGAGCGGATCGGCTGCCCGGACATCGCGGCAGGAACCGCGGCCCCGAGCCGCTCCAGGACCGTCGGCGCCACGTCGGTGGAGAGGACGTAGCCGTCCGTCCGGGTGCTGTCGGAGGTGAGATTGCCGTCGAAGCCCGCTCCCTCGATCCCGATCGGCAGCGGCTCGTCCGATCTGCCCGACGGTCTGGCAATCGCGATCAGCAGGCCGTAGCTGCCCGGCGGCGGGAGGCGGTCCAACGAGGTCCTCCGCATCACCAGCTCCGACGAGGCGCCCGCCGCCGTCAAGGTCGACCGCAGCAGCCCGGGAACGATGTCCGCCGGCGCCGATTCGGCTCGTTCGAACACTTCCCGCCACCAGCGGGAGCGCTCGCCGCGCCGCGCCGGCAGCGGCTTGTCGTAGAGCGAGTCGAAGGCGCGATTGCCCTGGCCGACGTCGAGGTAGGTCTGCTCGGGCGCCACGGTCCCCAGCCCCGCGCTCATCACGCCGGGCGAGAAGCCGGCTTCGGCCAGCTCCTCCACGGTGGTCGCCTGCGGCAGCCAGACCAGCATCAACCGTTCGCCCCTTGCGGCCGCCAGCGACGGCGCCAGCCCCAGCATGAGCAGCGCTATCGTGACCGCGATGGCCGACCGCACTTTCGCCAAGTTCAGCTTCTTCAAGATCGATCCAGCCTGGCGCCGTCGAGACCCAGGGCTCCGCGCCGCCGACAAGCAGGAGTTCCTCGCCGCCTGCGAGGACTTTGCCCTTGACCGCTCGCTACGCGCCTACTCAACCATAGGAACGCGCGGCGACGTCGACCTGGTCCTGCTCGCCCAAAGCCCGAACCTGAGCGACATCCACACTTTCCACGTCGTCCTCGGCCAGAGCGGCCTGGCGAAATGGACGAGCACGCCCCACTCGTTCCTGTCAATTACCAAACGCTCGCCCTACTCGGAGGAGAACGCGCGTCCGCAGATCTGCACCAGCGAGCGCAGGTACCTCTTCCTCTACCCGATGGTCAAGCAGCGCCGCTGGTACGGACTGCCGCCCGAGGAGCGGGGGCGAATCATGAAAAGCCATATCGAAGTCGGGCGCCGCTACCCGGAGATCACGATCAACACGACCTACTCCTACGGGATCGACGACCAGGAGTTCGTCGTCTGCTTTGAGGGCGACGACCCCGGCGAATTCCTCGACCTCGTCAACGAGCTGCGGCCGACCGAGTCGAGCGAGTACACCGAGCGGGAGACGCCGATCTTCACCTGCGTCGCGATGTCGATCGCCAAGGCGCTGGACGCCCTCGACGGCACCCCCGGCGCCGTCGCCAGCAGCGCCCCGGCCCTCGGCTGAAGGCCGGGGTTCCCTATTCTTTCGCGCTCCCATGAGCAAGATCGGAACTGAGGACAGCCCCCTGCGCGTCGCCATCGTCGGCGCCGGCCCCTCCGGCTTCTACGCCGCCGAGCACATCCTCAAGGACGGCGGCCTGCACGCCCAGGTCGACCTCTTCGACCGCCTGCCGACCCCGTTCGGGCTGGTCCGCGGCGGCGTCGCCCCCGACCACCCGAAGATCAAGTCGGTGATCCGGGTCTACGAGAAAACCGCCGCCCGCGACGGCTTCCGCTTCTTCGGCAACGTCAAGATCGGCCACGACGTCGAGGTCGAGGACCTCGAGCGGCTCTACCACGCGATCGTCTTCACGGTCGGTTGCGAGACCGACCGCCAGCTCGGGATCGCGGGCGAGGACCTCCCCGGCAGCCACGCCGCCACCTCCTTCGTCGGCTGGTACAACGCCCACCCCGACTACGCCGACCGGGAGTTCGACCTCTCCTGCGAGCGTGCGGTGGTGATCGGCAACGGCAACGTGGCGATGGACGTCGCCCGGATGCTGGCCCTGACCGACCACGAGCTGCGCCAGACCGATACCGCCGACCACGCGATCGAGGCGCTCGACGCCAAGCAGATCCGTGAGATCGTCGTCCTCGGCCGCCGCGGCCCCGCCCAGGCCGCCTTCACCAACCCGGAGATCAAGGAGCTCGGGGAGATGGAGGACGCCGACGTCGTCGTCGACCCGCAGGAGGTCGAGCTCGACTCCGCCAGCGCCGCCTACCTGGAGTCCGACGAAGCCGACAAGACCACCAGGGTCAACGTGGAGACGCTGAGGGAGTTCTCCAAGCGCCAGCCGGCAGGCAAGGCGCAGCGGATCGTCCTCCGCTTCCTCGCCTCGCCGGTGGAGATCAAGGGCGACGGCAAGGTCGAATCGATCGTCGTCGGCCGCAACGAGCTGGTCGAGGAAGGCGGGACGCTGCGCGCCCGTGACACCGGCGAGCGCGAAGAGCTCGAATGCGGACTGGTCCTGCGCTCGGTCGGCTACACCGGCATCCCGATCGAGGGCGTGCCCTTCGACGAGCGGCGCGGCCTGATCCTCAACGAGGGCGGTCGCATCCTCGACTCCCACGATTCCGGCCACAGGACCGGCCATTACACCGCCGGCTGGATCAAGCGCGGCCCCTCGGGCGTGATCGGGACCAACAAGAAAGACGCGCTGGAGACCGTCCAGAACCTCTTCGAGGACGTCAAGACCGGGGAGTTGCTGTCCCCCGAAAAGCCGGAGCCGAGCGCGGTCGAAGACCTCCTCCGCGAGCGCGGCGTCCGCTACGTCAGCTTCGAGGACTGGCGGGCCATCGACCAGGCCGAGGTCGGCCGCGGCGAGCCCCACGGCCGCCCGCGGGTCAAGTTCGTCCGGGTCGAGGAGATGCTCGAGACCCTTGGCGAGCCCTCCGCCGCGAGCTAGTGCCCGCCGACCTCGCTGAGCTGAAGGGGATGATCGAGGCCGCCCTGCCGGGGGCCGAGGTCGAGGTGATCGACGAAACCGGCACCGGGGACCACCTGCGGGCGACCGTCAGCGCCCCGCAGTTCGAGGGCCTCTCCAGGATCGACCAGCACCGCCTGGTCAAGGCTGCGGTCAAGGAGCGCTTCGACGACGGCACCATCCACGCCCTCTCGGTGAAAACCAGCCTGACGGGCTGAGGTCACACTTCCGGGCACCTTCTACGACAAAAAGTTACACTCACGCGCGCCACATGTAGGACCTGATCCCCTAGCCTGGAGGCATGGAGGCGATGCGATCCACCTGGACCGATACGCGGCTTGACGAGTTGAACGATCGCGTGAGCGAAATGGACACGCGCCTCACCGGCCGTATCGACGCTCTACAGCAGACGATGCTTCAAGCCTTCATCGGCCTGATGGTCGTCATGGCGACCGGCTTCATGGGCCTTGCGGGGCTGATCATCACCCAGATTTGAACGAGACGCTGAGGCCGATGGGCTCCGCTCCCTAGAATGCGCCCATGGCCGACCCAGAGCTGAAGAGCAAAGTAGAAGAGCTGATCGCCGCCAACCCGGTCCTGCTGTTCATGAAAGGGACCCCGGACATGCCGCGCTGCGGGTTCTCGATGCGCCTGGTCCAGGTGCTCGACCAGATCGACGTCGACTACGGCGCGATCGACGTCCTCCCCGCGCTGCAGCCGCTGCGCGAGGTGACGGCGGAGATCTCCGACTGGCAGACCTTCCCTCAGCTCTACGTCAACGGCGAGCTGCTGGGCGGCTGCGACATCGTCGAGGAGATGTTCGAGTCCGGCGAGCTCAGCGAGGCCCTGGGCGTCGAGCAGCCCGAGAACGCTCAAGCGCCGCAACAGGCGCCGGCGCAGTCTCCTCCGCTGCAGATCGAATAGCGCTAGACAGCCGCTGCTTGTTCGGCGGCGTCCTCTTTCACCTGGAAAGAGGATCCGCAGCCGCAGGCCGCAACCACGTTCGGGTTGTTGACCTGGAAGCCGGCGCCCTGGAGACCTTCGACGTAGTCGACCTCCGAGCCGAAGACGAACTGCATGCTGACCTTGTCGACGACGACGGCGACGCCGTCCACCTCGAAGACGTTGTCGTCCTCCTTGGCCTGATCGAAGGCGAGCGCGTACTGGAAGCCGGAGCAGCCGCCGCCTCGCACCGCAACCCGCAGCGCCTGCTCGGCAGCGTCGGCCTGGGAGCCGAGCAGCTCGCCGATCTTCTCGACGGCCTTGTCACTGAGGGTGATTGCGGCTTGGGGCGTATCGGTCACTTCACAAAGTGTAGCGGGAGTCGCGGCTGGTAGTGGGTCAGTTTAAGATCAAGCCCATTCGGGCCTGATTCCGCGGTAACTTCGCCTGCAACAACTGAAGAAGCGGCGGGGGCGCTGCGCAAACAGCCCCCCGCCTGGCACCGAAAGGACGGACCTTCCGATGCAGGCACAGGCTACGTCAGCGGCCGAGGAAGACGATTTCTATGAGCGGGCGGTCTTCCGCCACGTTCTCTGCGAGTACCCAACGATCTTCCGACTCAGCGATCTGGTCCGCGAAGTCGCCAAGGATCCGGACGAGTTCGGGGATCGCGACGGAGTGGAACGAGCGGCGGGCCGGCAGGTCAAAGCCGGGGTGCTGTACCGCCGTGCTGTACCGCCAAGGCGAGTGCATGCTGCCAACGCCCACCGCCCTCTACATCTGGGGACTGGAGCTGGGATGAAGGACCGCGAGACGATCGGCATGCAGTTCGGAACCAACCTCTCCCAGGCACGCGAATGGGCCAAGCTGACGCAGACGGACCTTGCTCGGCAGGCGTCGATGCGTCAATGCGATATCTCCCGTTTTGAGCGGGGCGTGGTCTGTCCCCGACTGGACACTGCCGCGAGGCTCGCGGAGTCGCTGGGGGTGCAGTTGCGCGACCTGCTTTTCGAGATCGAATAGGCGATGGCCCCGAGTCCTAAGCGGCGGCATTGGCCGGCCCACCGCATCCCCCTCCAGCGCGCGGCGATGGCGCTCGCGCTGGAGGTCTACCCGCTTTGGCGCACGATCCCCGAACTGGCCCGGGAGATCGGACCCAGCGGGGCTCTCACGCGGGCCGTCATTGAGCTGATCGGACTCGGCCTGCTGGAAAGCCACGGCTCGGCTGTGCGCCCCACCAAAGCCATCGCCCACATGGAGCGGCTGAGGCTGCCGTAGGGGCGGCTAGGCTTTGACCATCGCCAAGCGGAGCAAGAAGCCTGCGGACCTCAACCGCCTCGCCGCCGCCATCGTCGGTGATGCGACCGATGAGACGCCACCAGAGCCAGAGAGCCAGCAAGCGCAGGCAGGTCGCATAGGCGGCAAAAAGGGCGGGAAGGTTCGGGCTTCACGAATGAGTGCCGACGAACGCTCGAAAGCGGCACAAAAAGCCGCCAAAGCGCGCTGGAAAACCACGACTTAGCTACGAGTTCCCAACTTTCCGCCTGTCCTTCGTTCATGCTTGCTCGGGCATGAAGTCAAGCGAAGGGATGGGTTGTGAGTGAGAAAGACGCGGCCAGCAAGGCCGCTAAGGCATTATCGAAGCGTGGTGCCGCCAAAGGGGGTCGCGCACGCGCAAATGTGCTGACGCCTGAGGAACGAAGTGAGATCGCCAGCAAGGCCGCTCGGGACCGATGGGAGCAAGAGCGGGCCAAGAATGGCGAAGCTTCGCCGCCACCCAATCCCCCTGCTATCCAAGAGGTTGCGCCGGCCGGTGACGATCTCCCCTTCTCAGCGTTCCCAGGCACCTTGATGATGGGCGCCCTTGAACTTGAGTGCCATGTGCTGAACGACGGGCGGCGTGTACTGGCCGGGGGGGAGATCGTTCGCGCCTTGAGGGGCACCAGGAGCAAGCCGGCCAGCGTACAGCGGTACTTCGATGGAATGCCAAACTACACGGCAGGCATGTTTGACGACCGGATGATGAACTTCCGGGTGCCTGGAATGCCGCAGATCGCGATGGGCTTCGAGGCGACCGTACTGATCGATATCTGCGACTTGTACATCGCCGCCGACGACGCGGGGCAGCTGAAGCCCAACCAGCAGGGTCTCGTCAAGCAGTCGTGGACCATCATGCGCGCCAGCGGCAAGGTCGGTATCGAGGCCCTGATCGACGAGGCGACCGGCTATCAGGAGGTACGCGAGAAGCGCGCCCTCCAGGTCAAGCTCCAAGCTTTCATCGCTGACGACATGCAGGAGTGGGTGAAGACGTTCCCTGACGAGTTCTGGGAAGAACTGGCACGTCTAGAGGGCATCCGTTACCAGGCCAGGCATCGGCCGTTGCGCTGGGGTGGCTACGTCATGAAGTTCATCTACAACTCGATAGATCCGGATGTCGCCGCTGAGCTCAAGCGCAGGAATCCGAACCCCCACTACCGCCAGAATCTTCACCAGTTACTCCGCGACTTCGGGAAAGACAAACTGCATCAACAGCTCGGTGGAGTTATCGCCGTCATGCGCGGATGCAAAGACATGAATGAGTTCCGCTCGCAGTTCGATCGCGTTTTCGAAAAGAGGAATCAGGGCGAATTCGACTGGGATGTGGCCGTCTAATTGACGGCCGCCAGTCACAGGGGGTTTCCCTGGCTTGCTCGGATGTTTTTGGCTTGCTAGAGCCGGAAACCACGGCCGCCAGCATGCTTGCCCCTAGCCGTGGTTTCCGTCCGCCCGCTTACGCATAATGGTCAGTATGAACAGACTGAGCACCGAGAAGCGCGCCCAGATCATCGGCTGCCTGGTGGAGGGCAACAGCATCCGCGCCACCGTGCGGATGACCGGCGCGGCCAAGAACACGATCGTCAAGCTGCTGGCCGACCTCGGCGAAGCCTGCGCCGAGTACCAAGATGGCGTGCTCCAGGGCCTCCCCTGCAAGGTGCTGGAGGTCGATGAGATCTGGAGCTTCTGTTACGCGAAGCAGAAGAACGTCCCGGAGCAGTTCAAAGGCACTCCCGGCTACGGGGACGTGTGGACCTTCACAGCGATCTGTGCCGACACGAAGCTGGCTCCTACGTGGCTGGTCGGCGAGCGGACGTCAGACGACGCCGAATACTTCCTCACCGATCTGGCGAGCCGGCTGGAGGGGCGCATTCAGCTCAGCACCGACGGCCACCGGATCTACGAAGGGACGGTCGGGCCGTCCTTCCGCCACAACGTTGATTGGGCGCAGATCCAAAAGCACTACGCCGGCGGCGAGGTCGGCAAATACAGCCCCGCGGTCTGCATCGGAACCAAGCGGCGAGTGGTCAAGGGCGCCCCGGACCCCAACCGGATCTCAACCAGCTACGTGGAGCGGCAGAACTTGACCATGCGGATGGGAATGCGGCGCTTCACGCGGCTGACCAACGGATTCAGCCGCAAGGTCGAGAACCTCTCCCACGCCGTCTCTCTCCACTTCATGCACTACAACTTCGCGCGCCCGCACCGGTCGCTGAAGGAGCGCTACCCGCGGACGCCGGCGATGGCTGCCGGCGTTGCTGATCACATCTGGTCTCTGGAAGAGATCGCGGCGCTGCTGGACTGAGATCGGTTCCCCTGCGCATAGGATGGGTCGATGCGCTGGCTTGCAGTTGCTCTCGCGTTCGCCGCCGTCTTAGCAATCGTCTTCGTCGGCCTCAAGGTCGGAGGCGAAATGCACTACCGCAACTGCCTTCAGCGGGCCGAACTCGAATACCCCGCGGCCTTTGCAGAAAGCACGCGAGGCCAGTTTGGGGCGGTCGAAGAAGGCGGCTTTCAGTTTTTCCAGCAGCCGGAGCGCGAAGCTGCCTTCGGAGACTGCCATAGCTGGCCCTAGTCCGGCCGGGTCGATTTCAAACTGACCCACTACCTCGCGGCTCAGGGAGACAGCGCGTCTAGAATCGCCCCGGTGAGCTCGCCTGCCGAGACCGCGGTCGTCTGCGACACGACCGCCTACCTGCCGACCGAGCTTCTGGCGGAGCGGGAAATCGAGACGATCAGCCTCTACGTCTCGGTTGACGGGCATCAGGAACGGGAGTCGGAGATCAGCGACTTCGACGAGTTCTACGAGCGTCTGCGCGCCTCCGAAAGCGGGGCGACCACCTCGCAGCCCTCGATCGGCGACTTCCTCGCGGTCTACGAGCCGCTGCTTGCAGCGGGGCGGGAAGTCGTCTCGATCCACATCTCCGCCGGCATCTCCGGCACCTTCGAGGCCGCTGGGCAGGCTCGCGAGCGTCTTCTCGAGGAAGGCAAGGGCGGCGAGAGGCTGCACCTGCTGGACTCACGCACCGCCGCCGGCGGGATGGGCCTCTGCGCCCTCGGCGCCGCCTCGGCCGCGGCCGCGGGCGCCGACGCGGCGGGCGTGCTGGCCCGGGCGGAGGAAACGAGGGAATCGCTGAAGATGTGGTTCGCAATCGACACCCTCGAGTACCTGCGCCGTGGCGGCCGCATCGGCGGCGCCCGCGCCTGGATCGGCGGCGCCCTGAAGATCAAGCCGATCCTCACCCTCGAGGAGGAGATCACCCCGGTAGAGCGCGTCCGCACCCGCGCCCGCTCGCTGGAGCGGCTGCGCGGCTACGCCCGCCAGCGCCAGGACTCCGGCGCCTACGGCTGGGTCGTCCAGTACATCCAGGACAAGGAGACCGCCGACGGGCTGGTCGAAGACTGCTACGAGATCTTCGGCTGCGAGCCAGCCTTCATCTCCGAGGTCGGCCCCGTCCTCGGCGCCCACGTCGGCCCCGGCCTGCTCGGCGTCGGCAGCGTCCCCACCGACCTCATCGCCTGAACCGGGCTCAGCGGTTGCGTTTACGGCGGCGGAGCATCGCCCTGGCACCGATCAGGAAGCCCACCGCGGCGGCGCCGACGACAAGTTGCGGTTTGTGCTCCTCGACCTGACGGCGCCAGTCGGTCAGCTCGTTGACGCGGCCGCGCAGCGCCTCGACCGAGCCGCCGAGCTCGCGGCGCTTGAGGTCGATGTCGCGGCGGATCTCCACCGGGGAACGTCCTGGCGCACCGGTGCTCACGAGGCCTCCTTTTCGAGCATCTCCTTGGTCAGCCTGGCCTCTTCGATCGCCTGCTCGGGGACCGGTGGAGCGCCCGCCTTCAACGAGCGGAAGGCGATGAAACCTGCGAGGGCGGCAATCAGCAGGAAGATCCCGGCGGTAACGAAGTAGCCGGCCCAGATGTTGCCGCTGAACAGTTCTTCGCCGAGCAGCCAGGCGATCCCGTGGAGGATCAGGATCAGGGCGAGGAAGGCGAAGGTGCCGGCGGCGAGGCCGACCGCCGAGCCACGGAGGATCTTGGTGACTTTCTCGGAGACCTCCGCCTTGGCGAGCTCGATCTCCTCGCGGACAAGGGTCGAGGCGCTTTCGGAGACGTCGACCACGAGGTCGGCGAGTGAGCGCTCCTCCGGCGCAGGCGGCGGGGCCGGAGGCGGAATCGGCGGTGGGTTCTGCGTGGGCTCGGCCATGGGTCGCTCCTACTCCGGAGGATCTTCGTCGTAGATGCGGCGGTAGACGGTCGCCGCGAGCCGCGAAGCGGCGATGCTTGCCAGGGCGCCGGCCGCGGCCAGCAGGCCGCTCCAGACGAGACGTTTCACCAGCTCGTTATCCACTCAGCTCAAACCTTTCCCCTCGGGAACTCGGGAGTAAACCCTATTACCGCGGGTCCAGTCCGTCGCAGATCGTCGTGACCAGAAGATCCCGCGCCTGGTCGAAGTCCGCCTCGGAGGCGGGGATCGTCTCGAATATCCAGCCGGAGAGGAGCTGCTCGACGGCGCCATAGAAGGCCATCGAGGCGAACATCGGAGCGACGTCGGCGCGGAAGGCGCCGTCCCTCTGCCCGTCGCCGACGATCTTCGCGATCCCCTCGTAGGCGCGGCGGATTTCCTCCAGGTGCGTCTGCCCGAAGGAGTTCGCGGCCCGCGTCACCTCGACGATGATCACCTTCATCAGCTCGGGGTCGTGGCGGTAGGAGTCGAAGATGAAGCCGGCGACGGCGCCGAGCTTCTCGCGGGGTCCCGGTCCCCTGCGGTCGGCCTCCTCGATCGCCGCCAGCAGCAGCGACCAGCGCTCGATGAAGAGTTCGTTGAGGACCTCGTCCTTGGAGTTGAAGTAGTGATAGACGAGGCCGTAGGCGACGCCCGCCTCGTCGGCGATGTCGGAAACGCGGGTCGCGTGGAAGCCCTGGCGGGCGAAGACGCGGACGGCAGCGTCGAGGATCAGGCGGCGCTTGTCGGCCGGTGGTGCCTGCGCCATCAGGAAGCATCCTCCGCCGGGTTCGGCCACGGGTAAGCGCCCGGCTGGCGGTTGGCGAGCGAGGGCAGCGACTCCCGCACCCGGTCCTGGGCCGCGAGGTCGAGCTCAGCGGCGGCGAAGCATTCCCCGTCGGGAGCGATTGCCAGCACCGTCCCCCAGGGGTCGACGACCATCGAATGCCCGAAGGAGCTGTAGCGCGGCGGCGCCTCGCCGACCTGGTTGGGAGCGACGACGAAGACCTGGTCCTCGATCGCCCGCGCCCGCAGCAGCACTTCCCAGTGATCGCGGCCGGTGGCGAGGGTGAAGGCCGAGGGGACGGCGATGACGCGGGCGCCGCGCAGGGCGAGGATGCGGAAGAGCTCGGGGAAGCGAAGGTCGTAGCAAATGGTCATTCCCAGGGACAGCTCCCCGAGCGGCGCCGCGACCGGTTCGGCGCCCGGTCGCTCGTGCTCGGACTCGCGGTAGGAGACGCCGCCGGCGTCGATGTCGAACATGTGGATCTTGCGGTAGACGGCGAGATCCCCTCCGTCGGGATCGATCAGCACCGAGGTGTTGGACACCTTCTCGCCGACCTCCCCGCGCTCGGAGATGCTGCCGGCGAGGAGGTGGATGCCGAGCTCGCGCGCCCAACCGCGTGCCGCGGTCAGACTCGGGCCGTCGAGCGGCTCCGCGCCGGCGACCAGTTCCTCGCCCCCGGCCAGCAGATTCCACTTCTCGGGCAGGGCGACGAATTCAGCGCCGTCGGTGGCGGCGGCGCGCACCAGCCGCTCGGCGGCCGCGAGGTTCCGCTGCTTTTCCCCGTTCGAGTTCAGCTGTACGGCGGCTACGCGCACTGTGATGAGTCCCCTCCGGTTGATTGACCAGTCAATCGGTTGCCAAAGTATATGAGCGTGGCGGTGACTTAGAGGCCGAGCGCCCGGGCGACGATCCGATCGAAGACCGGCGTTGGGACGAACGGCTTCAGCCGTGCCTGTACCTTGGCGTCGAGGCCGACCAGGTAGCGGCTGCGCGGCCACGACGATTCCAGCGCGTGGGCGACCGCCCTGGCCACCTTCTCCGGCGGGATCCCCCGTTCTGCCGTGTCTTGGATCACCTTGCGGAACTTCTCGATCGCGTTGCCGTAGAGGAGGTCGGTCTTCGGCGACCTGGCTTCGACCTCCTCGGCCTTACGCTGCCCTCTCTCCCAGATCGGCGTGTCGATCGAGCCCGGCTCGACGATCGAGACCCGCAGCCCCCACGGCCGCAGCTCCTGGCGGAAGACGTCGCCGATCGCCTCGGTTCCGAACTTGGCGGCGTGGTAGGGGCCGGCGAAGGGAAAGGCGACGCGACCCCCGATCGAGCTGATGAAGACGACCCGTCCTTCGGCCCGGCGGATCGCCGGCAGCATCGCCTGGGTGACGGCGACGTAGGCGACGAGGTTGACCTCCAACTGCCGGCGGAAATCCTCGAGCGGGATCGTCTCCAGCGGCCCGGGGATCGCCACCCCGGCGTTGTTGACGAGCCCGGCCAGGCCGCCGTCGCTGTCGCGTTCGACCCGCTCGGCGGCGGCCGCGACCTGCGCCGGCTCGGTGACGTCGAGGAAGACGGGCGCGAGCCGCTCCGATCCCGCCGTCCGCAGCGACTCGGCGTCGGCCTCCTCGCGCACCCCGGCGAAGACCCTCCAGCCGGCACCGTCAAGTCGCATAGCGGTGGCGCGGCCGATGCCCGTGGAAGCCCCGGTGACGAGAACCGATCGCACCGGGGTGAGGCTACAGAGCCAGGGGCGCGGCAACCATGCCTTCCAACTGCCCGGCCGCAGCAGCGCCTAGTACTCGTCCTCCCCGGGCCCCGGCGCATCGGTGGCAGGGGCGGCGGGGATTCCCGTCGGATCTCTTCCCGACTCCGAATGCTTCGCCGAGGTGATCCATCAGCTCCTACCATCAGCGGCGGTCGAAGTGTGTCGGGAGTTGGCCAAGGAGCAGGAGGAGCGATCCGTGGAGCGCGTCGTGATGCCCGCGGGAGATGATGCCCTTCGGTCACGCTGCGGCGGGGCTTGATGGGGACGCCCGGGGTGGCTTTGGGAAGAAGTAGAAGGGTTCGTCACCCTCACCACTGGTGCGTGGGCCAACGCTGACGACTTCGAGGACTCCGGCCGTCTGCATGGATTTGCACTGGTACCGCGCGTGCTCAAGGGAGATATCGGCGGCTTCGGCCAGATCGCTCAGCGACAGAGGCCCGCCGTGTCTCAGCAAGGCTTGAATAAATATCAGCTTCGAAGGGTGAACCAGGCGGGGGACTAACACCTCCCAGACGAAGTACTCATCCCCCGCGGCCCCACCGTCGGCCATGCTCGGCGGGCTGCTTTCGGGAGTCTGGTTTTTCGTGCGCCTGATCTTCATTGAGTGGAATCCCAACCCAGCCGTCTGGATGCTTTAGTGGCTCCCGAGGCCACCATTCCGAAAGAGTCATTTGCTTGTCAATGCACTTTCGTTTGGCGCGTCTACAGCGCAGCGGTCTCGTGAGGCCGGGCGGAGCGGATTTGCCTTCCCTAGCTGCCACCCGGCCCGGCCCCTGTATGGCTCCTAGGCCCCCTTGCCGATTTCCACAAACGGCAGGCTGTGCTGATTGGTCTGCATCTGCATGGTTGTCACCCCCTTTTCTAGTCACGAGAGCTGAACTGTCGTTTTACTAGAGAGGTCTCAAACGATGGAGAGCCGCCAAATGAATTCTCGTTGACGAGCTAAAAATCGTCCCGGTACGCAGCTAGACTCGACTGCTCAATACACCTCAAAAAGGAAGGGCAGGCTTCACGTGGCAAGCAGGCCGAAAGTCTCAAAGGCATCGCAACCCAAGCCCTCTCCGAAATCGAAGAAGAGCGGCAAGCCGGGCAAGAGCAACCGCATCAAAGCGATGGAACACCCCCTGCGAGCGAGGATCTTGCGGACGCTGGTGGAGCGCGGGGTGATGAGCCCGGCGGAACTCACGCGGGCGCTAGGTGCCGACCTCTCCGATGTGAGCTACCACGTTCGGCGCCTTGAGGAGTTGGAATGTGCGGAGCTGGTTGAGACTCGTCCAGTCCGCGGCGCCGTGGAGCACTTCTACCGCGCAATCGAGCGGCACCTGATCGACACCGACGAGTGGGAACAGCTAGACGGGTCACGGCCGGAGACTTAGTCTGCGGTTACGTTCAGAGAATCCTTGATGACTTCATCGAATCGAGGAAAGCTGAGATCGTCGGGTACGACAAAGACTTCCACATCACCCGAACTCCTCTCATGCTTGACTCCGAGGGCTACGAGGAAGCCATGCAAGCTTCCGAACGCCACCGCCTTGAGATGTCGGAGATCGAGATGCGGAGTGCGGAACGCCGGGACAAGCAAGGAACCCCGACGATTCCAACTTCCTTCTCACTGCTTCTCTTCAAAGTTCCCCGGAGGTCTTTAGACGGGGAGTAGCCCCGGTCCGTGCCGGCCGGCGGGACGTCTCCTGTTTCCTCGCCGGGCTGAGAACTAGATGGTTGATAGCCCAGCCGCCAGACATCCCCCAGATGATCCGGCACCACCCAGTCGAGCCAGGGGCGTAACCTTGTGACGTCGTGTACGAAGCCACCCAGGACGATGCCGAGCGCAAGCAGGTCACGGTCCTCTTCGCCGACGTCAGCGGCTCGATGGACCTGGCCGAGCAGGAGGATCCCGAGGAGTGGCGGAAGATCATGCAGCGCTTCTTCTCGCTGCTGGCCGAGACGGTGGACCGCTTCGAGGGCACGGTCGACAAGTTCACCGGCGACGGGATCATGGCGATCTTCGGGGCACCGATCGCCCACGAGGATCATGCGCCGCGCGCCTGTTACGCCGCCCTGCAGATGCTCGAGGACGTCGCCGAGTACGCGGGTGAGCTACGGCGGGCCAGGGGGCTCAACTTCTCGACCCGGATCGGGATCAACTCGGGTGAGGTCGTCGCCGGCGCGATCGGCGGAGGCGAGGGTTCCTACACCGCGATCGGCCACACGGTCGGGCTGGCGCAGCGGATGGAGGCACTCGCCGAGCCGGGCAAGGTGTACGCCACCGAGCACACCGCCGAGCTGGCGCGCGGCTTCCTCGACCTGACCGACCTCGGTGAGTTCGAGATCAAGGGCGCCAGCCGACCGGTGCAGGTGTTCGAGCTGGCCGGTGTCGGCGAGGCGCGCAGCCGTCTCGACCTCGCCCGCGAGCGCGGTTTCTCCCGCTTCGTCGGCCGCGAGCGCGAGATGAAGGCGCTGCAGGCGGCGCTGGGACGGGCAAGGGAGGGAGAGGCGAGCGCGATCGGCGTAGTCGCCGAACCGGGGATCGGCAAGAGCCGCCTCTACCACGAGTTCGTTCAGCGCTGCCGCAGCGAGGGCACCGAGGTCTTCGAGGCGCAAGGGCAGGCACACGCCAAGTCGATCCCCTTCATGCCGATCCTGCAGATGCTGCGCGCCTTCTTCGGGATCGGCGACGGCGACCCCGAACAGCTCGCCCGAGAGAAGATCGCCGGCCGGGCGCTGCTCCTCGACACCGCCTTCGCCGACGACCTGCCCCTGATCTTCGACTTCCTCGGCGTCCCCGACCCCGAGCGACCGGTCCCGCAGATGAGCCCGGAGGCGCGGCAGCGGGCCCTGGCCGAAGTCCTCTGCCGCCTTGTCGGCAATCCCTCCCGGAAGAAGACCCTGATGCTGGTTTTCGAGGATCTGCACTGGGTTGACGAGGGCAGCCAGACGATGCTCGACGGCCTGATCGGCGGTTTCGGCGGCACCAGGACCCTCGTCCTCGCCAACTACCGCCCCGAGTACGCACCGCGGTGGAGTGAGAATCCGCGCTGGGAGGCGGTCGAGCTGGCGCCGTTGCGGCAGGAGGACACGCGTGAGCTGTTGCGCGACCTCACCGGCGAGGACCCCTCGCTCGACGGGCTCAACGAGCCGATCCACGAGCGCACCGGGGGCAATCCCTTCTTCATCGAGGAGATCGTCCGCGAGCTGGCCGAGTCGGGGTACCTCGAGGGTGAGCGCGGGAGCTATCGGCTCGCCAGGCCGATCGAGAGCGCCGGCGTGCCGGTCACCGTGCAGGCGGTGCTGGCGGCGCGGATCGATCGTCTCGGAGCCGAGCCGAAGCAACTGCTGCAGGTGGCTTCCGTCCTCGGCAAGGAGGTCAGCGGCGGCGCCCTGGCGATGGCAGCGGGACTCGACGAGGAGGAGATGGATCGAGCGCTGCGCGAGCTGGTCAACGGCGGCTTCCTCTACGAAGCCGAGATCTACCCACAGCGCCTGCTCGCCTTTCGCCATCCCCTCACCAGGGAGGTCGCCAACGGGACCCAGCTCGCCGAGCAGCGCGCGAGCACCCACGCCAAAGCCGCGCAGGCGCTGATCGAGCTCAACCCGCCCGACCGCTACGACGAGCTGGCGGCGCTGATCGCCGACCATCTGCGCCAGGGCGGCGAGCCACTGGATGCCGCCCGCTGGTCTGCTCGGGCGGCGCATTGGGCCGGACACAGCCGCCCGCACGATGCCCTGCGACTCTGGCACCAGGTGATGGACCTGGTCGACGGGCTGGAGGAGGACGAGGAGGTGGCGGCGATGGCCGTCCACTCGCGCCTGCTCCAGCTCCAGTATGCCTGGCGGGTCGGGATGAGCCGGGAGGAAGAGCAAAGGCTCGCCTCTGAGGCGGAGGAGATTGCCAGCAGGCGCGAAGACCTGCATTCCCTGGCGCTGCTGAAGGTGGCGACCTCGGTCCGGCCGGGCCTGCAGCATCACGGCCCGACCTGGATCGGACATGTTCGCGAGGCGATCGACCTCGCTGACCAAGCCGGGGACCGTCACCTGCGCGCTGCCGTTCGCGGCGCCGGCGCCTATGCCTACCTCTGCAACGGCGATTTTGAGGGCTTCGAGCGGATCCTCGACGAGATGCTCGAGATCGTCGGCGACGACGGCTCCGTCGGCGCCGACATCGTCCTCGGCAGCCCGATCGCCTGGGGCCTGATGGGCAAGGGGATGGTGCGGCGCGAGCAGGCGGAACTCGACGAGGCCGAAGAGCTGTTCGAGCGGGCGCTACAGGTTGCTCTCGACGAGGACGACCCCGAGACGGCGAGCTGGGTACGCAGCAACCAGGCGGGGCTGCTGGCGATGCGGGGTGATCCCGAGGCCGGCCTGGCGATCGCCCGCCGCAACTGTGAACTGACTGACCGCCTCGGCGACGTCTTCTCCCGCAGCCTCGCGCTCACCAACCTCGCCTGGACGCAGCTGATCGCGGAGGAAACCGAGGCGGCGCTGGAGTCGATCGAAGAATCCGAGCGGCTCTACCGCGCGGCGATGGACAACGGCGGCGAGATGGAGGGCTGGCGCGGTCAGCTGCGCGCCCGCGCCCTAGTCCAGGTCGGCCGCGAGGAGGAGGGGCTTGAGGTGGCCGAGGAGGCCGCGCGCGTCTCCCGCGAGCGGGGCATGCTCTGGACCTATCCGGTAGCGATGCTGACGCTGGCCCGGGCGCGGGTCGCCGCCGGTGTCGACGGGGCGGACAGGGCCTTCGACGAGGCCGAGCGGGTGGCGCGGGAGACCGGAGCGAAGACGCTGCAGATGGACATCGAGGCCGAGCGGGAGCAGCTGGAGAGCAGCACCGGTCGCGCCTACTGAGGCGCCGCTCTACCCTCAGCCCCGGCCCTACTTCCGCCCGCAGGATGCCTTGACGAGCGGCTTGACCGTCCGCACCTTGCCGTTCTGAGCCGTGAAGGCCGCGGTGGCCCGGTTCCGGTGGCCGCAGAGGTTCACGCTGTTGGTCACAAGGCCCTTGCGTCCGCCCTGCATGTTGAGGACGAACTTGCTCACCGGAGCGTCAGGGGCCCTCTGGAAGGTCGTACGGAGACCTCCATTATGGGAATCGATCCTGCCGACCAGGTTGATGTCCACCTTCCGTGAGTGCAGAGCGGCAACCAGGTCCGGCAGCGGGTTGTTCGACGACCTCAGGTACACGGGCCCCACCAGCGGTTCGTCCAGCAGGGGCGAGATCGCCCTGGCGCGGCCGTATATGGCTCCCTTCGGGCAACGTTGGCCGTCACCAGTGCCGGCGTTGAACTGCACCCTGGTGCAGACGGTGCGGATATGCGCCTGTTCCAGGAACATCGAGTGCGGCAGGGTGACCTGGGCACGGCCGATGTTCGCATCGCCTTTGCGAGCAGTGAGAACCGCCCGCAGCCGCGGCGTGTCTGCCCGCCTCGTTCCGCCCTTCAGGCTCAGCGAGAGCTTCGGCTTGAAGCCCAGGGCGCGGCAGTCGGCAGCCTGGAACGGAGCGCTGGCGTCCGCCAGCTGGTCGTCGGCCGCAGAGTTGTAGTCGAGCCCGGCTCCGAATACCTGAGCGGCGGTCGTCATCCGTTCGCAACTGGTCGGGTTGAGCATGAAGTCGCGTCGATCGACGGAGACCCTGATGTCACGAGCACGGACGACGATGCCCTGCAAGATGTGCGGGATCGGGTCCGAGCTCGATCCGTCGGAGGTGACCTCCGCGGTCTCCGGATCAATCCGGAGGGCCTGGCGGATGACCACCGTGCCGAGGTCGAACGGTCCGACCTTGGCGGTGGCGATGGCGACAACCGACAGCTTCGAGCCCTGATAGGGACCAGCCAGGTACAGCTTTCCGGGCACCCAGGTCAGCGAGGAACCGACCCCTGCGCCGACGAGCGTGGTGCCGATCTGCGACGCGCCCGGGCAGCTCGGGTGTTCGAGCTCCTCCTGGCCGCCGTTCTGACCGCTCCGTGCCCGCGCCGCCGTGATCGCCGTATCCGGGCAGAACGGGACGCCGGCGAGTTTTCCGATCGCGCCCGGGGGCAATTTCACCGAGAAGCGGCTGAATTCCTGTTCCCCGTCCTCGCGGGTCAACCTGATGTTGAACGGCGAGTACTTCCCAGCGGCGTTGTCGGTGGTGCCGGCGGAGAGGTGCGGATTGAACGGCGGCCTCCCACTCGGGCATGACCCGCCATTTGACCCCTGATTCACGGTGAAGGAGCTGGTCCGAGTGACGATCTCATTCGGCAGCGGGTTGTCCGGATCAGCCGCATTCCAGGGGGTGAACCTTGCGACAACCGGATAGGTGCCGCAACTGGAGGGCATGACCAACGGAGCCCTGTCGCCTTCGAAGAAGTGCAGCTTGAAGTCGGCGAACGGCAGCTGCGGCAGGTCGTCGAAGCTGGTCACGACCTGGCCCGTCTGCGGGTTCAACTCCACCTTGCCGGCCTGTTTGATCAGGATGCCGCGCTCGGGGATCTTTGCCACCATGTACAGCGCCAGCAGCGACCCGAACGGATTGTCGAAGGGCTTGGCGACGTAGAGTGAGCCCTTCGCCGGCTCCTCGAGTAGTGGCGTCGATATCTCGACCGATCCGACCTTGGAGGTCTCGGGGCAACCCTGACCGGCGGCGGAGCCGGCGGTCTCCCGAGCGTAGTCCGCCGGGCTGCAAGCGCCCAAGCCTTCCGCCTGAGACGGGTTGACGGTCACTCCCTCAGGCAGCGTCACCTCCACCTTCTTCGCCTGCCCTTCGGAGATCGCATCCTTGCTCAGCAGGCCGACGTTCGGCATCTGGAGCTCGAAATCGAGACCGCTCGAGGCGTTCGCCCGCTTGTCGGTGGGTTCGGCGGCGACCGTCGGGTTGAATGGGACCTGGTTGCAGGCGCTCGGCGTGCCGCCGAGGAAGGTCCTTTCGTCGACCACGCTGCCGTTCGGCGTGTTCCAGGGTTCCACCTGACCCTCGTAGCTGAGCGGCGACTTGCAGGAGACCGGCATCCGTAGGAAGGCGTCTTCCTGCAGATTGCCGGGACGTTGGCAGGACCCAAGGTTGACAAGGCGATACGCGCAGGCCCAGCCGCGCGAGGTGTCATGGCGGCTGTCGCCCGGAGTACCCCAGAGAGTCACGGTGCTCGAGAGAAGCTGCACAAGCTGCGAGGCGTTATTGACGCTGGCGACGACGCGGTATTTGTTGTCGGGATCGACAGCCGTATCGATCACCACCGGATCACCGGCGACAGTGAAGCCGAGACGAGCCGGCTCACCTACGGCCGGCGGTAGGTTGAAGACCGGGATAGCGACCCGCATAAAGCCCAAGAGGCCCGTGAGCGTCACCGAAGAAACCCCGATCGCGGCTTCGTCCGGACATTCGTTTACTAGCTCTTCGTTGGCGGAAAGGAAGACGTCGAGAGGGCACTGCGACACAGCGGTCGTATTGCCGACGAATCCAGCAGGGAGCGTGAACCGCACGTTGCGCGGCTGGGCCGGCTGCTGAATCCCTATGGACCTGTCGATCATCGGCCCAGAGTTGAACTGGACCGTCGTCGTGATCTGAAATGGATGGGCGCCTGCCCTGGTCGCTGGTGCGCCGCCCTCCTCTTCGGCCTGTGCCGAGAGCCGCTCGATACCGAACGGCGTCGGTTCGGGGTCCACCTTGATCGGCTGGGCCACTGCAGCGGTCGCAGCGTTCCCCCCCGAAACGGCGACGCTGCCGGGGGACCCGGCGACCGGCGGCGAGCCGGTCAAGGTGGCGAAGACTTCGACTTCCAGCGATTCGTACGAGGGGAGGGTGCCTCCGAAGGTACACGCCACCTCACCGGGCGTTTTCACCGTGCAGTCGACGGGGCCGGACTTGTCCTTCACGCCGGCGAATCCCTGGACCGTCGTGGCTTCGACGCCCTGCGGTAGTTCGTCGATAACATTGACGGGGGTCGACGTTGCGTCCACTGGCGCGTCACCGAGATTGGTGATCGTCACCACCAAGCGGCCGCTGCCGCCAGGCGAGATGACCTTGTCAGCCGCCTTACCCACTACTACCGCACCCTCTGAGCTGAAGTCGATTGGAGCGGCATGGTTCCTGGGCACGGTCACTTTGAAGGGAGCCACCCCGACCGGGCCACCGCTCACTTCAACCGTGCTCGTGCCGTAGGCCGCTTCGAGAGCGGCTTCGAGTTGCGCCGCGGTTTCCAGCGGCGGGTCGCCTCCATCGAAGAACGGACAGAACGTGCCGGCTTCGCCTGCACCGAGACAGCCTGCGACGTTGCCTTCGATCTTGAACACCGCCAGCACACCTTCGACGCCTTCGAACACTCCGACTTCGGTGGTTACTTCTTGCAGGCTGTCGCTCGGTACCCACAGGTTCGTGGGGCGGCTGCCGGTCAGGACCTGCCACCAGGGCGACGGCGCCGCCGAGGCCGACACTGGCAGAGCTACCAACAGCGCCAGGACGGCGCCCAAGAGGACAGCAATGGTTCGGTTGCGCTTCGGCATGCTCGGGATCTCCTTGGTCGAGCTGAAAGGTAGGCCGTGCTTATCGTGAGCGCGACTCATCGATGGGCTCCATGCCGGCGGCCGTTCCGCCTATGTCGGCCGTGCTCGGATTGCTTGCGCCGCGCGCACTTCGCCTTTCCGTGGCTCCGCACCCTGCGCTTACCCTTGAGGCATGGCTTCCGGCTCAGATTGCCGGGTCCGCGGAAGGTTTCAGCGGCGGCCGCGGCGGCGCTCGGCGGAGCCGGGGTCGGCCGGCACGCATCGCCGCCGCATTCGGACGCAGGGTTCAGCACCGCGGCGGTTCCCGCGACCCTCGCGTCGTAAACGTCGTTGATGGGGTCCTGGTCGGTGACCGACAGCCTCCCCTTGGTGAAGAAGAACACGTCGTCCCCACTGGTGCTGGAATCGATGAACGACGATGCCCCTTCCGCGGTCCCCGACGAGATCAGCGAGAGGCAGCCCTCTCCAGAACGGGTAATGGCAGCGCCGGTCGCGGAGGCGTCGCAGCTCCCGAGGCCCGTCGGCTCGTACTGATAGACGTCCCAGTTGCCGTTCGAGTCAGCCGGGACGAGGCCGCCGACGGCATTGAAGAAAATCCGGCCGTCGTCGAGCACGGCTCGTGGTCTGTACACCGTGTGTCGAATGAGCTGGTCTCCTGCCGAGACAGTCGCCTCGGGAAGGGCCGCGGAGACCGACTGGTTCTGCCAGAGAGCCTGCACGTCCAACCCATCGGGAGGATCCTGTTCCCCAGTCGGGGTGGCGCCGGTGGGAGCGCAAGAGACACACGCAAGGCGGTCACTTGCCGAGTCGTAGTGGAACACCCGCTCAACGTCTGCGCCGCTCGTCCGGTCTTGATTGTCCTCGCCGGTCAAACTGCGCTGCGACATGAAGGCGAAGTGGCGGCCGCTCGGCGAGGCGGCGGCGGTGAGCAACCGGACATATCCAGGTGGCCCGAAGGGGCCATTCACCTGCCCCCAAGCGGAGGCATCATCCGCGGTAAGAGTGGCGACAAAGCGAACACCTGCCCCTTGCTGCCAGAAGTAGAGATTGGGGTCACCGGACGTAGCGGTGTCGCCCAACCTGTTCGCCTGGGGGTCCAGGACGGCATTGGCGACGAAATACGCCCTGGTGCCATCCTCGCTGCTAGCCGACAGGACTCCCCTTACTTCCGCGCTTTCCCCAGACTCGGGCAGGGGCGTACTGATGTCGGTGAGGCGGGTGCAGCCATCTGCTGCTCCACCCGGTGGAATCTCACAACGGTAGAGGTCCCGGCCACTGGGGCTCGCGCCGGCAGTCAGCTTTTGGGAATCGGTAAAGAAGACGACGGTTCCATCGGCACTGGCGCTCTGAAAGGCCGGATTTGCTTCCCCTTCCTCGGTGACGCCGGCCTGAACCAGATCGAGGCGGGAAGTCTCTTCAATGCTCACATCCCGAACGTAAAGACCGGTAAATTTGATCCCATTGGCGCCCGTTCCGATATTGCCCGTGCTCCAGAAACTCCGTGAACCGTCGTCGGAGACAGCATTGCGGACCGAACCCATGCCGGAACCCAAAAGGCCTTCGACAATTTCTCCACCTTCGTCCGCGGGCAGGGCGCTGACCGGGTGCAACTGGCCGGCGTCCCACTCGTACAGGGAACGTCCCCCACCCCCCAAGGCAGCGCCGGTCACCAGCGGCACCTTCGACGCCAGCACGATATGGGTCAGGTCCCGGCTCGCCCCATCCACCCCCACTTCGCTCACCTGGCCATTGAGTTCAGCACCGCCGAACTCCGTGCCGGGGGGGACGTTCGCGAACCCTTCCTTTGAGGTGACCAGCGGCGTGAAGACAGGCGGTTCCGAGTTCTCACGGAGATACGGCGTCCGTTCGGAGCTCATCGGCGAGAGCGGCATCGCGTCGCGCGGTTCCACGACAGCCTTGGTGAGGTTCGGCGTGAAGAGGTCATACTCAGAACCTTCGGCAAGCGTCGTAGCGCCGGCGTGCGGCAGCGTGATGTCCTTCGAAACCCAGCCGGCAGAGGTGCGACGCGACAGGATCGTGGAGAGTTCGACAGCACGGTTACCCTCGGCTCCCGCTTCGATTGATCCGATGTCAACGTAAGAGACTTTGTTCCCGTCGGCCGCCGCTTGGACGGCACCCGAGGGAGAGGCCGCGATAAGCCCGGCGAGCTTGTCGGGCGGGGAGACCATCTCCCAGACCCTGGAGTCGCTCAACGCGAAACCGAGGCCCGATCCCTGGGTGGTGACGGTCCGCTCCGTTCCCGCCGTCGTGTCGAAGGAATTTACCGCGACAACTCGGTAGTAGTAGGTCATCCCCGGCTGCAGCCCGCTTATCGTCTGCGAAACGGCCACGGACTTATGGCCCGAGCCGATTGAGCCTCCCGGGCCGACGACGCAGGATCCCGCCGCCGCCGCACAGTCTCCGGTGCCGTATTCGAAGTAGTAGGTGGTCTCAGCGGTGTTTGGGTTGATCGCGGCCCGCAGCAGTGCGGTGCTGGCAGTCACGTCGCTGACACCGGTCGCCACGACGGTGGGTGGTCCTTCGAAGATTTCTTCCGGAGCGAAGACCTCGACCTTCGAGCGGGTCGTGGCGCCCGTTCCGTCGTCGGTGCCGACAAAGACCCGACCGCTCGACCCCTTGATTGCCACTCCGGCGGTGGCATTTGCCAGTTCCCCTTCTTCACCGAGGCCGCCGAAGGTCGCCAATAGGTTGCCGGTGGGGTCATAGACCGCGACACGCGTGTTGGCAAAGGTGGGCCAGGCCTCAGAGATATAGACGTTCCCGGTCGCCGGATCGACGGCGACGGTCTCCGATTGCAAGATGTCTTCATCGAGCGGTACCGAAGAAGGGGTGTAAGTGGTAGTCGCGGTGACCGGGAATGCCGAGGGAGTGAACTTGAGAACGGAGCTGTGCCACCTGCTTACGTAGACGCTGCCATCAGGGGCAACAGCGAGGTTGGCGGGTTCACTGGTCGCGAATTCGGTGAGGAACCCGCCACTTGGTTCATAGATGCGGACGTGACCGGACCAGTCACTGGCGTAGATGTCGCCATTGGCATCGACGGCGACCCCGAGCAATTCGCCGAAGCCGGAGATCTGGTTCGTCCCAGCCCCGGAGCCAAGGGTGAAGTTGGCTGGGTCACCGTTCGCTTGGAACGCTAGAACCGAGTTGGAGCTGGTCACATAAACAATGTGAGAAGCGGAATCCACCGCGACCTGGCTTTCGTTGGGTTCCGGGTGTAAGTAGGAGAGCCCGGTAATTTGGCCCGTGGGGTGGCCTTCTTCGTCGAAGCGGTAGAGGGTCCCGGCGGCCCGATCGATGACATACACCGTTCCGGTTTGTTGATCGACGGCGATAGAGCCGACCTTGTCGAAGTCGGTGCCCTCAGTCCCATCAGGTCCAAAGCTATAGTGGTACAGCGGAGGTTCGGCTGCCGCGTGGGCGGCAGACGCCCACCCGAAGGTCAAACAAAGCGAAGCTGCTGCCAGCAGTCTCAGAAGTCGCCCCACACGAACCGAATCCGCAGCCATGTTCCCTCCCTGCCGGCTCCCTAGGCCGGCGGCTCTAGTCCCTGATGCGATCTGGTCGGAGCCGTACCCGAGAAAGGCCGGCGCGATCCCGATCTGCTCCCAGACTAGCTACCGACCAGACTGGTTCAACTGTCTGCGCCAACGCGCTGAGTCTGGCACCCGTATTTGGTGTGCAGGGCCTTGACTGCTTGAAAGTTGTTGGATAGGGATGGAGGAGACAGGGAGGGCCGGCAGGTCCGCAAGAGCAACACCTGCCGACCCACACAATCGCCCCTCCGCTGAGACAAGGGATGGGCGCAATGAAAGGGTAATTGATGAAGAACAAGATGATGCTGCTTGCACTGGGGCTCCTTGCCCTCGTGTTCGCGGCGATGCCGGCGGTGGCCTCGGCAGGCACCCCCGAAATCGACTCACCCTCGCTGAACATCGGCAAATCGCTCTCTTTCACGAGCGCAGGCGGGCACAGTGAATTGCGCGCCAGTGGCGAGCCGACCATCACATGCACCAGCAATGTTGGATCCGGCAAATACACCAGCAAGACGACAGGCGAAGTTTCGCTCACGTTCAGCGGGTGCACCGGAAACCTGGGCTTTCTGCACCCTGAGTGCCATACGACCGGGCAGTCCAACGGAGTGATCGCGACCGCTACCTCCGTTTTCCACAACGTGTATCTGACCGACGCGAAGACCACACCGGGGATTCTGGTTACACCGCCGACCGGCGGCGTCTTCGCCACAATCATCTGCGCCGGCTTCTCGAACATCGAAGTCAAGGGGAACGGCGTCATCGGCGATCTTGCATCGCCGGGATGCGGCAAAAGCTCAGCGACCGGTACCTTGAGCTTCACCGCCACCGGGTCCGCGCAGACCTACAAGCAGAACACAGCTACAGGCACCATCTACAACCTCACCTCGACCACAGAGGGCGGCGGCAGCCCCGTCGAAGCAGCCGAGGTGGCAGAAGGCAAAGCAACGTTTGCGGAGGAAATCACCGTTACATGTGTCTAAGGGTTCTGCCCTGATCAGACACACCTAGCAGCATGGGCGCGGGACCATTTGGGCCCGCGCCTTTTTTGCGGTTCGGATCAGCGACTAGCGCCGCCGCTCGAGCTCGGCGACCATCAGCTTCGTGTGCAGGGCCGCGATCAGGTCCTTCAGCGGCTGGGCGCCGGCTTCCAGCATCTCGACGACCCGCGCCGGCGGCACCTCGCCGGCGAGGCGGTCCATCACCACGTCGACCTCCTGGCGGACCAGGTCTTCGAGGGTTGCCTTGTACCGGAGGGTGTCGTAGACGGTGAAGCCGATCTGCTCGTCGTAGCCGCCGGATCGGAAGCGGCCGATCGCCTCGATGATCGTCACGTCGGAGGGCGAGTAGCCGCGGCTATTGGGGGTGAGGACCTCGAGCTCGGCGAGCCGGTCGAGCACCTCCTTGGGGACGCCGTAGCGCTTGCGGACCTCGGCGGCGCTGGTGCGGGAGCGCTCGCCGGCGAGCGCGCGGTCGAGGATCTGATCGCCGAGCGCGAGCATCGCCTTGGCCCGCTCGGGGTCCTCGTCGAGCACGTTCTTGATCGCCTTCAGCGGCAGGAACCGCTCCTCCTGCAGGCGCTTGATCAGCTTGATCCGGTCGACGAACTCGGGCGGGTAGTAGGCCATGTTGCGGCTGGTCTTCACCGGCTCCGGCAGCAGGCCCTCGCGCAGGTAGTGCTTGATCGTCGGGGCGGGCACGCCCGAGGCCTCGGCCAGCTCGCGCATCCGCAGCAGGCCGTCGCCGGCGGTGGCGGCACTGCCGTTCGAACCACCGGCGCTCATGCGCGGAACTCCTGTTGCGGCTCGGCCGCGGGACCAGCCGCCGCCCCAGAGTCCTTCATCGCCACGATCTCCTCGGCGGAGTAGCCGGCCTCTGCCAGCACCTCGTCGGTGTGCTCGCCGAAGGCGGGGGCGGGACGGGTGGGGTCGGCGGGGGTGCGGCTCAGCTTGACGGGGTTGCCGAGCTGTCGCACGGTCCCCAGCTCCGGCTGCTCGATCTCGGTCACCATCCCCCGCGCCCGCACCAGCTCCGAATCGAGCGCCTCGTTGAGGTCGAGGACCGGCTCGATGCAGCAGTCGTGCTCGTCGTTGAAGGCGAGCCACTCGTCGCGCCTGCGCGAGCGGAAGACCTCGGCCACCTGCTCCCACGCCTCGGACCGCGGCGCCTCGAACTGCTTCTCGACCAGGTCGGGACGGTCGACGCCGTTGCAGAAGGCGGCCCAGAACTTCGGCTCCAGGGCGCCGCAGGTGATCCATCCGTCGGCGGCTTCGTAGGGGAGGTAACAGATCAGGCCGCCGGCGAGCTGCTGCTCTCCCCGCCGCGGCACCTCCCCGTCGCAGAAGTAGCGGCCGGCGACCATCGCCAGCCAGGAGAGGGCGCCGTCGGCCATCGAGACGTCGACCATCTGGCCCTCGCCGGAGCGCTCGCGCTCGTGCAGCGCCGCCATCACCCCGAAGGCGGCCATCAGGGCGCCGCCGCCGAGGTCGGCGATCTGCCCCGCCGACTGGACCGGCGGCCCGTCCTCGGCGCCGGTCAGTCCCAGCAGGCCGACGAGCCCGAGGTAGTTCATGTCGTGGCCGGCGCGCTCGGCGTAGGGGCCGTCCTGGCCGTAGCCGGTGATCGCGCAGTAGACGATGCGCGGGTTGGCCTCGTGCAACCGCTCGTAGCCGACGCCGAGCTTGTCCAGGACGCCGGGGCGGAAGCCGTCGAGGACGACGTCGTGCTCGGCGACCAGCCGCAGCAGCGCCTCCCTCCCCCGCTCGCTCTTGAGGTCGAGCCGGACCGAGCGCTTGCCGCGGTTGAGCGAGAGGTAGAGCGCGGAGCGGGTGCCGAGCGCCTGCTGCTCGTCGCTGCCGTAGTAGGGCGGCGCCCAGCGGATGTAGTCGCCCATGCCGGTGTCCTCGACCTTCAGCACCTCGGCGCCGAGGTCGGCCAGCAGCAGCGAACAGAAGCCGCCCGGCAACAGGCGGGTGAGGTCGAGGACCCTGACGTCGCTAAGCGGGAGAGCGCTCACGCTTCGGAACCCCCAGCAGCTCGCGCGCCTCGGCGACGCTGGCGGGCCGGCGGCCGACGTCTTCGGCCATCTGCCGCGCCTTTGCGATCAGCTCGCCGTTGGAGCGGCACATCTCGCCGTCCGGCAGGTAGAGGTTGTCCTCGACGCCGGCGCGGACGTTGCCGCCGAGGACCAGCGAGGAGGCGAGCAGCTTCCACTGGTCACGGGAGATGCCGATCACCTGCCACTGGTTCGGCCCGCCGGGGCCGCCGGGGATCTGGTCGGACATCAGGGTGACGTTGCGCGGGGTCGGGCGGATGCCGCCGGTCACTCCCATCACCAGCGAGATCTGCAGCGGCGGCTCCAGCAGCCCCATGTCGATCAGCGGGTCGAGGTTGGCGACGTGGCCGGAGTCGAAGCACTCGTGCTCGGGCTTGATCTCCAGCTCGCGCATCGCGGTGAGGAACTCGACGATCGTGTCGAAGCTGTTCTCGAAGACGGTCTTGAAGACGAAGTCCTTGCGCCGGCGCGAGTACTTCGCGTAGTTCATCGAGCTCATGTTCAGCGCGGCGACATCGGGGCGGCAGGCGCGCAGGTACTCGAGCCGCTTCTCGATCGGGATCCCGATCGCCCCGGTCGAGTAGTTGACGATCACGTCGCCGACCTCGGCCAGGATCGCCTCGGTGATCGCCTGGAAGTCCTCGACCTCGTAGGAGGGCGTGCCGTCGGGCTTGCGGGCGTGGATGTGGATCTGCGAGGCGCCCTCGTCGACCGCGCGCCGCGCCTCCGCCGCGTACTCCTCCGGCGTGTAGGGGATCGCCGGGCACTGGTCGCGATTGGCGATCACGCCGCTGATCGAGCAGCTGATGATCACCGGATCGTCGAAGCTGCTCATACCGGCCACTTCCGGTGCGACTTATCGCTGCATGACAACCAAAACTCGCACCGCTGCGTCATACCGGCATCACCCCATGCCGTTTGCGCGGCTTCTCGACGTGCTTGTTGCGCGCCATCCGCAGGGCCCTGACGATCGTCGGCCGGGTCTCGCGCGGGTCGATGATGTCGTCGATCACCGCGTTGCCGGCGGCGATGTAGGGATCGATCTGCTCGCGGACCGCGTTCAGCATCGCCTCACGGGTCGCCTCGGGATCGTCCGATGCCTCGATCGCGCCGCGGCCGATGATTTCGACCGCGCCCTCGGCGCCCATCACCGAGATCTCGGCGCCGGGCCAGGCGACGATCAGGTCCGGCTCATACGCCTTGCCGCACATCACGTAGTAGCCGGCCCCATAGGCCTTGCGGACGACGACGGTCACCTTCGGCACGGTCGCGCGGCTGACGGCGTAGAGCATCTTCGCCCCGTGGCGGATGATCCCGGCATGCTCGACCTTTGAGCCAACCATGAAGCCGGGGACGTCCTGGAGGAAGACGAGCGGGAGGTTGAAGGCGTCGCAGAGGTTGATGAAGCGGGCGGCCTTGTCAGCGGAGTCGTTGTCGAGGACGCCGGCCAGCTGCTTGGGCTGGTTGGCGACGATCCCCGCCGGCCGGCCGCCGAAGCGAGCGAGGCAGGTGATCACGTTCTTGGCGAACTTCGGCTTCAGGTCGAACCAGTCGCCGTCGTCGACGATCTCCCCGATCACGTCGTACATGTCGTACGGCTGCCGTGAGGACTCGGGGACGATCTCCATCAGCTTCTCGGACATGCGGTCGATCGGGTCGGCGGCCTCGACGACCGGCGGCCGCTCCTCGCAGTTGGCCGGGAAGTAGGACAGGTACTTCTTGACAGCGGCGACGCACTCCTCGTCGTCCTTCACCTCGAGGTCCCCGACCCCCGACTTGCGGCAGTGGACCTTGGCGCCGCCGAGGTCCTCCATCGAGATCTCCTCGCCGGTGACGGCCTTGGTCAGGTGCGGGCCGGCAAGCGCCATCGCCCCCTGTCCGGAGACCATCGGCACGAAGTCGGCGAGCGCCGGGATGTAGGCGGTGCCGGCGGCGCACGGGCCCATCATCGCCGCGACCATCGGCACCACCCCGGACATTTCGACCTCCTCACGGAAGAGGTGTCCGGAGCCGGCGAAGAGGGAGCCGGAAGCCTCCTGGATGCGGGCGCCGGCGCTGTCGAGCAGCCAGACGAAAGGCATTCGCTTCTGCAGCGCCATCTCGCGCAGGCGGGTGACCTTGAGCTCGCCGGTCATGCCCATCGAGCCGGCCATCACGGTGAAGTCGTAGGCGGCGATGCAGGTCGCGCGGCCGTCGACGTCGCCCCAGCCGGTGATGACGCCGTCGGCCGGCGCCTCGACCCCGTCCATCGCCCGCTGGGCGAAGTGGGGGCGGCCGTGGATTCCCATCTCCGTGAAGGTGCCCTCGTCGACGAGGAGGTCGATCCGCTCCCGGGCGGTCAGCTTCCCCCGCTCGTGCTGCTTGGCGATCTTCGCCTCGCCGCCGCCGAGCCTTGCCCTGGCGCGACGCTCGCGCAGCTGCTCGGTCAGCTCGCCGAGCGGCGCGGTGCCCGGCAGGAGGTCGCGCGTCTTCGCCCCGCCGTGCTCCACCGCTCGCTCCTCGGGGTTGGCCATCCCTACCTCCCCTTCCATTGCGGGTCGCGCTTCTCGAAGAAGGCGCTGACCCCCTCGACGATGTCCTCCGTGCTGAAGGTGAGCGAGAGCTGCGAGCGGAGGAACTCGAGCGCGTCGTCGAGCGCCATGTCCTGCTGGCGGTACATCGCGTCGTGGCCGAGCCGCATCAGCACCGGGCTCTTGGAGGCGAGCTTGGCCGCCCACTCCGCGACCGCCGTGTCGAACTCGCCGGCCGGGACGACCTTGTTGGCGAGCCCGCACTCGACCGCCTGCTCCGCCGAAAGACGCTCCCCCAGCAGCATCATCTCGTTGACCTTCTTGCGCGGGACGTTGCGGTAGATGATCGACATGATCATGTACGGGAAGGCGCCGACGTTGATCTCCGGCGTGCCGAAGGTGGCGCCCTCCTTGGCGATGACCAGGTCACAGGAGAGCGCCAGTCCCATCCCGCCGGCGAGGACGTGGCCGTTGGCGGCGCAGAGCGAGGGCTTGCCGAGCCGCGGCATCAGACGGAAGAACTCGAGGAAGAGGTCGGAGGCGAAGTGTTTGGCGACGAGCGGCGCCTCGGCGGCGAACCCGCCGAGGTCGGCGCCGGCGCAGAAGACCTTCTCACCGGCGCCGGTGAGGACGACCGCCCGCACCTCCTCGGAGGCTTTGGCGAACTTCATCGCCTCGACCAGCTCGGAGAGCATCTGCCCGGAGAGCATGTTCCGCTTGTCCGGGTCGCTGAGCGTCACCGTGGCGACGCCCCCGGCCACCTCGTAGGCGACCTTCTCGAAATCTCCCTGGCTCATCGAGAGCGAACCATAGCCGAAGCTGTGAGAAGTGGTAAGTGCTACTGTCCACTTCATCCCGGGGTGTCTGAGTTTTCCCACCATATATGTGGGTCAAGCTCAGGAACGCCCCGGCGAACGAGGAACTACAGGAGGAGAGAGACAGTGGCGACCGCGACCAGCGACGGCTCCAGCGTCATCAAGCCCGACTTCGAATCCGGGCGCAAGCACTTCATCTTCAGCCAGGAGCACGAAGACCTGCGTGAGTCGATGCAGAGCTGGGTGAGAAAGGAGCTGTGGCCGCACCGCAACGAGTGGGAGGAGACCTACTGGCCCACCGCTGCGATGAAGCGGGCCGGCGACCTCGGCTACCTCGGCCTCTGCTTCCCGGAGGAGCACGGTGGCCAGGGCGGCGACTACTTCTACTCGCTGGTCCGCGCCGAGTGCATGAGCTACTCGGGCTCCGGCGGCACCAACATGGGCTTCGCGGTGCAGACCGACATGGCCCTTCCCCCCATCCACCTGCTGGGAACCGAGGAGCAGAAGCGCAAGTACCTCGAGCCCGGCCTGAAGGGCGAGAAGATCGCCTGCTTGGGGATCACCGAGCCGGGCGCCGGCTCCGACGTCGCCGGCATCCGCACCAGTGCCCTGCGCGACGGCGACGAATACGTGATCAACGGCTCCAAGACGTTCATCACCAACGGCACCCGGGCCGACTTCATCGTCCTCGTCGCCAAGACCGACCCGAACGAGCGCCACGCCGGCATCACCCTCTTCGTCATCGACCTCAAGGACTCCAGCGGCGAGAAGGTCCCCGGCTTCACCGTCTCCAAGGAGCTCGAGAAGATGGGGATGCACGCCTCCGACACCGGCGAACTGGCCTTCGAAGACGTCCGCGTGCCGGCGGACGCGGTGCTCGGCGAGGTCGGCAAGGGCTTCTACCACATCGCCTGGGAGCTCCAGGGCGAGCGGCTGGTCGCCGCCGCCGGCTGCCACGCGGGAGCCGAGCGGATGATGGAAAAGACCCTCGAGTACGCGAAGGAGCGCGAAGCCTTCGGCCGCCCGATCGGCAGGTTCCAGGCGATTCGCCACAAGTTCGCCGAGATGGCGACGAAGATCGAGGCCGCCAAACAATTCACCTACTCGACCGCCTGGCGCTTCGGCAACGGCGAGTACCCCGTCCGCGAGATCACCATGGCCAAGCTCTACGCCTCCCGCATCGCCTGCGAGGTCGCCGACGAGTGCGTCCAGATCCTCGGTGGCTACGGCTACATGAAGGAGTACGAGATCGAGCGCGCCTACCGCGACGTCCGCCTCAACCGCATCGGCGCCGGCACCGACGAGGTGATGCTCGACGTGATCGGGCGGAGCTACGGGCTGTAGAGCCCCGAACGCTGTTCCTTTTCGTGGCCATATGACCAAAAGGAACAGCGCAACGCGATGACTGGAACCGAGCGCGTCCGCGCCTATTACGAGGCACTGAACAGGGGCGATGCCGAGGCAGTCTCGTCGCACTTCAACGATGACGCGGTCCACTACTACACCCGCCTCGGCCCGCATGAGGGGGCGGAGACGATCGGTCGATATGCCGCCTTTGCGGTCGAGCACATCGACGCTCAGTGGTACGTCGAGAACCTGATCGAGCAGGGCGACCAGGTGGCGATCGAGTGGACGATGACCTGGTGCGACGCAGAGAAGGAGGAGCGGCGCCTGGACCGCGGCGCCGAGTGGTTCCTGATCCGCGACGGCAGGATCGCCGAGGTCCGCGCCTACCACCACGGCGGCAGGAAGAACCCGCAGGGCGACCTGCTCGGCTTCGACCACGAGGGCCGCGGCTATCGGATGCTGGAGGGGTGGGAAGCCCCGGCGCGGGCCGCCGGGGACGGCGTGACCAACGAGGACGCGGGATGACCGTCGTCAGGGACAGCGGCGCGCGCGCCACCCTGCCGCCGTTCGGCGAGGAGCACGAGGAGCTGCGGCAGACCGTCTCCCGCTTCGTCGCCAAGGAGATCGCCCCGCGCGTCGACGAGTGGGAGGCGGCGCGGGAATTCCCGCGTGAGCTGTACGGCCGCTGCGCCGAGCTCGGCTTCCTCGGCCTCAAGTTCCCCGAAGAGCTCGGCGGCCAGGGGGGCACCCACCTGCACGACGCGGTCTGGGTCGAGGAGCTGGCCCGCTCCGGCGGCTCCGGCGGCGTCGCCGCTGGCCTCAACGCCCACACCTCGATCGCGATGCCGCCGATCTTCAACTTCGGCACCACCAAGCAGAAGCAACGCTGGCTGGTGCCCGGAATCGCCGGCGAGAAGATCGGCGCCCTCGGCATCACCGAGCCCGGCGCCGGCTCCGACGTCGCCTCGCTCGCCACCACCGCCCGCCGCCACGGCGACACCTACGTCGTCAACGGCGCCAAGACCTTCATCACCAACGGGGTCCGCGCCGACTTCCTCGTCTGCGCCTGCAAAACGAGCGAGGAGGGCGGTCACGGCGGCATCTCCTTCCTCGTCCTCGAGCGCGAGATGCCCGGCTACGAGGTAAGCCGCAAGCTGGAGAAGATGGGCTGGCACTCCTCCGACACCGGCGAAATCTCCTTCTCAGACGTCGAGGTGCCGGCCGAGAACCTGCTCGGCGAGGAGAACGGCGGCTTCAAGCTGATCATGGCCAACTTCGCCTGGGAGCGGCTGCTGATGGCGATCGGCGCGGTCGGGGCGATGCAGCGGCTGATCGAGACCACCGTTGCCTATGCGCTCGATCGGGAGGCGTTCGGCCGCCCGATCGGCAAGTTCCAGGCGATCCGCCACCACGTCGCCGAGATGGCCACGCTGGCTGAGACCTGCCGCGCCCTCACCTACAACGGGCTCCGCCTCTTCCACGAAGGCCACGACTGCATCCAGGAGGTCTCGATGGCGAAGCTGCTGACCCAGCGCGCCGTCCTGGAGATCGCAGACCAGTCCCTGCAGATCCACGGCGGCTACGGCTACATGCGCGAGTACGGGATCGAGCGCGCCGTCCGCGACGCCCGCCTCGGCCCGATCGGCGGCGGCACCGACGAGATCATGAAGGAGATCATCGGCAAGTCGATGGGCCTGTAGCTCGGGTTTGCGACGCAGCCCTGGTGCTCACCGCCTGAACCACCGCCGCTCCATCCAGCCGGCGATCCGCGGCCAGTAGATCAGCAGCAGGACGACCGCGATGACGAGGGCGATCGCCAGCCAGCCGCCCTTGGAGACCTCGCGGAAGAGGAGGTGACGGCCGAGGGCTGGGGGCACCCGACCAGCGTAGGAGGTTCGCGGCGCAGCATGGTCAGTGGCGGGGGCCGAAGTTGCAGTCGTGCGACTTGCCGATGCCGGGGCCGCCGTCGCAGTAGTCGTCGCCAGGGCCGCCGTAGAGCTGGTCGGGGTTGCGGCCGCCGTAGAGACGGTCGTTACCGGGGCCGCCGTGGCAGCCGTCCTGGCCGGGACCCATCACGCAGACGTCGTTGCCGGGGCCGCCCCAGCAGCCGTCGCTGCCGTCGCCGTGGCGGCAGTAGTCGTTGCCGGGCCCGCCGACGCAGTCGCTGTTGCGGTTGCCCGTCACGCAGACGTCGTTGTTGGGGCCGCCGATGCAGCGGTTGCGGCGCGATCCGCCTGGGAAGCAGATGTCGCGCTCGGCGTTGCCGATGAACTTGTCCGAGCCGGCGCCCAGGTGGATGGTCAGCGGCATCGGCAGCCGATCAGCCACTCTGACCAGGTCGCCCGAGGGGCCCATCTGCACTTCGAGGCGCGAGGCGTCGCGGGTCGGACATACGGCGACCCGGTGGCCGCGGGTGAAGTGGCAGCCGACCAGGCGGTTGCGGGCCAACTTTCCTTCGACCACGATCTTGCCGCCCTCGGTGCTCAGGGTCAGCGTCGACCCCGACTGAGAGCCGTAGATCACGATCTGGCCGGCGGGCGTGGCAACCGTCGGCAGCGCCAGCATGGCGACCGCCAACAGCACGCCGGCCGCCAACCTGCGGCCGGTTGAGAAGGACATCGGGAACATCTTAAGCATGTGGATCGGCTAACAAAACCCAAACTTGAGACATACATTCGTCCGTTAACAGAAAGTCGCCGAATTGCCGCACTTTCCTTCGACACGGGCGGAGGAGGAGGATCACGCGCGGTGACCCGCGCCACCTGTTCGGGCGCGCCGGTGGCCCTAAGGAGAGGGAACTGCTACCAGCTCGACGGCGATCCGGTGGGACCAGCTGCGGATTTCCGCCCAGTCGCGGCGATCGCGGTGCTCCTTTTGGGTTCCCTCGAGCATCGCCCGCTCGACGAACCCCTGCGGTTCCGCCGGCAGGCAACCGCCGAAGACGATGTGCGCCCTGGCCCCCAGCTCCTCGACCGTTTCGACGATCTTCGGGGGCTCAATCCACTCCGGGTTGTCCCTCTGCGGATCCCCCACGGGGCCGGAACTGAAGACCCAGAACGGGGTCTGCCGCAGGGCCTTGCGGTGCTTCTTGAGGAAATGCCGGGCATCGCCGCGCCAGCGCTTCATGTAGACGGCGCTGCCGAGGACGACGGCGTCGAAACGCTCCAGGCTCTGCACGTCCTCCGCCCGCTCGAGGCAGACGCCGAGTCCCTCCCGGCACAGGGTCGCCGCCACGGTCTCGGCGATCTCCGCCGTGGAGCCGCGTTTGGAGGCGTAGGCGACGAGCACTGTCATCGCTTCCGATTGTCGCGCACTGGACACCGTGTCGCATCGGGAATCGGCCACACAAGGCGCGATGGCGCATCCAGGCCAGGGGTCGCTACGTTGGCCGGTGAAGCAACGCGTCAACCTGATCACCCTCGGGGTCGGCGACCTCGCCCGCGCCCGCCGCTTCTACGGCGCCCTCGGCTGGAGCACCGGTGCCGACCCTGACGACGACGTCGTCTTCTTCCAGGCCGGCGACCTGGTGGTTGCTCTCTGGGACAGGGTCTGCCTGGCCGAGGACAGCACCGTCGAGGACGGCGGCGGCTGGGGCGGCGTCACCCTTGCGCTGAACCTCGCCTCCCCCGCCGAGGTCGACAGCGTGATCGAGGAGGCGCGGGCGGCTGGAGCGACGATCGGCCGCGAGCCGGCGGAAACCTTCTGGGGCGGCTACAGCGGCGCTTCGTCGACCCCGACGGGCATCCGTGGGAGATCGCGCACAACCCGCACTGGACGCTGACCCAGGAAGGCGGCGCGCGCCTCGGCTAGGGCCGACTGGCCGGTCAACCAGGGCCGGCCGATCCCGATAGCCTCCCGCCCGACTTTCATCGATCAAAGGAGAGGCGAGCAATGGGACTTCTGGATGGGAAAGCCGCGATCGTCACCGGGTCGGCGCGGGGCATCGGCCGCGCCACCGCGGAGCTGTTCGTGAGCGAGGGCGCGAAGGTGCTGATCAACGACCTCGATGCCGACGTCGCCGAACAGGCGGCGGGCGAGATCGACGGCGAGACCGCCGTCCACGCCGGCGACCTGACCAAGGAGGGCGCCGCGGACGAGCTGGTCAAGGCCGCCAACGAGGCCTTCGGCGCGGTCGACATCGTCGTCAACAACGCCGGCTACACCTGGGACGGCGTCGCCCACAAGATGAGCGACGAGCAGTTCCAGGCGATGCTCGACATCCACACGATCGTCCCCTTCCGGGTCGCCCGGGCGCTCGCTCCGAGCTGGCGCGAGGCGGCCAAGGCCGAGCGCAACGAGGGCCAGGAGGTCTTCCGCAAGATCGTCAACGTCTCCTCGACCTCGGGGATGATGGGCAACGCCGGCCAGGTCAACTACTCGGCGGCGAAGATGGGTGTCGTCGGGATCACCAAAACGCTGGCCAAGGAGTGGGGCCAGTTCAAGATCAACGTCAACGCCGTCGCCTTCGGCTTCGTCGAAACCCGCCTCACCGCCGCCAAGGAGGCCGGTGAAGAGATGACCACCCCGGGCGGCGAGAAGATCGAGCTCGGCATCCCCGAGCAGATGCGGCAGATGGCCTCGGCGATCATCCCGCTCGGCCGCCCGGCGACTCCGGAGGAGGCCGCCGGCCCCGTCCTCTTCCTCAGCTCACCGCTGGGGAACTACATGCACGGCCAGGTGCTGAACGTGACCGGCGGCATGTTCGGGGGGATGTACACCTGAGCGACGCCGGGGCGCGGCGCCCGCCGCGCTACCTCGACCTGGCGGCGCGGACCTGGCCGATCCTGCGCCGCGCGATGGGCGCCCACACCTTCCTCTACCGGAGGACCGGTGGGCGCCTCGGCCACAAGATCCCGGGTCTGCGAGGCAGGATGCTGCTGCTCGATCACGTCGGCGCCAAGAGCGGCATCCACCGCACCTCGCCGCTGCAGTACGTCGAGGACGGACATGACGTAGTCGTCATCGCCTCCAAGGGCGGCTTCCACAAACACCCTGCCTGGTTCCACAACCTGATGGCGAACCCAGACACGACGGTCCAGATTGGGGCCGAGCGCCGTCCCGTCCACGCCCGAGAAGCGAGGCCCGACGAGCGCGAGCGCCTGTGGGGGAAGGCCGTGGCGATCTACCGCCCCTACGAGGACTACCGAGCCCGCGCCAAACGGGAGATACCGCTCGTCGTCCTCGAGCCGCGCTAGCCGAACTGCATCAAATTCTGGTTGCAGGACAACCAGAATTTGATGCAGTTCACTTTCGTCGTTCCTCGGCCACCGGGTCGCCACTCTCCGTGGCGATCTGCGGCGGCGGCCAGGGGCCGGCCCAGTTGTCGCGGGCGCCGTCGATCGTGATCGTCGTGCCTGAGTAGAAGTCGCCCGCCGACGAGGCGAGATAGGCGACGAGCCAGGCCATCTCCTCGGGCCGGCCGGCGCGGCCGATCGGGATCGAGCGCTCGAGGTTGTCGACGACCGCCTGCGGATACTTCGTCAGCAGCGTCTCCGTGGCGAATTGGCCGGCGGCGAGGGCGACGGTCTTGATCCCGAACCGCGCCCACTCGACGGCCAGCGTCCGCATCATGTTCTCGACCGCGGCCCGGGCGGCGCCGGAGTGGACCATCCCCGGCATCCCGTTGTGCGGCGAGAGGGTGACGCTGAGCACCTTGCCCTCGCCTTGGGGTATGAAGGCCTTGATCGCGGCCGCGTGGGTCATCAGCCAGGTGCCGTTGACGTTGAGGTCGATCACCGTGCGGAACCCTTTCGGGCTGATCGCCTCGGCCGGGCTGAGGAACTGGCCGCCGGCGTTGTTGACGAGGACGTCGAGGCGGCCGTGGCGCTGGAGGAGGCCGTCGAAGAAGCGGCCGACCGGCTCCTCCTCGCGGATGTCCAGGGTCTCGTGCTCGAAGGATCCCGGCAGCCCGGCCGCGAGCTCCGCCGTCTCGGCCAGCGGCTCCTCTCGGCGCCCGCAGGCGACCACGACGGCGCCGAGCCGCGCCAGCTCCAGCGCGGTCTCGCGCCCGAGCCCGCTCCCCGCTCCGGAGACCACGCACACCTGCCCCTCGAGGAGCCCCTCCCTGAAGACCCGCGAACGGTCGCTTTCAGCCATCAGCGGCAAGCCTATCGGCGCCCTGAGCCGCGTAGATTGGCCCGCAATGGCCGTCAGCGTCGAACCGCATCCCCTGCACGAGCCGCTCGCCGGCGGCAGCCGCGGCGCCACCGTCGCGGTCGAACCGCTGGTGGCGGGCCATACAAGCTGGTCGCGGCTGATGATGGTCTCCCCCGGCGGCCGGATGCTGAGCGCGAAGCTGCTGCTCGCGCTGCTGACCGGAAAGGAAGCTGTCTCGGTGCCGGTGCCGGCGTTCCTGATCCGGCACCCGAGCGCCGGGGCGATCCTCGTCGACACCGGCCTGCACCCCTCGATCGCCACCGACCCGAGTGAGAACTTCGGCTCGCTGGCGACCCGCTTCGGCAAGCCGACCCTGGAGCCGGGCGAAGACGTCCCCTCGCAGTTGCGCAAGCGCGGCCTCGACCCCGGGGAGATCCCGCTCGTCGTGATGACCCACCTGCACATCGACCACAGCTCGGCGATCTCCGAGTTCCCCAACTCGACCTTCGTCGTCAGCGAGGCTGAGTGGCGCTTCGCCTCCGGCGCCGGCGGCTCGGCGCAGAACGGCTACCGGCGCTCTCACTTCGACTACGCCTTCGAGTACCGGACGGTCGACTTCGACCGCGCCAACATCGACTCCTACGCCAGCTTCGGCCGCACCTTCGACCTCTTCGGCGACGGCTCGATCCGCCTCGCCTTCACCCCCGGCCATTCCATCGGGCACATGTCGGTGATCGCCCGGCTCGCCGAGGAAGACTTCGTGATCGGCGGCGACCTCGTCCACGTGCTCGGCCAGCTCGACGGCTCCGAGCCTGGGCCGCCGCGCCCGCAGGACGCCCACAACCTGCGCCGCTCGCTGCAGGAGCTGCGCCTCTTCCGCGGCCAGTTTCCCGCTGCGATGATCACGCCCGGCCACGATCCGGAGTTCTACTCCCGGATCCAGCAGCGCTACGAGTAGCCAGCTCCTCGTGCATCTCCCGCACGCGGCCGAAGACCTCGGCCGCGATCTCGAGCTGGCGCTCCCGGCCCGGCGCCTCCTCAACCGGGAAGGAGACCGGCTTGCCGAACTGGACCGTGACCCGCGGGAAGCGCAGCCGCTTCCAGCCGCGCACCCGCTCGGAGCCGTGGATGCAGACGGGGACGATCGGCACGCCCGATTCCAGCGCGATCCGGCCGATCCCGGGCTTCGGCTCCCCCAGCCGGCCCGAGCGCGAGCGGCCGGCCTCGGCGTAGACGAGAAGCATCTCTCCCTGGTCGAGCAGATGGTGGACGGTCTCGAAGGCTTCCTCGTCGTGCTGGCCGCGGCGGACCGGGAAGACGCCGCCGTGCTTGTAGACGTAGGTGAGGACCGGCGGGCCGAAGAGCTGGCTTTTCGCCATGAAGCGGATCTTCCGCCGCAGGTAGACGCCGGCGAAGAAGTGGTCCATCTGGCTGAGGTGGTTGGGCGCGAGGACCAGCGGCCCGTCCTTCGGCACGTTCTCGACCCCGATCGCCCGTACCCGGTAGAGCAGGATCGTCGGGATCGTGAGGACGATGCGGGCCAGCGTGTAGGTCCAGCCGACGCCGCTCTGCGCCGCCGCGTGGAACTGCTCGAAGTACTCCGCGGGGCGCGGGTCCTTGTAGACCTGTGGCTTCATCTCCTCCATCACGGGCATCCGCGCCCCCTGGGGCACCGCGGCGAGCAGGCCGCCGGAGGTCATCGCGTCGGTGGCATGGGAGAAACAGGGGTGATTCTGCCTAACCCGCGCCCGGCCGGCCGGTTACGCCCAGGCCCGGGAGCGCTCGAGCGCCCGCCGCCAGTCGGCCAGCAGCCGCTGGCGCCGCGCCTCCTCCATTCGCGGCTCGTAGCGCTCGGCCTCGCGCCACATCTCCGCCACCTCGGCCAAGGACCAGGCTCCGATCGCCAACCCGGCCAGGTAGGCGGCGCCGAGCACAGTCGTCTCGGCGACCTCAGGGACCGAAACGGGAACCCCCAGCACGTCTGCCTGGAACCGCATCAGCCAGCGGTTGACGGTGGCGCCGCCGTCGGCGCGCAGCAGCTCCAGGCGCTCGCCGCAGGCGGCCTCCTGCGCCCGAACCGCGTCGACGGTCTGGTAGGCAACCGCCTCCAGCGCCGCCCGCGCCAGGTGGGCACGGCCGCTGCCGCGGGTGAGGCCGACGATCGTGCCGCGCGCGTAGGGGTCCCAGTGAGGCGAGCCGAGCCCGGTCAGCGCCGGCACGAAGTAGACGCCGTCGTTGGAGTCGAGCGAGGCGGCCAGCGCCTCCGTCTCCCCCGCCTCCTCGATGATCCCGAGGCCGTCGCGCAGCCACTGCACCGCCGCGCCGGTAACGAAGATCGACGCCTCCAGCGCGTAGGTCACCTGATCGCCGAGGCCCCAGGCGATGGTGCCGAGCAGCCCCTCCGGAGCCGGCGGCAACCCGGGGCCGCTGTTGAGGAGGACGAAGCTGCCGGTGCCGTAGGTGTTCTTCGCCATCCCGGGGCGGTGGCAGGCCTGACCGAAGAGGGCGGCCTGCTGGTCGCCGGCGATCCCGGCGACCGGAACCTCACCGCCGAACTCGGCGGTCGTCCCGAAGACGCAGGAGGACGGCAGCGGCTCCGGCAGCCGCGCAGGATCGACTCCGAGCAGCTCGCAGAGCTCCTCGTCCCAGGCCAGCTTGCGGATGTCGAACAGCATCGTTCGCGAGGCGTTCGTGTAGTCGGTGGCGTGGCGGCCGGTGAGCTTGAAGAGGAGCCAGGAGTCGATCGTGCCGAAGACCGCCCGCCGCGCTCCCTCGGCGTTCCGCAGCAGCCACTCGATCTTGGTGCCGGAGAAGTAGGGGTCGATGGTGAGCCCGGTGCGCTCGCGGACCAGCGGTTCGTGTCCCGCCTCCCTGAGCTCGTCGCAGCGGCCGGCGGTGCGGCGGTCCTGCCAGACGATGGCACGATGGATGGGCGCGCCGGTCGCGGGGTCCCAGGCGACCACGGTCTCCCGCTGATTCGTTATCCCGATCGCATCGAGGTCACCGCCCGCGATGCCGGCGTCGGCGATCGCCGCGGCGGCGACGCGGCGGGTCACCTCCCAAATTTCGGCGGGGTCGTGCTCCACCCAGCCCGGGCGCGGGAAGAACTGCTGGAACTCGGAGTAGGCGCGGCCGCGAACAGCCCCCTCCGCGTCGAAGACGAGGCAGGTGGTTCCGGTCGTCCCCTGGTCGATCGCCAGGATCACCCGCGGCTACCCCTGGACACGGCAGCTGCGGATCAGGGTCGAGGCCAGCTTGCGCCCGTCGGCGAAGGCCATCCCGACACGGACGAAGGGGAAGACGGCGCTGGAGAAGCCGGCTGGCGCCGCACAGGCGGCGCTCAGGTAGCTGTGCATGCGACCGCGGTAGACGAAGTCACGCCGCAGGTCGAGGCTGATCTTCTTCAGGTATCCGTTGCGGTTGAGGCTGGCCGGCAGGGCGGCGGTCAGCACCGTGCCGAAGGTGCCCTGGCTCTGGTGGATGTGGAAGACGAAGACCCTGCTGTTGGGGATCGGATTCTCGCCGTAGACGTGGGCGAGGATCACCCTCTTGCCGCCGGCGACGGCGTTGAAGGCGAGCAGTCGGCCCTGCAGGGGGAAGGAGCTCTGTTCGGGCAGCGCCAGGGCGGCGACATAGCGCCCAGTGCCCACCAGGGCGGGGCGGCAGGCCGCCAGCGCCTGCCGCGTGGTCGCCGGCTCAAGTTCGGAGCGGCGGCAGGTCGGCAGGCCCTTGGTGTCGATCCTTCCGCCCCTGTTGATCGCGATCGAGATAAAGCGCAGCGCCGGCGGCCGCTCCTCTGAAAGAGTTTTCACGGTTCCGTCGATGCTGACCGTGATCGGTGCGTTGGCGTGTCGCGGCAGCGCCGTCGGGGCGATGCCGCCGCTGAACTTGACGAAGAGGTCGCCGCGCTCGACCAGCTCGGCATCGGCGATCGATGCAAAGAGCAGGAACACAGCCGTGAGCGCGGCAACGGCAGCAGCTCTCTGAGGCTTCCTCCGCATCGAGCCAGGCTAACGCGGCGGGCTTCCGGTCAGTGGGCCGCCAAGAGGCTGAGGAAGCCGATGACCATCGTCCCGAAAAGGCCCCCGCCGACCTGGATGGTCAGGCGCTGCATAGCCTCAAAGCGAGTGTTCATGTCGGTGCGCATCTCGCGAAGGTCGGCATCGACCCGTTGAAATCCCTCCCTCACTCGGGCGTTCAGATCATCGAGCCGCTCGTCGGTCCACTTCTCTCTCACCGCCTCCATGATGCCACCCTAGGAGACATCTATTCACGTGGGGTCACAAAAATGAAAAATTTGTGTGACCTGCTCAGGGGCGCTGCACCAGGCGAGAAAGGAACACCCGGGCGAAGTCGCGGAGCTGGCCGGCGCGATGGAGGAAGCCGGGGACGTCTCGCCCGGTGGCGCGGTGCTCGAGGTCCAGCTCGTACTCGCGCAGCCGATAGCCGGCGCGGACCGTGTCGACCGTGATCCCGATCTCCATTCCGTATCCCTTCGCAAACGGCAGTGCCGCCCGCAGCGCCTCGGCCCGCAACGCCCGCTGGCCGGAGATCGGCGCCTCGGTCTCCAACCCGCAGAGGCGCCCGATCGCCCAGCCGGCGAAGCCGAGGGCGAGACCGAAGCCGCCGCCAAGGCGCCGGCTGAAGGAGGCGACGGCGAGATCGCACTCCCCCCGCTCCACCGCCTCGACCAGCGGCGCCAGCCGCGCCGCCGAGCCGGCCAGGTCGCCGTCGCAGAGCAGCACGATGCGGGGTGGCGGCTCGACGCTCAGCGCCGCCTCCGCAGCGGCCGTGACGTTGCCGCCCTTGCCGTGGGAGCGGCCGCGGCGCACCACCTCGGCGCCGGCCAGCATCGCCGCCTCGGCGGTGCCGTCGCTGGAGGCGTCGTCCGCGACCCAGACCCGGGCGGCGGGAAACGTCCCCCGCAGCGCCCGCACCGTCTCCCCCACCCGCTCAGCCTCGTTGCGCGCGGCGACGATCGCCGCCAGCGCGCCCGCCTCCCCCGCCGCCCGTTCAGGTCCCATCGTCGGGCTATTGTCCCCGGCCATGTCAGACATCGAGGCGCACATCACCGGCAACGTCTGGAAAATCGAGGTAATGGTCGGGGATCGGGTCTCCGACGGCGACTCCGTGGTGATCCTCGAGTCGATGAAGATGGAGATCCCGGTCGAGGCCGAAGACGACGGGGTCGTGAAGGAGATCCGCTGCGAGGAGGGCCAGGCGGTCAGTGAAGGCGACGTCCTCGTAGTGCTGGAGTAGGCAGTTGGAAGAGCGGCTCGCACGCGGCAAGCTCCTCCTCGACCGCCCCGCGGAGGCGGTCGCCCGGCTGACGATCTCCAATCCCGCCCGCCGCAACGCGCTGGACCACGAGATCCTCGACGGGATCGCCGAGATCCTGCCCCAGCTCGACCGCGGGATCGAGACCCGCTGCGTGATCGTCACCGGCGCGCCCCCGCTCTTCTCCGCCGGCTACGACATCGGCGGCATCCCCGACGAGAGCTTCGAGCGCGACGCCGAGGCCCTCGTCGCCCACCCGTTTCACGCGGCGATGGAGGCGATCGCCAAGCACTCGTGGCCGACGATCGCTGCGGTCAACGGACACTGCCTCGGGGGCGGGCTGGAGCTGGCGATCACCTGCGACCTCCGGCTCTGCGCCAGCGGCGCCAAGCTGGGCATGCCGCCGGCGAAGCTCGGCTTGATCTACGGCCATACCGGGCTGCGGAAGTTTCTCGACGTCATCGGGTTGGCGCGAACCAAAGAGCTTTTCCTCACCGGACGCAACCTCGAAGCCGAGCGCGCCGAGGAGATTGGTCTCGTCAACGAGGTCGTTCCCGCGGCGGAGCTCGAGCGGACCTCGGTCGAGCTCGCCGCCGCGGTGGCTGGGAACGCGCCGATCTCGATGCGCGGCAACAAGCACGCGATCGACCTGCTCAATTCCTCGCCCGACCTGACCGAGCGACAGGAGGCCGGCTTGGTCGCCCTGCGCGAGTCCTGCTTCTCCTCCGAGGACTTCCGCGAGGGCATCCGCGCGTTCGCCGAGAAGCGGCGGCCGCGGTGGACGGGGCGTTGAGCGCGAAAGCTCGGAGAGCCCTTGCCGCCGCCGACCCGACGCTGGGGGCCTTGATCGAGCGGGTGGGGAAGATCGACCTGGCGACGCGGCTGAAGCGGCGGCAGGAGGAGCGGCCGGCCGACCCCTACGGAGCCCTCCTGCGAGCGATCGTCGGCCAGCAGCTCTCGACCAAAGCCGCCCGCGCGATCTACCTCCGCGTGCTCGACCTGTTCGCCGGCACCACCCCCTCGCCGGACCAGCTGCTGGAAGCGAGCGAGGAGCAGCTGCGGGGCTGCGGGCTGTCCGGCCGCAAGACGGAATACATCCGCGACCTCGCCGCCCACGTCCTCAGCGGCGAGCTGGAGCTGGATCGGCTCGAGGATCTGAGCGACGAGGAGGTGGTCGGGGAGATCGTCGCCGTGCGCGGCCTCGGCCAGTGGACGGCGGAGATGTTCCTGATCTTTCACCTGCAGCGGCCCGACGTCCTCTCCGGCGGCGACCTCGGCATCCGCAAGGCGATCCAGATCTCCTACGGGCTGGAGGAGATGCCGGCGCCGAAGCGGGTGCTCGAGATCGGCGAGCCCTGGCGGCCCCACCGCAGCCTCGCCTCCCTGTACCTGTGGGAGTCACTCGCGGCGGTTCCTTCATGAGGGCACGCTTCTGGATCAGCATCGCCGCCGTCGCCACGATCGCCGTCGGATCGGTGATCGCCGCGGCCGGGATCTACCTCAACGACCGTGGCGACTTCCACCGCATGCAGGAGGAAGAGGCGGCGCGGGCGGCGCATCAGCTCGAAGCGGTCGCGGGGCTCTCGATCGGCAAGCTCTCCAGCGCTTCGGCCTTCTTCGAGGCTGAGCGTGACCTGACCGGCCACGAGTTCGACGTCATCGGCCGCTCGCTGCTGAGCCAGGGCGTCCTGCAGGGAGCCGCCTACATCCCCCGAGTCACGGCCTCGCGGCGGGAGCGGTTCGAACGTACGCACCGGATCGCAATCGTCCAGCTCGCCGCCGCCGGACCGCGGCGAGCTGGCAGGCGAGCCGTCTACTTTCCCGTCACCTATGTGGCTGCCCCCGTCGCCCCTCGCCGCGGGATCGGCTACGACATCGGCTCCGACCCGACCCGCTCGCCGTTCCTGCGCCGGGCCCGCGACTCCGGGAAGCCGGCGGCGACCTCCGTGATCCCGCTGCTGGTCGGCGGGACCGGCATCAACGTCTACCGGGCGATCTACCGCGACGGAGCCCCGGTGGCGACGGTCGCCCAGCGCCGGCGGGCGCTGCTCGGCTTCGTCGCCGGCGCTTTCCAGATCGACGCGCTCACCGGCACCGCCGTCGGCGCCGTCCCGACCGATGTGGCGACGCAGCTGCGGGTGGGGGGCGCTATCGCATCCGGGCCCCCGGGGAGCCTCGGCGATGCCGCCACCGCTCCCGTCCGCATCGCCGACCGGAACTGGCTGCTGACCGTCCAGGACCCCGGCGGTCCCGACCTCGGCCTGCCGCTGGCCCTGGGGATCCTCGGGCTCTCCCTCGCCGCCCTGCTCGCTTCGCTGATCGTCAGCTGGAGCCGCGGCGAAAGGATGCGGGAGCTGGAACAGCAGGCGGGCCAAGATTCGCTGACCGGGCTCGGCAACCGCCGCCGCTTCGAGGAAGACTTGGCGGCGGCGATGGCGCGAAGCCGTCGCGAGGGCACCACAGGGGCGCTGCTGATGCTCGATCTCGACCGGTTCAAGCGGGTCAACGACTCGCACGGGCACCCCGCCGGGGACCGAGTGATTAGGGAGGTGGGCGAAGCGCTGCGCCGGCGCACCCGCGTCAGCGACTCGCTGGCCCGCCTCGGAGGGGACGAGTTCGCGGTGATCCTGCCCCGCTGCGGCCGGGAAGAGGCTCAGACCGCGGCGGAGGCAATCGCGGAGGAAATCCGCCGCCAGCACCCGGAGGACGGCTCCGACCCGATCACCGTCAGCATCGGCATCGCGATCTTCGGGCGGGACCCCCGCACCAGCGTCGCCACCGTCGTCGCCGACGCCGATGCGGCCATGTACGCGGCCAAGGACGAGGGGCGCGACGGCGTGCGGATCTTCGAGCCGGCCGCGGCCGGCCAGCACGGCTCCCCCGGCTAGCCCCCCAGGTCGGCCCGCAGCGCCAGCACCCGTTCGACCGCTGCCACGAAACCGGCCCGATCGAGGGCAGCGGAGCGCAGCCTGGCCAGCAGCGCCCGGCGAGCCGCCATGGCCGGCCGGAGGTGCACGTAGAGGAACAGGTCGCTGCCGGCTCGCGCTCCCGCGACGGCTGCCGCGGCCGGGCTTCCGAAGTGCTCGACGGCCGGGGTTTCGAGGGCGTCGGTGATCGTCACCCCGTCGAAGCCGAGGCGGTTGCGCAGCTCGCCGGTCGCAATCGAGCGGGTGAAGGCGGCCGGGCGGTTCGAGAAGGCCCGGTAGATCGCCGTGCTGAGCATCACCAGCCTCCCCCCGGCGGCGGCGAACGCCGCATAGGGCTGCTCGTCAACCGTCCGCAGCTCGCGTTTGGAGAGGTCGATCCGCTCGACCGAGAAGTCGGTGTTTCCGCGAGCGGCGCCGAAGCCAGGGAAGTGCTTGCCGGTCGCCGCGATGCCGGCCCCCTGCAGTCCTTCCGCGAAGGGGATCGCGGTGGCGGAGACCGCGGCGGCGGTCGCGCCGAAGCTGCGTTCGGTGGCGGCGATCACGCCGCCGGGCCGGCCGACGTCGAGCACTGGGGCGAGGTCGACGTTGACGCCGACGTCGCGCAGGCCCGCCCCGGTGCGGCGACCCTCGCGGGCGCTAAAGGCGGCGCCGCGGGCTCCCATCGCCTGAGCCGAGGCGCTGGGGGCGCCGCTCAGGCGCTTCACCTGTCCGCCCTCCTGATCGACCATGACCAGCAGCGGGCTGCGCAGCTGCGGCGGCCGCGGGATTCCCTGCAGCTTCGCGATCAGCTCGCGGCCGGCGGCGCGGCTGGGGAGGTTGGCGGCGAAGAGGACAACGCCGGCCACCTGGCCCCTGCGGATGGCGGCGCGCAGGCCCCTGCCGACGCCGGTGCCGCTGAGGCCGACCACGATCCGCTCGCCGGCGAGCTGCCTCAGGCTCAGCTTGGTCGCCGGACCGCGCCGCGGACTCTGCCCATCTCCCAGCGAGGCGCCAAGGGCGAAGGCGGCCGCAGCCAGGCAGAGCAGGACCCCCAGCGCTCCCCATCGCCGCCGCCTCGCTGCCGGCTCCATGCGCCGACTCTATGGGGTGTGGCCGAGGTTTCGGCCTGATCGGCGCCGAAGCTCGGCCACACCCTGCCCACACCCTCGGCGGGCGTCCGGGGCGGTTCCTAGGCTGCGCCCCATGCCCCCCCTGATCAGCGCCGAGGAGGCCCTCGCCTACGGTCGCCTCACCGACCACGCCGAGATCGAAGCGCTGGTCGAACGGGCCTGGGCGGTGCGGCAGGAGAACTTCGGCGACTCGACCGACATGTGCTCGCTGGTCAACGCCAAGTCGGGCGGCTGCGCGGAGGACTGCGGCTTCTGCGCCCAGTCCCGCTACGCGGAGGCGGACACGCCGATGCACGCGATGATGGAGCCCGAGCAGATCCTCGAGCACGCGAAAGCGGCCGAGGCCGCCGGCGCCCACCGGTTCTGCATGGTCACCCAGGGTCAGGGCCTGTCCAAGCGGGACTTCGAGAAGATCCTCGAGGGCACCCGCCTCGTCGCCCAGCAGACCAACCTCAAGCGCTGCGCCTCGATCGGCCACATGTCGAATGAGCGGGCCAGGGCGCTCAAAGAGGCGGGGGTCCAGCGCGTCCACCACAACGTCGAGTCCGCCCGCTCCTACTACCCGGAGGTCTCCACCACGGTCCGCTACGAGGGCCGGCTGCGGACGATCGAGGCGGTCAAGGAGGCGGGGCTGGAGACCTGCGTCGGCGGCATACTCAACCTTGGCGAGACCGAGGAGCAGCGGGTGGAGATGGCCTTCGAGCTCTCCGAGATCAACCCGACGTCGGTTCCGATCAACCTCCTGATCCCGAAGCAGGGGACGAAGTTCGGCGAGCGCGAGGTGATGGGCGCCTGGGAGGTGGTGAAGTGGATCGCGATCTTCCGCCTGGTCATCCCCGGTGCCCTCTTCCGCCTCTGCGGCGGCCGCGTCGAGAACCTCGGCAGCTTGCACAAGCTGGCGGTCAAGGCCGGCCTCAACGGGGTGATGATGGGCAACTTCCTCACCACCCTCGGCGCCGAGCCGGCCGAGGACCGGGCGATGTTCGAAGAGCTCGGCCTCAACGTCGCCCGCCAGCCCGACAACGGCGCCAACCCGCGCCCCGACAACCGCTCCGGCTGGCTCGAGGGCGAGGCGCCGGCGACGCCGATCGACGGGCTAATCGACAGCCAGGAGGAGGCGAACTTCTGGGACCCCTCGACCCAGCTGCGGGTCGTCAAGAAGGCGAAGAAGCCGCCGTCGTACCCACGGGCGGCGTGACCGACGTTGTCGAGCGGCTCGAGGAGCTCCGCGAGCGGGGCCTCCACCGGCGACTGCGACTTGTCGAGGGGCCACAGGGGCCGAGCGTCACGCTCGACGGGCATCCGGTCCTGCTGCTCTGCTCGAACAACTACCTCGGGCTAGCCGACCGGGTCGAGGTGCGCGAGGCCGCCGCCGAGGCGGCGCTCCGCTGGGGTGCCGGTTCCGGCGCCTCGCGGCTGATCTCCGGGAACATGGAGCCGCACCGGCAGCTGGAGGAGCGGCTGGCCGCCTTCAAGGGCTATGGCGCGGCGCTCCTGTTTGGCTCCGGCTACCTCGCCAACACCGGTGTGATCGCATCCCTGGCGGGCAGGGGCGAAGTCGTCTTCTCCGACGAGCTCAACCACGCGAGCATCGTCGACGGCTGCCGGCTCTCGCGAGCGGAGACCTTCGTCTACCGCCACGGCGACCTCGAACACCTGGCCTGGGCGCTCTACCACGTGCGCGGGCGGACGGCGCTGATCGTCACCGACGGCGTCTTCTCGATGGACGGCGACGTGGCGCCGCTGCCCGAGCTGCTGGAACTGGCGCGGCGCCACGGGGCGCGGCTGATGGTCGACGAGGCGCACGCGACCGGGGCGCTCGGCCGGGGCGGCCGGGGCTCGGTCGCCGTGGCGGGCCTCAGCGGCAAGGTCGACGTCGTGGTGGGGACGCTCGGCAAGGCGCTCGGCTCATACGGCGCCTACGTCTGCGCCAACGAGGAGACGGTCGACTTCCTCCTCAACAGCGCCCGCCCGTTCATCTTCTCGACCGCGCCGCCGCCGCCGGCCCTTGGCGCCGCGCTCGCGGCGCTGGATCTGCTGGAAGCCGAGCCGGAGCTGGTCGAGCGCCTGCAGGCGAATGCACGGCGGCTGCGCACCGCGCTTGCCGCCGAGGGCTTCGGGGTCGGCGCCGCCAAGACCCAGGTCGTCCCGGTACAGATCGGAGATGCCGCGACGACGATGGATCTCTGCGAGGCGGCGCTGCAGCGGGGGGTCTTCGCGCAGGGGATTCGGCCACCAACCGTGCCCGAGGGCTCCAGTCGGCTGCGCTGCACGGTGATGGCAACCCACACCGCCGAGGAGCTGGCCGACGCGGCGCGGCAGATCGGCGCTGCTGCCCGCGAGGTCGGCCTGCTCGGCACACAGCCCCTCGCCGCGTAGACCGAATGGCCGACACCCGCGGGATCTTCGTCACCGGCACCGGCACCGAAGTCGGCAAGACGGTCGTCGCGGCGGCGATCGCCCGAACGCTGGCAGCGGAGGGCAGGCGAGTCGCCGTCTTCAAGCCCGCCGTCACCGGCCTCGACGAGGAGGGGGAGAGCGACCAGGCGCTGCTCCGCCGCGCCTCCGGATCGAGCCAGAGCGACGAGGAGATCGCCCCATACCGCTACGGCTCGCCGGCCTCGCCTCACCTGGCCGCGGCGCTGGCCGGCGAGGAGATCGACCCGGAGCGGCTGAGGCAGGTCGCCGCAGGCGCCGCCGCAGGCGCAGACATCCTCGTTTGCGAGGGGGTTGGCGGCCTCCTGGTGCCTCTCTCCCCGACCTACCTGGTGCGCGACCTCGCCGTCGACCTCGGCTACCCGCTGGCGGTCGTCGCCGGTCCCGGCCTCGGCACGATCAACCACACCCTGCTGACGCTCCAATCGGCCCGCGCCGCCGGCCTCGCGGTCACGGCTGTCGTCCTCAACCCGTGGCCGCGGGAGCCCACAAAGATCGAGTTCTCCAACCGCGAGACGATCGCCTCCCTGGCGAGCGTCCCCGTCCTCACCTTCCCTCCGGTAGACATCGGCCGCCCCGAATCCTGGCCGCCCCTTCGATTCCTCTGCCGACGGGACGACGAGCGTTCCACCTAACCGGATCTCGTGCCGTCGGCCGTGGGCCCCTAGGCGACCTGCGCGGCCTCCCGAGCCTCCCCGGCGGCGATGGCCTCGCCGCCGGGATTGGCCTCGGCGGTCGCCGCCTCGATGCTGGTCTGGCCTTTGGCTTTTGCCCGGATCGCCGTGGCCCCGACCGCCGCGCCGAGGAGGGCGACGAAGCCGGAGACGGTCATCGCGTGGCCGAGCGCGTAGACGAAGGCTTCGCTGCCGGCGGTGGCCACCTGCTTCGCCTGCGCCGGATCCAGCCCCGGCACCTTGGCGACCGAGCCGCCGCCGAGCTGTTCGGAGACGGCGTCGCGCTGGGCGGCGCTGACTCCGCTGCCGCTCAGCAGGGAGTCGAGCCTGGAGCTGACCAGGCCCTGGAAGATCGCACCGGTGACGGCGACGCCGAGGCTGCCGCCGACCATGCGGAACATCGAGAGGACGCCCGAGGCGATGCCGGCTTTCTGCACCGGCACCGCGTTCATCGCCGCGCTCGTCATCGGCGACATCGTCATCGCGATCCCGATGCCCAGCAGCATGAATCCCGGCAATAGGTCGAGGTAGCCGGAATCGACCGCGATGCGACTGAAGCTGAACAGCGAGGCGGCGACGATCGTCAGCCCCCCGGCGATCAGCCAGCGCGGCCCGAAGCGGTCCGAGAGCCGGCCGGAGACCGGGGCAACGCCGACGATCATCAGGGTCGAGGGCAGGAACCGCACGCCCGCCTCCAGCGGCGAGTAGCCGAGGATGTCCTGCATGTAGAGGGCGAGGAAGAAGAAGACGCCCAGCATCGCGAAGCTGATGATCATCGCCACCACCACGGCCCCCAGGAAGTTGCGATCGCTGAGCAGGTCGAACTGCACCATCGGCGCCTTCACCCGGTTCTCGACGAAGACGAAGGCGGGGAGGGCCGCGGCCGCGGCCAGGAGCAGGCCGATGATTTCCAGCGAGCCCCAGCCCCAGGCGTTGCCCTCCACGAGGGCGAGGACGAGGGCGGTCAGGCCGACCGTCAGCACGGCCACGCCGGCGTAGTCGACATCGCGGCCGACCGAGGTGTCACGCGACTCGCGCACAGCGAAGAGGGTCGCGAGCACGGCTCCGATCGCGACCGGGATGTTGATGTAGAAGATCGCCCGCCAACTGACGTGCTCGGTGAGGAACCCGCCCAACACCGGCCCGATCGCCAAGGCCAGCGCCGAGACCCCGGCCCAGGTGCCCATCGCCTTGCCGCGCTCGTGGGCGGGGAAGGCGTCGGTGATGATCGAGAGCGTGCCCGGCATCATCAACGCCGCGCCGACGCCCTGGACCACCCGGCTGATCACCAGCGCGGTCTCGTCCACGGCAAAGCCCGCGGTCGCCGAGGAGAGGGCGAAGATCACCACTCCGGAGAGGAACATCCGCCGCCGGCCGAAAATGTCGCCGAGGCGGCCGCCGGTCGCCAGCAGCACCGCGAAGGAGAGCGTGTAGCCGTTGATCGTCCACTCCAGCCCGCTGATCGACGCCCCCAGGTCCTTCTGGATCGAGGGCAGGGCGACGTTCACGACCGTGTTGTCGAGCATGATCATGAACAGCGCGAAGCACATCGCGCCGAGCGTCCACCACTTGCGGTTCTCGTCGGTGATCAGGTGGCGGTAACGGGTCAAGCGAGTTCACTTCCCCTCAGGCGCTCATAGGTCTGGGCGAGGTCTTCGCGGTCCATCAGCGCCTCGACCGCGGCGTCGAGCATGCGGCGCTGGGCGGCGCTGAGGGTCGCGACGAAGGATTCGATGCCGCTGAGGCGGACGGTGACCAGGGTGGCGACCAGCCTCTTGCCCTTCGCCGTGATCTTCACCTGGCGGACCCGCCGGTCGTCCGGGTCCTCAACCCGGCTGGCCAGCTTCGCCTTCACCAGCGCGTCGACCGCGCGGCTCATCGAGGGCACCGAGACGCCGAACAGCTCGGCCAGGTCGCTGACCTGCCACGCCTGGGCGTCCTGGCCGAGGCCCCCCAGCTCCAGCAGCACCTTGCACTGGGTCATCGAGAGACCCGTTTCCTCGATCACCCGCAGCTGGTTGCCGCGGTCGTAGAGGAACATGTGGTGCATCAGCGCGGTCAGCCGCGCCGCGGATTCCTTCTCAGCCGGGCCGACCTCCCTGCGGGTCGCCTCTTCGATTGCCTCTACGTCGGTAGCGTGCATACGAACAATAGTTGCATGGACGCAACCATTGCGGTTGGGCAATGGTTGCCCGTGTGATCGATGTCACGTGGGTTTGGCGCCGTTGGGGGCCCCTCCAGACACTCAACATGGAGCCATAGCGAGATGTGTCTGGAGAGGGGGACCCATCGGCCCATGACCTCAGGTCTCGCAGTCGAAGTAGTCGACCTTGCTCGCGCGGCGGACGATCACATCGGCTTCGGGGTCGCCGGTCCAGATCCCGACCTTGTCGCTGTCGGGGTAGACGGTGGCGGTGGGGAGGACGACGGTGGAGAACATGAGGACGCGGGCGGTCTCCTCGGTCTCGTTGAGGATGCCGTGGGCGCCTGGCGGACCCTTTGGGAAGAAGACGACGTCCCAGGGGTCCAGCCGCTGCGATGCCGCCGGATCGCGCAGGGTCGGATTTCCCGCCAGCACCAGCAGCCACTCCTCCTCGCCGCACTCGTAGTGGTACGGGCAGACCGCCTGCCCCGGCGGCAGCTCGTAGACGCTGATGCCCGACTCCTCGGGTCCGCCGAGCAGCTTGCCCAGGCGGGCCAGCCCACTGCGGAAGCCCTCCGGATCCTTGCCGTCATAGGAGAACTGCGGGGAGGCGATGTTGATCCGCTTCACATCGCGAAGCTAGCAACGCGCTAACTCGGCATTTTCGGCCGGCCGGCTGCCGCCGAGTCCGAGGCTAACGTGCGCCGCGTGCAGCCGGATTACGCGCAGCTCGATCGCGACCACGTCTGGCACCCGTTTACCCAGCAGCAGGGCTGGAGCGAGGAAGAGCCGCTGATGATCGAGCGCGGCGAGGGCTCCTACCTCTTCGACGCCGAGGGCCGGCGCTACCTCGACGGCACCGCGGCGCTCTGGTGCAACGTCCACGGCCACCGCCATCCGACGATCGACCGGGCCGTCCGCGAGCAGCTCGACCGGGTCGCTCACACGACGATGCTCGGCCTCTCCCACCCAGGGGCGACCGAGCTGGCGGCGCGCTTGGTCGAGATCTCTCCCGCCGGCCTCGCCCGGGTCTTCTACTCCGACTCGGGTTCGACCGCCGCCGAGATCGCGCTGAAGATCGCCTTCCAGTACCAGCAGCAGCGCGGCGACGAGGATGCGCGGCGGACGAGGTTCGTGCGGCTGCGCGAGGCCTACCACGGCGACACGATCGGCTCGGTCAGCGTCGGCGGCATCGAGCTCTTCCACTCCACCTACCGGCCGCTGCTGTTCGAGACGCACGTCGCGGAGCCGGGCGATGCCGCGGACCTCGAGCGGGTGCTCGACGAGCATGGAGATGAGGTCGCCGCGGTTATCGTCGAGCCGCTCGTCCAGGGGGCGGCGGGGATCCTCCTGCAGCCGCCGGGCTACCTGCGCGCCGCCCGCGAGCTCTGCGACCGCCACGGGGCGCTGCTGATCTGCGACGAGGTAGCCACCGGCTTCGGCCGCACCGGGACGATGTTCGCCTGCGAACAGGAGGGCGTGGCGCCCGACCTGATGTGCCTGGCCAAGGGGATTACCGGCGGCTACCTGCCGCTGGCGGCGACCCTGGCCACGGAGGAGATCTACGAGGGCTTCCTCGGCAACTACGAGGAGTTCAAGACCTTCTTCCACGGCCACACCTACACCGGCAACCCGCTCGCCTGCGCGGCCGCCCTCGCCAATCTCGAGGTCTTCGAGCAGGAGCGGACGCTCGAGCGCCTGCAGCCGAAGATCGCCCTGCTCGAAGAGCTGCTGGCCGAGGTCGCCGCAATGCCCGAGGTCGCCGAGGTGCGCCAGCGGGGCTTCATGGTCGGGATCGACCTCGGCGCTCACGACGCCTCGCTGCGCATGGGCCACCGGGTGACGGTCGAGGCCCGCGAGCGCGGCGCCTTCATCCGCCCCCTCGGCAACACCGTCGTCCTCATGCCCCCCCTCTCGATGGCCAAGGACGAGCTGCGCGAGCTGGTTGCGATCGCAAATGACTCGATCCGAGCCGCCGTCGCCTCGGCACCCGTCGGGCTGTCCCAAGCCGCCTGACATTTGGCGAACCAACCTTGCTATGGCCGGGTTGACTCGCCAATGCCCATGCTCGGCGAACGCCGGCACCAAGCTGCACCGAGCGATGACCAAGCTGAGGGAGACCTGCGATGGAACCGCATGACGACGAGTTGATCGCCGACCTTCGAGCCCTGCGCCCCACTCCCCGGCCACAGTTCGCCGCCGAGCTTGACGAGCGCGCCGCCGCGGGATTCCCGCGGCGTTCGCGCCTCCTCCAAAGAGGTGCGCCTGCCCTTTTCACCGCTATGCGGAACAAAGGACCGGCGGACTTTCGGCGCCTTGCTGCTGCCGGCGGGCGGGTGGCGATCCTCGTGATCGTCATCGCAACGGGAGTGGTCGCCTCGAACGAAAGCCAGACTCACCTCGACGTGGCGGTCACCCCCACCAGCGACGCCTGTTCGGAGGAAGCCGAAGCGCGTCTCGGTCAGATCAAGCCCAGCTCGAGCATTCCGCCGCGCCCGACACTACCGCCGGCAGCGCCGAATCGTCGGCATCCGGTTTGGCGCCGATGGCCGAAGATCTCAACGGAAGCTTCCGGCTCCGCCACCGCTCGGTCAAACGCTCTGCCGAAATCACCCTGGGGGCGCCGCGAGCGCCGCCGCGTCCTCACCTGACTTCCCATTCTGGGTTCGTTGAGCTCCACGCCCTGTGCGGGTCGGAGCTAACCCCACACCCCTTAGGCTGACGCGATGGAGGAGCGACGACGGGGCCCCGCGGAGATGCCAAACTTTGGACCGCCGTCGACGCCGCGGCCGGCAGCCTCGATCGTGCTGCTGCGGCGCGGCGGCAGGCACTCCCAGCGGGCGCTCGAGGTGCTATTGCTGCGGCGCAGCGAGGAGGCAAGTTTCATGCCCGGGGTCTGGGTCTTCCCGGGCGGCTCGGTTGATGCGGTCGATGGCGCCGAGGAAGCCGGCCTCCGCGCCTGCGCGATTCGCGAGCTCGCCGAGGAGGCGGGGATCGAGCTGCCCGCCGGAGAGGAGCTCGTGCCCTTCACTCGCTGGATCACGCCGGAGCTGATCGCCACCCGCTTCGACGCTTGGTTCTTCCTCGCCCTGGCCCCAGCCCACACGCCGCCGCAACCGGACGGCGTCGAGACCACCGAGGCGCGCTGGTTCGAGCCAGCCGTCGCGCTCGAGGCCCAGGAGGCCGGTGACCTCGTCCTCTCCTTCCCCACCCGCACCCAGCTCGGCTGGCTTGCCGAGTTCGGCACCGCCGAGGAGGCGCTCGCCGCCCACCGGGCGCGGATGGTCGAGCCGATCCTGCCGAAGGTGATCGAGGACGGCCTCGAACCCCGGGTCGTCCTGCCGGGCGACCCCGACTACCCCGCCTGATCGAACCGCATCAAATTGTGGTCCTCTGAGGACCACAATTTGATGCGGTTCAGGGGGGTTCGGTTCAGGCCGGGAAGGGCTCCAGGCCCGCGTGCCAGGGTCCCGGCGGGTAGGTGTGGATGCCGCTCTCCTCCATCTCCGCCTGCAGCCGCCGGAACAGCTGGCCGGCGTTCTTCAGCGCCGCTTTCAGCTCCGCCTCGCTGCGCTCGCCCAGCCGCCAGAGGAACCAGAGCTGGCGGTCGTTGACGCCGAAGTCGATCTCGCCGGTGATCGTCGTCACCCAGCCGAGGAAGCCGGGGCTGAACAGCTCGCGCAGGGAGACCGGGTCGTACTCCTTCGGCACCGTCGCCAGAAAGCGCTTGTTGAAGTCGATCGACTCGAACTCGACCTTGCGCTGGAATCGCTGGGTGACGACCTCGTGCCCCTCGATCGACTCGACGTTGAAGGCCGGCACCACCTCCGCGAGGTCGGGCATGTGCGCCTTGGCGAGCACCGCAGTCGGCACCAGCCCTCTGCGGAAGAAGCCACCGACCTCCTTTTCGTCAGCGTCGCAGGAGGAGCCCCAGAAGCCCTCTGCGAGCTGCCCGGTCAGCCGGTTGACGCCGCCGACGCAGAGGGCGACCGGCCCATCCTTGGGGTTGATCCCGCCCACCGGCTCGTAGGCGAGCCCGTTGCGCTCGCCGTAGCGCCGCACCATCTCCCCCCATTCCTGCGCTTCCTGCTTCGCGCCCACGCGGCGATCCTACGGCCCCGGCGCGGCGCCACCCTCTCGCGGCGTTCGTCCTTTCCGCGGAATAGCTCATGAAGGGACGAACGCCGCGGCGTTAGGATGCTCTCGAGCCCGGTCCCCCAACAGGAGCCTCTATGACCATCGTCATCATCGTCGTCGTCGCGATCCTCATCCTCGCGGTCCTCTACTACGTCGGGAAGCGCAACTCGATCATCGCTTCCCGCAACCGCGTCGACGAGTCCTGGAGCGGGATCGACGTGCAGCTGAAACGGCGCCACGACCTCGTCCCCAACCTGGTCGAGACGGTCAAAGGCTACGCCGAGCACGAGAGCGCGACCTTCGAGAAAACGACCCAGGCGCGGGCCGCGGCGATGCAGGCGCAGGGGGTCGAGGAGACCGCCAAAGCAGAGCAGCAGTTGACCCAGGCGCTGGCCGACGTCAAAGCCGTCGCCGAGAACTACCCGACCCTGCGGGCGACCGAGAACTTCCAGCAGCTGAGCCGCAACCTCTCCGAGCTCGAGGACGAGATCCAGGCCTCGCGGCGGATCTACAACTCCAACGTGCAGTCCTACAACACCTCGATCCAGCAGTTCCCGGGCTCGATCATCGCCAACCAAGGCGGCTTCACCCCCCGCGAGTACTTCGAGATCGACGAGGCCGATCGCGCCACCCCGCAGGTCAGCTTCGGCAAATAGCCGGTCCCTAACATCAAGGCCATGACCACGGAGACCAAGGACGCCACGCTCTGGATCTGCGAGAGCTGCGGGTTCATCTACGACCCCGCGATCGGCGATCCCGACGGCGGCATCCCCCCCGGCACCGCCTTCGAGGACATCCCCAAAGACTGGTTCTGCCCGGTCTGCGGCGCCCGCACCACCGATTTTCGCCCGCTCGAGCCCGGCGAGGCCTGAGCCGCCGGTAGGCTTGACTGGCTGATGGGCCAGTACGACTACGACTGGGTGATCGTCGGCTCCGGGTTCGGGGGCTCGGTGTCGGCCCTGCGGCTGGCCGAAAAGGGCTACACGGTCGCGGTCCTGGAGTGCGGCAAGCGCTTCACCGACAAGGACTTCCCGAAGTCGACCTGGGACATCCGCCGCTACTTCTGGGCCCCGCGCCTGGGCCTGCGCGGCATCTTCCGCCTCTCCACCTTCAAGGACGTCTCCGTGGTCAGCGGCTGCGGGGTCGGCGGCGGCAGCCTCGGCTACGCCAACACGCTCTACGTGCCCCCCGCGAAGTTCTTCGGGGACCCGCAGTGGGCAGACCTCGCCGACTGGGAGCGCGAGCTGGCTCCGCACTACGCCGAGGCGCAGCGGATGCTGGGGGTCGTCGACGTCGGCAGCGACGACGCCGCCGACGACCTCCTGCGCGAGTACGGCGAGCACATCGGCGTCGGCGACACCTACCGGAAGACCCCGGTCGGGATCTTCTTCGGAGAGCCCGGCAAGACGGTCGCCGACCCCTACTTCGGCGGTGAGGGCCCAGACCGCACCGGTTGCAGCTTCTGCGGTCGCTGCATGGTCGGCTGCCCGCACGGCGCCAAGAACACGCTGGTCAAGAACTACCTCTACCTGGCCGAACAGCTGGGGGTCGAGGTGATCCCCGACCGCACCGTGACCGAGATCCACCCGCTCGGCGCAGAGGACGGCAGCGACGGTTATGCGGTCGGCGGCGAACGCTCGGGGATGATCCCCGGCCGCGGCCGCAACACGATCACCGCCCGCGGCGTCGTCATCGCCGCCGGCGCCCTCGGCACCAACAAGCTGCTGCAGCGCTGCCGCCTCGGTGGCGCCCTGCCGCGCATCTCCAGCCGCCTCGGCGAGCTGGTCCGCACCAACAGCGAGATGATCCTCGCCGTCACCGTCCCCGAGGACTATCCCGACGACCTGACCAAGCGGGTCGCGATCAGCGGCAGCATCTACCCCGATCCTGACACCCACATCGAGACGGTCAGCTACGGCAAGGCGGGCGACTCGATGGGCCTCCTCTACACCCTGCTGGTCGGCGACGGCACCCGGGTCACCCGACCGCTGAAGCTGCTCGGCCAGATCCTCCGCCACCCGCTTCGCTTCGCCCAGGTGCTTTGGCCGAAGGGGTGGTCGCGCCGCACGATCATCCTCCTGGTGATGCAGACGCTCGACAACGCGATCGCGCTGCGCCCGCGGCTGAAACGCTCGGGCAATGTCTGGCTGCAGACCGAACAGGACCCCGAGAAGCCGAACCCGACCTTCATCCCGGGCGCCAACGACGCCGCCGAATGGCTCGCCGAGCGCACCGGCGGCCTCGCCCAGAGCTCCGTCACCGAGGCTCTCTTCAACGTCCCCAGCACCGCCCACATCCTCGGCGGCGCGGTGATCGGCCACGGCCCCGAGGACGGCGTCGTCGACGCCCGCCAGCGGGTCTTCGGCTACGAGAACCTGCTCGTCTGCGACGGCTCGGCGGTGCCGGCGAACGTCGGCGTCAACCCCAGCCTGACGATCGCCGCCCTCGCCGAGCACGCGATGAGCGAGGTTCCCGCAGCCTCAGATCCCAGCTACGAGGCGAACCTCTCCGCGACGTAGTCCCAGTTGACGACGTTCCAGAAGGCGTCAAGGTATTCCGGGCGCTTGTTCTGGTACTTCAGGTAGTAGGCGTGCTCCCAGACGTCGACGCCGAGCAGCGGCGTGGTGCCGTCGGAGATCGGCGAGTCCTGGTTGGGGGTGGAGATGACCGCCAACCCGGAGGAGTCCTTGACCAGCCAGGCCCAGCCGGAGCCGAAGCGGGCGATGCCGGCGTTTTTGAACTCCTCTTTGAACGAGTCGAGGGAGCCGAAGGTGTCGCCGATCGCCGAAGCCAGCTCGCCGCTCGGCTCGCCGCCGCCGTCGGGACCCATCATCTGCCAGAAGAGCGTGTGGTTGTAGTGGCCGCCGGCGTTGTTGCGTACCGCCGCCTGCTTGTCGCCGGGCAGCGCCGAGAGGTTGCGGAGGATGTCCTGGACCTCGCGGTCGGCCCAGTCGGTCCCCTCGAGGGCGGCGTTGGCTTTGTCGACGTACGCCTGGTGGTGTTTGTCGTGGTGGATGCGCATCGTTTCCTCGTCGATGTGAGGCTCGAGCGCGTCGTAGGGGTACGGCAGGTCGGGTACGGAGAAAGCCATCGCAACTGCTCCTTTGCTCGGTTGAAGTCCGAGCCGGAGCCTAGCTATTCCGGCGCGACTTCTTCGCCCTGCTTGGGTGGTTCTTCGCCCTGCTGGGACCTGTCGCCGCCCAACCTGGGCACCGTCTCGGCATCGCCGCCGGTCCATTCGTTGAACCGGTACCAGGAGGGCTTCGCTTCGCGCTTCGCGGTCAGCAATCCGGCCGAGTGGCAGAAGACGCAGCTGCCGCCCTCGTCGGACCAGGTGAACCACCAGACGCCGCCGACCCGCCAGCGCAGCCGGTTCGCCGAGAGCATCGAGAAGCTCTTCGAGAGCTGGTAGGCCTGGCCCCGGAGGCCGCGCTGCCAGCGGGTCGGGCCGCTTTCCGACCCCCACCCGAGCTCGGTCACGTACAGCGGCGTGATGCCGTCGCGATGGCGGCGCATGATTCGCCGCAGGTTGGCCAGCTGCGTCCCCATCGCCCGCGCGTCGGCGACGTACGGGTGCAGCCCGACCCCGTCGAAGTACCTCTTGACGTTGCGAGCCCGGTAGAAGCGCGAGAGGAAGTCGCCGGAGGCGACGTTGGGGGGAATCTGCAGCGGCCGGCCGAAGAGGCCGCCGAGGATCACCTTCGAACCCGGTGCTTCGCGGTGGATGATCCGGCCGGCGATCCTGATCAGGGTCGCGAACCGCGCCGGTTCGGGTTTGGTCGCGAAGGTGACGATGTTCTCCTCGTTCCAGACCTCCCAGCGGCGCGCCGGCAGGTAGGGCAGTTCGACTTCTTCGCGCCAGAAGCTGCCGCCGGGGCCGTAGCGGTCGACCGCCGCCCGAACGAAGGAGCCCCAGGCCCGGCGCTGCCACGGATTGGCTACCGGCAGGTCGATCCCCAGCGGCGCCACCCATTTCGGCGTCGAGGTGATGAAGGGGAGGATTTCGAGGCCGGCTTCGGCCGCCAGCCGCACTTCGCGGTCAAACGGGGCCCAGTTGCGCTCCGTGAAGGCCGGGTTCTCCGGCTCGACCTGCGACCAGTAGAGCGGGAAGCGGACGCTGTGGATGCCCGCCTGCGCCATCAGTTCGTAGTCCTCGGCGGTGCCGGAGTTCTGCGGTGAGACGCCGATGAAGCCCGGCGGCAGGTAGGCGTGTGCGGGCGCCGGCATCGCTGCCAGCAGCACCAGAGCCAGGAGAGGGATCAGCCTGCGCGCCATCGTCTCTGCAAGGACCCCCATCCCCGCCCAAAGTAGCGGCCGCGACCCCTCCCCGCGGCCCGCTTCCCCCCTCTGAGATAATCAGCCCTCTCGGGGCGTGGCGCAGCCTGGTAGCGCGCACCGTTCGGGTCGGTGAGGTCCCCGGTTCAAATCCGGGCGCCCCGATGAGACAGGAGCAGGAAAGCGACTAGCGAGATGCGGCGGGTCGGCGCCGGCCTTGACCCCGACCGGATTGGGGCCAAAGCCGGAAGCGCTTCAGCGCTAACTCGTGGCGGTCTCCGCGGTTCCTCGGACCTCGCAGAACGACGTCCCGTCGAAGGCGTGAAGGTTGACGGTCACCACCTGGCCGCCCACCGACCAGATGAACTGGCCCTCGATCCGCGCGCCCGAGAACGGGAACTGTTGTTCGCTGCCCGCGCCGACATTTACTCCAGAGGCCGACGTGCTCGCCCCGGTGCTGTAGAACCAGTTGAGCGTCGCGGCCGACCCGCTGAGGTTCTGGAAGGCCATTTTCACCTGGCCGCCGTCATGGCAGATGGTCAGCAGCTGCAGTCCGCCCGGAAGGGCCGTCGCGAAGTTTTCGCCAGCGACGGGGGTGTTGACGATCGGAGTCACGGGGATGATGCAGGCGGCGGCGCCGTCCGATCCAATCGCCTCGTAGGCCCCGTTTTTCGGGCAGCTCGACTGCAGCACATGCTGGTACTGAGAGGCCGGAACGCCGCCCAATTTCTCGGCATTGGTCGCGGTGTCGGCATGGGTTGCGTTGGCCGCCAGGGTCGCGGTTTTCGCCGTGTTGGCGGTGTTGGCGGATTTCGCCGTGTTCGCGCTATTCGCCGTGTTCGCGCTATTCGCGGTGTTCGCGTTGGAAACGGAGGCACCGCCGATCCTCTTGTTGAAGACCTTGGTGGCGATCTTGCCCACCTGCTTCTTCTGCTTGCCGGTGAGTCCCGCGGCGGCGATCGCGGTCCCACCGAGCGCCGCAACGAGAGCGATCACAGCGATCACGGTGCCGGGCGAGCGGCGTGGGTTCAGGCTACTGAGCATTGTTGTCTCCGATCTCCGACGGGCTGGGCCATTGGACCCTACGCCGGTCGGTCAGGTTCGGGCAACCCGAATTGCGAAATTCGGCACCCGCCCACTCAGGGCCTGCCTGCGCAGGCAGGCCCTGCGCTATTCGAATACGGGTTCGATGGCGACGTGGCAGATCGCCTCCGACGGCCCGTAATCGGCGTTGCCGGCGAACTTCGCGTCAACCGTCTCGGTTCCCGCCGGCCCGGGCGGGGCGGTGTCGGCGAAATGGCCGTAGGTCCCGGTACTCACCGTGTGCGCAGCCGGGGAGCCACCGCTCGAGGAGGTGTAGGCGATTGAGATGGGGAGTCCCACCAGGGCGGGGTTGAGGAAGCCGCCGATTTCGTACGGCTGGCCGGCCGGGACCTGGCCGGGGCAGTTGAGCGCGAGCGAGGTTGCGGCTTGGACCGTCGGCGGTTTGATCGTGGTCGGCGGTGGCGGCTGCACGGGCAACGCCTTGAACCGGCAGTTGACGCCACTGCGCGAGAAGAGCGTCAGCGTCGCGGAGCCCACCTTCCCCGTCCCGTTGACCACGCCGGCCGCGTAGAGGCAGTCGCCGTAGGGTGGAGCGAGCGGACGGACAGTCTGGTAGTCACCGGCCGGGTTTCCCTTCTGGGTCGGGTCCGCGGTGCTTTCGGCGACCGTGACGCTACTGAAGCCGCCGTTGACGAAGCCAACCGCATGGTTGAGGTACCGCGTTCCTCCGCCCCAGTCGTAGACGAACGCGACGTCGCCGCTTGCCGTCGTCGCCAGGTCGGGCATGGCGAGGGCGTAGTTGACGTTCCAGTAGGCCCAGTGGCTCTTCAGCGCGATCACCGGCGGCGGCCCCGTCTTCGGGTGCTTCACCGAAAGCGCGACAACGGCGATGTGCGGCTGGGTGGGGGCGCCGCTGGGGGTGAATTCCCTTCCGTCCTTGCGGATGTCGCGGCCTTCCGACCACGCCGCCCAGAGGTTCCCTTCGCCGTCCTGCGTCACCCCGCTGATCTGGGTGCCCTGCGATACCGACTGCCTGTTGAGCAGATCGTCCCCGCCCGGCGTCGTCATCGACCAGTCTCGATCGGCGATCGTCTGGTCCTTGATGTCCTGCACGAGCAGGTAGTTGGCGTCGTCGTCGATCGAGGCGACGCGCAGGGTGCTGGTGTTCTTGTGGCCGACGAAGTACTCGGTGGGTCCACTGACGTTCTGCGCCACTCGCAGGGACCAGGGCGAGAGCAGCGCATAGCCGTATCCCATGCCGATCGTGCCGGCGAAGGCGGCGCGCGGAATCCGCACCACCGCCGTCTTGTGAACGCCGTCCTTGTCGCCCTGGTTGATGTTCATGTAGAGGTAGCGGGGCGTCAGCCCGAGCTTGGGCTGGTCGAGGTAGAAGCCCTTGCCGACGATGCCGCGCGAGGGCAGGTCGAACCAGGACCAGGCGCCGGCCCCGAATCGCACCAGGTTCGCGGGGCTCGTCCAGGCGACGCGGATCACGTTCTCGCCACCTTCGCCGATGTACTGCAGGACCCAGATGAAGCGCTTCGCCTGCGGGTCGTACATCACGACCTGGTCACAGCAGAATCCACCGGGTTCGGAGGGAAAGGTCGTGGCCGGGTCGATTTCGGTGAAGGTCTGGCCGCCGTCGCGCGAATAGCCGGCTGACCAGTTCAGCGTGTACATCACCAGGCGACCCACCGCCGCGACGCTCGGCTCCTGCGCAGCCTGAACGCCGGTTTCGTTCCAGACGCTCGCCGGAAAACTCGTTGACAGCAGCTGGGTGGAGAAGCTGGTCACGGCGATCCCAGAGGCGCCGGCAACGGCGCGGGCCGCCGCGGGAGGAGGAGCCGCCGGGGCTCGCCCAAGCGAAACCTGGGTGGCGGGCTGGCGCGGCGGGCGATAGGGCCCGACCGGCAGCTTCGGCTCCTCGCCCTCGTCCTCCTCGGTCACCGGAGGCAGGACCCGTGGGAAGCCGCCGCTCTTGTGGTGGACGTCGACGCTCCGCGTCCCGATCGGCTTGCGCGTCGCGCAGATCCGCGCGCGATGGACGCGATGCCGCTTGCCGCGCACCTTCACCACCCTGCAGACGCGGTGCTTGCGGTGGTGGCGCTTTGGCTGTGCCCCGCTCGTGGCGGCGAGGGCGAGGGCGGCGATCAGGGCCACCGCCCCAGACACCAGGATGCTCCCGACGATCCGCTTCCGCCGCTCACTCATCGGCTTACCCACTCTCTCGCCGCTCCGCGGCCTTGGACGATCCCCTTCCACGCTAGTTAAAGCCGTCAGGGTTGGTCAAGTGCCTGCGGGAGATTGTTTGGTTCCTCCGCGGTGCCCAAATCTCGCCAGGATCCCGTCGGCGCCCGATCAGCAGACACTCATTCGAACCACTGCCGGAGTCGTCGGCGCATTACTCTCCTCAGCCGCAGCACCGGCTCGAACGGGCGGCGCAGGCGCCACCACTCGCTCGAGGTGATCTCCTGAATTTCCCCGGCCAGGCGGTTGCGCTCGGCGTTGGCCTCGATGATCTCCGCCGCCAGGCGGTTGCGCTCCGCATCGATCTCGACCAGCTTTCCCTCCCGCGACGCCTCGCGCTCGTGGGCTTCGGTCAGCGCCGTTTCATCCGCATGGGTGGCGGCCGCGCAGGCGAACGCCATCTCCGCGCGCAGGTGGGCAAGCTGCGATGGGTCGCGCAGGCGGGCGAGGAAGCAGGCGTTCTGGGCGACGCGGTCGGGCCAGCTCTGCTGCCGCTCCCAGGCGTTGAAGAACAGCACCGTCGGCGTCAACACCATCTCGCTGCGGGCGCCCGCTCGCACCATCCGCTTCCAGAGGTCCCAATCGCCGGCGCGATCGAGATCGGTCGGCCATCCGCCGGCCGCGAGCGCGGCATCGACACGGTGGCTGACCGCGCTCGACGGCGTCCGGTTTTCCGTCTCGAGGAACCTCTCGCGGTAGGTCGGCGCTCGCCAGTGGGCGCCGAAGGGCACGATGGTCCCGTCCTCGCCCACTCGGCAGGACATCGCGTTGACGATGTCAGCAGCATCCGCGTCGAACAGCTCACCGACACGCTCGAGATGATCGGGCATCCAGAGGTCGTCGTCGGAGAGCCAGGCGACGACACCTCCCTTCGCGCGCTCCAGTACCTCGTTGCGGTGGGCGTAGCCGTGGCCGGGTGCCTTGGGACGATCGAGCACCTCGACCCGATTCTCGCCGAGGCTCCGAACCGCCTCCTGAGTGCCGTCGCTACAGCCGTCGGCGATCACATAGATCCGCACCGGTGGCCGGCTCTGCTGAAGCGCGCTGTCCACCGCCAGCAGCACCGTCTCACGGCGGTCATGAGTGGGGATTCCGACCGTGAATTCGACTGCCATGGCGGTTTCATACCATGCGGTACATGTCCACCGAGCAGCCGCCTGGAGAGGCATCCGGCCCGGACCTGGAGGTGATCCCGCCAGGCGTGAGAGACGGCGCCACCGTCACCGTCTCAGGTCATAGGCTGCCGTCCCTGGACGGGGTCGTGGCCAAACCGGCCCTGGTGCATGCCGACCACCGCGGCAGCCTGATCGAGCTGATCAACTTCGATGATCCCTTCTGGGAGGAGCCGGTGGTCTACTCCTACGCGATCACGGTAGCCCCGGGCCGCATCAAGGGCTGGGGGATGCACAAGTTGCAGGCGGATCGCTACGCGGTGCTCTCCGGAAGCCTGCGCGTGGTGCTCTACGACGGTCGCCCCGACTCCCCGTCCTTCCGGCGCTTCGCGGAGTTCCAGTTCAGCGACGAGGCGCCTGGATTTCTCCGGATCCCCTGCGGGGTCTGGCACGCAGACCAGAACGTCGGCGAGTCTCCGTGCCGGTTGATCAACTTTCCCACCCGCGCCTACGACCGCCATTCCCCGGACAAGTACCGCATCGATCCCGCCTCGAGGGAGATCCCCTTCGACTTCACCCTGCGCGACGGCTGACGGGCACAGCAGCCGTTAGGGTCTTCCCGATGGACGGCTCCCCCGCCTTCGAGGTCCATGAGGCAATCCTGCACGGGCACCGCGCCGTCTACCGGGTCGCCGGCAGCGGGCCAAACGTGGTCCTGATCCACGGGATGATCAACTCCTCCCGGCACTGGGAGCAGGTGGCGGCGCGGCTGGCCGGCTCCTACCGGGTGATCGCGCCGGACCTGATCGGGCACGGCGACGCGGCGACGCCGCGGGGGGACTACTCGCTGGGCGCCCATGCCGCGGCGATCCGCGACCTGCTGACGACGATTGGGGTCGAGCGGGCGACGATCGTCGGCCACTCGCTCGGCGGCGGCGTCGCAATGCAGTTCTTCTACCAGTTCCCGCAGCGCACCGAGCGGTTGGCGCTGATCTCCAGCGGGGGCCTCGGCGACGGCGTCAGCCCGCTGCTGCGGGGGGCGGCGCTGCCGGGCTCGTCCGGGCTCCTGCGGCTGGCCGCGCAGCCGCGCGTCGTCGGCGCCCTCGCCGCCGCGGGAGCGCGGCTGCGCGCTCGCGGCAACTCCACCGGCGTTTACCTGGCCGCGGTGGCCCGGGCGCTCGGGCCCCTGCAGGATGCCGGCTCCCGCCGCGCCTTCCTGCAGACGCTGCGCTCGGTGATCGACGTCCAGGGCCAGCGGGTCAGCGCCCGCGACCGCCTCTACCTGCTCGGCGAGATGCCCACCTTGATCGCCTGGGGCGAGCGCGACCGCACGATTCCGCTCGCGCATGGGCTGGAGGCCCAGCACTCGATCCCCAACTGCCGCTTCGAGACCCTCCCGCGCGCCGCCCACTTCCCGAACCTCGAAGACCCGGAGGGGGTGGCGACGATCCTCGGCGACTGGCTGGCCACCACCGCACCGGCCCACATCGTCGACTCCGAGTGGCGGGACGTGATCGCCCAGCGGGCGCGCCTGCGGCGCGTCGCCTAGGCCCCAGCGGCTTTCGCCACGCCCGGCTGTGACAGAAGCCGGCGGCGCTATTCGACTTCGGCGATCGCCCTTTCGACTTCCGCCAGCGAGGGTCCTTCCTGCAGCGTTTCGGTCCCGTTCGGGCCGCTGACGAGCATCCCCTGTCCGATCCGAATCCCCAGCTTGCGGCCGAGCTCCTCGTAGCCTTCGAGCCGCTTCTGGATCGTCCCGTCCGAGCCGCCGTTCTCTTCGATGTCCCGTTCCCATTCTTCGATGTCGAGTTCCTCGACGCCGCCGGCGATCGACTTGGCGAATTCGGGGAAGGAGCGTTCGCTGGCGAACCGCTTCGCTTCTTCCTGGCTGCGGAAGAAGAGGTAGATGTATTGCCAGCCGTAGCCCTGGTCGGCGGCCGCCTCGGCGGCGTAGAAGCCGAGCTCCTGCGGAGTTTCGGCGTTCGAGTAGTGGCGCCAGAGGAACTTCACGTCGCCGGGGCGAACGTACTTTTCCATCAACCCCGGGATCGTGCCGAGGAAATCGTCGCGGCAGCTCGAGCACTGGATGTCGTTGAAGACCTGGATCGTCACCGGGGCGTCGTTCGAGCCCAGCCGATCCCCTTCCTGTGGGACGCCGCCGAACAGTTCCTGGGCTTCGGCGATGCCCTGGACCCGGACGATCCCCCTGTCCGGCTTCTGGGTCGAGAGGTTGACGATCGTGTAGCCGAGCCCGAAGAGGGCGGCGGCGAGCAGCGCAGCGACGAGGAACCTGCCCCGGCGGGGCAGCGGCTTGGCGGCAACTTCAGAGGACATTCGCCTCCATTATCGCCGGCCCGGGCTCACGGCAGATCCCGCAGGGTGCGCAGTTCGGGCGGTTGACACCCGGCGGCCGGGAGATGAATATGGACGCTACCCACTATCAACGACCGGGAGGTCACCGATGGCCCATCACCTCACGCCCGCCGAGCTCGCCGACCAGCTGCAGATGGAGCGGCAGGAGGTGATCGGCAAGTGCGTCGAGATGGGGGTCCCGATCTATCACGGCCGCATCGACCGGACGCTGTTCGAAACCTCGGTTCGCACCAGCGCCGGGGTCAAGGCGACCTCACCTCCGCTCCGGCGCCAGCACTGATTTAGACTCCCCCGGCAGATGCCGGGGAGAGGTACCCACTCGCAGACGATCGCCGACCTGCTGCCGCGCGCGGCAGAGCTGTACGGGCAGAACGTCGCGGTCAAGTACAAGGAGGGCGAGCAGTGGGTCAGCCGCACCTTCGAGCAGGTGCGGGAGGTCGTGCGGCCGCTGGCGATGGGCCTGGTCGAGCTCGGCGTGCAGAAGGGGGACCGGGTCTCGATCCTCGGCAACACCCGGCCGGAGTGGACCTACTTCGACTTCGCGGCGCTGTCGATCGGCGCCACCGTGGTCCCGATCTACCAGACCAACTCGGCCGAGGAGTGCCGCTACGTGCTCGAGAACTCGGACTCGAAGGTGGTCGTCGTCGAGGACGCCGAACAGCTGGCGAAGGTGCGGGCGGTCCGCGACCAGCTGCCGCAGCTGGAGCAGATCGTCCTGATGACCGGCAGCGCCGAGGACGCGGTCTCGATGGAGGACCTCAGCGCCAGGGGCGCCGGCGCCGCCGCGACCGCCTGGGAGGCCCTCTACTCGGCCGTCGGGCCTGACGACGTCTGCACCTTCATCTACACCTCCGGCACCACCGGGCCGCCGAAGGGCTGCGTGATCAGCCACGGCAACTACCGGGCGATGCTGGACATGGTCAACGACGTCAGCGTCATCGAGGACGAGGATCTCGCCTACCTCTACCTGCCGCTCGCCCACTCCTTCGCGCTGCTGATCCAGTTCGGCACCTTCGACCTCGGCACCACCCTCGCCTACTGGGAGCGGGACCCGCTGAAGATCCTCCCGAACCTGGCCGAACTGAAGCCGACCTACTTCCCGTCGGTCCCGCGCATCTTCGAGAAGATCTACACCGCCGCGACCAGCGGCATCGAGAAGGAGGGCGGCCTCAAGAAGGCGATCTTCCAGTGGGCGATCAAGGTCGGGGCGAGGACGCGGGAGGCCGAACGGGGTGGGCGCAGACCGGGTTTCCTGCTGCAGCGCCAGTACGCCTTCGCCGACAAGCAGGTCCTATCGAAAATCCGCAACCTCTTCGGCGGCAGGATTCGCCTCGCCGTCTCCGGCGCTGCTCCGATCAACCCGGAGATCCTCCGCTTCTTCGACGCCGCCGGGGTGCTCGTGCTCGAGGGTTGGGGGATGACCGAGACCTCGACCGCGGCGACGATCTCCACCCCCGAGGACTTCAAGGTGGGGACGATCGGCAAACCCTTCCCCGGCTGCGAGGTGAGGATCGCCGATGACGGCGAGATCCTCGTCAAGGGTCCCAACGTCTTCCAGGGGTACCACAAGAACCCCGAGGCGACCGCGGAGACGATCGTCGACGGCTGGCTCCACACCGGCGACATCGGCGAGATCGAGCCCGACGGCTTCATCAAGATCACCGGCCGCAAAAAGGACATCATCATCACCGCCGGCGGCAAGAACATCACCCCCGCCAACCTCGAGGCTGAAATCAAGCAGCACCCGCTGGTCTCCCAGTGCGTCGTCGTCGGCGACCGCCGCCCCTACCTGGTGGCCCTCATCACCCTCGACCCCGAAGAGGCCGTCACCTACGCCAAGGAGCACGACCTGCCCGAGGACCCGGCCCAGCTTGCCTCAAACCCCGATGTCAGAGCCGCGATCGAGGCCCACGTCGAGAAGATCAACCAGAACTTCGCCCGCGTCGAGCAGGTGAAGAAGATCGCCATCCTCCCCCACGACCTCTCCCAGGAATCAGGCGAGCTCACCCCGACCCTGAAGGTCAAGCGCGCCGTCGTCGCCCAGAAGCACGAGGACGAGATCGAGCAGCTCTACGCGGCGTAGCTTCGTCCGTGTGGCAATGCGCGAGGGGCTGGGGGTGCCCCTTCTGGGAGCACCTCATCGGGTGGATCGTCTTGTGGCTGACGCCTCGGGAGTTGGTGGCCCTCCTCATGCTGAGTACCCAGAAGGGGCACCCCCAGCCCCTCGTGACGGCTTCATCTGGACGAAGATGGCGCCTATCTTCACCTGAGAGGTGGGGCTTCTCACCGCTCGGGTAGCTGTGCTTCGCTTTTCGAGCCGCTGGGAGGGGCCGGTGGGGGTCGCTCGGTACTCAGCATGGAGCCGCGCCACCAGCCCTTGAGGCGTCAGCCCAGAGACGATGCTCGCGGCGGAGGTGCTCCGAGCGACCCCCACCGGCCCCTCCCAACGCCAGAGGAGCTAGGAAGCCTCGCCGCTCTGCCGCAGCAGCACCGAGGTCGTCTGCTCGAGGACGCGGCGCCAGGCGGAGTTTTGCTCGGGCTCCTCGTCGGAAGCTTGTTCGACCACCCGCCGGAGGCGGCGCTCGGAGATCTCGAGGCCATGGCGCTCGGCGATCTCGTGGTAGTCGTCGTAGTTCTTGGCGAGGGCGGCGGTGACGGTTTCGAAGCCGTGCTTGGCGATCTGCAGGCGCCGCGAGTAGTCCATGATCGGCGTCCCGAACATCAGCTCGTCGGTGGGCTCGGGCTCGAGCAGGATGATGTCGACGCCGGGGTACTTCTCCTGCCACTGCTGGACCGCCTGGTGCAGGCGCTGGTGGGCGATCAGGCGGAAGGTCTGGTTCGCGATCGCCGGCAGGCCCATGTCCGAGACGCGGCGGACGCGGCGACCGAACACGGTCGGAATCGTCTTCTCGAAGTCGTTGACGTAGGGGACGAGGGGGTTGACGACGACGATCAGCTTGGCGCCCTTCTCGACCGCGATGTCGACGTTGGTGGTCGAGCGGATGCCGCCGTCGACGAACTGGCGCCCTTTCAGGTCGACCGGCTTGTAGACGAGCGGCAGGCAGGTCGAGCACTCGACGGCTTTGGAGATCGGCACGTCGCTCCAGCCGTCCTCGCCGAAGACGATCCGCTCGCAGGTGTCGAGGTCGGTCGCCGCCAGGTAAAGCTCGTTGTCGAGCAATCGGAAGTCGTTGACGCGGCCCTCGGCGCTGAGCGCTTCCTCGACGTAGTCGGAGAGACCGGCGCCGGAGTAGAGGCCGGTCGGCAGCGCCTCGGCCAGGCCGACGCCGATGTCCATCAGCGAGAACTCGCCGAGCTGGGCGAGCCGGCCCAGGAGCTGGACGGTTCGCAGCGGCAGAGCCGCGGCCTTGCTGAGGAAGCCGAGGTAGTTCGGCTTCAGGACGCGGTCGAGGTCGAGGTCCGCGAGGTCCGACGGGACGCGGGAGTTGATCACCTGCATCATCTCGTCGGGCGTGATCCCGTTGGCGAGCATCGCGGCGACGAAGGAGCCGGCGCTGGTGCCGACGTAGACGTCGAAGTTGTTGACGGCGCTGTTGACCGCCAGCAGGTCGAGGGCGCGCAGCGCGCCGATCTCGTAGACGCCTCCGGTGAAGCCCCCGCCGCCGAGCACCAGAGCGGTCTTCGATGGCTTTTTACGACGGGGCGAGCGGCGGCCCCTCGCTTTGGACTCGATGTCTACGACTTTCGCCATCAGACCATGCAGTATTCCAGGGCTGCAGGTCGCCTCGGGGCGGTCGGTGGGTCGGAGCGGGCCGCTACCTTCCCGTCTGCTCGTGTTGAAGGGGACGATGAGACGCAGCCCGATCCTGGCCGCAGCCGCAGTTTTGGCACTGCTCGGGCTCTTCGGCGGCGCCGCCCGGGCGAGCGCGAGCTGCGACCAGATGCGCGCCTGGCTGCACCAGGGCGGCGGCAGCGCCAGCGGACTGCTCGTCGTGGACGCCGAAACGGGCGCAACCGTCTGCGCCGGCGCCCCTGGCCGCCCCCGCTTGCTCGCCTCCAACATGAAGCTGTTCACCACGTCCACCGTGCTCTCGCGCCTGGGCCCGGAAACCCGGATCCCGACGAAGGTCCTCCGCGACGGCGGTATCGACGCCGACGGAGTCCTCCACGGCAGCCTCTACCTGCAGGGCGGCGGCGATCCCGCCCTCGGAACGCCGAGCTTCTACAACGGCTACCTGGCCGGGCTCGGGACCAACCTCTTCGCGCTGACGCCCCAGATCAGGGCCGCCGGGATCACCTCGGTGACCGGTCGCCTCTACGCCGACGACTCGATCTTCGACCGCCTGCGCGGCGTCGCCGACTCCGGCTATGCGACCAGCTCCTACATCGGCCCCCTCTCCGGCCTCGCCTTCAACTCCGGCTTCCGCGGCTCGACCAGCTCCAGCGGCTTCGCCTCCGACCCGGCGAAGCTTGCCGCCTCCAGGTTGGCGCGCTCGCTGCAGCGGGCGGGCGTCGACGTACCCTCGCAGGTGGCGCTGCGCCCGGTGCCGGCCGACGCCGAACGGGTGGCGGCGGTCCGCTCCCCCACCCTCGACCGGATCGTCGACACCACCGACGTCTGGTCGGACAACTTCTTCGCCGAGATGCTGATCAAGCTGCTCGGCGCGAGGCTCGGGGGAACCGGCACCACCGCGGCGGGAGCCGAAGTGATCGAGGCTTTCGCCCGCTCCCACGGCTCCGGCGTCCACGCGGTGGACGGCTCCGGCCTCACCCGCTCCAACCGCGCCAGCCCGCGCCAGGTCGTGAGCCTGCTGCTGGCGATGCGCCAGGATCCGGCCGGCGACGACTTCGTGCAGGACCTGGCGCTCACCGGGCACGAGGGCACCGTCGCCGATCGTATGCACGGCACCGCCGCCTACGGGCGCTGCCGGACCAAGACCGGGACCATCACCGGCGTCAGCAACCTCTCCGGTTACTGCTTCAACAAGAGCGGCCGGATCATGGCCTTCTCGGTGCTGATGAACGGCGTCGGCGACCTCGGTCTCGCCCACCTCGACCAGGACCGAATCGCCGCCGCTGTCGCCGGTTACTGACACTCGAAGCGCGGCGGTAGAGGGGCCGGCACTCCTCCGGAGGAATGTTCGGCGATATCCAATCGTTCTTGCGCGGCCGAAGGCCGCGCAGCATGTTCGCTGCGAGCGAAGCGAGGCGCGGTCAATTCCGGAGGAGGAGGGCCGGCCCCTCCCTACCGAGAAACCAGCGCCAGCAGACCGTCTTCGTCGAGAACCTCGGTGCCGAACTTCTCTGCCTTGGCGAGCTTCGAGCCGGGGCTCTCGCCGGCGACCACGTAGTCGGTTTTCTTCGAGACGGAGTTGGTCACCTTGCCGCCGGCCGACTTGACCAGCGCCGCCGCCTCCTCCCGGGTCAGCTCCGGCAGCGTCCCGGTGAGGACGACGGTCTTGCCTTCGAGCGGACCGCCGACGGCGCGGCGCTCTGAGGCGCCCGCCTCCAGCCGCAGCCCCTTTTCGCGCAGCTTCTCGACCAGCGCCCAGGTCGCGTCATCGGTCAGCGACTCGTTGATCTGGACCGCCATGATCGGCCCCACCCCCTCGACCTCCTCGATCGCCTCGGGGTCGGCCTCGTGGAGGGCGTCGATCGAGCCGAAGTGGTCGGCCAGGGCCTCGGCGGTGACGAACCCGACTCCCGGCAGCCCCAGCGCGTAGAGGACCCGTTTGAAGGGCCGCCGCCGCGAGCCGTCGATCGCCGCCAGCAGGTTCCTGGCCGAGGTCTCGGCGAAGCGCTCGAGTGCCACCAACTGCTCTTCGGTGAGGTCGTAGATGTCGGCGACGTCCACGATCAGGCCCTCCTGGAGAAAGCGCGAGGCCTGCTTTTCGCCGAACCCGTCGATGTCCATCGCGCCCTTGCTGACGAAGTGTTTGACGTGCTGAAAGGACTGACCGGGACAGCCGCGGCGGTTGGGGCAGATCGTGAAGACCGAATCCTCGGGTTTGACCGTCTCGGTGCCGCAGGCAGGGCAGGCCGGCGGCGGCTTCGGCTTGCGGGCCCCCTTGTGTTTCCGCGGAAGCTTCGGCGAGACCACCTGCGGGATCACGTCGCCGGCCCGCATCACCACCACCTCGTCGCCCTCGCGCACGCCCTTGCGCGCCAGGTCCTCCTCGTTGTGGAGGGTGGCGGTGGTGACGGTGACGCCGCCGACGTGGACCGGCTCCAGCATTGCGAAGGGGACCAGATGCCCGGTGCGGCCGACGTTCCAGACGACTCGCTTCAGCTGCGTCGTCGCCGTCGTCGGCGGAAACTTCCAGGCGATCGCCCAGCGCGGCTCGCGCCCGACCACGCCGAGCTCGCGCCAGAGCGCCTTCTCGTCGACCTTGACGACGACCCCGTCGATCTCGTAATCGAGCTCGTCGCGCTGCTCCTCCCACCAGTGGCAGCGCCCGACCACGCCCTCGACGCCCTGGTGATGGTCGGTGTCGGGATTGACCTTGAATCCCTTCTCGCGCAGCCATTCGACCTCGGCCATGTGGGTCGGGAGGTCGAGCCCGCGCACCTCACCGATCCCGTAGAACCAGGTCGAGAGCGGCCGTTCGGCGGCGAGCGCGGGGTCGAGCTGGCGGATCGAGCCGGCGGCCGAGTTGCGCGGGTTGGCGAAGGTGGGTTCGCCGGCCTCGGCGCGGCGCTCGTTCAGGGCTTTGAAGGCGGCGATCGGCAGGTAGACCTCGCCACGGACTTCGATCAGCTCGGGAGCAGGCCCCTTGATCCGCAGCGGCACCGAGCGGATCGTGCGCAGGTTCTGGGTCACGTCCTCGCCCACCCGGCCGTCGCCGCGGGTGGCGCCGCGGACCAGCACTCCGTCCTCGTAGGTGAGGGTGACCGCGAGGCCGTCGATCTTCGGCTCGGTCGTGTAGCTGAACTCCGCGGCGCTGATGTCGAGCCGTTTGAGGTAGTTGGCGATGCGGACCTCCCAGGCCCGCAGCTCCTCCTCGTTGCGGGCGTTGCCGAGCGAGAGCATCGCCTCCAGGTGCTCGACCTGCTCGAAGTGCGAGAGCGGCGGCGCGCCCACCCGCTGCGTGGGCGAGTCCGGCGCGCGCAGCTCCGGGTGCTCGGCCTCGATCGCCCGCAGCTCGTCGAGCAGGGCGTCGTAGGCGTCGTCGCCGATCTCCGGTTCGTCGAGGACGTAGTAGAGGTGGTTGTGGCGGCCGAGAAGCTCCCGCAGCTCCTCGGCGCGCTGCGCGGGCGCGGTGCTCACGCCGTCGCTGCGCTCGCGGCCAGCATCTCCTCAAAGCCCCAGCCGCGCAGGTGCTCGAGGCCGCCGTGGTCGGTGAGGTCGAAGTGGATCGGGGTGACCGCGATGCGGCCTTGGGCGACCGCGTTGAGGTCGGTCCCCTCGATCTCCTCGTAGCCCGGCTGCCAGCCGTAGATCTCGTAGTGGCGGCGGCCGTCCTTCTCGTCGACCAGCTTCAGCTCGTCGTTGTAGATCCGCTTGCCGAGCTTCGTCACCTCGATCCCCTGCGGCTGGCAGGAGGGGCAGTTGACGTTGATCAGGGTCGCCTCCGGCATCGACTCCTCGCGCAGCCGGGAGACCAGCTGGGCGGTGAAGGGACCGGCCACGGTGAAGTCGAACCGGCCGCTGACGTAGCCGAGGCCGCCGGCTGAGGACTGCTGGGAGACAGCGATCGCGGGTATGCCGAGGACGATGCCCTCCAGCGCCGCCGCCACCGTGCCCGAGTAGGTGATGTCGTCGCCGAGATTGGCGCCGTGGTTGATCCCGGAGACGATCAGGTCCGGGCGGCCGCCGACCAGCCCGAGCTCGGCAAAGCGGACGCAGTCGACCGGGGTGCCGTCGGTGGCATAACCGAGGCGGCCGTCCTCGAAGGTGACCTCCTCGACGCTGAGCGGCGAGCGGGTGGTGATGCTGCGAGCGGTGGCGCTGCGGTTGGAGTCGGGGGCGATGACGTCGACCTCGACGTCGTCGAGCTCGACCAGGGCGCGGCGGGCGGCCTGCAGGCCGGGGGCCGAGATGCCGTCGTCGTTGGTGAGGAGGATGCGCACCAACCCGATTCTAGGTGGGGGTCGCGACGGCCCGGTGCCCGCCAAAGGACGGGATACTGCTGCCGTGCCCACCGTCAGGCTCGAGATCGAATACCACGGCGCCGGCTTCCGCGGCTGGGCCCAGCAGCCGGGGCTGCGTACGGTTCAGGGCGAGCTAGAGACGGCGCTGGCGACCGCGCTGCGTGAGCCGGTCGAGCTGACGGTGGCCGGGCGCACCGACACCGGCGTCCACGCGCTGGGGCAGGTGGCGAGCTTCGAGACGAGCGCCGAGGTCCCGGAGGACCTGATGCGCCGCCTCAACGGCTTAGCGCCTGACGACGTAGCCATCACCGCCGCGACTATGGTCGCCGACGGCTTCGACGCCCGCCGAGATGCCAGGTCCCGCAGCTACCGCTACCGCCTCCTCGCCCGCTCGGTGCCGAGTCCCTTCGAGCAGGGCAAGGCGCTCTGGTGGCCCCACCGATTCGACCGCGAAGCGCTGGACGCCTGCGCCGCCGCCCTCCCCGGCAGCCACGACTTCACCGCCTTCACCCCCACTCAGACCGACCACGTCCACTTCAACCGCAACATCCTCGCCGCCTCCTGGGAGTCCGACGCCGACATCCTCACCTTCCACATCACCGCTGACGCCTTCATGCGCAACATGGTGAGAGTCCTGGTCGGCACCCAGCTGGAAGCAGCCTCGGGTCGCCGCAGCGTAGAGAGCTTCATCCAGCTTCTAGGTGGAGCTCCTAGAACCGAGGCTGGAGATACGGCCCCCCCTCACGGCTTGTACCTAAAGTCGGTCTCCTACGAATGACGGGTGGGGGCGGAGGGGTCTCCCCAGACACTCAACATCGAGCCATAGCGAGATGTGTCTGGGGAGGCCCCTCCGCCCCCGACCCTCGCCCCTGACCTAGACCAACTCGAGATAGACCATCTCGGTGGAGTCGCTCCGCCGAGGGCCCAGCTTGACGATGCGGGTGTACCCGCCGGGCCGCGTCGCGTAGCGCGGCGCCACCTCGTCGAACAGCTTGTGGACGATGAACTTGTCGTTGTGGAGGGTCGCCAGCGCCTGCCGGCGCGCGTGCAGGTCCCCGCGTTTGGCGAGCGTGATCAGTTTCTCCACCTCGGGCTTCACCGCCTTGGCCTTGGCCTGGCTGGTCTGGATCCGCTCGTGCTCGATCAGCTGCTTGGAGAGGTTCGAGAGCAGGGATGCACGGTGGGCGGCGTCACGACTCAGCTTGTTGCGCTTCTTTTTGTGCCGCATCGCCCCTGCTCCGTCCTCTCCCCTGCTCCCTAGTCCGCCTGCAGGTCGAGGCCGCGGGAGTGCAGGGTCTCGATCACTTCCTCGATCGACTTCTGACCGAAGTTCGGGATCGCGTTCAGTTCCGCCCGCGATTTGCGGACGAGGTCGCCGACGGTCTGCACGCCGGCGCGCTTGAGGCAGTTGTAGGAGCGGACCCCGAGTTCGAGCTCCTCGATCAGGATCTCGTCGAGCCCGTTGGCGGCGGCGGCGCCGTTATCCCCCCCGGGCGAGAAGCCGTCGCTGGCGACTGCGGGGACCGGCTCGCGCGCGGTCAGTTCTTCGACCCGGTCGGCGTCGGTGAAGATCGCCAGGCTCTTGATCAGGATCTCGGAGGCCTCGCGAAGGGCCGCTCCGGGCTCGATCGACCCGTCGGTTTCGAGGTCGAGGGTGAGTTTGTCGAAGTCGGTCCGCTGGCCGACACGGGCGGCGGCAACCGAGTAGGAGGCGCGCCGGATCGGCGAGAAGATCGAGTCGATCGGGATCACGCCGATCGGCTGCTCGTCCGACTTGTTCTCTTCGGCGGGCGAGTAGCCGCGGCCGCGGCCGATCGTCAGGTAGACCTCGAGTTTGGTTTTTTTCTCGAGCGTCGCGATCGGCGCCTCGGGGTTGAGGATCTCGACGCCGGAGGGCAGGTCGATGTCCTTCGCCTTGACCTCGCCGGGCCCGGTGGCGACCAGTGGCGCCTCGACCTCGTCGGCATCGGTGTGCATGCGGACGACGAGATCCTTGAGGTTGAGGACGATGTCGGTGACGTCCTCTTTGACGCCGGGCACGGTGGAGAACTCGTGCGCGACACCCTCGATGCGTACGCTGGTGATGGCGGCGCCGCCCAGCGAGGAGAGCAGGACGCGGCGGAGGCTGTTGCCGAACGTGTAGCCGAAGCCCTTGTCCAGCGGCTCGATGGTGAACGTGCCGCGGCGGTCATCGACTTTCTCGGCGGTAATGCGGGGGACCTGGAAATCAGTGGTCATGAGTTCCTTGCGTTGCTGGTTCTGAAATCGGGTGTCCGGACTACTTGGAGTACAGCTCGACGATCAGCTGCTCCTGAACCGGCGCCGAGATCTCGGAGCGCTCGGGGTAGCGCAGGACCTTGGCGGTGAGGGCATCGTGATCGGCCTGCAGCCAGGCCGGAACCGTCGAAACGAGTTCGGTGGCCCGGCGGATCGTGTCGGTAGCGTTCGACCCGGCCTTGATCGAGATGATGTCCTCGGGACGTACTTGGTAAGAGGGAATATTGACCCGGCGGCCGTTGATCTGCCAGTGGCCGTGGGTGATCAGCTGCCGCGCCTGGCGCCGCGAGGCGGCAAAGCCAAGGCGGACGAGCACGTTGTCGAAGCGGGACTCGAGCAGCCGCAGCAGGTTCTCGCCGGTGACGCCGTCCTGACGGGCGGCCTTTTCGTAGTAGGCGCGGAACTGTTTCTCCAGGACCTGGTAGTAGCGGCGGGTCTTCTGCTTCTCGCGCAGCTGAACCCGGTACTCGGACTGGCGCAGGCGGCCGCGGCCGTGCTCACCTGGCGGGTAGGAGCGGCGCTCGACCCCACACTTGTCGGTGAAGCAGCGCTCCCCCTTGAGGAAGAGTTTCTGCCCCTCGCGGCGGCACTGCTTGCACTGCGGCGCGGTGTCGCGAGCCATTACACGCGCCTCCGCTTCTTCGGGCGGCAGCCGTTGTGGGCCTGCGGCGAGACGTCCTTGACCGTGGTCACGTCGAGCCCGGCGGCCTGCAGCGACCGGATCGCGGTCTCGCGGCCCGAGCCGGCGCCCTTGGCGAAGACTTCGACCCTTTCGAGGCCGTGTTCCATGCCCTTTTTGGCCGCCGCGTCGGCGGTCACCTGAGCGGCGAAGGGGGTCGACTTGCGCGAGCCTTTGAACCCGGCCGAGCCGGCCGACTCCCAGGCGATCACGTTGCCGTCGGTATCGGTGAGGGTGACGATCGTGTTGTTGAAGGAGGTCTTGATGTGGGCCTGCCCGTAGGCGACGTTCTTTTTGACGCGGCGGCGGGTTCGCCCTTTTGCGGGTTTTTTCTCAGCCATCCAGCTGCCTAGACCTTGCGCTTACCGGCGACGCTGAGGCGCCGCGGACCCTTGCGGCCACGCGCGTTGGTCTTCGTCCGCTGACCCCGGACCGGCAGGCCGCGGCGGTGGCGGAGACCGCGGTAGGAGCCGATCTCCATCAGCCGTTTGACGTTCTGGGAGCGCTCGCGCCGGAGGTCGCCCTCGACCTCGCGGTTCTCGACCGCCTCGCGAAGTTTCATCACCTCGTCCTCGGTCAGATCCTTGACGGAAGTGTCAGCGTCGACGCCGGCCTCCTTGAGGATCCGTTGGGCCGTCGAGCGGCCGATCCCGAAGATGTAGGTGAGCCCGATTTCGGCCCGTTTGTTGACCGGAATGTTGACTCCCGCGATGCGCGCCATCAGCCCTGCCTCTGCTTATGGCGCGGGTTCTGGCAGATCACCAGCACCGCCCGATTTCGGCGGATTACCTTGCACTTCTCGCACATCGGCTTGACGGAAGCTCGGACCTTCATTGCTCCGGATCTCGTATCGACAACAGGATTCCTGCACGCCCCATGAATCGGACGGCAGGATCAACCAACCGGCCAATTAGGCCGACGGAGAAAGATAGCAGGGGCGGGGCTTCGGGGAGGCCAGGTCAGGCGCCCTCGACGAGGCCGATCAGAAAGCCGTCGTAGCCCTTGACGCCGACGGTCTGGATCGTGGTGGCGCTGACCCGGGAATCCTCGGCGAGCATCTCGTGCAGGCGCCGCTGGGCCTTGGTCGCCTCGTCAGCGTCGCCGCCGTCGGCGAGGGTGCCTTTGCGGACGACGTTGTCGGCGACGATCAGGCCGCCGGGACGGGTGCGCTCGAGGGCCCAGGAGAAGTAGTCGGGGGTGTTGACCTTGTCGGCGTCGATGAAGACGAGGTCGAAGGGGCCCATCCCCTGCTCCTCCAGCGCCGGCAGGGCCTCCAGGGCGGAGCCGACGCGGATCTCGATCCGATCGGCGAGGCCGGCCCGCTCGATGCTCCGCCGCGCCACCTCCGCGTACTCGGGCTTCGCCTCCAGCGTGATCAGCCGCCCCTCCGCGGGCAGCGCCCGCGCCATCAGGATCGCGCTGTAGCCACCCAGCGTTCCGAACTCGAGGATCTTCCTCGCCCCGACCAGGCGAACCAGCAGCTGCAGCAGCTTGCCCTGCGGGGGCGAGACCTGGATCGAGGGGAGACCCGCCGCTTCGGCCGCCGCCACGGCCTGCCGCAGCGCCTCGTCCTCGGCCACGATCGTCTCCCCGACGAAGCGGTCGACTTCCGCAAAGACCTCGGCTTCCACGGGTTGGATTCTGTCGGAGAGCCGTGCCAGAGTGTCCGGCGATGGGTTTCGAAGCGAAGGTCCTCGCCGATTCGGTCTCTCCCGCCGGCCACCGGCTGAGCACGCTCGAGGCCACCTTCCCCCGCTTCGTCCTCGCCGAGTTCAACACCCACCGGGTCTTCTCCCGCAACTCCGCCAGCTCGCGGGCGATTCCGGTCGCCAAGCAGCTGCGGCGCGTCCTCGACGACCCCTACGTGCCGATCGAGTTCGGCTCCAACAAGCCGGGCATGCAGGCGGGCCCGGCGCTGGGCGGAGCGGAGCGGGACGCCGCCGAAGCGGAGTGGCTGCGGGCCCGCGACGACGCGGTCCGGCACGTGCTCGGGCTGATCGCCAGCCCCGAGACTGCCGCCGGCTTCGAGGGCCTGCACGAGTGCTTGGCGGCGGCCGAGGGCTCGCTGAAGGAACCGCCGGCCGATTGGTTGAACGTCCACAAGCAGGTTGCCAATCGCCTCCTGGAGCCGTTCATGTGGCACACCGTGATCGTCTCCTCGACCGGCTGGGAGAACTTCTTCAACCTCCGCTGCCACCCAGACGCCCAGCCGGAGATCAGGCTGATCGCGACGAAGATGCGCGAGGCGCTCGCGCGCTCGGTCCCCACCCGCCTCGACCCCGACGAATGGCACCTGCCGCTGGTCGGCGAAGCCGAGCGCGAGGAGGCCTCTTCCATCGAGGAGCTGGCAAAGATCTCGATCGGCCGCTGCGCCAGGGTCAGCTACCTGACCCATGCCGGCAGCCGCGACCTCTCCGCCGACGTCGCCCTCTACGACCGGCTGCTGGAAAGCGGCCACATGTCGCCGATGGAGCATGTGGCGCGGCCGATGACCCCGAGCGAGCTCGAGCGGGGCGAGTGGAGCGGCAACTTCCAGGGTTGGATCGCCCACCGCAAGCTGATCTCCGGTGAGGCGAACCCACTCGCTGGGACCCAGATCGAAGAAGTCGAGATCGGCGCCTAGTCCGACGGTAGTCGGTCGAGCATTTTCAGGAGTGCTTTGGTCTGAGCGCGCGTCTCAGCGCGATTTTCGTCAATCTGATCCTCAACTTTGGCGAACCCCCGCTGTATGTCCTCCCCAGCGGCCCGGATGACCTTCACGTGCTCATCCGTCATCTGAGCGGATACGCGCCGGATGCCGTCAAGTTCAAATTGATGCCTCTTGGCTGCGGTCATCATCCGGCCTTCGAACTTTTCCCTCCAGCTCCATATCGAGATCGTCCCAGAGCAAGACGCACGAGAATACACCTCGGACAAAGAACTCTGAAACAACTTGTATGCGAAGCTGTAGCTTCGCCTGGGCACAGCAACCGCCGCGGCCCTAATCCGCCTCGTGCCAGGGGGTGAGGATGCGGGGGCCCTCGGGGGTCACCGCGACGGTGAACTCGAAGTGGGCGGCGAGCGAGCCGTCTTCGGAGAAGACCGACCAGCCGTCGTCGCCCATCCGCACCAGCGGCCCGCCGGCGTTGACCATCGGCTCGATCGCCAGCACCATGCCCTCCTCCAGCTCCGGTCCCTTGCCGGGCTCGCCGAAATTCGGCACCTGCGGTTCCTCGTGCATGTCGCGGCCAATCCCGTGACCGACCAGGGTCCGGATGATCGAGAGGCCCTCGATCTCGACAGCTCGCTGGATCGCGGCGGAGACGTCGCCGAGATGGTTGCCCGGCCGCACCTGCGCGACGCCGGCGAAGAGCGAGGCCGTGGTGACGTCGAGGAGCTTCTGCGCCTCCGGGCTGGCCGGCCCGACCGCCACCGTCATCGCCGCGTCGGAGACCCAGCCGTCCTTGATCACGCCGACGTCAATCGAGAGGATGTCGCCGCGCTTCAGCTCGTAATCGCCGGGAATCCCGTGCACGACCATCGAGTTCGGCGAGGCGCAGATCGAGCCGGGGAAGCCGCGATAGCCCTTGAACGCCGGCTCGGCACCCTGCGAGCGGATGAACTTCTCGGCGGCCGCGTCGAGCTCCCCGGTGGTGACGCCGGCCCGCGACTTTGAGGCGAGCATCTTCAGGCAGCGAACGAGGATCTCCCCCGAGGCGGCCATCTTCTCGACCTCCTCCGGCGTCTTCTTGATGATCATCCGGTACACGCTAGTGATCTCGCCAAGCGGGCTGCGCGAGCGCCTCAGACCGTCTCGTCCTGCTCCATCCGCAGCGTCGCGAGGGTCCGGCGGACCTCCTCCGTCACCTCTTCCGGCGGCGCCTCGCCGGCGATCCGGCGCAGGACGCTGCGCTGGTCGTAGTAGCTGACCAGCGGTTCGGTCTTCTCGTGGTAGGTCTGGAGCCGCTTGCGGATCACCTCCGGCTTGTCGTCGTCGCGGACGATCAGCTCGGAACCGTCGACGTCGCAGACACCGTCCCGCTTCGGTGGGTCGAACTCGACGTGGAAGACGTGGCCGTTGGCGGTGCAGGTGCGGCGGCCGCCGAGCCGACGCGCGACCTCCTCGTCGGAGACGTCGATCAGGAGCACCGCCGTCACCCCCCGGCCCAGCTCGCCGAGCTTCGCGTCGAGCGCCTCGGCTTGGGGCGTGGTGCGGGGGAATCCATCGAGGATGAAGCCGTCGAGGGCCTCGCTGGAGTCGATCCGCTCGGCGATCACCCCGACGATCACCTCGTCCGGAACCAGGTCCCCCCGGTCCATGTACTGCTTCGCCGTCCGCCCCAGCTCGGTTTCCTCCCGCACCGCGCCCCTGAGGATGTCCCCGGTCGCGTAGTACGGAAGCCGCAGATCTTCGTTGAGCCGCTCCCCCTGAGTTCCCTTGCCGGAACCGGGAGGACCTATGAGTACGAGGTTCAGCTCAGGCATCTGGAGATCACCTTCTCAAATAGGGATGAGAGTCCGAAAAGCAAGCAGGTCGGGGGACGCAGGGAAGTCGACGAGGGGAGCGCACTCTAGTGCGTGACCCGAGGAGACGACCGAGGACCCGGGATGCGCCGCTCTGCAGGGCTCTCAACCTATTTGAGGAAGCCCTCGTAATTGCGCATCATCAACTGAGCCTCCAGCTGCTTGACCGTGTCCAGCGCGACGCCGATCACGATCAGGATCGAGGTGCCGCCGAAGTAGAAGTTGGCCGAGGTCTGGCTGATCAGGATGGTCGGCAGCGCCGCCACCGCGCCGAGGTAAAGGGCACCGGGGAAGGTGAGGCGGGAGAGGATCCGGTCCAGGTACTCGGCCGTCGGCCGCCCTGGGCGGACGCCGGGGATGAAGCCGCCGTATTTCTTCAGGTTGTCCGCCTGGTCGACCGGGTTGAAGGTGACGGCGGTGTAGAAGTAGGTGAAGACGATGATGAAGAAGATCTCGCCGATCACATAGGCCCACGTGTTGGGTCCAAAGAAGGCGGCGAAGTCGAGGGCGCTGTTGGTGTTGAGCATCTGGCCGACGGTCGAGGGGAAAGCCATGATCGAGGCGGCGAAGATGACCGGGATGACCCCCGCCATGTTGACCCGCAGCGGCAGGTAGGTCGAGCCGCCTGAGGTCATTTTGCGCCCGACCATCCGTTTCGCGTATTGGACCGGGATCCGCCGCTGGCCCTCCTGGACGAAAACGATCGCGACGATGACTGCCAGCGCGATGAAGGGCATCATCACCACGAAGACCTGGTCGGGGTTGTCCCACCACTTGGTGATCCCGGTCGGGATCGAGGAGGCGATCGAGGCGAAGATCATCAGCGAGATGCCGTTGCCGATGCCCCGCTGGGTGATCAGCTCGCCCAGCCACATCAGCAGGGTGCAGCCGGCGGTGAGGCAGATGACGATCAGGAAGAGCTTCGGCGGGGTCAAGGTCCCGACCACGCTGGCGCCGGCTTCGTTGCCGAACGAGCGGAAGAGAAAGACGTAGCCGAGCGACTGGGCGAAGGCGAGGCCGACGGTCAGGTAGCGCGTGTACTGGGTGATTTTCTGCTGGCCGACTTCACCCTCTTTTTGCAGGCGCTCGAGCGAGGGCACGACTACGGTCAGCAGCTGCAGGATGATCGAAGCCGTGATGTAGGGCATGATCCCCAGTGCGAAGAGGCTGAGCCGCGAGAGGCTGCCACCGGAGAAGAGGTTGAGGAAGCCGAGGACGCCGGAGCCGCCGAAGTTGTTCTGGATTTCCTTGACCGCGTCGACGTTGACGCCGGGGGCCGGGATGTAGGCGCCAAGGCGGTACAGGGCCAGCATCGCCGCCGTGAACGCAAGTTTCTTGCGGATGTCGGCAACGCTGAACGCGTTGAGAATGGTCCTGAGCATTACGGCTCCAGAGTGTGACAGGAACCGCCGGCCGCCTCTATCTTTCCTTTGGCAGCCGCGCTGAACGCGTGCGCGTGAACCGCGAGCTTTTTCTTGATCTCGCCCCGGGCGAGAACCTTGATCGGGTCCTTGCGCTTGGCCAGACCCTTCTGCTTCAGGCTCTCGGGAGTGACCTCGGCGCCGCTCTCGAAGCGCTCCTCGAGGTCAGAGAGGTTGATTGGCTGGGTCCTGGTGCGGAAGTTCTCGAAAGGCATCGACTTCTTCATGTGCGGACCGCGCAGCTTTCGCATCCGCATGTGGATCGGGTTCTGCCCGCCCTCGTAGCCAGCCTTGCGCTTCCTGCCCGAGCGCGAGCCGGCGCCCTTGTGGCCGCGGCCCGAGGTCTTGCCGAGGCCGCTGCCCTCACCGCGGCCGATCCGCTTGCGCGGCCGTTTCGATCCCGGCTTCGGCTTCAGGTTGTGGAGGCCGATCTCCTCGGCGCGCGAGGTCTCTTTTTCGGTTTTTTTCGGAGCTTTCTCAGCCACCGTCAACCTCCACCAGGTGCGAGACGACCCGCAGCTGCCCCTGCAACTGCTCGGAGTCCTTCAACTCCGCCGACCGACCGATCCGCCCCAGCTTCAGCGCCTTCAGCGTCGCTTTCTGCTTCGGGTTGGTCCCGTTAGCCGACCGAACCTGCGAAACCTTCACCGTGCTCACGACCCGGCCTCCTGCTTCTCGGCCTCGGCACCCTCCGCGGCCGCGGCTTCAGCTGCCTCCTCGGAGGGCTCGGCGTCTGCCGACCCGGCCTCTGCCGCGGGTGGCGTCGTAGGGGCGACCGTCTCCTGCTCTGCAGGAGACGGTGGGTCCCCTGCGTCGACAGGACCCGCGGCCTCGGCGCTGCGTCCATTGCCGTCAAGTCCGAGTACCTGGCTGATCGTCAGTCCGCGCAGCTCAGCAACCTCCTCCGGCCGGCGCAACCGAACGAGCCCGTCCATCGTCGCCTTGACCAGGTTGATCGGGTTCTGGGTGCCGATGCTCTTGGTGAGGACGTCGCGGACGCCGCCGAGCTCGAGCACCGCGCGGACGCCGCCGCCGGCGATGACGCCGGTACCGGGACTGGCCGGGCGCAGGACGACGTGCCCGGCCCCGAAGCGGCCGATGATGCGGTGGGTGATGGTGTTCCCGTATTTGGGCACCCGGATCAGGTTCTTGCGGGCGTCCTCGACGCCCTTCTGGATCGCCAGCGGGACCTCGCGGGCCTTGCCGTAGCCGATCCCGACCACACCCTCCTCGTCGCCGACGGCGACCAGGGCGGTGAACGAGAAGCGACGGCCGCCCTTGACCACCTTGGCGACGCGGTTGATCTCGATCACCCGCTCCTGCAGGTCCAGCCCGCGGGGGCTGACCGTTTCGACGTTTTGCGTGTTCATGCCCTTCATAAGCAGCGGCCCACCGTAGCGAAACTACGGACCTAGAAGGCCAGGCCCCCCTCTCGCGCGCCCTCGGCCAGCGCCTTGACGCGGCCGTGGTACTGGTAGCCGCCGCGGTCGAAGACGCAGCTCTCGACGCCGGCGCCCTTGGCGCGCTCGGCCAGCAGTTCGCCGGCCCGCTTCGCCTGCTCGCTCGCTCCAAGCTCACGCAGCTCCGGCTCGATCCAGTTGACCGCAGCCACCGTGTGGCCCTTGGTGTCGTCGACCAGCTGGGCGAAGACCCCCTTGTTCGAGCGGTAAACCGAGAGCCGCGGCCGCTCCGCCGTGCCCTGAATCCGGGCGCGGACCCGGCGGCGTCGTTTGAGCCGCCGCTGGCGGTTCGTAAGCACCGTCATGCTCGCTTACCCACCTTCCGCAGAACCTGCTCGTCCTTGTAGCGGATGCCCTTTCCCTTGTAGGGCTCCGGCGGGCGCCGCTTGCGGATGTCCGCCGCGACCTGCCCGACGAGCTGCTTGTCGATGCCCCTGACGATCACTTCGGTCGGCTGCGGGACGTCGAAGTCGACGCCCTCCGGCGCCTCGATCGCGACCGGGTGCGAATAGCCCAGCGCCAGCTCGAGTTTCCTGCCTTTCAGCGCCGCCCGATAGCCGACTCCCTGGATCTCCAGGCGCTTCTCGAAGCCGTCGGTGACGCCCTCGACCATGTTCGCGATAAGGCTCCTGGTGAGCCCGTGCAGGGCTCGGTGCTCGCCGCGGTTGGTCGGGCGGGCGACGGTGAGAGCGCCGTCCTCCTGCTTCACGGTCATCTCAGCTGAGAAGGCCTGCCTCAGCTCGCCCTTCGGACCTTTGACGGCGATGTCGCCGGCGCCGATCTCGACCGAGACGGCGTCGGGAACGGGAACGGGCTTTCTTCCGATTCTGCTCATCGATCCAACCTCACCAGACGTAGGCGACTACCTCGCCGCCAACGCCCCTCGAGCGCGCTTCGTGGCCGGTCATCACGCCGACCGAGGTGCTCACGATCGCAGTGCCGGTCCCGCCCTGAACGCGGGGGATGGTGGTGTGATCGACGTAGCGGCGGCGGCCCGGCCGGGAGACCCGTTCGATTCCGAAGATCACCGGCTGGCGATCCTCGGTGTACTTCAGCTCGACGTTGATCGCCTCACCAACGGCGGCCGGTTTGCGGCTGAAGTCCTTGATGTAGCCCTGCTCCTTGAGGATGCGGGACATCTCCAGCTTGAGGCCCGAGTAGGGGATCTCCACCTCGTCGTGGCCCGCGCTGATCGCGTTGCGGATCCGGGTCAGGTAATCGGCGATCGGGTCGGTCAGCATCTTCTCGTCCTACCAGCTCGACTTGGTCATGCCGGGGATGTACCCCTCGTGCGCGGCGTCGCGGAGGCAGATCCGGCAGAGGCCGAATTTGCGGAAGTAAGCCCGCGGGCGTCCGCAGCGGCGGCAGCGGTTGTAGCCGCGCGATTTGAACTTCGGTTTCCGCGCCTGCTTCACCTTCATCGACGTCTTAGCCATTCTCAGAACTCTCCTCGGCCGCATCAGCGGCCTCTTTGTCTCCGCCCTCGGCAGCGTCGCCTTCGCCTTCCGGCTTGGCGTATGCCTCCGGGTTCTCCTCTTTCAGCTGCTCGAGGGCCGCCTGCTCGACTTCAGCCTTCTGGCGGGCCTCCTCCTTGCGCTGCTCCTCTTCGGCCTCTCGTTCTTCGGCTTCGCGCTCGGCTTGTCCGGGACGACCCTCCTGGGCGAACGGCATGCCGAGACCGAGCAGCAGCTCGAAGGCCTCTACGTCAGTTTTAGCGGAAGTCGTGATCGTCACGTCCAGCCCCCGGACGACGTCGATCGAGTCGTAGTCGATTTCCGGAAAGATCAGCTGCTCCTTGACGCCCATCGAGTAGTTGCCGCGGCCGTCGAAGGAGCGGGGATTGAGGCCGCGGAAGTCGCGGATGCGCGGCACCGCGATCGAGACCAGGCGGTCGAGGAACTCCCACATCCGTGCCCGCCGCAGCGTCACCGAGACGCCGACCGGCATCCCCTCGCGCAGCTTGAAGGAGGCGACGGACTTGCGGGCGCGACGCACGTTGGGGTGCTGGCCGGCGATCGTCGCCAGCTGCTGCTGGGCGGCTTCGAAGGAGCGTTTGTCCTGTTTCTCGGTGCCGAGGCCCATGTTGAGCGTGATCTTCTCCAGGCGCGGGGCCTCCATCGGCGTCGAATAGCCGAATTTCCTGGTCAGCGCTGGCAGGACGTCCTGCTCGTAGCGGTCGCGCAGGCGCGGCGGCGGAGCCGCCTGCGAGGTCGGTGCCACGGTCGCCTCCATCAGCCGATCTCGTTCCCGGTGCGCTTCGCGTAACGAACCCGCTTGCCGCCTTTGTCGATGCGGACGCCGACACGGCTCGGTTTGTTGTCTTTGGGGTCGAGCAGCATCACGTTGGAGACGTCGATCGGCCCCTCCTTCTCGACGATGCCGCCGGCCTGGGCGGTTTTCAGGTCGGCCTGGGAGCGGGCGCGTTCGTGGCGCTTGATCATGTTCAGGCCCTCGACGTAGACGCGCCGCTTCTTCGGGTCGGTGCGGACGACGCGGCCGGTCTTGCCGGCGTCCTTGCCGCCGATCAGGAGGACCTGGTCATCGGTGCGGATGCGCATCGACTTGGCCATCAAAGGACCTCCGGCGCCAGCGAGATGATTTTCATGAAGTTGCGATCGCGCAGTTCGCGGGCCACCGGCCCGAAGATGCGGGTCCCGCGCGGGTTGTTGCTGGCCGGGTCGATCAGCACCGCGGCGTTCTCGTCGAAGGAGATATAGGTGCCGTCGGGGCGACTGAGCGGCTTGCGCGTGCGGACGACCACGGCCTGGACGACCTCGCCCTTGCGGACGCCGCCCTGCGGGCTCGCCGATTTCACCGTCGCGGTGATCACGTCGCCGACGCTGGCGTAGCGGCGGTGGGAGCCGCCTTTTACCCGGATGCAGAGGATCTCGCGGGCGCCCGAGTTGTCGGCGACCTTGAGCCTGGACTCCTGCTGGATCATTAGATGACCCTCCTCGTTCCCACGTGCGCGCGGGGGCGGCGCAGGGCAAGCTGGTCAAGGACGCAGGGCGCAGCCCTTGGTGGTGCCAAAGGCAAGCCCGAGGACGCAGATCCAGCGCCGCCATGCGACGTCATCCGCGTGTGCGTGGGGGCGTGGAGGGTCATCGAGCTTTCTCCACCACGTCGACGAGGCGCCAGCGCTTGGTCTTCGACAGCGGCCGCGTCTCAATCACGCGGACCACGTCGCCCTCGCTGGCCTCGTTGCGCTCGTCGTGAGCGTGCAGCTTGGTCGAGCTGCGGACGATCTTCTCGTAGGTGCGGTGACGCCGGGCGGTGTCGATGCGGACGGTGATCGACTTGTCGCCCTTGCTGGAGACGACGAGGCCCTGACGGACCTTGGCCGCGTTCGCCTCCCGCTCGGCCGGCGGCGTGCCGGTGCCGGGAGTGCGGTCGGTCTTGACTGCGGCTCGCTGTTTGCGCCGAAGCTCGGCCTTGCGCCTGCGCTCGGTAGCCCGTTCCGCTTTCCGCTCCTCCGGAGTGGAGGCGCGTGCCTTCCGCGCCCGCCGCGATTTCTGCAACCGCCGCCGCTCCTTCCAAGGAAGGTCGTCTTCAGGATTCGGCTCCGCAGCCTCAGCCTCCACGGCGGGAGCGTCGTCAGACGCCTCGGCGGCAGGGGCATCCTCAGCTGCCTCCTCGGAAGGCTCAGCGTCGGCCGCCTCGGTCTCTGCCGCGGGTGACGTCGTAGGGGGGACCGTCTCCTGCTCCGCAGGAGACGGTGGGTCCCCTGCGACGGCAGGACCCGCGGCCTCGGCGCCCTCGTCCTGAGGCTGTTCGTCCTGCGTCGTCTCGTCTTTTTTAGTCTCGTCGTCGCTCATATCCGTCGCGTCTCTTTCTCAACGTCGATGCCGCGGGCCTTCGCTACGGTCAAAAGCCTGGCGATGTCCCGCTTCGCGGCGCCCAGGCGGGAGGTGTTCTCGAGCTCGCCGGCGGCGTGCCGGAAGCGGAGGTTGAAGGCCTCCTGCTTGGCGTCGATAAGTTTCGCCACCAGCTCGTCGTCTTTGAGATTGTGCGCCTCGGCGGCTTTCATCACTCGCCGGCTCCCTCGCGCATCACGAATTTCGTCTTCACCGGAAGCTTGTGACCGGCCAGGCGCAGCGCTTCGCGCGCCAGGTCCTCCGGCACTCCGGCCAGCTCGAACATCACCTTGCCCGGCTTGACCACGGCGACCCAGCCCTCGGGGTTCCCCTTGCCGGAGCCCATCCGCGTCTCGGCCGGCTTCTTCGTGTAGGGCTTGTCGGGGAAGACGTTGATCCAGACCTTGCCGCCACGTTTGATCTTGCGGGTCATCGCCACACGCGCGGCCTCGATCTGGCGGTTGGTGATCCAGCCGCGCTCGAGCGCCTTGATCCCGTACTCGCCGAAGGCGACGCTGCTGCCGCCCTTGGTGTTGCCGCGCATGCGGCCGCGGAACTGTTTGCGGTGTTTAACCCGTTTCGGCATCAGCATCAGCGACCACCTCCACGCTGACCACCGCGTCCGCCGCCGCCGGGGCCACGGCCGCCCGGTCCGCGCCCACCCCCGCCGCCGCGTCCGCCGCGGTCTCCGCCCGGTCCACGGCCACCTCGGTCGCCGCCCGGACCGCGACCGCGTCCACCGCCGCCCCGGTCGTCGCGCCGGCCGCCGCCACGGCCCTGAGCGGCGCCGTCGCTGTCACCGGAGACGAGGTCGGACCGGAAGCCCTCCGGCATCACCTCGCCCTTGTTGATCCAGCATTTGACGCCGATCCGCCCGGTCGTGGTGCGGGCCTCGAAGAAGCCGTAGTCAATGTCGGCGCGCAGCGTGTGCAGCGGCACGCGACCGTCGGAATACTGTTCGGTCCGCGCCATCTCAGCGCCGCCGAGGCGGCCGGAGACCTGGACCTTGACGCCCTTGGCGCCGGAGCGCATCGCCGAGGTGAGGGCGCGTTTCATCGCCCGCCGGAAGGCGACGCGGTTCTGCAGCTGCTCGGCGATCGACTGCGCGACCAGTTTGGCGTCGAGCTCGGGGCGCTTGACCTCGCGGATGTTCACTTTCACCGGGCTGCCCGTGAGCTTGTGCAGCTCTTTGCGCAGGGCGTCGACTTCGCTGCCGGATTTGCCGATGACGATCCCCGGACGGGCCGTGTGAATGTCGACGGCGACCTCGCCGCGGCGCTCGATCGTGATGCTCGAGAGACCGGCATGGGCGAGCTTGCCTTCGATGTGGTCGCGGATCGCCAGGTCTTCCTGCAGAACGTCGGCGAAGTTTTTGTCCTCGTACCAGTTCGACTTCCAGTCGTGGATGTAGCCGACGCGGAAGCCCTCCGGGTGGATCTTCTGTCCCATCAGGCTCTCCTAGTCTTCGGCGGGGGTCAGAGCCACACGGATGTGGCTGGTTCGCTTGTTGATCGGGGTGGCGCGGCCCATCGCCCGTGGGCGAAAGCGGCGCAGGGTCGGCCCCTCGTCGACGGTGATCGAGGCGACGCGCATCTCGTCGCCGATCAGGTCGTGGTTGTTTTCCGCGTTGGCGGCGGCGGAGTTGATCAGCTTGTGGATCGGATGGGCGGCGCCGCGGGGGGAGAACTGCAGCAGCGCCCGGGCGCTCTCGATGTGCATGCCGCGGACCTGGTCGGCGATCAGCCGCGCCTTGCGCGGGGCGATCCGGACATAGCGGGCGCTGGCTTTGACGACCGGTGGCGCCGCAGGAGCCCTCGCGGCTTTCTTCGCCGGCTCTTTTTTCGCTTTCGCGCCCGTTTTAGCCGCGGTTTTGCCCCCGGCTTTTTTGGCTTTTCCTTTGGCGTCGGCTTTTTTGGCTTTCGCGTCTTTGCCGCTCGCTTGTTTCGACTCTTTTTTCGCCGCCGCGGTTTTGGGCTTTTTCTCAGCTTTGGCTCTGGCTTTCGAGTCTTTTTTCCCAGCTTTTTTCGCCTCGGCTTTTTCGCCAGTGGCTTTCGCGGCGTCGGCTTTCTTGGTCGTTTTTTTCTCGTCGGCCATTGCTATTCCCTACCGCCGTGGGAGCGGAACGTGCGGGTCGGCGCGAACTCGCCGAGCTTGTGGCCGACCATCGACTCTGAGATGAAGACGGGAACGTGTTTTTTGCCGTCGTGGACGGCGATCGTGTGGCCAACCATCTCCGGGAAGATCGTCGAGGTCCGCGACCAGGTTTTCACCATCTGTTTGTTGTTGGCCTCGTTCAGCGCCGTGATCCGTCCCATCAGGCGCTCCTCGACCCACGGGCCCTTTTTCGTCGATCTACCCATGGTTAACGGCCCTTCTTCTTGCCGCGACGACGGCCGCGGACGATGTACCGGTCGGACTGCTTGCCCTTCTTGCGGGTGCGGTAGCCGAGCGTGGGCTTGCCCCATGGCGTAACCGGATGGCCGCCCGGGGTGTGGTGGGCCTCGCCGCCGCCGTGCGGGTGGTCGACCGGGTTCATCGCGACGCCGCGGGTCTGCGGGCGCTTGCCCTTGTGGCGACTGCGGCCGGCCTTGCCGACGGTCAGGTTCTGGTGCTCGGCGTTGGAGAGGACGCCGACGGTGGCGCGGCACTCGGCCCGGACCAGCCGCATCTCCGAGGACGGCAGGCGCAGGGTGACCATCTCCCCCTCCTTGGCGACCAGCTGGATCGAGGTGCCAGCGGAGCGACCGAGCTTGCCGCCCTGGCCGGGGACCAGCTCGACGTTGTGGACGATCGTGCCGGTCGGCATCTGGCCCAGCGCCATCGCGTGGCCCGGTTTGATGTCAGCCTCGGGACCCGACTTGACCGCGTCGCCGACCGCCAGTTGCGCCGGGGCGAGGATGTAGTCCTTGTGCCCGTCCGCGTAATGGAGCAGGGCGATGTAGCAGGTGCGGTTGGGGTCGTACTCGATCGAGGCGACCCTGGCGGGCACGCCGTCCTTGAGGCGCTTGAAGTCGATCTTGCGGTAGCGCCGTTTGGCGCCGCCACCGCGATGGCGGGCGGTGACGCGGCCGTTCGCGTTGCGGCCGCCGGACTTCTTCAGGCCCTCGGTCAGCTTCCGCTCCGGCTCCGAAGCGGTCAGCTGCTCGCGCAGCGGGTAAGTCGCGAAGCGGCGGCCGGGGCTGGTGGGTTTGGTTTTGCGATTCGGCATCTCAATCTCTCCTACGCGGTCTCGGCGCCCTCGAACAACTCGATCCGCTCCCCCGGGGCAACCTGGACGATCGCCTTCTTCCAGGCGCGGGTGCGGCCTTTGGTCAGGCCGCGGCGCTTCGGCTTCGGACGGACCTTGGCGGTCCGCACACCGCTGACGTTCACCCCGAAGACCTCTTCCACGGCCTGGGCGATCTGCGTCTTATGAGCGCGGTCGGCGACCCGGAAGGTGTACTTGCCCTCGGCGATCAGGGCGTAGCTCTTCTCGGAGATCACCGGGCGGATGAGGATCGTGCGGGGGTCCATCAGCCGAGCCTCTCCTTCAGCGTCTCGAGGGCCGTTTCGGAGATGACGACGGCGGCGGCGCCGATCACGTCGGCGACTCCGGCGGCGCCGACCTCGACCACATGCGTCCGGGGCAGGTTGCGGAAGCTCTTCATCGCCCCGATCTCCTCGGCCGTGACGAGGAGGAGGATCGGGTTCTTGGCACCCCAATTGGCCAGCGCCTGCGCGGCGGTCTTGGTCGAGGGGGTCTCGAAGGTCGATGCGTCGAGCACGGCGACGGAGTCCCGCTCGGCGTGGACCGAGAGGGCCGAGCGCATTGCCCGCCGGCGCGCTTTGCGGTTGACCTTGACGGTGTACCTGCGCGGCTTCGGCCCGAAGGCGACGCCGCCGCCGAAGCGGTTGGGCACGCCGAGCGAGCCGACGCGGGCGCGGCCGGTGCCCTTCTGGCGCCAGGCCTTGGCGGTCGTGAAGGCGACCTCGCCGCGGGTCAGGGTCGAGGCGGTGCCGCGGCGGCGCGAATTGAGGTCGGCGCGAGCGGCCTCGTGCACCAGCGACTGATGGAAGGGCTCGGCGAAGAGCTCTTTCGGCAGGTCGGCTTTGGCGCTCTTGCCCAAGACGGTCGCTTTAGCCATCGGTCCTCACCTCGACGATCCCGTTGCGGGAGCCGGGGACGGAGCCCTTGATCAGCAGCAGGTTGCGGTCGGCGTCGATGTCGGCGATTTCCAGGCCCTTCTGGGTGACCCGCTTGTTCCCCATCTGCCCCGGCATCCGCATCCCTTTGAAGACGCGGGCGGGAAAGGCGCTGGCGCCGATCGAGCCTGGGGCGCGGACGTTGTGGGAGCCGTGGCTAACCGGCCCGCGGCTGAAGTTGTGGCGCTTGATCCCGCCCTGGAAACCCTTCCCGATCGAGATCCCGGCGACCTTCACCTTCTGGCCTGCCTCGAACCCCTCGACGGTGACGTCGTCGCCGACCTTGGGACCCTCCTCCGCGCCGAGATCCTCGTCGCGGAACTCGACCAGGTGGCGCATCGGCGCGGCGCCGGCCTTCTTCAGGTGGCCTTCCTCGGGCCTGCTGAGCTTGCCCTGCTTGACCTCGCCGAAGGCGAGCTGGACCGCTGAGTAGCCGTCGCGCTCACCGTCGCGGACGGCGGTCACCTTGCAGGGACCGGCTTCGACCACGGTCACGGGGACGACGCTGCCGTCCTCGCGGAAGACCTGCGTCATGCCGAGCTTCTTGCCGAGGATCGCAGCCACCAGAGCCCTTAAAGCTTGATCTCGATGTCGACGCCGGCGGGCAGCGAGTCCAGCCGCTGCAGCGAGTCGACGGTTTTCGGCGACGGCTGGAGGATGTCGATTAGCCGCTTGTGGGTGCGGATCTCGAAGTGCTCGCGCGAGTCCTTGTCCTTGAAGGGGGAGCGGATCACGCAGTAGACGTTTTTCTCGGTCGGCAGCGGCACCGGACCGGAGACGGTGGCGCCGGTGCGCTCAGCGGTCTCGACGATCTCTTTGGCAGCCCGATCGATGGCGTCGTGGTCGTACGCCTTCAGTCGGATCCGAATTTTCTGTGCCGCGATGGTTGCCACTTCGATACGTCTCTTGTCTTTCTCTTCGCTTTACCGCGCAAAGAGGGCGGGGCCCCTTTTGGTGGGGCGCCGCCCCGGTCGTATGTCCTTGCAGTTGTCTCTCCACCCGAGAGCGGAGTTGGGGCGGGTGGAGGCCCGCCCCCGTGGGGGTCGCTACTCGATGACCTCGGCGACGACCCCCGAGCCGACGGTGCGGCCACCCTCGCGGATGGCGAACCGCAGGCCCGGATCCATGGCGATCGGCTGGATCAGCTCGATCGTCATCTCGACGTTGTCGCCCGGCATCACCATCTCCGTCCCCTCGGGGAGGTTGGCGATCCCGGTCACGTCGGTGGTCCGGAAGTAGAACTGAGGCCGGTACCCGGAGAAGAACGGGGTGTGACGGCCGCCCTCCTCCTTCTTCAGGCAGTAGACCTCGGCTTTGAACTTGGTGTGGGGAGTGATCGAGCCGGGCTTGCAGAGAACCTGCCCGCGCTCGATCTCCTCGCGCTTGGTGCCGCGGAGCAGGCAGCCGACGTTGTCGCCCGCCTGGCCCTGGTCGAGGATCTTGCGGAACATCTCGACGCCCGTGACGACCGTGTTGGTCGTGTCGCGGATGCCGACGATCTCGACGTTGTCGCCGGTGTTGACGACACCGGTCTCGATGCGGCCGGTGG
>JBJMKQ010000102.1:0-12262 GCA_045805725.1 Solirubrobacterales bacterium
GAGGGGACGCTGCGGCGGGTCGGCCAGGTCCCGCTCGGCGGCACCGCCACGGGCACCGGCCTCAACACCCACCCGGACTTTGCCGCCAGGGTGCGCGAGCGGCTCGCCGCCGACACCGGCCTGCAGATCTCGGCGCCGCTCGACGCCTTCGAGGCGCAGGCCAACCGCGACGCGCTGGTCGAGCTCTCCGGCGCGCTCAAGGTCTACGCCGTCTCGCTCAACAAGATCGCCAACGACCTGGCGCTGATGGGCTCCGGCCCGCGCGCCGGCCTCGCCGAGCTGCGCCTGCCGGAGCTGCAGAAGGGCTCCTCGATCATGCCTGGCAAGGTGAACCCGGTGATCCCGGAGGTGGTGATTCAGGTCGCCGCCCAGGCGATCGGCAACGATTCCGCGATCACCGTCGCCGGCAGCCAGGGCCAGTTCGAGCTCAACGTGCGGGTGCCGCTGATCGCCCGCAACCTGCTCGACTCGATCAAGCTGCTCGCCGCCGCCTCACGCCTGCTGAACGAGAAATGCGTCGCCGGGGTCGAGGCGAACGAGGAGATGACCGAGCGCCACGCCGAGGCGACGCTGGCCACGGCCACCGCTCTCAACCCCCACATCGGCTACGACCGCGCCGCGGACATCGTCAAGGCCGCGGCCGAATCGGGCCGCTCCCTCCGCGAGGTGGCACTCGAGCAGGGCGTCGAGCCCTCGGTCCTCGAGGAGGCGCTCGACCACCGCCGCATGGCGCGGCCGCACAAGTAGTTCCCTAGCTCCAGCCAGCGGCGCTGTCGCAAAGGGGGCGAGAGGTTCTCCCCAGACACTCAACATCGAGCCATAGCGAGATGTGTCTGGGGAGAACCTCCCGCCCCCCTACCCCTGCAGCGCCTCCCGCCCCTATCCCTGCAGCGTCACAAACCGCTCCTCGGTCAGCTCGTATACCGCGTAGGCGGGGCCCTCGCGGGTGTTGCCGGAGTCCTTGACGCCGCCGTAGGGCTGCTGGTCGGCGCGGAAGGTCGGCACCTCGTTGATCAGGACGCCTCCGAATTCGAGCGTCCGCCCCGCCTCGAGCCCCTTGCCGATGTCGCGGGTGAAGACGCCGGCCTGGAGGCCGAACTTGGAGTCGTTGGCCATCGCCAGGGCTTCCTCGAAAACCGAGAAGGTGTCGATCGTCGCCACCGGGCCGAAGATCTCCTCGCACCAGACCTTCGCCGCTTTTGGCGGCGCTTTCAGCAGCGTTGGCGCCAGGCAGCGGCCCTCGTCTACCAGCTCGCCGCCCACCAGCAGCTCCGCCCCTCCGGCGACCGCCTCGTCGATCCACTCCTTGACGCGGTCGCGATCGTCCGGCGTGATCAGCGGCCCGACGTCGGTGCTCTCCTCGAGCGGGTCGCCGACGGTCAACCCTTCGACGTTGGACACCAGCCGCTCGGTGAACTGCTCGGCGATCGACTCGTGGACGAGGATCCGCTGGATCGAGATGCAGCTCTGGCCGGCGTGCGAGAAGGCGTGCATCTGCGCTTTGTCAGCGGCCGCTTCCCAGTCGCCGTCCTCGGCGACGATCAGCGGCGCGTTGGAGCCGAGCTCGAGGTTGACCTTCTTGTGCGGGACCTTGGAGCGGATCTCCCAGCCGACCGGCGCCGAGCCGGTGAAGGTGAGGGCGCGCGTGAGCGGGTGCTCGACGATCGCGTTGCCGACCTTGGAGCCCGGTCCCGGCACGACCGAAAGCCAGCTCTCCGGCAGCCCCGCGTCGACCAGGATCTCGGCCAGCTTCAGCGCTGAGATCGGCGTCTGGCCGGCCGGCTTGAGGACGATCGCGTTGCCGGCGGCGATCGCTGGCCCGAGCTTGTGGGCGACGAGGTTGAGCGGGAAGTTGAACGGGCTGATCGCGCCGACCACTCCGTAGGGGACCCGCAGCATCACCCCGAGCTTGCCGACGCCCGCCGGGGCAGCCTCCATCGGCACCGTGCCGCCGGTCAGCTTGCGCGCCTCGACCGAGGAGAACTCGAGCGTGGAGACGCAGCGTTCGGCCTCCAGGGTCGCCGTCTTGATCGGCTTGCCGGCCTCGGCGGCGATCGTCGCCGCCAGCTCGTCGCGGCGCTCGGCTACCAGCTCGGCCGCGCGGTCCAGCACCCGCGCCCGCGCGTGCTGAGGGAAGTCGATGGTCAGGAAGGCCTCGTGCGCGGCCTCGATCGCCCGCTCCGCGAGCGCTTCGTCGCCCTGCGCGACCCGGCCGACGACGCTGCCGTCGTAGGGGCTCCTGACCTCGTCCCAGGCGCCGGTCTCCCGCCACTCGCCGGCGGCGAGGAGCTTGTGGTCGGTTGCCTGAACGGTCTGCGTCGCCATCGCGCCCTCCTGCATCGATCGGGGTGTGCATCCAGGGTACGCCCCCGCGATTGCAGGCCGCTACTCCGATCCGTTGAATCTGTTCCTTCGGAGATGTCCAAGGCCGCCAGCAAGAAGAGAGCCCGCCGTCCCCGCATACCGGGGACAAATCGGTTCACGCTTCTGGCCGGGTTGCTGCTCGCCCTCGCCTGCCCGGTGCCGGCGCAGGCGGCCGTCAGCTGGATCGTCCACGGGCGCGGCTTCGGCCATGGGGTCGGGATGAGCGCCTACGGCGCCTACGGCTACGCCAAGCACGGCAAGGGCTACCGCTTCATCCTCGGCCACTACTACTCGGGGACGAGCCTGGAGACGCTGCCCGGAACGCGGGTGGTGCGGGTGCTGCTGGGGATCGAGGGCGGCGACGTCGGCTTCAGCGGCGCGACCAGCGCCTGCGGCGAGCGGCTCGACCCGCGGCGTAGCTACGAGGCCCACCGCAGCGGTGGCGCCGTCAAGCTGCGCAGCTCCGGCGGCAAAGCGCTCGCCAGCTGCGGACGGAGGCTGCGTGCGGCGGGGCCGGGCACGGTGACGATCGCCGGCTACGGCACCTACCGGGGGGCGCTGGAGACGGTGCCGACCGAAAGCCAGGCTGGCTCGCTGAACGTGGTCAACGCCCTCGCCGTCGATGCCTACGTCAAGGGGGTGATCCCGAACGAGTCGCCGCCCTCCTGGCCGATGGCCGAGCTGAGGGCGCAGGCGGTGGCCTCGCGCTCCTTCGCCCTCACCGCCGGTGTCGGGGGCAACGGCTTCGACCTCTACGCCGACACCCGCAGCCAGGTCTACAAGGGCCTCGAAAGCGAGTACAAGACCTCCGACGAAGCGGCCGATGCGACCCGCGGCCAGGTGCTCAGCTACGGCGGCCACCTCGCCGAGACCCTCTTCTCCGCCTGCTCGGGAGGCCACACCGAGAGCATCCAGAACGTCTTCGGCGGCCCCGCTATCCCCTACCTGCAGGGCGTCCCCGATCCCTACGACTACTACTGCCCGCTGCACGAATGGACGCTGAAATTCAGCGGCCCCGAAATCAGCGACAAGCTCGGCGCCTACCTGAACGGGCGCCTGAGGAGGGTCGTGATCACCAAGCGCGGCGCCTCCCCCCGCATCGTCAGCGCCAAGCTCTACGGCACCGGCGGCGTCAGCGCCGTCAGCGGCACCGACCTCGAGAGCGCCCTCGGTGGCTACGACACCTGGATGACGTTCCAGAAGGTGGTCCCGAGCAAGTAGCCCCTCCCCCGAACTGCATCAAATTTCTGCGCTGCTGGGCCGGAAATTTGATGCAGTTCGCTCACCCGTCGGGGTAGGGCTGGATCGGGATGCCGTGATCGTGTTGGTGGTGGCCTTGTTGCTGATCCGAGGGCTTGCGCATGCCGAGCTCGTAGGCGCCGCCGCCCGGCAGGGCGAGGCGGCGCGCGGGCAGGCCGGGGCGTTCGACGGTCAGCTCGAGGTCGGCGACCGAGCAGTTGACGGTGTGGTGCTCGGGACCCTTGGGGTCGGCGTAGACCCAGCCGACGAAGTCCTTGGTGGGCGCGGAGACGCGGCCGTGGACGACGACGTCCTTGCCGGGGAGCGTGAAGCTGCAGACGGTCGGCTGCTCCTCGATGCGGGCGGAGCGGATCGCGCCGAGGCCGCCGAGCCGGTGCGGCTCGCCGTCGAGGACGAGCATCCCCGAGGGGATCCAGGGGCTGGTGCGGGAGCCGAGGCGGACGCGGGCGGCGCCGGCGTCGAAGTAGGTGTTCGGCGCGTCCGAAAAACCGGTGCCCTCGAGCCAGACCCAGCGCTCGGCGTGCTCGGAGCCCCAGTTGTGGCCGATCATCCCCGGCCAACCCGTCAGCTCGATCGTCTCGTCCCCGATTGTCAGGCGGCCGTCGAAGCGGGCGTCGGGGTAGGGGGCGAGGAACTTCGTCCTCGGAACGGGCGCCTTATAGAGCCAGTCCGCCGGCAGGTACTTGCAGGGCTCGGCGTCGCCGGCGAAGACGAGGGACCAGGCGGCGCTGAGCGCCTCGGTGGCGACCGAGCCCTCGGCGCGGCCGGGGCCGATCACGGCGTCGGCAACGCGGATCCAGTCTCCCGCCGGAGCCTCCAGCTGCGCCGCTGGCACCGTCACCTTGGTCGCCCGCGGCCCCTCGGCCGAGCGGTCGAAGAAGCAGAACCAGATCGAGGCGTTCGGCTCCGCTCCGGGGCGCTTGTGGACGGTGTCGCGGATCCAGATCCCGCGGCCGCCGCCCGGCTCGCAGGCCTTGAGGTAGAAGCTCTCGTAGTGGCCGGCCTTGGCGCCGACCTCCGGGAACCGCGCCCGTTCCTCCATGGCTCCAGACTAAGGGCCTGTCGACTTATGCGCCCATATGGCCGCAGAAGTCGACACGCCTAGACCTTGATCGTGATCACGTCGCCGTCTTGAACCTCGTAGTCGCGGCCCTCGATCCGCAGCAGCCCTTTGTCGCGCGCCGCAACGTAGCCGCCGCAGGCGACGAGGTCCTCCCAGCCGATCGCCTCGGCTTTGACGAACGCTTCCATGATCTCAGTGTGGATCGTGCCGGCGGCTTCCAGGGCGGTGGTGCCACGGGCGATCGGCCGCGCCACCGCCTCCTTCGCCTCGCCGGCGGTGAAGAAGGTGATCAGCTCGAGCAGGTCGTAGGCGGCGCGGACGAGGCGCGCGAGGCCGGTGCCCTCGACCCCGTAGGACTCGCGCATCTCCTCGGCCTCGGCGGGGTCGAGCTCGGCCAGCTCCGCCTCGATCCGGGCGCTGACGGCGACCACGCCGGCACCGATCGCGCTGGCGTGGGAGGCGACCGCTTCCGGCGCCTGCGCGTCGCCCTCGTCGACGTTGGCGACATAGAGGATCGGCTTCGTCGTCAGCCCCTGCAGGTTCTGCGCCGCATGTGGCGCAGCCTTGGGCAGCGGGACCGAGCGCGCCGGCCTCCCAGCGGCGAGCGCCTCGTGCACCGCCTGCAGCCACTCGTGCTCGACCTGCGCTTCTTTGTCGCCCGTCTTCGCCTGCTTGCCGACCCGGGGGAGACGGCGCTCGACCTGGTCGTAGTCGGCGAGGACCAGCTCGGTCTCGATCGTCTCGATGTCGGCGAGTGGGTCGACGCGGCCGTCGGGGTGCGGCACGCCGGACTCGGTGTGGCAACGGACGACGTGGCAGATCGCATCGGTCTCGCGGATCGAGGCGAGGAACTGGTTGCCGAGCCCCTCCCCCTCCGAGGCGCCCTTGACCAAGCCGGCGATGTCGTGGAAGTCAATTTTCGCCGGCACCAGCTCGGAGCTCCTGACAGTCTCGGCGATCCTCACCAGCCGCTCGTCCGGCACCTGGGCGACGGCGACGTTTGGCTCGATCGTCGTGAACGGGTAGTCGCCCATCTGGGCGCCGCCCTTGGTCAGGGCGTTGAAGAGGGTCGACTTGCCGGCGTTCGGCAAGCCGACGATTCCGACCTTCATAAGCCGCCTCCTCCGCTGGCGCGTCCGGGGGCGGCTTCCCTCACCTTCATAGGGAGAGAGGCACGATCAGGCCGAGGACTAGGCCGAGGAGGGCGCCGGCGAGGACGTCGGACGGGTAGTGCATGCCGAGGTAGGGACGGCCGAGCGAGAGGGCGATCGCAACGAGGAAGGCCGCCGAGGTCGCCGGGTCGACCCGGCACATCGCCGTCGCCACCGCAAAGGACGAGGTCGCGTGGGCGGAGGGGAAGCTGAGCGAGCTGGGGGCGCCGCCGAGCGGCGGCAGGCCCTCGAGCACCGGCCGCGGCCGCCGCACCGCCAGCTTGACCAGGTAGTTGAGGCCGATTGCAAGCGGACCCAGCAGGGCGCAGATCAGCCACGATTCCCAACGCCCGCTGTCGAGGATCGCCAGCGTCGCGCCCAGCAGGAACCAGACGAGGCCGTTGTTGCCGGCCTTGCCGAGGGCGACGGCGGCGTCCTCAATCGCCGGAGTGTGGCCGTGGGTGCGCATCCAGCGCAGCAGCTTCAGGTCGAGGTCGCGCATCGGCGCGGGAGGATGCCACAAGTGCGGCTCCGCACAGGCGGGGCCGCCGTCAGAATGACCGGGTGCCAACCGTCTCCGGCTTCCTCCACACCCCTGGCCATCACTGCGGCTCGACGGCACTGCGCAACCTGCTCGCCTTCCACGGGGTCGAGGTCAGCGAGGAGACGGCGTTCGGCCTGGGGGCGGGCGCGGGCTTCTACTACCTGGCGATGGAGGACAGCTCGCCGAGCCGCTGGTTCAACGGCCGCACGGCGCGGCTGGAGGAGACCTTCCGCGAGCTGACCGGGGCGGCGCTGGAGCTGCGCACCTTCGACGAGCAGGAGGGCGAGGCCGCCTGGGAGGCGGCGCGCGCGCAGGTCGACGCCGGCCGCCCGGCGCTGCTCCTGACCGACATCTTCCACCTCGACCACTACGGCAATTCGGCCCACTTCCCGGGGCACGCGGTGGTGCTGGCCGGCTACGACGAGAAGGTCGCCCACCTCTCCGACACCGCTTTCGAGGAGCTGCAGACGACGCGGCTGGAGAACCTGGCGCGGGCCCGCCACAGCGGCCATCCCGCCTACCCGCTGGAAGGCCACATGTTCACCGTCGCCGAGGAGATCGACCCCGCGGAGCTGGAGGCGGCGGTGCCGCGGGCAATCGAGCGGGCCGCCGCCGAGATGTTGGAGCCGCCGTTCGGGCCGTTCGCCGGCCTACCGGCCCTGGAACGGCTCGCGGCCGAGGCCGGCTCCTGGCCGGAGGCGGTCGAGGACTGGTGCTGGTGCGCCCGCTTCGCCTACCAGGTGATCGAGCGCCGCGGCACCGGCGGCGGCTGCTTCCGGCTGATGTACTCGCGCTTCCTCGCAGAGGCCGGACGAGGCGAGGCGCCGCTGGCGGCCGCGGCGGCGGGGCGCTGGACCGCGCTGGCGGAGGCATTCAGGGCGGCGAGCGAAAGCGAGGAGCCGCGGCCACGACTGTGGCACGCCGTCGGCGAGGGCGCCGAAGGAGTCCTCGACGCCGAGCGCGGCCTCTGGACCGCGCTGGCGGACAGCGCGGGGTAGGCGACTCTGGACCGCGGGGAGCCCGCGCCGGGGGGCCCCGGCAGGTCCGCGCCGTGGACCCAGCGGGGTAAGCGCCACACCTGCGCCGCCCCAGCCCCTGCTTGAACTGGAAGCTGGCCAGGTCCTGCGGACCGCTTCGGTTTGTCGATCCCAACCGGGGGTATCCGGCGGCCATGACCATCGGAGCAGGCATCTTCCTCATCGCGGTCGGAGCGATTCTCAAGTTCGCGACCAACTTCCACGTCCAGGGCATCTCGATCGACACGATCGGCGTGATCCTGATGATCGCCGGCGCCGTCGGCCTCCTGATCGGGCTCTTCCAGGAAATCGTCTGGTCGCGCCGCCGGGCTCCGGTGGCCCCTGGCGAAGCCCCGGTGGAAGAACGTCGCGAAGTCCGGGATCCCGGCTACCGCGACGCCCCGCCGCGCTACTGAGACTGCAAGGAGCTTTCAGCTCTTGAGCTGATACAGGCGGCGGGGATGGCGCAGTTCGCCACCATCGGCGTCTACGGTTTCGACGGACCGGGGTTCATCCGGACCCTGCGGGAAGCCGAGGTCGGGATCGTCCTCGACGTGCGCCAGCGCCGCGGGGTGCGCGGCAGCGAGTACGCCTGGGCGAACTCGAAGCGCCTGCAGGCGGCGCTGAGCGAGGCCGGCATCGGCTACAGCCACCTCCTGGAGCTGGCGCCGACAACGGAGATGCGACAGTTGCAGTACAAGGAGGATGCCCGCAGGGGCGAGGGCAAACGCTCGCGCTCGGTGCTGGCGCCCACCTACGTCGAGCGCTACACCGAAGAGGTGCTGGACCGGGTCGACCTGGAGCCGATCGTCAGGTTCGTCGGCAACAACCGGGCGGCGCTCCTATGCGTCGAGCGCGACCCGGAAGCGTGCCACCGCTCGCTGATCGCCAAGCGGCTCGAGCAGGAGCTCGGCGTCGGCGTCACGCACTTGAAACCGGCGAGCGACTAGACGGATTCGAGCGCCGTCCGCACAACCAGCGCGAAGGAGCCAAGGAGCAGCAGCAGGAACGCCCATCCCGGCGATCCCATCAGCGCGGTCACGAGCGCAACGGCCATGCCGACGTAGAAGACGATGCCGAGCCCTTCGACGAGCTTGGCGGAGACGGTGAGGTCGAGCTTCGAGATCACAGCTGTCTTTTCGAACCGCGTCACTCGTTTCCTCTTCCTTCCGGCCAGTCGAGCCCGGCGACCTCTTCCGCCCGCACGCTCCCGGACCGACGAAAGGCGAGCTCAAGCTCCTCCTGCAGCCAACTCGTCCCGGCTTCCGAGAGCCTGATCGCCGCGGCCTGCCGGATCGACCGCCGCGGGTCGACGTTGCCGACACCCCGATCCGCGTTCTCCGCCGTCGGTCCGAAGGCGTAGGCGCCGAGCTCGTCCATCAACTCCGCCAGCGAGACCCCGTCCTCCAAGGTCCCGTCGACGAACTCCATCTCGCGGACCCGAATGAAGTGCGGCCAGCGCTGCAGCCATGGCCGCCGCGCGATCTCCTCCGCGCTCGCGTCGTCGCGCCCTTCCTCGTAGGCAATTGCCACCGCCCACCCGTAGACCTTGATGTCGTTCGGGCCGCTCACCAGGTGCCCCATGAACATCACGTCCCGGTCCCGCACAGCCCGCGGCCGCCTCCCGCTCGGATAGGTGCAGATGCGGTGGCTGGCGGAGGTACTCACCGCATCGAAGACCGGTCGGTCGCGAGGCGAGCGGTTGCTCCCCTGCCCGAAGAACTTGACGAAGCCCGGCTGGGGAGGTACGCGACCGAGAGAAGAACTCGACACAGCTCCTGTATAGAGAAACTCCATTGTTGCCTCTTGTCACGCTGGATCCGCAACTATGGAGGGGTGTCGGACCCCTACCCGCTCTGGAAGTACTACCCGCCCCGAGAGCGGCCGCCCTCCTGGGTAGTGCCGGTCGTCGCCGCCTTCGAAGGATCGCAGCAGGAGATCGATTCAGCATCGAAATCCACCACGAGTGATCAGGCTTTAGGGGTTCTACGGCCGGCACTGGTAGCGCTTGGGTTCGAAGTCGAGGCCGGGAAGAAAAAGGGCCAGAAAATTCGGCGACCGGTTCTGTTTGGAGAGCACGGGCACGAGGATCTGGCTTATGAGGTAGATGCGTTCCATCCTGGCGAGGGAATCGCATTGGAGGTTGAGGCCGGTCGGGGGGCGAGAGGCAATGCTGTCTATCGAGACCTCATCCAAACGAGTCTCCTAGTTGATGCCAGGTACCTCGTCTTGGCGGTCCAGACCGGCTACAGGCACAAATCAGGTGGCAAAGACATCGTCGTCCAGAGCTACCGGGACACGATGAACCTTCTAGACGCGATCTATGCCAGCAACCGCTTGGACCTCCCCTTGGGTGGAATCCTCCTGGTGGGTTACTGAACAACACCCGTGAGGCGAGACGCACCAGGACAAATGTCGACCGGGTCCGCAACGCCAGTACTCCAGCGGGAGCGACGGGACTCGAACCCGCGACCTCCGGCGTGACAGGCCGGCGCTCTAACCAGCTGAGCTACGCCCCCGAGAGACTCGATACGGGCTCTGGGGGAGCCCGCGGAGGCGAAAGCTAGCGCATCAGGCTGGGGCGCAACCGAGGAGCGCGAGAGCGACGATCGAGCTAGGCCACCGCAGCGGGGGGGCGCGCCAGCTCCGGTGCGGCCTCGGGCGCCTCGTTGGCGGCGACCTCCTCCAGGAGCTCGCGGGCCTGGGCGATCCGCTCGGCGCCGTAGCGCTTGGCCCACTGCTTTTCCACCTTGGCGAAGAGGGCGAGGCCGGTGGCTTGGGCGCGCTCGCCCCGCTCGGTCAGGCAGATCAGCTTGGCGCGCTTGTCGTCGGGGTCCGGGATCCGCTTGACGTAGCCGCGGGCGACGAGGTCGTCGACGACCTCCCCCACCGACTGCTTCGTCATCCCCGCCATTTCGGCCAGCACAGTCAGCCGCATGCCGCTGCCCCTGACGAAGCGGAAGACGCAGCCGTGGGTGGGCCGGATGTCGGCGAACTCGGTCTGCTCGAGCTCGGCGCGGAAGTCGCGGAAGAACGCCTCGTGGGCGATATCTAAGAGCCCGGCGAGGGGGATCCAGAAGTCGTCGTTTCGGTGGCCGCGCGTCATATCGTCAGGGAGCCTGATAAGGTCGCCTGGTCAGAACACCTTACAAGGTTACCTTAGGAATTGCATCCGATGGCTAGGAGACCTCAAATGCACGAGACCCCGACCGCGACCCCCGCCGGTGCGATGAACCGCAAATGGTGGACGCTCGGCGCCGTCTGCGTCGCCACCTTCATGCTTCTGCTCGACATCACCGTCGTCAACACCGCCCTGCCCGCGATCCAGCGTGACCTCGGCGGCAGCTTCACCGACCTGCAGTGGGTGATCGACGCCTACGCGCTCTCGCTGGCGGCGCTGGTGCTGACCGCCGGCTCGCTCGCCGACCGCCTCGGCCGCCGCCGCGTCTTCGCGATCGGCCTAGGGATCTTCTCGCTCGCCTCGCTGCTCTGCGCGCTGGCGCCCGATCCGACCTTCCTCAACCTCGCCCGCGGCCTGCAGGGCGTCGGCGGCGCGGTGATGTTCGCCGTCTCCCTGGCGCTGGTCGCCCAGGAGTTCCCAAGCGGCCCCGAACGGGGGATGGCGATGGGGATCTACGGCGGCACGATCGGGATCGCCGTCGCGGTCGGGCCGCTGGTCGGTGGCGTGCTGACCGACGGCCTCGGCTGGCAGTCGGTCTTCCTACTCAACGTGCCGATCGGGCTGGCGGCGATCGCCGTCACCCACTGGAAGGTCGCCGAGTCTCGCGACCCGAACGCGACCAGAATCGACTGGGGCGGGCTCGTCACCTTCTCCGTCGCCCTCTTCCTCCTCGTGCTGGCGCTGGTGCGCGGCAACGACGAGGGCTGGGGCAGCACCACGATCGTCTCGCTGTTCGCCATCGCCGGGGTGCTGCTGGCGGCCTTCTTCGCGATCGAGCGCCGCGTCGAGCAGCCGATGCTGCCGCTCGGCTTCTTCCGCCGCCGCGCCTTCACCGGCGTCCAGCTCGCCGCCTTCGCCGTCTCGGGCTCGATGTTCGCGCTCTTCCTCTACCTGACGCTCTACCTGCAGAGCTTCCTCGGCTTCTCGCCGATCGAAGCGGGACTGCGCTACCTGCCGATCACCGTCGCCTCCTTCGTCGTCGCGCCGCTCTCGGGGATGGCGCTGGCAAAGATCGAGGCGCGCTACCTGATGAGCGCCGGCCTGGCGCTGACGGGATTGGGCCTGCTGCTGATGGCGGGACTGAAGATGGATTCCGAGTGGAGCGCGCTCCTCGCCGGTTTCCTGATCAGCGGCATCGGCGTCGGCCTGCTCAACCCGGTGATCGCCGACGTCGCCCTCAGCGTCGTCCCCAAGGAGCAGAGCGGAATGGCGGCCGGGATCAACGACACCTTCCGCCAGGTCGGGATCGCCGTCGGGATCGCCGCCTGGGGAGCGATCTTCCTCGGCGCCGGGGCCTCCGAGGCCCAGCAGGCGGCTGACGGCGCGCTCGGAGGCGATCAGGCGCGCGGGCTCGTCGAAGCTGCGTCCTCCGGTCATCTGGGACAAGCGGTCTCAAGTCTGCCGGCACAGGCACAGGGGGTGGCAGCCAACGCGGCGCAGCAGGGCTTCCTGCACGGCCTCAACGAGATCCTTGTGCTGGGCGGGATCCTCTCCTTCGCCGGTGCCGTCTTCGCGCTCTGGCTTGTGCGTGAGAGTGACATCGAACGAGAGACGCTGGTCGAAACGGCGTTCGAGACCGAGCCGACGGCAGAGCCTGTTCGGGTGTAGGTGGGTGGGGGCGGGTGCCCCTCTCCAGACACATCTCGCTATGGCTCGATGTTGAGTGTCTGGAGAGGGGCACCC
>JBJMKQ010000103.1:0-1896 GCA_045805725.1 Solirubrobacterales bacterium
CGCCGGAGACTTCGAAGTTGTCGATCGCCTTGGCCGTCTCGCCTCCCCAGAGCTCCTGCCGAATAGCCATGTCCCTCCTTGGTCGCTTCCCCCAGGCAGGCTATCGCCACGGCAGGGGCGCGGCGGGGCCGTTTTCCGACCAGGTTCGGTTCCGAATCGGTGCATTTCCCACTCAGGGGAGACGCGCCCCTGCGCCCCGTGTTCTCATCGCCCTCGCGCCAGGTAACGCGGATCGAGGCGCCACACCACTAACGAAAGGATTCGTTGCTGGATGACCGCGCTCATCAGAATCGACCGGTCGTGGACGTCTCAGAAAGAGGGGCGCCGGAAGCCGATCCGCTTTTGCTCGCGTTGCGGCACCCCCTCCGACGAGCCGGCGCGCACCCAGGAGCCGTTCGGCAGGGAGCGAGTCTGCCGTCACTGCGGCATGGGCCTGATGCTCTCCTGCTCGCGCGACGTGCTGCCCGGCGCCCGGGCGGCCTTCCTGATCGTGACTTTCGATCTCACCGTCAGCGCGGTCAGCGAGGCCGGCGAGAAACTCTTCGGTCCAGAGCAGGAGCTGGTCAGCACACCACTGCTCGACTTGATCTGCAGCCCGATGGGGGACGACCGGCTGGCGAGGCGCGTCGGGCAGGCCGCGCAGCGGGCCTCCGACCCTGTCGTGCTCCCGTTGCGGCTGCGCTCGGAGCGGCCGCGAAAGGTCGGCACGCTGGCGGCCCGGATCGCCACCTGCGGACCACCGCGTGCGGCGCTCGTGACTGTCGAGCCAAGTGAGTTCGGACGCCGTTGAGCCGCTCGATCGTCGTCTGCCGTCGGGTGCAAGAACGGCTGCACCACTTGCGCAACGGCGCCGGAGCCGGGACAAACCTGCAGTAGCACCAGCGGGCTCGCCATGTCGAAGCTGTGCAACTGCGCTAAAGGGCCCCAGGGGATCTGCCGAACAGGTCTAGTACTGCATCAGTTCAGAGTTTGTCCGGTGATGGAGGCGACGTGAGCGGTATAAGAACCAACGCGGCAGCAGAGCTTTTGGGCGTTAGCCCGAACACACTGCGCAGCTGGGAGCGGCGCTTCGGCTATCCAAAGCCCCGCCGCACGCCGGGTGGGCACCGCCAGTACGACCTCAGCGAGCTCGAAGCGCTGCGCCGCGCGCTCCTCGAGACGCACAACATCTCTTCGGCCATCGAGGTCGCACGCCAGCGCGGCGAGGGCCCGAGCTCGCCCGCCCGACTGCTCGACGCCTTCGACCACTTCGACGAGGCGTCAGCGGACCGCGTGTTGGAGGAGAGCCTGGCAGTGCGTTCGGTGGAGCGCTCCGTCGAGGAGGTCCTCCTCCCGGCGATCGAGCTGGCCGCCGAGCGCGAGGGTCGCGAGGCCGAGTGCGAGCTCGCCTGTCGCTGGGCGACCGGCTGGCTGCATGCGGCCCGCCGCGTCGTGCCGCCTGCCAGCCGCCCCCAGGGCGTCCTGATCTTCGACTCGAGCCGGCGGCTCGACGTGGAGGCGCTGCACGTGCAGGCTCTGGAGCTGGGGCTGCGCCGCGCGGGCTTCCGCACTCTCCTGCTCGCGTTCGACCTTCCGCCGGAGCGCGTCACCCGCGCCATACGCGCCATCGACCCGACCGCCTTCGTCTTCTGCGGTGGCGAGGCCACTCTCGAGATCGTCGGCCGCCTGGTCTACACGGTTCGCCAGGTCGGCTCCGCGGCTCCGGTGTTCGAGTACCGCGAGTCGATGCCGGTCAGCGGCGAGCATGCGATCCCATCGCTTGGTGCCACCCCGGCCGAGGCCGCCGAGCGCCTCAAGGCCTACGTCGACAGCGGCCGGCTCGAGCAGGTGATCGTCGTGCCGGAGTCTCAGGCAGACGAAGGCAAGCCGGGCATCCGGCTGGCCGCGCGCCGCTAG
>JBJMKQ010000104.1:0-1857 GCA_045805725.1 Solirubrobacterales bacterium
CGGCACCTACATCAGCTTCGACGAGAACGCCGCGGTCCTGATCGACACGGGCAAGAACCCGCGTGGGACGCGCATCTTCGGACCGGTCGCGCGCGAGTTGCGCGAGAGCGGCTACATGAAGATCGTCTCGCTGGCGCCGGAGGTCCTCTGATGGCCACCAAGCTCAAGGTCCGCAAGGGCGACAAGGTGAAGGTGATCGCGGGCAAGTCGGCCGGCCACGTCGGCAACGTGCTGCGCACCGATCCGGAGAAGCAGAAGGTCTGGGTCGAGGGCGCCAACGTCCAGAAGCGCCACGAGAAGCCGCGCACGCTGCGCGACGTGCAGCGCGGCGGCCAGATGGGCGGGATCATCGAGGCCGAGGGCCCGATCCACATCTCGAACGTGATGCTCGTCGACCCGAGCTCGAACCAGCCGACGCGCATCGGCCTGCGCCGCGACGACGAGGGTCGGCGCGTGCGGGTGGCCAAGCGCAGCGGGAAGGACATCGACTGATGCCAGTCGCAGAGGCCAAGATCAAGCCGCGCCTGCAGGAGCAGTACGAGCGCGAGATCAAGCCGGCGCTGATCCAGCGCTTCGGCTACTCGACGCCGATGCAGGCGCCGAAGATCGAGAAGATCACCGTGAACATGGGCGTCGGCGACGCCAAGAGCGAGGCCCGGATCCTCGAGGCCGCCACCGAGCAGCTGGCCACCATCACGGGCCAGCACCCGAACCCACGTAGGTCGCGCAAGTCGATCGCGCAGTTCAAGTTGCGCGAGGGCAACACCGTCGGTGTCGCCGTGACGCTGCGCGGGGCGCGCATGTACGAGTTCCTGGATCGCCTGATCTCGATCGCGATCCCGCGGATCCGCGACTTCCGCGGGCTGCCCGTCAAGTTCGACGGCCGCGGCAACTACACGCTGGGCGTGCGCGAGCAGATCATCTTCCCGGAGATCGACTACGACGCCATCGACCAGGTGCGCGGTCTGGACATCGTCTTCACCACCTCGGCGCAGACCGACGAGGAGGGCTACGCCCTGCTCGACAGCTTCGGCTTCCCGTTCGTGGACCGGGCCACGCGCCGGGCCGAGGAGGCCGCCGGGACGCCCGTCGTCTCCGAGGAGGAGCGGAAGGCGAAGGCGGAGGCGGAGCAGGCAGCGCTGGAGCAGCTGAAGGAAGAGAACCCGGAGGCGTACGCGGCGCCAGAGCCTGAAGAGGCCGACGCTACCCTCGATGATTCGGAGAACAACGAGTAATGGCGAAGACCTCACAACGTGTAAAGCAGTCGCGTCCGGCGAAGTACAAGACGCGCGAGTACAACCGCTGCAAGCGGTGTGGTCGCCCGCGCGCGTACTACCGCAAGTTCGGGCTGTGCCGCATCTGTCTGCGCGAGATCGCCCACGAGGGCCTGATCCCCGGCGTCAAGAAGTCGAGCTGGTAGGTCGAGCGCGATGTCGATGACGGACCCGATCGCCGATTTCCTCACCCGCATCCGCAACGGGCTGCATGCCGGGCATGACGAAGTCGTGATCCCCCACTCGAAGATGAAGGCCGAGCTCGCCCGCATCCTGCAGGAACAGGGCTACATCCAGGGCTGGTCGGTCGAGCGCGCCCGCGTCGGCGAGGAGCTGCACGTGCAGCTGAAGTACACCGAGAGCCGCGGTTCGGTCATCGCCGGCCTGCGCCGCGTCTCGAAGCCGGGCCGCCGCACTTACGTCGCCTCGAAGGACGTCCCGCGCGTCCTCGGTGGCATGGGCACGGCGATCGTCTCCACCTCGCACGGCCTGATGACCGGTCACGACGCGCGCCGCACCGGCGTCGGCGGCGAGATCGTCGCGGAGGTCTGGTAACCCCGTGTCGAGAATCGGCAAGCAGCCC
>JBJMKQ010000105.1:0-1920 GCA_045805725.1 Solirubrobacterales bacterium
CACCTCGCTGATCGCCCGGAGGCGGACGAGCGAGACGCTGGCCGTCACCTGCTGCTTGCTCGCGGTGCCGAGCACGACGTTGAGCACCCGCGCCTGTGGGACCTTGCCCGTGGAGGGAAGCCGCGGAGGGTCAGCCGCGAGGGATTTCACCAGCGGCTTGGTGGCCGTCGCCGCGAATGTGGTCTCGGTCTTCTTGGTCGACTTACCGACCTCGTAGCCGACGAACGCCTGGGCGAACTGCCAGGCGACCTGGGCGGGCGGCGCGGCGGACTGGGCGGGCGGCTGCGGGGGCGCCGGCGACGCATGGCCGGCCTGGATCTGCGGGGTGACGCCCTGGAGTACGGTGACGCCGCCGGCGGCGACGTGCGGTTGAGCGGCGACCGAGACCGCGGCGGGCGCCGGCTCAGGCGCCGAGGGATGACTGGTGGCGCTGATCGCACCGCCCGCGGCAGCGGCGATGGCGAGGGAGGCAGCCCCGGCCGCGATGGCCGCCCTGCTGCGACGACTGCGCTCGCCGAGGGCATCCGCCACCGGCCAGGTGAGCCTCGTCTGGATCAGCTTCTGCAGAGGCTGCATCGGGCGCCCGGCGCGAGCCAGCGCCCGGCGCGTCACATCGCTGCCTCGCCACAGGACCCTCTCCTCGAGGTCCCAGGCGGCCTCGCGGATGGTCCAGCTGGCGTCCTCGGCTGAGACACGAAGGTTCATGCTCAACCAATCGTCCAGGCGAGCGTCGAGCCGGATACCGAGAACTTGGTCGATTACGCCTGTGCCAGGCGTGGTGCAGTGCCGAAGTGCCTAGGCGGCGGTCTTCTCTGGCTTCGTCGCGGACTTGGCGGGCTTCACCTTGCCAAAGACCAGCTCGCCGTCGGCCGCATCGACCTCGACGGTGTCGCCCTCCGCGAACTCGCCCTCGAGCAGCCTCAGCGCGAGCTTGTCGATGAGCTGCTTCTGGATCACGCGCTTCAGCGGCCGGGCGCCGTAGGTCGGATCGAAGCCGAGGTTGCCGAGCAGCTCGCGAGCCTTGTCGGTCAGCTCGATCTCGATTCCCCGCTCGCTGACACGGCCGGCCAGGGCGTTCACCTGGATCTCGACGATCTTGCCGAGGTCCTCCTTGGTGAGCCGCAGGAAGATGACGACGTCGTCGATCCGGTTCAGGAACTCGGGCGGGAAGGTCTGCGTGAGCGCCTCCTCCACCTGCCGCCTCGTCTCATCGTCAAGAGCCGCCCCCGGACGCGAAGCGGAGGAGGCGGCTTTTGACGAGGCTGCGGCGATGAACTGGCTCCCGACGTTGCTGGTCATGATCAGCACGGTGTTTTTGAAGTCGACGGTGCGGCCCTGGCCGTCGGTCAGGCGCCCGTCGTCCATGATCTGAAGCAGCACGTTGAACACGTCGGGATGGGCCTTCTCGATCTCGTCGAGCAGGATCACCGAATAGGGGCGGCGACGAACGGCCTCGGTGAGCTGGCCGCCCTCTTCATATCCGACGTAGCCGGGCGGAGCGCCGATCAGGCGGGCGACCGCGTGCTTCTCCATGTACTCGGACATGTCGATCCGGACCAGCGCCTGCTCTGAATCGAACATGAACTCGGCGAGGGCCCGCGCAAGCTCGGTCTTGCCGACGCCCGTGGGACCACAGAAGAGGAAGCTGCCGATCGGCTGGTCTGGATCGGAGAGGCCCGCGCGGGAGCGGCGCAGGGCACCCGAGACGGCCTCGACCGCCTCGTCCTGGCCGATCACCCGGTCATGGAGACGCTCCTCCATGTGGATCAGCTTCTCGACCTCGCCCTCCATCAGGCGGGAGACGGGGATGCCGGTCCACTTGGCGACCACCTCGGCGATGTCCTCCTCGGTGACCTCCTCGGTCAGCATCGAGCCGCCGTCCCGATGGAGCTCCGCGAGCTTCGCCTCGCCGTCCTGAAC
>JBJMKQ010000106.1:0-56318 GCA_045805725.1 Solirubrobacterales bacterium
CCGCCGAGGGGCTGGCGGCCTATCCGCCGGGGATCCCCAACGTCTTGCCGGGCGAGCGGCTGACGTCGGAGACGCTCGACTTCATCCGCGAAAGCCTTGCGCACGGCGGGTATGTCCGCGGGGGGTCGGATCGGGAGTTGAAGACTCTTCGGGTTACGCGTTGAGGGGGTCGGCGGGCAACAGCGGGGAGGGCCCGGCGACCCCCTCACCCGACTCCTTTACGCTGCGGGGCGTGTCCAGCTTCGATGCGATCGCGGACTTGCCGCTTCAAATTGAGAGTTGTGGGTTTGAGGGGCTGAGTGTCGATTGGGGTCAGATGGAACGGCTGACGACGGTCGTCAAGCTGCGGGGCGGCGGCCATGAGGGGGTCGGCGAAGACGTCGTCTACGACGCCATCGACCACATCGGCCAGCAGGACCACGGCCCGCCGGAGGGGCTGGCCGGCAGCCACACCTTCGCCGAGTTCTCCCAGCACCTCGACGGGGTCGACCTCTTCCCGGCGGCCGAGCCGGTGCGCGAAGAGGTCTCCCGCGACTACCGCCGCTGGGCCTTCGAGTCGGCGGCGCTCGACCTGGCGCTGCGCCAGGCGGGCACCAACCTCGCCGAAGCGCTCGGCCGTGAGCCGAAGCCGGTGAACTTCGTCAACTCGATGCGGCTCGCCCCCTTCGAAGAGGGCGCCCGCTCCTCGATCGAGCCGCTGCGGGCTCGCCTGGCGGTCTACCCGACGCTGCGCTTCAAGCTCGACCCGGCCAACGACTGGGACGACGAGCTGATCACCGCGCTGGCCGAGACCGGCGCGGTCGACTCCCTCGACCTCAAGGGCTTCTACAAAGGGACCCCGGTCGATGTCGAGACCGACCCCGAGCTCTACGCGAAGCTGATCGAGACCTTCCCCGACGCCTGGCTCGAGGACCCCGACGTCAACGAGGAGACCAAGCCGCTGCTCGATCCGGTCTCCGAGCGGGTGACCTGGGATGCGCCAATCCACTCGATCGCCGACATCGAGGCGATGCCGTGGTCGCCGCCGCGGACGGTCAACGTCAAGCCCTCGCGGTTCGGGCCGATCCGCAACCTCTTCGCCGCCTACGACTACTGCGAGGAGCGCGGCATCGGCGCCTACGGTGGCGGCCAGTCGGAGCTTGGCCCGGGCCGCGGTCAGATCCAGTACCTGGCCTCGATCTTCCACCCCGACACCCCGAACGACGTGGCGCCGAGCGGCTACAACGAGGCAGAGAAGGCGACCAAGCCGGGCCTGCCGACGAGTCCGCTCGAGCCGGCGATCGAGGAGATCGGCTTCCGCTGGAAGGTGTGAACCGAGTTGTTCCCGGTAACCGGGGGCGCCTTTCGGTTCGCCTAACCGCTGCTTCGGCCGACCGAATCCGCGCTTTCGGCTAGGTTCGTCCGGCCCGCACCGACAAGGAGCCGAGATGCCTGACAAGTCCTTCGCCGACGCCCTCAACGAGCAGATCGCCAACGAGTTCGCCGCCCATCAGCAGTACGTGGCCGCGGCCGTCTACTACGACACCGAAACGCTCCCCCGCCTCGCCGCCTTCTTCTACCGGCAGGCGCTGGAGGAGCGCGAGCACGCGATGATGATGATCCGCTACCTGCTCGACGTCGGCGAGCAGGTCCGTATCCCGGACATCAACGCCCAGCAGACCAGCTTCGACGACGGCAGCGCCCCGGTGCGGGTGGCCCTCAAGCAGGAGCAGCGGGTCAGCGACGAGATCTTCGCCCTCTTCGAGCTCGCCCGCGAGCTGAAGGACTACCGCGCCGAGCAGTTCCTGCAGTGGTTCGTCAAGGAGCAGGTCGAGGAGGTGGCGCTGATGGGGGACCTCCTCAACGTCGTCGAGCGGTCTCGGGACAACCTGCTCCTCGCCGAGGACTACATCGCCCGCGAGAAACTCGGCGAAGAGAGCGGCGACCCGACGGCGCCACCGGTGGCTGGGGAGTAGCGGCTCATCGATCTCTGGGGCCCTCAGCCCCAGAGATTGCTGGCGAACAGGCTCCCGGCGAGGCCGACGACCGTGACCAGAATCGTGTAGTAGAGCCGGTCGAAGCGCTCGTTGAGGTGGCGGAGCTCAGCCCTCACATCACCCATTTCCTCGCGCGTCGCGAACCGATCGTCCATCTTCGCGAACCGATCGTCCATCTTCGCGAACCGCTCGTCCATCTTCGCGAACCGCTCGTCCATCTTCGCGAACCGCTCGTCGACCTTGTCGAAGCGCTCAGCGACGTTCGCGAAGCCTGCTTTCATCTCGCCTTCGAGGCGGGCGAAGCGTTGATCGACGCTTGCGAAGCCTTCCTTCATCTCGCCTTCGAGGCGGATGAAGCGCTGGTCCATACTCGCGAAGCCGTCTTTCACCCGCTCGTTCAGTTCGTCGAGCCGGTCATCGTTCCATTCGGTCATCGGACTCTCCATCTCCAATGCTTCCATGATGGCATAACCGTAGACAGAAAGTTGCGACAAAAGGCGCGCAGAAAGTAAATCCTCAGCGGCAAGATCGTCATCGATCCGTGACTTCAGCCGAGCCAGCCGGCTCGTTTGCGCATCGTCTTGAGGCGGCGGAACTCAGCTATGTCCTCGCGCAGGGCCGTAGGTGCTGGAGCCGGGAGGAACCGGGCCGGGAGCGGGGACTCGCGCACCCCGTCCACGGTCGAGGTGACGCGGTAGGCGCGGGCGCCGCGGCGGGCGGTCAGCGCCGAGGGGGTGTCCTCCCCCTCCCAGAGCAGGCCGGCGTAGTCGTCCAGTCCGTACCCGTTCGGCATCCCGGCGGCGACGGCCTGGAGATAGGCGGCGCGGCGCTCGGGCTCGTTGTTGTAGTGGACGCAGAGGCTGCCGGAAAGGAGCCCGAGCCCCCCCGCCGCTCGCGGCTTCCCGGAGGATTTGGTGATCCCGGCTTCAAACCAGCACATCGCCCCGGCGCTCTGGCCGGCGACGACGGTCCCCTGGCGCCAGGCGCGGTTGAGGATCGAGGCGACGTCGTGCGCCTCCCAGACCGCCAGCAGGTTGACCATGCTGCCGCCGCCGACATAGATCAGGTCTTGGGAGAGGAGATGGTCGCGAAGGACCATCGGCCGCTGGCCCAGCCGGAAGAGCGAGACCTCGGAGGGCTCGCAGGAACGCTCGCCGAAGGCTGAGTAGAAGCTCCCGATCTGCTCGGAGGTGTCGCCGCTGGCGGTTGGCAGGATGCAGATCCGCGGCCGCTCCCCGCCCCGCTCGGTGGCCAGCCGCAGCAGCAGCTCGCAGACCGCCCGGTCCGGCGGCCGGGCGCTGAACTCGTGCCCCCCGAGCGCCAGGATGCGGCGCACGGGGGTCGCGGCTGCGGGCAGGCGGCCGTTGCCGCTCATCGGAGGCCCTCCCCCGCTCATTCGGCGGCGGCGGTCGAGAGCGCCTCGGGGACGGGCGCCGCCGGATCCGCGTCGCAATCGCCCAGATAGGTGGTCGCGATACGCATCTCCACCACCCGGCGTCCGCTGACGTCGAGCCGGTAGCCGCGCGCCTGCGGCCGTGAGGCGACCACGCGGCTCAGCTCATCGCCGACGAAATGCAGCGCCGCCCCGTCCTCGGCCGCGTAGCCGCCGCACATCCCTTCGAGCAGGAAGCGGTGGTAGGCGTCGCGCCGCTCGCCTCCGCGTTCGTAGTGCACGCAGTTGCTGAACGGCAGCAGTCCCAGCCCGGGCAGCCGTTCCGGCGTCCCGTGGAAGCCGCTCACCGCCTCGGTGAACCAGCAAAGCGAACCGGCCGAGAGGCCGCAGAGGATGACGCCCGATTCCCACACCGCGCGCAGGATCGAGTCGATGCCGTGGGCGCGCCAAACCCCGAGCAGGCTGACGACGCTGCCGCCGCCGACGTAGATCAGGTCCTGGGAGAGGAGATGGCGGCGCAGATCGCTCGGCCCCTGCTCGCGGCGAAAGAGCGAGATGTGGCTGGCTTCGCAGCGGTGGGCGGAGAAGGCCCGGTAGAAGCGGACGATGTAATGGTCGGCGTCACCGCTCGCCGAGGGCAGGAAGCAGACGCGCGGCCGCTCGGCCCTGGCGAGGCCGAGGACGTAGTCGTCGAGCAGGGGGTTTCCCGACTCCATCGAGAAGCCGCCGCCGCCGAAGGCGACGATCTGGCGCTTTGCCGTCTGCATGACGAGATGTTCGTCACCCGCCGGGCCTGCGTCCTTGTACAGCGGTCCGAACTTCAGGTGGCGACGGTCGCCCGCGCGTACAGCATCCGCAGCTTGGCACGGGCCCGGTGCAGCCGCACCTTCACGGTCCCTTCCGGGATTCCCAGCCGGCGGGCGATCACCGGGTGGGTCAGGTCCTGCTCGTAGCGCATCCCGAGGATTTCGCGGTCGCGGGCGCTCAACGACTCCAACGCCGCGTGCAAATCAGCGAGCTCGACCGTCGCCAGCACCCGCTCGTCCTCGGCCCCCTCCTGCAGCTCTATCGTCGCGGTCGGGTCGGGGCGGACCCGGGCGTGCTGGCGGAAGGCCTCGTTGCGGACGATCGCCGCCAGCCACTGGTTACGCCGCTCGGCGTCGCGCAGGGTCGAGCGCCGACGCCAGGCCCGGAGAAGGGCATCCTGAGCTATGTCCTCGGCTTCGCTCGGATTGCTCGCGTAGCGATAGGCCATCCGCAGACAGACCCTTTGTGCCTCTCCCCACTCCCAGCCTTCGTCGTTCCCGCGACGATGCCCATCTGGAGTGTCGATTCAACGAACCTACACCGAAATAGGAGCTCCCACCGCTGAAATTGTCCCGATCTTGCGCGTACGCCTGCGGACTTCGATGGAAGCGCCGTGAACCTGCTGTTGATTCCCTCTTTCGCCAGCGGGGTAGCCAACCGACAGCTGCGGCGCCGAGGTGCCCCGGGAGCCGCGACGCGGATCCCTCGCCAGCGCGATTACCGCTCACGCTCTCCTCGCTGCGGAAGCTTGAACTCATCACGAAAGGGGAAACGAGGGACATGACCATCGCCGGGATCTGCGAGTTGGTCCTCGAGACCGATGACATCGGACGTGTCGAGCTGTGGGATTTCTTCCGCGACGGCGACGGCGCCGAGGAGGGCGTGATGGCCCTGGGGGCGGACGACGATGGCGCATAACCGTGTGCACATCGACGCCACCCCAGAGCAGGTTTTCGCCGTCCTTTCCGACCCCTATCGCTATCCCGAATGGGTGGTGGGGGCCACCGGCGTGCGCGACCACGACGAGGAGTTCCCCGCAGTCGGCTCGCGCTTCCACCACGAGGTCGGCACCTGGCCGGTGGGCGTCAAAGACCACACCGAGGTGGTCGAGTTCGATCCCCCTCACCGTCTGGTGCTGAGGGCGAAGGCCCGCCCGCTGGGGACGGCCGTGATCGAGCTGGACCTGCAGGAGAGCGCCGGCGGCACCGAACTGGGCCTCGTGGAGTGCCCGGGCGACCGCCTCACCTCCCTGGTCGCCGCCAACCCGGTCTTCGACATGGCGCTGCGGGTGCGGAATGCCGAGGCGCTGGCGCGGCTGAAACGGCTGGTCGAGGGAACGCCGGAGGGCGAACCACTGCAGCAGCGGAAGATTCCGAACCAGCGAGTCCTCGTCACCGGCGGCAGCAGCGGCATCGGCCTCGCTGTCGCCGAGCGGCTCGCGCGGGAAGGCGCGGAGATCGCCCTGCTCGCCCGCAACGAGCTCGGCCTCGCGGCGGCGAAGCGCAGGCTCGCCGAAAGCGGCGTCGAGGCGCTGACGCTGGCCGCCGACGTCACCGACCGCGAGGCGCTGAGCGGCGCGGTCGAGGAGGCGGCAAGCGGGATGGGCGGCCTTGACGTCGTCGTCACCGCGGCCGCCGCGCTCTCCTTCGGCCGCTTCGTGGAGACCGACCCCGACGACTTCGACGCCACCGTCGAGACCGTCCTCGGCGGCACGGTGAACACGATCCGCGCCGCCCTTCCCCACCTCGAGCGCTCACGCGGCGCCGTCGTCGTTGTCGGCTCGATCGCGGCCCAGATGCCGCTGCCGGGCATGGCCGGCTATACGGCCTCCAAGCACGGCCTGAGGGGCTTCCTCGAGACCGTGCGGGTGGAGCTCGAGGAGAGCGGTTCCTCGGTGACGCTCTCGCTGGTCAACCCCGGAGCCGTCGACACGCCGCTGTGGAGCAACCTCAAAAGCTCGACCGGGCTGCTGCCGCCCTCGCCCCCCAGCCCGACCCTCTACTCGCCCGAGACGGTGGCGGAGGCGGTGGTCGACGTGGTCCGACACCCGCGCGACGAGCTGACCGTCGGCGGGCTCGCCCGCGCCCAGATCGCCTTCTACTCCCACTTCGGCAGCATCGCCCGGCGGGCGCTGCGGGCGCTGGCCCGGCTCGAGCACACCGCCGGCGATCGTCCCGCCGGCGAGGGCGGCCTCAGCGGAGGCAAGGGAGGGGGAGAGACCGAGGGCGGTTTCGGCGGGCGCCCAAGCGCCGCCGTCAAGGCGCTCGGTGCCTGGGACGGGATGCTGCGGACGATCAGGCGAGGCTGAGATGAACAGCCGAGTGAACCGCATCAAATTCTGGACCTATGACAACCAAAATTTGATGCAATTCGGAAGGCGCAGGTGAGGAGCGATGCTGTCGTCATCGGCGCTGGGCCCAACGGCCTGATTGCCGCCAACCACCTCGCCGACGCTGGCTGGAACGTGGTGGTCTGCGAGGAGCAGCCGGAGCCGGGAGGGGCGGTGCGCAGCGGCGAAGTGACCGCCCCTGGCTTCGTCCATGACCTCTACAGCGCCTTCTATCCGCTCACGCTCGCCTCCCGCTACGTCAAGCCGCTGAAGCTCGAGTCCTACGGGCTCAACTGGCTGAGCGCCCGCGGCGTCGTCGCCCATCCCCATCCCGACGGGCGCTGCGCGCTGCTCTCGATGGACCTCGAGGAGACCTGCACGTCGCTGGACGGCTTCGCCCCGGGCGACGGCGACGCCTGGCGCAGGCTGTTCGGGCTCTGGCGCAAGACTGGCCCGCACCTGGTCGGGGCGCTGCTGACGCCGTTGCCGCCGATCCGGCCCGGCCTGGGGATGCTGAGCGTGCTCGGCCCCCGCGGCCTCGCCGACTTCGCCCGCTTCTCACTGCTGCCTGCGCGGCGGATGGCCGAGGAGGAGTTCAAGGGACCGGGGGGCGGCTGGTTGATCGCCGGCAACGCCCTCCACGCCGACCTCACCCCCGACAGCTCCGGCGGCGGCCTCTTCGGCTGGGTCCTTTGCGGGCTTGGCCAACAGCACGGCTACCCGGTCGCCCAAGGCGGCGCCGGGAACATCACCGCGGCGCTGGTGCGGCGGCTGCGGGCGAAGGGAAGCGAGGTGCTGTGCGGGACGCCGATCGAGCGGATCGAGGTGCGCCGGCGCCGCGCCCGCGCCGCGATCGCAGCCGACGGCCGCCGCTTCGAGGCCGAGCGAGCGATCCTCGCCGACTGCGGAGCGCCGGCGCTGATGCGGGAGATGCTGCCGCCGGAGAGCGTCCCGGACCGGGTGCGCGAGGACCTGCGCCGCTACCAATACGACAACTCGACCTTCAAGGTGAACTGGGCGCTGCGCGAACCGATCCCCTGGCAGGCCGAGGAGGCGCGGCGGGCGAGTACGGTCCATGTCGCGGAGGGGATGGACGGCTTGACGCAGGCAACGGTGCAGCTGGCCGAACGGAAGATCCCCGCGCGGCCCTTCCTGGTCCTCGGCCAGTATTCGATGGTCGACCCCTCCAGGTCACCTGAGGGGACCGAGACGGCGTGGGCCTACACCCATGTGCCGCAGAGCCCCGCCTCTGACGCCGGCGGTGACCTGCGCGGCGAATGGGACGGCGAGGATGCCGAGCGCTTCGCCGACCGTATGGAGGAACAGGTGGAGCGGATGGCACCTGGCTTCCGGCAGGGGATCATCAAGCGCCACATCCAGACCCCGCTCTACCTGGAGGAACACAACCGCAATCTGGTGGGAGGCGCAATCAATGGCGGGACCGCTCAGCTCTACCAACAGGCGATCTTCCGGCCGTATCCCGGGCTGGGCCGACCGACGACGCCGGTGCGCGGCCTGTACCTGGCCTCCGCGTCCGCCCACCCCGGCGGCGGCCTGCACGGCGGCCCCGGGGGAAACGCCGCCCGTACGGCTCTTTGGTACGACCGGGCGCGGCGCGGCCTCGGCTTGCGCGGCGGCTAGGGAGCCGGGAGAGGGGTTCGGCGGACAACAGCGGGGAGGGTCAGCCGAACCCCTCTCCCGGCTCCTCGACAGTCAGCGCGGGTGCAGGCGGGCGAAGTAGCCGACCGCTGGTCCAGAAGACTCGACGAACTCGAAGCCAGCGTCGATTCCCAGGCGCTTCAAGCTGGAACGGCTGGTGAAGTGCGGATCGCCGAACAGCTCTCCCACCACGAGGCGGCCGTTTGGTTTGAGGACGCGGCCGATCTCGCGGAGGGCAGCTGCGCGATCGGGGATCTCGCCGAGGACGGCGGTGAGGATCGCGCCGTCGATCGAGACGTCGTCGTAGGGGAGGTTCGTGGCATCGCCTTGGGTCGGGATCAGGTTCGCGAGGCCGCGCCCGGCGGCGGCTCGCATCGTGTGGTCGAGGAACTCCTGCTGCAGGTCGAACAGCTCAAGGGTTCCACCTGGCGTGACCCATTCGGCCAGCTCGCAGCTGTAGTAGCCGGTGCCTACGCCCAGCTCCAGCAGGCGCTCGCCGGGTTGCGGCCGCAGCACCTCGCGCAGGCGGTCGCGGGTGATGAAGGGATGGGGTGCTTCCACCCAGAAGCGCTGGCCGTAGGGGCAGGCGGAGGGATTCTGCCGCCACCACAGGGCAGCCGCCAGGGTTGCGGCCGCTGCCGCGCCGAGCAGGTGCCGCGCTCGCATCGCCCCCGCCTAGCTGCCGAGGCCGAAGCCGACCCGGTGCTCGCCTGAGGCGACGCGGACGAAGGCGACCTTGCCGAGGTAGAGGGCGATCGTGCCCTCCTCCGTCGGCAGGTCGTACCAGCCGCCCTGCTCCAGCCGCCCCCGCAGGTCTTTCAGGTCCTGCTCGGTGAGGCGGGTGGAGATCACCTGCCCTCCCTCGAAGCCGATCTCGACTCGCTGTGCGTCCGCCATCAGTGACCTCCCGCGGGTTCGACGATCTCGGTCAGGACCCCGCCGGTCGAGCGGGGGTGAAGGAAGGCGACGCGGCTGCCGCGGATGCCCGCCCGCGGCTCGGAGTCGATCAACCGCACGCCGGCGGCGGAGAGCTTCTCCAGGGTGGCCTCGATGTCGCTGACGGCGTAGGCGACGTGGTGCAGCCCGGCGCCGTTCTTGGCCATGAACCTGCCGACGGGAGTGTCCGGGCCGAGCGGCGCCAGCAGCTCGACATGGCCCTCGCCGACGTCGAGCAGGACCGCCTCGACCCCCTGCGACTCCACCGTCTCGCGGTGGGCGAGCTCCATCCCGAAGCTCTTCCGGTAGAGGGCGATCGCGGCGTCGACGTCCTCGACGGCAACTCCGATGTGGTCAATGCGGCCGAACACGGGCGTGGAGTCTATGCTGCCGCGCTTAGCCGTTCCTTTTGGCCGCATCACGGCCAAAAGGAACGGCTAAGCGGCGTTCTCGGCGCGGAGGATCTCCCGCATCGCCGCGATCCCGACCTCCAGCTGCTCGCCGGTCGGCTCCTTCGTCGCCCAGTGTCGCTGGATCTCCCGGCCCGGCGCGTGGAAGGCCTCGGCCAGCGGCTCGCCGTGGTGGCGGTCGCTCCAGGCGAACATCTCGACCGCGACCGAGGCGCCGCCGAGGCCGATGCCGGCGCGGGCGGCGGCGCTCGGAGACTCGACCAGGCGCTCGAGCAGGACCGTGCCGCCGGCGGAGAGCAGCATCATCGGCACCACCAAGTTCGAGCCGCAGCGATCGTGCTCTTTCGGCACCGAGGCGACGTCTTCGATCCCCCGCTCGTAGGCGGCGATCGCCTTGTGCTCGACCCCGTGGTAGGCGGCGAGGTCGCGGTCGGCCAGCGCCACCAGCGCCGGCATCGCCCCGATCGTCTGCACCAGCCCCTCGCGCAGCGGCGAGGCCGGCGTCCGCTTGCGCAGCATCGAGGTGATGGCGAGCGTCAGCGCCACCGCCGCCAGCACGCGGACGTCCTCGAACGGCATCCGCGCCGCGGGAAGCCGGCGGCGGGCCAACGGCAGCACCAACATCGCCTCGGCGAGTTTGATCGGGCCGCGCAGACCGGGCAACTTCGCCATCAGGCCCGGCGCCAGTTCCGGCTTGCCCTCGGAGGCGACCTGGATCCCGCCGTCGTGATCGCGGACCGCCGCCGCCCAGTGGGTCGGCCCGTGGATCAGCAGGCCGTTGCGAAGGGCCATGCCGCCAAGGCGAAGCCGGTCGGGCTGGTTCTCGGACACCCGTCCCACGATAGGCGATCGGCTCGTTCACCCATCCCGTTCGTCCTTTCGGGGGCATGTCCCGAAAAGGACGAAGCCGGAACAAAGAAGGACGCCGAGCCCAGTCCACTCGGCGCCCTCTTTCCCCCCTGTTTTCAACAGGCCCGGCCGGAGCCCCCAGTCCAGGTCTCCGGCCGGGATGTCGGCTCTCCCTGGCTTAGCTTGGGATGCCGATTCGGAAACCCCGCGGGAACCCGAAAGTTGCGTCGGGTTTTACGCGCTGTCTAGTTTTTGCCTCAACTCGGACAGGCGTCGTCCGAGCTCCGCCTCGAAGCCGCGATCGCTCGGCTCGTAGAAGCGGCGGCCGTGCAGGCTCTGGGGCAACAGCGGCTGGTCGCTGACCGCGTCGGGCTCGTCATGTGCGTAGCGATATCCCTCCCCCCGACCGAGCTTCTCCGCCCCCGGATAGTGGGCGTCGCGCAGGTAATCGGGCGGCGTCTGGGCCCCCTTGGCGCGAACCTCGGCGCGGGCGGCGGAGAGGGCTTTGTAGGAGGCGTTGGACTTCGGCGCGAGCGAGAGGTAGACGGTCGCCTGGGCGAGGTTGAGGGCGCACTCGGGAAGCCCGACGCGGTCGACCGCGCGCGCCGCGGCGTCGGCGACGAGCAGCGCCTGCGGGTCGGCGTTGCCGACGTCCTCGGAGGCGAGGATGACCATGCGGCGGGCGATGAAGCGCGGGTCCTCTCCTCCCTCCAGCATCACCGCCAGGTAGTAAAGAGATGCGTCGGGATCGGAGCCGCGGGTCGCCTTGATCCAGGCGGAGACGAAGTCGTAGTGGCGGTCGCCCTGGCGGTCGTAGTCGATCGCCCTGCGCTGCAGCGCATCCTCGACGGCGGCGACGTCGACCTCGCCGTCGGCGCGCTCGACCGCCCGTTCGAGGGCGGAGAGGGCGACCCGGGCGTCGCCGCCGCTGCGCGTCGCCAACATCGCCAGCGCCTCGCGCGAGACGGGCGGCGGGGCGGCGATTCCGCGCTCGGGATCGGCGAGCGCTCGCCGCAGCAGCTCTTCCACCTGCCCCGGCTCCAGCGGCCGCAGCTCGTAGACCTGCGCCCGCGAGAGCAAGGCCGAATTGACCTCGAAGTAGGGGTTCTCGGTGGTCGCCCCGATCAGCGTCAGCGTCCCCTCCTCGACCGCCGGCAGCAGCGCGTCCTGTTGGGCCTTGTTGAAGCGATGGATCTCGTCGAGGAAGAGGATCGTCGGCCTGCCGCTCGCCCGCCGCCGCTCCCGCGCTCTACCGATCACGGCGCGTATCTCCGCTTTGCCGGCGTTGACCGCCGACTCCTCCTCGAAAGCTCCCTGCGCCCCCGCCGCGGCGACCCGCGCCAGCGTCGTCTTCCCCGACCCGGGCGGGCCGTAGAGGATCGCGCTGTGCGGCCTGCCGCTCTCGATCGCGCTGCGCAGCGCCGACCCCGGCCCCAGCACGTGCTCCTGCCCGATCATCTCGTCGAGCGCGCGGGGACGCATGCGGACGGCGAGGGGGGCGTCGGCGGGGACGTCCACGACAGAACGCTGCGGCTCAGAGCCTGGAGTGTCGCCCATGTCGAAAAGCTGATCGGCCACTGTGGCCGTTAAGGCTAAGCGGCGATCGGCTTACCGGAGGAGTCCCGAGTCTCGACGCGGGCGCCACCGCTGGGGGTCGGGATCGATCAGCAGCTCACTTCCATCGGGGTAGATCAGCACCACCGGGTCTCCCCGCAGCAACGTCTTGGTTGCCATCCGGTCATGTTCCGGGTGCTCGATTCCGATGAAGTGAGTGCGATTCGGATAGCGATCAAACCGATCAGGATCCCGTCCCCAGGCGACCATCTTTTCGCCGGCGAGGTCAAGTGCAGCGTCTCGGTTCATGATCGTCGCCATTGTCTCACGATCTCCTCCGCCTTCCCAAGGGCTTCGTCATTGGCTACAGCCATCGCTTCATTGACTGAAGCGAAGTCCCGAATCGCCGGTTTCTGCTTCTCCCTTGTCGGGTGTGTTCATGCACGTGATGCTCATCCACATCATCGGCGTTGTCCCGTAGCCGCACCGTCATCCATCTGCCCGCGCCTTCTTCGACCTCGACCGTGACTGCGTAGGTATATGGAGGCGGAGGCTCGCTGCGGCGGTAGCGAACGCGGATATCCACCGTGACTTCGAAAAGCGCCTCTCGCTCAGTAGCAACCACCCCCTCCCAAGGGCAAAGAAGCGCAAACTCTCCCCCCGACCGCCGTACAATCGCTCAACATGGAGAGCGCAACGGCAGTTCAGACGGCCCCGTCCACCTCGACCTCGACCCTCGAGTCGTTCAACCCGGCGACCGGAGAGCTGGTTGGCTCGGTGCCGACGATCGTGCCGGAGGAAGTGCAGGGCGTGGTCGACGACGTGGCGCGGATCCAGCCCGCTTGGGCCGAGCTGCCGGCGAAGACGCGCGCCGCTTATATGAAGCGCGCCGCCGACGCGCTCCTCGACGACATCGACGAGATCGCCGAGCTGCTGAGCGCCGAGCAGGGCAAGCCGCGCACCGAGTCGTACACGATGGAGCTGCTGCCGACGGTCGACGCGCTGCACTGGTGCGCGAAGGCGGGGCCGAAGATCCTCGCTGACGAGAAGGTGCCGATGACGCAGGCCTTCACGCTCTCCAAGAAAGGGCGCTTCAGCTACGAGCCGATCGGCGTCGTCGGCGTGATCGCCCCCTGGAACTACCCCTGGTCGATCCCCTTCGGCGAGGTCGCGATCGCGCTGATGGCCGGCAACGGGGTGGTGCTGAAGCCGGCGAGCCTGACGCCGCTGCTGGGGGAGCGAATCGCCCGGGTCTTCGAGAAGGGCGGGCTGCCAGAGGGTCTGGTCCGGGTGGTCCATGGCGGCGGCCGGATCGGCGACGCGCTCTGCCGCTCCAGCGTCGGCAAGGTCTTCTTCACCGGCTCGGTAGACGTCGGCCGCAAGGTCGGCGAGGTCTGCGCCGCCGACCTCAAGGGCTCGGTGCTCGAGCTCGGCGGCAAGGATCCGATGATCGTTTGCTCCGACGCCGACCTCGATAACGCCGTCTCCGGCGCCGTCTGGGGCGGCTTCGCCAACGCCGGCCAGACCTGCTCGGGGATCGAGCGCGTCTACGTGATGCGGGACGTCGCCGACCGCTTCGTCGAGGGCGTCGTCCGTGAGGCCGAGGAGCTGCGGGTCGGCAACCCGATCGAGTGGAACACCGAGATCGGGCCGATGACCTCCCAGGAGCAGTACGGGATCGTCGTCGAGCTGATCGAGGACGCGGCCGCGTCCGGCGCGAGCAAGCGCTGCGGCGGCCCGGTCGACCCGTCCGGCCTCGCCGCCGGCCGCTACATCGCGCCCACCGTCCTCACCGGCGTCACCCACGAGATGCGGATCATGCGCGAGGAGATCTTCGGCCCGGTGCTGCCGATCGTCGTCGTCGACTCCGAGCAGGAGGCGATCGACCTCGCCAACGACTCCGAGTTCGGCCTCGGCGCCTCGGTCTGGACCAAGGACCGCCAGCGCGGCGCCCGCATCGCCCGCCGGATCGAGTCAGGGATGGTCTGGGTCAACGACCACTCCTTCAGCCACGGCGCCTGCCAGTGCGCCTGGGGCGGCGTCAAGGACTCCGGCCTCGGCCGCTCCCACTCGAAATTCGGCTTCTACGAGTGCGTCAACATCAAGATGAACGCATGGGAGCCGGGCCTCACCCGCGACTTCTGGTGGCATCCCTACGACGAGACCCTCGGCGACGCGGTCCGCGCCTCGGCCCGCATCCTCTACGGCAAGGGCGAGACTCGCGCGAAGGCGCTGCGCGAGGGCGCGGCGCCGCTGCTGAAGATCGGCCGCCGGACGCTGCAGAAGCGACGCAACGGCCCCCGCTAGAAGAGTTCGTCGGGCCGAACGACACCCGCCAGATCCGCTTTCTTCCTTCTGTTCCTTTTGGTCGCTCAGCAGCCAAAAAGGAACAGCCGGCGCGCCGCGGCGCTAACCACCGAGCTCGCGGCTTTGGGATGTGGACAGCCCACGTCGGATCGGCGAGATCGCATCGGCGAGCGCAAACAGGACGAACAGCGCCGCGGTCGGACCTCCACGCTTCACAATCCCATCTAAATGCGCTCCTCCCCTGAGCAGGCCCAGCCCGCTATCGCCGTTGCGGCGCTGCGGCGAGACTACGGCGATCGGCCGGCGCTCGACGGGGTCGGCTTCGAGCTCGCGGCGGGCGAGTCACTGGTCGTGCTCGGCCCCAACGGGGCGGGCAAGACGACGCTGCTGCGGATCCTCGCCACGCTGCTGCGCCCGAGCGGCGGCGAAGCGCGGGTGCTCGGCTGCTCGCTGCCCCAAGAAGCGTGGAAGCTCCGCGGCCGGATCGGCTACCTCGGCCATGAGCCGCTGCTCTACCGCGACCTCAGCGGCCGCGAGAACCTGCGCTTCCAGGCGCGCCTGCACGGGGTCGATCCGAGCGGCGCCGGGACGCGGATCGAGGAGCTGCTGCGGGCGGTGGGGATGGAGCGGCGCGCCGACGAGCGCGTCGCCGAGCTCTCGGCCGGGATGCGCCAGCGCCTCTCGATCTGCCGCTGCGTCCTGCACGAGCCCGAGCTGCTGCTGCTCGACGAGCCCGATTCCAACCTCGACGTCGAGGGACGCGAGCGGGCCCGCGAGCTGATCGGACCCGGCACCGGCGCCACCCGCGTCCTCGTCACCCATGATCCCGAGCGCCACCTGCCCGAGGCCGACCAGGTGCTGAGCCTCGGAATCGGTGAGACGGCGGTGCTCTCGTGACCCCCTCCCGCACCGCCTTCGCCGCGATCCTCGTCAAGGACCTACGCTCGGAGCTGCGGACGCTGCAGTCGCTGCCGGCGATGGCGCTCTTCTCGGTCACCACCTTCGTCGTCTTCCGCTTCGGCCTCGACCGGACCAGCCTCTCCGGCAGCCTCGCCGCCGGCGTCCTCTGGGCGACGCTGCTCTTCGCCGCCGTCCTCGGGATCAATCGCCTCTTCGTCGCCGAGCGCGAGGAGGGCGGCTTCGACGCGATCCGGCTGGCGCCGATCGACCGCACCGTCCTCTTCGTCGCCAAGGTATCGGGGCTGCTCGTCTACCTGGCGGCGCTGGAGCTGGTCGCGGTGCCGATCTTCGCCGTCTTCTTCCTCGACGGGGCGGGTGGCCTCGGCCCGCTGGTCGCCGTCCTCCTCCTCGCCGACCTCGGCCTCGCCGCCACCGGCACCCTGATCTCCTCGATGGCGGTCAACTCGCGCGCCCGCGACCTGCTGGTGCCCCTGGTCCTGCTGCCGCTGGCGGTGCCGCTGATGATCGCCGCCACCGGCGCGACCGAGCCGCTGCTGGCACTGGGCGGCCCGTCCTACCACCGCTTCGGAACCTGGCTGATGGTGCTCGGCCTATACGATTTGATCTTCGGCTTGGTCGGCTACGCCGTCTTCGACTTCCTGCTCGAGGACTGACCGGGCACCACCCTTCCCCACCTTCCCAGGCATGTACGGCAAAGGACTGAAGCCCCTCTCGATCGCCACCGTGGCGATGGTCGCCGTGGCGCTCTCGCTGGTCTTCTTCTACGCGCCGCTCGACGCCGACCAGGGCTTCATCCAGAAGATCTTCTACCTGCACGTGCCGCTGGCGATGACGGCGCTGCTCGGGTTCATCGTCGGCGGGATGTTCGCGATAGCCCATCTGCGCACGGACAACCGCAAGTGGGACGCCTACTCGTATGTGGCGATCCACATCTCGGTGATCTTCGGGGTCGCTGTGCTGATCACCGGAGCGATCTGGGCAAAGGCCTCCTGGGGGCACTGGTGGGTCTGGGACGAGCCGACCCTGGTCAGCTTCCTGATCGTCTTCCTGATGTACGCGACCTACTACCCGTTCCGCTACGCGGTCGAGGACCGCGACCGGCAGGCGCGCTACGCCTCCGTCTTCGCGATCACCGCCGGCGCCTTCGTGCCGCTCAACTTCCTCGCCGTGCGGATGGCGCAGAGCCTCGTCCACCCTCGCGTCTTCGCCACCAGTACCGGCGGCCTTCCCGGCGAAATGTTGCTGACCTTCCTCTGCTGCCTGGCGGCGATGGCGCTGCTCTGGGTGACCCTGGTCAAGTTCGAGCTGACCGCGAAGAGCGCCGCGGGCCAGGTCAAGCGGCTGCGGCGGGCGCTCGACGCGCCGGCCCCGGGTGGCGCCTCGCGGATCGCCCCGGAGGTGAGCTGATGCTGCTGCCGCTGGGAACGCCGGCGCTGCCGCTCGACGAGGCGGGGAAGTACGTCGCCGGCGCCTACGTCGTCTTCGTCGTGCTCCTCGTGGTCTACGTGGCGATCATGGCGGCCAAACTGCAGCGGATCGAGAAGGAACTTCGAGACGTCGCTGAAATCGCCGAGCGAAACAAAGATGGAGACGCGGCCGCCGCCGGACGCGGGAGTGAGGCGCCTCTGGCGTCTCGAGGGAGCGCAGGAGGCGGCGCCTGATGCCCGAGCTGCTCGCCCTCGGCGTCTCTCATAAGACCGCGCCGCTCGACCTGCGCGAGCGGCTTTCCCTGACCGAGGGCCGGGCGGTCAGCGCCCTGGCCGAGCTGACCGCGGCGAGCGGCATCCATGAGGCGGCGGCGATCTCCACCTGCAACCGCACCGAGCTCTACCTGATCGTCTCCGACCCGGTCGAGGCGGAGTCGACCGCGCTGGGGGTGCTGACCCGGCAGGCGGAGATCCGCCCGACCGAGCTGCTCGGCCACCTCTACTCGCTGCGGGCGAGCGAGGCCGCTCGCCATCTGCTGCAGGTGACCGCGGGTCTCGACTCGATGATCCTCGGCGAGGCCGAGATCCAGGGCCAGGTCAAACGTGCCTACGAGCTGGCGATGGTCGAGGGCGCCACCGGGCCGATCCTAAACCGCCTCTTCCGCGGCGCCCTGACCGCCGGCGGCCGCGCCCGGGAGGAGACGGGGATCAGCCAGAAGGGTGTCTCGATCCCCTCCGTCGCGGTCGAGCTGGCGCGGCGCGCGCTCGGCGACCTCTCCGAGAAGCGGGTCCTGGTCGTCGGCGCCGGCGAGACCGCCGAGCTGGTCGCCAGGGCGCTGGTCGCGCGCGGCGTCGCCACCGTCTTCGTCGCCAACCGCCACTACGACCGGGCGATCGGCCTGGCGCAGCGGTTCGACGGCACCGCGGTGCGCTTCGAAGAGCTGCCCGAGCAGCTGACAGGAGCCGACATCGTCGTCTCGGCGACCAACTCACCGCACCACATCGTCGAGCGCGAAGGGCTCGAGCAGGTGATGGCGCTCCGGCCGGAGCGGCCGCTGCTGGCGATCGACCTGGCGGTGCCGCGCGACATCGAGCCCGCCTGCCGCGAGGTCTCCGGAGTCGCGCTCCACGACATCGACGACGTGCAGCAGATCGTCGAACGGAACGCGAGCGGCCGCGAGGCCGAGGCGCGGCGGGCGGAGCTGATCGTCGAGGCGGAGCTCGACCGTTTCGAGCGCTGGCTCTCCTCGCTGGAGGTGGTGCCGACGATCAGCGCCCTGCGTGGCCGCGGCGACGAGGTCGCGCGCCGGGTGCTGGCCGAGAACGAGGGCCGCTGGGAGAACCTCGGCGAGGCCGACCGCGAGCGGCTGGAGGCGATGGCGAAGGCGATCGCCTCGCGGCTGCTGCACGAGCCGACCCTGCGCATCCGCCGCTCCGCCGGCTCCGACGAGGCCTATTTCCACCTCAGCGCCCTGCGCGAGCTGTTCGGTCTCGACGTCGAGACCGAGCCGGAAGGCGAAGCCCGCGGCAACGTGACCGAGCTGCGGCGCGACAAACCCAGCAAGGGCTGAGATGCGAATCGCGACGCGCGGCAGTGCGCTCGCCCTGACCCAGGCGCGCTGGGTAGCCGATCGACTTGGCGGGGCGGAGCTGGTCGAGGCAAGCTTGGACGGGAAGCCTGGGGACAAGTCGCGCTTCGTGCGCGGCGTCGAGCGGGCGCTTCTCGCCGGCGAGGCGGAGATCGGCGTCCACTCTGCAAAGGATCTGCCGAGCGAGATGCCCGAGGGCTTGGAAATCGCCGGGGTGCCGGAGCGCGAGGATCCGGCCGACGCCTGGATCGGGATCGGCGGGTCACTGGACGACGTGCCGGAGGGCGCTCGGGTCGGCACGGCGAGCCTGCGGCGGCGGGCGCAGCTGCTGGCCGGCCGTCCTGACCTGCGGGTCGAGGAGCTGCATGGCAACGTCGACACGCGGCTGCGCGAGCTTGAGGAGCGGGAGCTGGACGGGATCGTCCTCGCCGCGGCGGGCCTGCGGCGGCTCGGCCGCGAGGGCGAGATCGCCTTCCGGCTTGCGGTCGAGCAGATGTGCCCGGCGGGGGGACAGGGAGCGCTGGCGCTGCAGGTCCGCGGCGATGACAGCGCGTCCGGCGATGCCGCCGCAGCGGTCAACGACCTGAAGTCGATGCGGGAGCTGACCGCGGAGCGGACGGTGGTGGCGTTGCTGGAGGCTAGCTGCAACACCCCCCTCGGCGTCCACGCGCAGATCGAAGGAGATGTCCTCGCGATCGACGCCTTCGTCGGCCTGCCAGACGGCAGCGAGTGGCTGCGCGATCGGCTCCAGGGCCGCAGCGAAGAGCCCGCTCTGGCCGGGGCCGAACTCGCCCAGCGCCTGCTCGGCGCCGGCGCCCGGGAACTCCTCGACCGCGCGGAGGCAGAAGCATGACCCACCCACGCTTTCCGCTGTTCCTTATGGCTGCAATGGGATCACAAGGAAAAGCGCATTGAGTGCCCGCGCCGGAGTCGTCTACCTCGTCGGCGCCGGGCCGGGCGACCCGGGACTGATGACCGTCCGCTCGCTGGAGCTGATTGCCGGCGCCGATGCCGTCTTCTACGACCGCCTGATCCCTTCTGGCGCCCTGGCCGCCGCCCGTGAGGAGGCCGAGCTCGTCTACGTCGGCAAGCTGCCGAACGCGCCGTCGGTCCCGCAGGAGGAGATCGGCGCGCGGCTGATCGAGGCCGCCCGCGAAGGCAAGAGCGTCGTCCGCCTCAAGGGGGGCGACCCCTTCGTCTTCGGCCGCGGCGGGGAGGAGGGGGAGGCGCTGCGCGAGGCCGGGATCGAGTTCGAGGTCGTGCCGGGGATCACCGCCGGCGTCGCCGCCACGGCCTACGCCGGCATCCCCGTCACCCACCGTAACGATGCCTCGGCTGTAGCCTTCGTCACCGGCCACGAGGACCCGGAGAAGGACGAGAGCGCGCTCGACTGGGAGGCGCTGGCCCGCTTCCCCGGCACGCTCGTCTTCTACATGGGGGTGAAACGGTTAGCCGACAACGCAGCGACGCTGATCGCGGCGGGCCGCGACCCCGAAGAGCCGGCCGCGGCGATCGAACGCGGCACGATGGCGGGACAGCGAACGGTGGTGGCAACGCTGGGATCGATCGCCGAGGCGGTCGATCGCGAGGCTGTGAAGGCCCCGGCCCTGATCGTCGTCGGCGAGGTGGCGCGGCGGCGCGAGCGGCTCGGCTGGCTTGAGCGCCGGCCGCTGCACGGCCGCCGCGTCGTCGTCACCCGCGCCCGCGCCCAGGCCAGCGGCTTCGCGAAGACTCTGCGGGGACTCGGCGCCGAGGTCGTCGAGCTGCCAGCGATCCGGATCGAGCCGCGGATCGGGAGCGACGAGGTGAGGGAGGCAATGGGGAGGATCGACGAGTACAGCCTCGTCTGCCTCACCAGTCCCAACGGCGTGCGACTTCTCTTCGAAGCGCTGACGGCGGCGGGCTCGGGCGGGGCAGGGGGCGGTACCGCCCGCGACGCCCGCGCTCTTGCCGGCGCAACGGTCTCGGCGATCGGCCCCGGCACCGCCGGCGCGCTGGCTGAGCGCGGGATCGTCGCCGACGTCGTCCCCGAGCGCTTCGTCGCCGAGTCGCTGGCCGAGGCGCTGGAGGGGGTTGAGGTCGAGGGCAAGCGCGTGCTCGTCGCCCGCGCCGCCGAGGCGCGCGACGTCCTCCCCGACGCCCTGCGCGAGCGCGGCGCCGAGGTCGACGTCGTCGCCCTCTACGAGACCGTCCGCGAGTCGCCGGAGGAGGCGGAGATCGACCGCGCGCAGGCAGCCGACTACGTCACCTTCACCTCCTCTTCGACGGTGACCAACCTCCTCGAGGCTCTCGGCGACCGCTTCCCGAGGAGCGCTCGCATCGTCTCGATCGGCCCCATCACCAGCGAGGCCGCCCGCGCCGCCGGCCTCGAGGTCGCCGTGGAGGCCGGGCGCCACGACATCGACGGCCTCCTCGCCGCACTTCTGGCCGATGCCATCGAGTGACCTGCCAGTTCCGTGGTTCCTTTGTCTGGCTATACACGACAAAGGAACCACGGAATGACGTTCGCCCACCCGCACCGCCACTTTTCCCGCACCGATTCCACCAACAGCCGCGCCCGAGAGCTTGCGGCTGCCGGGGGGCCTCACGGCACCGTCGTCACCGCCACTGAGCAGACCGCCGGCCGCGGCCGCCAGGGCCGCACCTGGACCGCGCCTGCCGGCAAGGCGCTGCTCTACTCGGCGATCGTCCGCCCGCTGGAGGAACGACACATGCTCCTCCCCCTGGCGGTCCCGCTGGCCGTCTGCGAGGCAGCCGAGCAACTGGAACCAAGCATCGAATGCCAGGTCAAGTGGCCCAACGACATCCTCGTTGAGAACCGCAAGCTCGCCGGCATCCTCATCGAGGCGCGACCCCAAGACGGCTGGGCAGTTCTCGGCGTAGGCCTGAACCTCACCATCTCCCCAGATGAGTTCCCGCCCGACCTCCGTGACAAAGCGGTTTCAATCCTCGACCCGCGCTTGCGGGGCCGAGGGAGGGGGTCCGCCGGACCCTCCCCGCTGTCCGCCGGACCCCCTCCCTCGGCCCCCCTACTCGCAGCCGCAGTACTAAGCCACCGTCTGAACTACTGGGTCAAAGCGGAGCCGAACGAAGTCTTAGACGCCTGGCGCTCCCGCGACGCCCTGCGTGGTCGCGAGGTCGCCTGGGACCGCGGCTCAGGCGTCGCCGACGGCGTCGACGATCGGGGTTACCTCGTCGTCATCACGCCCGCTGGCGACCGCGTCGCCGTCGGTGCCGGCGAGGTCCACCTCACCCGCTTCTGACTTCCCTCCCCGCCGGGTCCTGCCTTTCCGCTTCTCGGGGGCGGCGCCGTTCGCGCCCTCTCCTCCTTTGCCGCGCTTGTTGCGCTTGCGGCGGCGCTTCCCGCCTTTCGGGAAGTTCTTGAGCAGCTCACGCGCCACCGCCGCGGGTTTCCGCGCCATCCGCATCCGCGCCCCGCGCAGCACCTCCTCCCCCTCGGGCGTGTGCGAGACCGCGGCCGCCAGCAGCGCCACCGCCAGCCGCCGGTCCTGTTTGCGCGCCGCGTGGACCAGCCGCCGGGCGTTGCGCCCATGCGCCCGCCCGGAGGAGTTGACCAGCAGGCCCAGCAGGCGCTTCGTCTCCGGCCAGCGCTGCACCGCGTACTCCTCGTGCAGCTCGCGGGTGTAGGAGGCGAGCCGCCAGACCCACGCCTGCGCCTGGTCGCGGCGGCCGATCCGTTTGTCGACCAGCGCCTGCAGCAGCGACTTGGTCCCGGCGCGCTTGTCCTCCCTGCTCCAGGTGCCGACGATGTCGATCGCGTCGTCGAAGGCGTCCGGGTCGGCGAGGTCGGCGATCTCCCCCAGCGCTTTCAGCCGCAGCTGGGCGTTGCGGTTGCGCTGGATGCAGGTCAGCAGGAAGCGGCGGCGCAGCTCCTTGGTGTGGTCGTTCTGCAGCATCGCCCGCGCCCGCCGCCAGCCCTGGGTGTTGACCCGGGCGCCGGCCAGCGCCGCCCAGGCGTGCTGCTCGGGGTAATCGAGATTCTCGACGGCGATCCGCCAGATCTCCCGTTCCAGCACCTCCATCCGCCGCTCCTCGACGTCGGAGACGGGGACGATCCGCCGCTCGACCCGGACCTTGCGGCCGCGCCCGCGACGCACCGGGCCGACGACGATCGCGCCGCCCCGGTAGACGTCGCGGTCGAGCAGGCTGTGGAGGGTGATGATCGTCTCGTCGTGGGTCGTCGCCGGGTGGACGAAGTCGAGCACCAGGCCCGCCTCCTTGCCCGGCGCGCGCCGGGTGACCCTCCCGACCCGCTGCTGGTAGATCCGCCGCGAGGCGGTCGGCGCCAGGTGCATGCAGATCGTCGCCCGCGGGCTGTTCCAGCCCTCGGCCAGCAGCATCGCGTTGCAGAGGACGTCGACGGTGCCGCGCTCGAAGCCGGCGAGGATCTCCGCCAGTTCGCGCTTCGGCGTTTCGCCGGAGACGGCTTTGGCGTTGATGCCGGCGTCGCGGAAGGCTTTGGCGACGTTCTTCGCGTGCTGCACCCCGGCCGTGTAGACGACGCCGGGGATCTTGCGGAAGCGGGAGCGGTAGAGGTCGGCGATCGCGACGTTGAAGGGCTCCTGGTCGAGCAGCGCCGCCAGCTCCTCCTGGTCGAAGTCCTGGTCGACCTCGCCTTTGCGCAGCGGCACCTTGGCGATCGTCCGCACTCCCGGCCCGGGAGGGATCCGCAGGCAGCGCAGCGGCGCGATCACGCCGCGGCGGGCCGCCTGGGCGAGGTCGAAGCGCGAGGTCTGGGTGGGGAAGAGGTCGGCGACGTGGCGGGCGATCAGCGCCCCGGTGGCGGTCATGCCGATGTAGACGGGGCCGGTCCAGTCGCGGATGCAGGCGCTGGTTTTCTCGCCGAGGGCGGTGTGGGCCTCGTCGCAGATGACGATCGAGTAGGCGTCGGAGACCTTCTTGTGGTTGCGGACGAACCACTGGTAGGTCTCGACCGTGACCGGGCCTTCGGGGTCATCGCGGCCGTCGAGCAGCGGCGGCCGCAGCCGCTCCTTGTAGCCGCGGTCAGAGATCTCGCCGATGAACTGGTCGACGAGGTTGCGGCGGTGGGTGAGGATGAGGACGCCACCGGTCCGGGTCGCCTCGATGAAGCCAACCGCGGCGACGGTCTTGCCGGCCCCGGTCGCGTGCTCGAACCAGAAACGGCGCTCGGCGCCTGGGTCCTCGGGCGCCTCCTCGACGACCTCCTCGTCGTCCTCGTCGGGCTGTTCCTCCCAGTCCTGGGGCTCCTCGTCGGGGGCGACCTCGTCCTCCACCTCGTCCTCCTCGCCATCGACCTCGGCGGCGCCGTCGGCGCTCCCGCCGTCGGCCGCCGCACCGGCAGCGACGCCGTTGTCGGCCTCGCCCCCGTTGCCGTTCGCGGTCGCCTCGGCGCCGACCGTCTGCTGCTGTCCCATCAGCTCGGCCAGGGTGCCGGAGAGAGCATCCACCTGATGCGGGTTCAATTCGGCGCCGTCGCGCAGCTTCGGCGGTTCCTCGGCGAGGAAGCGCTCCAAACCCAGCAGCAGCGAGAAGTCGCGACGCCACTCGATCGAGGGGTGCTCGGCGCCCTCGCCCAGCTCCCTCAGGGCGGCGTCGAGCGCCCGCCGCCGCGCGGTCCCCGGCGCCAGTGCCTCCGGCCCCTCGCCGTCGAGCAGGAAGGGCTCGCAGGCGAATGCCGCCGCGCGCTCGATGTCGGCGCCTGAAGGAACTGCCGCGTCGGCGGCAACGTCAGTGGTATTGGCCATAGAAGGCTTTCGGGCTTCCGTCCCTGCCGAACACGGACAGACATACGAACAGCCGGGACAAGTGAACGAGGCCGGAGGGCTTGACTGATGTCCCCCCCGAGAAACTCAGCGGCTCGCGATCCGCGAACCGAACATACGTATTGTACCGACTGAGCGGATGCGTGCGCGGATCGGACCCCTCCTGGTGTTGCTTGCGGTGCTGCCGGCGGCGCTCGCCATCGCCGCTTGCGGAACCTCGCAGGGCGGCAGCGGTGGCTCGCCGCCCGACTACGCGAAGGCGCTCGCCGGCTCGCCGCCGCCGCTTGCCGTGCTCCACAAGCAGGAAAACGAGCTGCTCGGCGGCGGCCGGGAAGCCTTCGAGCGGCAGCTCGCCCGGCTCCACGGCTACCCGGTGGTCGTCAACGTCTGGGCCTCCTGGTGCGGTCCCTGCCGGGTCGAGTTCCCGGTCCTGCAGAAGCTCTCGGCGCGCTACGGGAAGAGGGTCGCCTTCCTCGGCATCAACTCGGAGGACTCCGACGACGCCGCCGCCACCTTCCTGCGCGAGGAACCGGTTCCCTACCCGAGCTACACCGACCCGGACAAGCGGCTCTCCGAATCGCTCGGCGTCCACCTCGGCTTCCCGGACACCGCCTTCTACGACGAGCGGGGCAGGCTCGTCTACATCAAGCAGGGCCCCTACAGCGACGACTCCGAACTGGAAGCAGACGTGCGCCGCTACGCCGTCGGCGCATAATCGGAAGCGATGGAAGCGTTCGTCGTCATCGCGCTGATCGGGCTCGGGCTCCTGGTCGCCGAGCTGTTGCTGCCGACCGGCGGCATCCTCGCCTTCCTCGGCGTGGCCGGGCTGACCGGCGCCGGGATCGTCGCCCTCGGCTCCGACAGCACCGCCGCCGACTACATCGGCGGAGCCCTGATCGCGCTCGGTGTCGTCTCCGCGGCCAGCTTCTACTTCATCACCCGCAAGGTGCTCGAGGCCCACCGCGACCCCCGCGTTCGCACCGGCACCGAGGAGATGGTCGGCTCGACCGCCGAGGCGCGGAGTTCGATCGACCCCGAGGGGCGGGTCTGGCTCGGCGGCACGATCTGGAGCGCCCGCCTCGCCGCGGGTTCAGGCCCGGTGCGGTTGGGGGATAGAGTCAGGGTCGAGGCGGTCGACGGGCTGACGCTGGTGGTTCGCCCGGAGCCGCGAACCGCGGTTCAGTCCAGTGAAGGAGACGGTTGATGGAGGCAGTCGCAGGGATTTTCGTCGTCCTCGTTTTCTTCGGGCTGATCGCGGTCGGCACCTCGGTCCGGATCCTGCGCGAGTACGAGCGCGGCGTGATCTTCCGGCTCGGCCGCCTGATCGCCCAGAAGGGGCCGGGGCTGATCCTGCTGATCCCGCTGGTCGACCGGATGGTCAAGGTCGATCTGCGGACGGTGACGCTGAACATCCCGCCGCAGGAGGTGATCACCCGCGACAACGTTCCCTGCCGCGTCAACGCAGTCGCCTACTTCCGGGTGGTCGATTCCAACCGGGCGGTGGTCGAGGTCGAGAACTACCTCGTCGCCACCTCGCAGATCTCGCAGACGGCGCTGCGCTCCGTCCTCGGCAAGGCCGAGCTCGACCAATTGCTGGCCGACCGTGAGCGCCTCAACGAAGAGCTGCAGAAGATCATCGACGAGTCGACCGAGCCCTGGGGCGTCAAGGTCACCGCGGTGGAGATCAAGGACGTCGAGATCCCCGAGCAGATGCAGCGGGCGATGGCGCGCCAGGCCGAGGCCGAGCGCGAGCGGCGGGCGAAGATCATCAACTCCGAGGGCGAGTTCCAGGCCGCCCAGAAGCTCACCGACGCCGCCGACATCATCAGCACCAACCCCGCCTCGCTGCAGCTGCGCTACCTGCAGACGCTGCTGGAAATCGGCACCAACCAGAACACGACCGTGGTCTTCCCGCTGCCGATGGACGTGCTCGAGCCATTCGTCGGCAAAGGCGCGGCCGGACGCGCCGAGGGGACGCCGCGCCCGCCCCGGCCGGTCGAGCCGCCGAAACCGCCGAAACCGCCGGAGCCGCCGCCGGCAACGGACGAGCCCGACCCAGCCGACCTTCCTCCCTCCCGCTCCTGAGCGCGCCGGAGATCCGCATCGACCAGCTGACCGGGCTGAGGACGATCCTCGCCCCGGGACGGGCCGCCCGTCCCGACAGTTTCTCGCCGCGCTCCACCGAGCCGAAGGGACCCGAGAACTGCCCCTTCTGCGAGGGGCGCGAGGGCCGCACGCCGCCGGAGCTCTACGCGCTGCGCCCGGGGGGCGGCGAGCCCGACACGCGGGGATGGAAGACCCGCGTGGTCCCGAACCTCTACCCGGCACTCGGCAGCGAGGGGACCGCAGGGGAGGCATCACCAAGCGCCGAAGCGGGATCGTTTGCCAGCAGCGGCGACCCGCTCCTGGCCTCCAAACGCGCCGGTGAACCCGATCTCTTCTCCTCGCGGCCGGCGGAGGGCGCGCATGAGGTCCTGATCAACTCGCCCGAGCATGTGACCGCCATGGCGGAGCTGGACGAGGAGCAGTTCGTCGTCGCCGTCGCCACCTGGCGCGAGCGGATGCGCGCCCACCCCGATGCCTCATACCTGCAGCTGATCGTCAACGAGGGAGGCGGCGCCGGAGCCTCGCTCGAGCACACCCACGCCCAGCTCTACGCGCTGCCCTTCGTCCCCACCGCGGTCGCCCGCGAGCGCGAGCGGGTCGGCGCCTACGGCGAACGCACGGCGGGCGGCGGCCTGCTCAGCGACGTGCTCGTCGAGGAGGTGCGCCGCCGTGACCGCCTGGTGGCGATCGACGAAGAGGCGGCGCTGGTCTGCCCCTGGGCCTCGCGCTCCCCGTTCGAGCTGCGCGTGATCCCGCGCCGGGAAGCCGCCCGGTTCGAGGAGGACGAGGGTGGCGCGGCGATGATCCGCACCGCCCTCCGCGCCCTCGCCAGCCTCTTCGACGGGCCACCCGAGCTCAACCTCTGGGTCCGCACCGCCCCCCGCGGCGCCGACCAGTTCCACTGGCACGTCGACATCGCCCCGCGCCTGACGATCAAGGCCGGCTTCGAGTTCGGCACCGGCGTCGACATCGACGTCTACCCGCCGGAGCGCGCCGCCTCCGATCTGCGGGAGTGCCTCGACTCGTAGATAGGGTGCCCGAATGCAGCCCACCGAACGACCGATCCCGCGCTTCATCGCGGATACCACCCAGGAGGGGATTCCGCACGGCCGCTTCGCCGAGCGGCTGCGAGAGGAGTTCGCGAAGGCGGCGGGGGCGGTAGAGGACCTGCCGGCCGGTGCCGCGGTCCCCAGCGAGGTCGACTGGTTCCCGGAGCGCCGCTGGGGCGGTCGCGTCTGGGTGCCCGGCTCGGCGAAAAGCGAGAGCGAGGAGGGACGGCTGGAGCTGTTCGGTCACGTCTCCTACGTGCAGCCACCCGAGGGCGAGCCGCGGGACTTCGACGTCAAGGCCGACTTCACCGACATCCTCGCCGAGGACAACGAGGACTGGCGGATCGACCTCAACGACGACGTGATCGGCCGCTGGCGGGGCGAGAACGGCCGCGCCGGCGCCGTCACCCTCGTCTGGGGCCGGCCGCTGGTCCGCGGCGCCGTAGCCGCCACCGCCGTGCTGGAGGCGGAGACCGTCGACCAGGAGTTGATCTCCCAGGACCGCTTCACCCTGATCGCCCTCGACGCGCTCGAGGGTTATGGCGACGAGATCTTCATGGAAGTGAAGCTCTGGAGCCGCCGCGCCGACGAGCTCGCCTCGGAGACGCTCTACGCCTGAGAAAAGGTGGTGAGGACAGTTCGAACCAAAGCTTTGTCAACTAAGCCACAATCCCGGCGCTGCCCCGATAGCTCAGCTGGATAGAGCGATCCCCTCCTAAGGGATAGGCCGCTGGTTCGAATCCAGCTCGGGGCACTTCATTTGCGCCGGGGCGGTGGCTTGGGCGAATCTCGGATCGGGCCGAGCCGGAACTTCGTCGTCTTGCCTCGCTCGTAGATCGGCCCGATATCGCGGAGGGCCAGGATGAGGAACGAGACGATCAAGACGATCAGGACCGCGGCTGCGGCGTAGATCGCGAGCCTGCCCTCGACGATGGCCCCGACGAACGGTAGCGAGATGGCAGGCGCGGCTAGAAGACCGCGTTTCATTCTTCCTCACCTGCCGGGTCGGACGTCGTCCGAATCAGCTCCAGGCATGCATCCCACAACTTGGCCTCCACCCGTTCGTACATCTTCTTTTCCCCGAGCGAGGGGACGGGCTTCAGGTAGCGGCCTTTCGCGAGAGCTAGTAGTTGGGAACGGACCCGGCTGTTCGGGAGACCCAGCTCCAGTGACATGTCCGTCGCATTGACCAGTCCATCCCGGCTCAGAGCAACTGCAGCCCCCACTTCTGCGCGATCTTTATTGCCCAGCACCACCTTCGACCTCTGCCGCACGGCCTCCCGAAGCCGGGGCTCTTGAATCGGGACCAGTTCTTGATCGGTACTGGAAGCGATAATCGGTAAATATAACTGGTTAACCGAAAACCGTAAAGGATTACAGGAGGCCAGGACCGAAAAGAGGGAAACTCGGGCTTCTCTGACCTCGGCCAGATCCTGCAGCCATTTATGCGCCCGGCTGAAACTTTTGACCTCTCACGTGCTTGTACGAGAGTGCAGATCGTGAGCCGGCCTCCCTTCCTGATCCGCCTTTGCACCGCGTTGCCGCTCGCGCTTGCCGGAGTTCTGGTCGTGTTCGCTGCCTCGGCCTCCGCCGAGAACGGCAACCGGATCGTCAGGTTCGAAGGGCGCGTTGTCAGCGCGCCACGTGCCTGGCCCGTCTTCCGCCTCTCCCAACACCCGCGGATGTGCGTGCGGCTCGACCGGCGCGCGGTCTACCTCGGCACTCCCTCGGCGCAGCAGAGCTGCCCGGCGGCGGCGCTCGGCCGGCATCGGGCGATCCTGGTCGAACCGGATGGGGGATCTGCGACCGCCGCCGCGCTCCCGAGGGCCCAGGCGAGCGCCGGCACCGCCGCCCGCTCGGGCACCGTCTTCACCGGCCTCGGCTTCGACGCCTGCAGCACCCCCTCCGCCCGCTCGATGGGCGCCTGGAAGGGCTCGCCCTACCGCGCGGTCGGCGTCTACATCGGCGGCGCCAACCGCGCCTGCTCGCAACCGAACCTGACGGCGGAATGGGTCGCCGCGCAGACCGCCGCGGGCTGGCACCTGATCCCCACCTACGTCGGCCTGCAGGCGCCGACCAGCGCCTGCTCGAGCTGCGCCAAGCTCAGCTCCAGCCAGGCGACCGCCCAGGGGGTGGCTGCCGCCGTCGACGCAGTCGAGGCGGCAAGCGAGGTGGCGATCGGGCCCGGCAGCCCGATCTACTTCGACATGGAGTCCTACAGCCGCACCTCCTCGGCGACCTCGGCGACGCTCACTTTCCTCGAAGCCTGGACCGAGAAGCTGCACGCGCTCGGCTACGTCTCCGGCGTCTACAGCAGCAGCGCCTCCGGAATCGCCGACCTCGGCGACCAGGTCGGCAGCGGCTACGAACTGCCGGACCAGCTCTGGATCGCCAACTGGAACGGCGCCCAGAACACCTCAGACCCGGTGGTGCCGAGCAGCGTCTGGACCACGCACCAGCGGATCCACCAGTACCGCGGCGGTCATGACGAGAGCTACGGCGGGGTGACGATCAACATCGACAACAATTACGTCGACGGCTCCACGGTCGGCGAAGCGACGCTGCCGCCGACCCCCGAAGACAATCCCGTCGGCGCCCTCGACCTCGCCTCCGCGCCGGCACCGGGGCAGGTGCGCATACGCGGCTGGGCCTTCGACGGCAACGTCCCGACCGAGCCCCTTGCCCTCCGCCTGGTCGTCGGCGGCCGCGAAGGCGACCCCGGCGTCGCCTCCTACGAGCTCGGTCCGGTCGCGAACCTGCCGCGTCGCGACGTCCGCCTCAGGTACCCCGAAGCGGGTGGGCGCCACGGCTTCGACCTCAGCCTGCCGACGGTGAAGTCGGGTCGGCAGCGCGTCTGCACCTACGCCCTCGACGTCGAACCGGGCGAAGACACCCTGCTCGGCTGCAAGGGCGTGACGATCCCGGTCCCGATCCAGCTCTCCGAACTGAAGGCGGGGAGGAACCGGGTCCGGGTCCGGGTCGCCTGCCTCTGGCCGGCAGGGACCGAATGCCCCGGGCAGATCGTTCTGCGCGTCCGCTTCCGGGTGCCGGTGGCGCACCGCGGTCGGGGGCCGCGGACCAGGGTGCTGACGCGCGTGCTCGGCCGCTCGGCCTTCCTCCTCACCGGCGGCGAGGCCCAGACCTTCCGCGTGCCGCTCACCGCCGGTGGGCGGAAGCTGCTGCGGCTGCGCTCGAGGCTGAAGACGCGCGTCCTGGTCGCGATCCCCGGCGGCCGCCGCGTCGGCGTCGTCGAACTGCGCGGCTAGGACTCCTCGCCGAGCGCCCTGCGCAGGTCACTGACCTCAGCACGGAGGGCGGCGAGATCGCGCTCGAGGCGCTCGAGGCGGTCTTCGTCGGCGGGAGTCTCGTCGTCGGCCGACGCCGCCGCTGAGGAGCGGCCGGGATGCTTGGACCCCGACGCCGCCGCCGGCCCCGTGGGGGGTGCGGCTTCGCCGGTCGGCTGCTCGGGAGCGCTCGGCAGCGCCTCCTCTCCGCCCAGCACCTGCTGGTAGCGATCCTCCTTCTGGCCCGGCCGGCGCGGGTGGCGGACGACGTACTCGCGCTCGAGCAGCCGCTCCAGCGTCTCCTGCACCGCCGCCAGATCGGCGAACCAGTGCAGGCGCTCGCTGCGCTGCTTCAGCTCGCCCGGCGTCTGCGGACCGCGCAGCATCAGCACCGCCAGGAGCGCCAATTCCCCGCCCTCGGCGCCGAGGGCCTCGGGGAGCAGGTGGCGGTACTTGCGGGCGCGACTGCCGGCGCCGCTCGCCAGCCGCGTCCAGCCGCGCAGCGCCAACCGCCGCAGGGCGTCGCTGACCGTCGCCTCGTCGTAGTCGACCACGGGGTCGCGGTTCGTCGACTGGTTGCAGGCCAACCGCAGCGCGTTCAGCGAGAGCGGGTAGGCGTCCGGCGTCGTCCGCTGCTTCTCGACCAGGCAGCCAGCGACCCGGATCTCGACCGCGTCGGGCTCCACGCCTCAGCCCCTGTCGGGGCGCTCGGGGTAGATCTCGTCGATCGTGATCAGGGCCCGGTAGGGAGCGCCCGCGGCGGCTTGGATCTTCTCGGCGCCGCCGGCCAGCCGGTCGACCACCGCGACGACGCCGGCGATCTCGAGGCCCTCCTCCTTCACCCGCTCGATCGCCTGCGCCGTCGAGCCGCCGGTGGTCACCGTGTCCTCGACGACAAGGCACCGCACCCCCGCCTCGACCGGCCCCTCCACCCACCGCTGCAGCCCATGCTCCTTGCGAGCGCTGCGAACGAAGAATGCGACCAGCTCTTCGCCGCCGGGAACAGCGATCGCCGCGCAGGCCGGCGGAATCGCCGCCGTGGCAGGACCACCGACAGCTGCCGCCCCCACCTCATGCGCCACCGAAGCGATCAGCTCACCGGCAGCTTTGAATCCAGCCGGCCGCATCAGAGCCCGCCGCGCATCCACGTAGTACTGCGCCGTCGCCCCGCTCGCCAGCGTCACTTCTCCAAGGATCAAAGAATGCTCCCGCAGCTCCGCGAGCAAAGTCTGCTTGGCGCTCTCCAGGTCGACCACGCCCGCATCCTAAGCGTGGCAGCGGGGGCGGGGTCCCTCTCCAGACACTCAACAGCGAGCCATAGGCGTGCTGTGTCTGGAGAGGGACCCCGCCCCCGCCCCAAACCTAGAAAACGAAGATGCTCTCCCCGAAGTGAAGCTGTTCGTAGATCCGCGGCTGATCAGCGATAAAGGTGCGCACGCAGCCATGGCTAGCCGCATAATTCGGAACTTCCGCGTAGCCGTGCACGGCGTAGCCGTTGTGCCAGTAGAAGGAGTAGTACATGCCCTCGGAGTTGTAGCCGGGTTCCTGGCGGTAGAAGGTGTAGTGGCCGGTGATCGTCGGCGTCGAGGGCTTGCCGGTCGAGACCGGGTAGACCGCAAAGGGCCTGCCCTTCTTGATCAGGACCAAGACCTGCTTGCCGAGCGGTACCTCGGCGTGTTCGCCCGCGTTCGGGTACTTGGGGTGGTAGCCGCCCCTGCCACCGAAGACCTTCTTCACCAGGCCGGCGCCGGCCTTCTGGCTGCGGTTCATGTCGTTCACCTTGCGGTAGGCGAGCACCTCGCGCCCGAGCCTGCCGTTGAAGCACTTGCCGCCGCCGGCGGCGTAGCCCATCCGCGCCATCGCCTGCTTGAAGCCCTTGACGACCTTGCCGCATTCCCCCGGGTGCAGCGAGGGGAAGGCGACCTTCCAGCTCTTGCGCACGGTGCTGTCGCCGCCGAGCTGGGCGTTGGCGACGTGCCTGGCGGCGACCGCGTACTTGCCGTCCTCCGTGACGATCACGCTCGCTTCGAAGGTCCCCGTTTCGCCGCTGCCCCTGCCGACGGCGACCCTGCGGCTGACCAGCCGATGGCCGTCGAGGTAGAAGGTCACCTCGACCTTCTGACCGCGCACGTAGGGCGAAAGGGTGCCGCGGACCGGGACCGTGTCGTAGATGCTCGCCCGGCCGCCGTGCAGGCCGCCGACGTCGATCTTGACCGTCGCCCCGGGGACCGGCGCGGGCTTTTCCGGCTGCTTCGGCGCGGCCATCGCCGTGGCGGGAAGCACGAGCACGGCAGCGGCAAACACGGACGAGAGTCGCTTCACGCGCCGGATGCTACTGGCCGAGCAGGGCGACAGAATTGTTCAGCATGTGGAGGATGATCCCCGGCACGATCGAGCCCGTCCTCTCGTAGAGCAGGCAGAGGAGGAGGCCGAAGACGATCAGCGGCGGCACGGCGCTGACCCCGGTCAGGGCGTGGAGGCCACCGAAGATCAGCCCGCCCACCAGCGCCGCTGGGATCCGCGGCAGCCGCTCGCGCAGGCCGCCGTAGAGCATCCCCCGGAAGCAAACCTCCTCGCTGATCGGCGCCGCGATCACGATCAGCAGCACCTGCAGCGGCAGCGCCCCGAAGCCTTCGGCGATGTCCTTCTGCTCGGGTTCGACGATCAGCAGCGAGTAGAAGGTCGCGAAGACGAGGTAGGCGCCTATCGCCGCCGCCATCCACTTCAAGGCCGAGGGCCGGAACGGGCGAGCGCCCAGGCGCCGCAGGATCTCCATCCCGCCGGCGCCGCGCTGCGCGGCAATCGCCATCGGCACCAACAGGAAGCCGAGCGCGGTCGCCAGCTGGACGCCGACATTGCCGAGGGTGGTCAGGTCGCCGCCGGGCTCGTGCCCGGCGACCACGGCCGGAATCCCCAGAGCGATCCCCGCCGCCAAGGCGACGAGTACGCCGACGATCGCCGTCCCCGCGCCCCAGTTCGCGTAGGGGAACGCGGTCGGGCGCCGCCCGGCGACGGGATCGGCGGTTAAGTTGCCCTCCATGTCGCCCGCAGTCTCACAGGTCTCGCGCACCACCCGGACCCGTTTGCGCATCCTCCGCCGGCTCGCCTTCCTGGGCGTCTTCCTCGTCGTCGCGATGCTGGCGCTGAGCCAGTTCACCGAGCTGAAGCAGATCGCCACCGGCGTTCTCGCCTCGACCGCTGTGATCGGCCTGGTCATCGGCTTCGCCGCTCAGCACACGATCGCCAACATGGTCGCCGGGATCCAGATCGCGGTCTCACAGCCAATCCGAATCGGCGACCGGATCAGGTTCGAGGAATGCGAGGGGCGGGTCACCGACATCACCCTCTCCTACACCTACCTCGACCCCGGCGACGGCAGCTCGATCGTGATCCCCAACCAGCTCCTGGTCGAAGGCACCGTCCACAACCGCTCCACCGCGGACACGGTCGAAGAAAAGCCCGCCTGACGGGGGTCCCCGCGAAGTACCCTCTGCTTGATGACGCAGCGCATCCGGCGACGTCAGCGCCGTCGAGGGGGAATCGGCGCCAAGCTCCTGCTCGTCTTCGGCGGCGTCCTCGCCCTGCTCGCGATCACCGCGATCGCCGTCACCTCCTGGGTGCTCGACGTCGCCGCCGACGCCCCGTCGCTCGCCTCCTGCAGGCCGATCGACAAGGGCGGCAACACCGTCCTCTACGCGGCCGACAGCTCGAAGCTGGGCCTGATCCCCTCGCCCGTCGCCCGCTCGCTCGTCTCGATCAAGCGGATCCCGAAGAGCCTGCGGCTGGCGACGGTGGCGATCGAGGACCAGCGCTTCTTCCACCACGGCGGCGTCGACTACGAGGGCATCCTGCGGGCGGCGGTGAAGGACCTCGAAGCCGGCGAACCGGTCGAGGGCGGCTCGACGATCACCCAGCAGCTGGTCCGCAACCTCTGCATCGAGAACCCGAAGCGCAACCTCGAACGCAAGATCGTCGAGGCGCAGCTCGCGGTCGAGTACTCCGAACGCCACACCCGCGGAGAAATCCTCGGCTCCTACCTCAACATCGCCTCATACGGAACGATCGAAGGGAGCACCGCGGTGGGCGTCGGCGCAGCCGCCGAGATCTTCTTCTCGAAGCCGGTCTGGAGGCTGCGGCTGCCGGAAGCGGCGCTGCTGGCCGGGCTGCCGCAGGCGCCCTCGGATTACAACCCGCTCCTCAACCCGGCCGCGGCGAAAGCGCGCCGCAACCAGGTGCTGCGGCAGATGGAGAAGCTCGGCTACGTCAGCAAGGCGCGAGCGAAGCAGGCGATGGCGAGCGGCCTGCGGGTGAATCTCTCCGACAGCTGGTTCCGGCACCGCCAGCCCTACTTCTTCGACTACGTCGAGAACGAGCTGATCGAAAAGTACGGCGTCGACACGGTGCGGCGGGGCGGTCTCGAGGTCCACACGACGATCGATCCGGAGCTGCAGCGGGTCGGGCGGGAGGCGATGCGCTCGACCCTCCCTTACTCGACCGACCCCGCCTCGGCGCTGGTCTCGATCGACCCGAGCAACGGCCACATCCGGGCGATGGTCTCCAGCACCCGCTACGGCCAGAGCCAGTTCAACCTCGCCGCCCAGGGGCACCGCCAGCCCGGCTCGACCTTCAAGGCCTTCGTGCTGACGACTGCGATCAAGCAGGGGATCGACCCATACACCACCTACTACACCTCGAAACCGCTCGACCTCTTCCTGCCGAAGTGGGGGCACTGGACCGTCCACACCGCTGACGAAGGCTATTTGGGGACGGTCAACCTGCAGCAGGCGACGATCGCCTCCGACAACACCGTCTTCGCCCAGCTCGACCTCGACGTCGGCCCCGAGGCGGTGGCGCGGACGGCGGAATCGATGGGAATCACCTCGCCGCTGGACGCGATCCCGGCCGAGGGGATCGGCGGCCTGCGGGTTGGGGTCTCGCCGCTGGAGATGGCCGACGCCTACGCGACGCTCGCCTCCGGCGGCGTCCACCACGACCCGGTCGCGATCGTCAGGGTGGTCTTCCCGAACGGGCACGTCGACCGGCCCGAGCGGCCCCACCCGCGGCGGGTGCTCTCGCGGCCGGTGGCCTGGCAGGTGACCCGGCTCCTGCACGACAACATCACCGAAGGGACCGGCACCGCCGCCTACACCGGCTGCCCCGGCCAGGCCGGCAAGACCGGCACGACCGACGAATACACCGACGCCTGGTTCGCCGGCTACCAGCCCAACCTGGCGACGGTGGCCTGGGTCGGCTACCCGGAATCCAACGACGTCTCGATGTCGAGCGTGCACGGGATCATCGTCTTCGGCGGCACCTTCCCGGCTGAAATCTGGCACTCCCTCTACAGCGGCGCCGGGGTGCCGTGCGAGGAATTCAGCGAACCTAGCCAGCAGATCAGCTGGGCCCCGTTCTACGGGCGCTACGCGCGCTCCAGCCCGAGCGACAGCTCCAGCCTTACCGGCTCCGGGGACGCAGCGGCTGGGAGCGGGGACGCACCGCCCCCGCCGGGGACGGCTGCGGTCGGCGGCTATGACCCCGACGCCTACGCCCCGGGTGCCGGGCAGGAACCGCTGCCCGTGCCGGCGCCTCCCCCACCGCCCAGCAGCGTCGGCGGCGGCCAGAGCGCCGGCAGGTAGCCGCGATCGATCCCGGTCTCGCCTATGGCCTGATGTGGGCCGGCTTCATCGCCTACCTGGGGGTGCTGGCGGGGGCGCCGCGCTTGGGGCGCAAGCTCGTCGCCGGGCTGATCCTCTTTCTCGTCGCCGCCTTCGCGGTCGCGCCGGTCCTGCTCTCCCACGACGTCTACAGCTACGTCGACTACGCGCGGCTCGGGGTGGTGCACGGCCTCGATCCCTACGTCCACCCGCCGCTCACCGCTCCGGCCGATCCCGCCTACCACCACGTCACCTGGACCGAAGCGACCAGCGCCTACGGGCCGCTCTTCACCCTCGCCACCTACCCGCTCGCCTGGCTGCCGGTCCCGGCGGCAGTCGCAGTGCTGAAGGCGCTCGCCGCCGCTTCGGTGCTCGGCATCGCCTTCCTCTGCGCCCGCATCGCCGCCTGGCGCGGAGCCGACCCGCTGCGCGCCGCCGCCTTCGTCGGCCTCAACCCGCTCGTCCTCGTCCACGTCGTCGGCGGCGCCCACAACGACGCCCTGACGATGCTGCTGGCGATGATCGGCATCGCCGCGCTCCTCAGCGCCCGCGAGCTCACCGCCGGCGCCGCCCTCCTCGCCGCGACCGCCGCCAAGCTCTCCGCCGCCTTCCTCGCCCCCTTCGCCCTGATCGGCACCGCGACCATCCCGCCGACGGTAGGAAAGCGGGTCTGTCTAGGCCGAAACCGTCCCCTCGGCAGATTTTTGACCGGGGGCCTCGGGGCGGCGCTGGTGATCGCGGTCGTCGCCCATCTCGCCTTCGGCTGGGAGTGGCTCGGCGGCTTGGGGCTGGCCGGGGAGAACCAGAGCCGGACCAGCCACATGAGCATCCCGATCACCGCCGCGCGCCTCACCGGCCTCGACCCCGGCGGCGTCCGCCTCGCGGCGGCGATCCTCTTCGCCGTCCTCGTCGCCTACCTCCTCGCCTGGACCTGGCGCGGCGGCGACTGGATCCGCGCCGCCGCCTGGACCGCCCTGGCCCTCCTCCTAGCCACCGCCTGGCTCCTCCCCTGGTACCTCCTCTGGCCCCTGCCCCTAGCGGCCATCTCGAGAGACCGCCCCCTCCAACTCCTCACCCTCGCCCTAACCGCCTACCAATTAGGAACCCGAATCCCCCTCTAAGGCGCACTGGCGAAGCTTCCCCATGCGATCTGGCAGGCGCCGAACCAAGCGGGGAAGGACGCAGGCCGCAACGCGCCCCCCAGCGCCACCATCAACACCCAGGGCGTCCCCCTAGACCCCTCTCCCCCGAACTGCATCAAATTCCCGGGCTGGAGCGCAGGAAATTTGATGCAGTTCGGGAGCGGAGGGCGCGGTGACGTTGTCGGGGGAACGGGGGCCGGGGTTGCGCTGGAGCATCTTGTAGGTGGTGCGGTGCGCGTTTGTAGGTGGTGCGGTGCGCGTCCTACTAGCCGGCGGCGATCAGCTAAGCGCGGGACTACGTAGAAAGAGGATCGGGCTCCTCGTGCACCGCCGCTTGCTCCTCGGGCGACGGATGCAGGATGCCGGTGTGGACGCTCCAGCCCTCGCGACGGCCGAGCGCGGTCACGGCGCCGACGTAGATGAGTTCGCCGACCGTCATCACGCCCCTGACGGCGATCGCGATCAACGACCCCAGCGCGAAGCTCTTGCTCGGCAGCGCCGCCTTCACGGCCCAGGCAAAAGCGGCGTCCCTCACCCCGAGCCCGGCGGGGGCCACCAGCGTCACCAGGGCGGCGAAGTAGCCGATCGCCTGCGCCGAACCGACAAGGAGCAGGTCGTTGAAGGGGATGTGGGTGACCGAGCGGGCGACGCAGTAGATCCCGAACGCCACCACGACCCAGTTCAGCGAGTAAAAGACGATCAACGCGATCACCCCGCGCAGGGAGATCACCTCCGGGAGCGGTTCGCGCCCGAGGGCCCGCAGCGCCCGGTTCGTGAGCGGGCCGAAGACCTTCGGGTGCAGCAACACGATCGCCAGCGGGATCAGCAGCAGCACCCCCCAGCGCCACGCGTCCCCCTGCAGGTCGGGGTGCTTGATGATGAAGTAGGCGGCGACGACGATCGCCGAGGTGGCGGAGATCGCCTGTTCGTAGACGATGCTGGCGATCGTGATCCGGCGGGGTACGCCGGCTTTTTCGGAGAGCAGCACCCGACCCAGCACGTAGAGGACGCTGCCGGGCACGTAGCGGGCGAGCAGCGGCTGCCCCCAGGCCACCTGGGCTCGGCCGAAGCCGAGCTGGTGCCCCATGAAGCGCAGGGTCAGGTCCCAGCCGAGGGCGCTGATCGCGAAGTAGATCGGCAGGATCACGATCCCCGGGATCAGCCAGCCAACGTGGAAGTGGACCCCCTCGTTCTGGATCTCCGACCACTGGTCGATGACGGTGAGCACGAGAAAGCCGAAGATGAGCACGGCGAGCCCGACCTGAAGGCCGAGGCGCACCTTGCGGCTGCGCGGTGGCTTTTTCCCGAACTGCGAGCCGACCTCGCCGACTCGGTGCAGGAATGGTTGGCGGCGCTCCACGTCCCGACCCACCTTAGTATTTGGGATAGTCGAGGGGATGGGCGAGTTCGAGTTGCTGGCCAAGCTCCGTGACCGTCTCCCGCCGAACGACCCGCGGGTCAAGCTCGGCAGCGGCGACGACGCTGCGGTCACCGTGCCGGGTTCGACCACGGCGACCTCGGTCGACGCGATCGTCGACGGCGTCCACTTCCGCCGCGGGGAGGCGACGCCGCGGCTGATCGGCCGCAAGGCGGTCGCCACGGCGCTCTCTGACATCGCCGCGATGGGGGCGGATCCCGGCGAGGCCTACGTGGTGCTCGCCGCGCCCGAGGATCTCGGTGAGGAGGAGTTCTTCGCGCTCCTCGACGGCATCCTCGAGGTCTGCTCGGAAACCGGGACCAGCCTGGCCGGCGGCGACGTCACCCGCGCCCCGGTGCTCACCCTGGCCGTCACCGTGGTCGGCCACGCCCGCCGGCCCGACGAACTCGTTTCCCGCGCCGGGGCCGAGGCGGGCGACCTGCTCGTCCTCACCGGCGAGATCGGCGGTGCCGCCGCCGGCCGGCTCCTGCTCGACGACCCGACCCTCGGCGAGGCCGTCCCGAGCTCGATCGCCGAGCGGCTTCAGGCCCGGCAGCTCGACCCCTCGCCGCGGCTACGTTCCGGCCGCGCCCTGGCCGAGGCCGGGGCGCGGGCGATGATCGACCTCAGCGACGGGCTCGCCGGCGACGCCCTCCACATCGCCGAGGCGAGCGGCGTCGCCCTGCAGATCGACGCCGCCACGCTGCCGCTCGCCGAGGGCTTGGCCGAGGTCGCCGCCGCGGCCGGGCGGGATCCGCTCGAGCTGGCCGTCTCGGGCGGCGAGGACTACGAGCTGCTGGCGGCGCTGCCGCCCCAGCGGCCGACCGAGGCAGCGGCGCGGGTTGGCGGCGCGGCTGAGACCACCCTGACCCCGATCGGCGAGGTTCGATCCGGCCGTGAGATCGAGATCAGGCTGCCCGGGGGCGCGCTACTGGAGAGTCGGGGCTACGACCACTTCGCTGCTCCGTAGCGTGGATTCCGATCAGCAGCTCGCGGACGCCACGGCGACTCAACATCGCCGATGCGATCTGACTGGGGTCCGGCTTGTAGGCGCCGGACTCGACCAGGGTTTTCAGCTCCTGAGGTTGCATTGCTCTCGCCGTCATTATCGACCTCGTTACCCATATCCTTAGTTCTTGGTACTCGCACATGCGTCCAAGCTGCGGCGATTACTACCCTTGGTAGATGCCCAACGGCTCAGCACGCATCCTCCTCGTCGATGACGAGCAGTCGATCCAGACGCTGCTGAGCTACCCGCTGCGCAAGGACGGCTACCACGTCACCTCCGCTCTTGACGGCAACGAGGCGCTGCGACGCTTCGAAGAAGGGCGGTTCGACCTCGTCATCCTCGACCTGATGCTGCCGCATATCAGCGGCGTCGAAGTCTGCCGCCAGCTGCGCTCGCGCAGCCAGGTGCCGATCATCATGCTGACCGCGAAAGGGAGCGAGACCGACAAGGTCGCCGGACTCGAGGTCGGCGCCGACGACTACATCACCAAGCCCTTCTCGATGCGCGAGTTCCGCAGCCGCGTCAAAGCCGCGCTTCGCCGCTCGCGGATGGTCGAGCGGGCGGCGGCAGAGGGCGGCGCGATCGAGACCGGCGAGCTGGTGATCGACTTCGACCGCCGTACGGTCACCCTCGACGGCGAGGAGATCCGCGTCACCTACGTCGAGTTCGAAATCCTCGGCGCGCTCGCCCGCTCCCCCGGCCGCGTCCTCACCCGCGAGACCCTGCTCGAGCACGTCTGGGGCGACTCCGAGTACCGCGACCCGCGCACCGTCGACGTCCACATCCGCCACCTGCGCGAGAAGCTCGAGAAGGACGCGAAGGAGCCCGAATACCTCTTCACCGTGCGCGGCGTCGGCTACCGCTTCCGGGAGTAGCCGTGCGGCGAATACGGCTCAGCGACCTCGCCAGCCGCATCACCCTGATCGCGATCGCGATCGCCGTCGGCGCCACGGCGATCGTCTATGTCTACACGGTCGCGATCGGCGGCTCCGCCAGCGGCGACGGGGCGGTCAAGCTGCAGATCCTCACCGGTGGTCTGATCGCAACCGCGGTGGCGACCGCGGTCGGCCTCTACTACACGCGCAGCGCCGCCGGCAACATCCAGCGCCTGCAGGAAGCCGCGCGCAAGGTCGCCGACGGCAACTTCGAAACGACGATCCCGGTCGCCGCCGCCGGCCAGCTCGGTGACCTCGCCCGCACCTTCAACGAGATGCAGCGTCGCCTGGCCGAGCTCGACAGCGCCCGCAAGCAGTTCATCGCCAACGCTTCGCACGAGCTGCGGACGCCGATCTTCAGCCTCGGCGGCTTCGTCGAGCTGCTCGAAGACGAGGACCCGAGCCCGGAGGAGCGGGAGGAGTTCGTGCGGACGATGCGCCGGCAGATCGAGCGGCTGACGAAGCTGACCACCGATCTGCTCGACCTCTCCCAGCTCGATGCGGGGGCCGTGGTGATACGGGCCAGCAGCGTCGACCTGACGGCGCTGGCGCGCGAGGTGACCAGGGAGTTCGGCCCCCGCGCCGACCTGCGCGGCTCGCGCCTGGAACTGCGCACGCCGGCACAGGCGGCGACCGCCCTCGGCGACCCCGATCGGGTGCGGCAGGTGATCCGTATCCTGCTTGACAACGCCCTCACCCACACCCCCGAGGGCACCGACGTCACCGTGACCACCTACTCCGCCAACGGCCGTGCCGAGCTTACCGTCTCCGACGAGGGGCCGGGCATCCCCCAGCGCGTCCAGAAGCGGATCTTCGAGCGCTTCTACACCGCCGACACGGCGGGCGGCTCCGGGCTCGGGCTGGCGATCGCCAGCGAGCTCGCACAGCGGATGAAGGGCGAGATCACGATCAGCTCCAGCCGCCGCTTCACCGCCTTCACGCTCGATCTGCCGCCCGGTCCCGCTCCGCCGCCAGGCGCCCGACCCACCCGCGCGGCGCCGGCCCGGGCGGCGACGTGAAGGGGCCGCGGGCGCTCGCCGCGCTCCTCGGCTGCATCGCGGTCCTCGCCGGCTGCGGCTCGGACGGAGGCGACAGCTCCAGCCAGATTGGACAGAGCCAGCCGAGCGCGACGACGCCGAGTGGCGAACCGGCGCCGACGCCCCAGGTCGCGATCGAGGCCTCCAGCCCCGGCTTCGACGCCACCCGCGTCTACCAGGAGGCTTCGCCGGGAGTGGTGACGATCCGCTCGGTCTTCGGCTCCGCCGGAGCCGCGGAGGGCTCCGGCTTCGTCCTCGACGAAGCCGGTGAGATCGTCACCAACGCCCACGTCGTCACCGACGAATCGAGCGGCGAGCGCAAGGCGGCGGAGAACGTCTACGTCGAGTTCCCCGACCACAACGTCGTCCCGGCCCAGATCGTCGGCTTCGACCCCTTCGTCGACGTCGCCCTGCTCAAGGTCGCCCCCCAGGGGCTGCCGCTGCACCCGCTCGAGCTCGGCGACGACGGCGAACTCCGGGTGGGTCAGCCGGTGGCGGCGATCGGCAGCCCCTTCGGCGAGCAGCAGTCGCTCTCGGTCGGGGTCGTCTCGGCCACCGACCGGGCGGTCAAATCGCTCACCCAGTTTGAAATCTTCGGCGCGATCCAGACCGACGCCTCGATCAACCCCGGCAACTCCGGCGGGCCGCTGCTCGACGCCGGCGCCCGGGTACTCGGCATCAACCAGCAGATCGAGACCAACTCGGGCGCCAACGACGGGGTCGGCTTCGCGGTCCCGATCTCGGCGGTGAAGCGCTCACTCGCCCAGCTGCGCGAAGACGGCAGCGCCGAATACGCCTACATGGGCGTCTCCAGCCAGGCGCTCTACCCGCAGCTGGCGCACAGGCTCGGGCTCGACACGACGTTCGGCGGCCTCGTCTCCGAAGTCGTGCCCGGCGGCCCGGCGGAGAAGGCGGGGCTGGAGGGCGGGAGCGAAAAATTGCGCTTCCAGGCCGGTCAGTACCGGACCGGCGGCGACGTGATCCTCGCGGTCGACGGCCAGCGGATCGTCGGCGAAAACGACCTCGCCAGGGTCATCTCCGCCCATGAGCCCGGCGACGAAGTGACGCTCGCGATCCTCCACGAGGACAAGCGCGAGCAGGTCGAGCTGACCCTGGGCAAGCGGCCGGACAGCCCCTCGGGCGGCTAGCCGCGCCGCGGCTGGATTCCTTCTCGCCGCCTATCGGTGTAGAACTCCGGCCTTGCTCCAAGAAGTCGCCCTCGGCCACAAGACCCTCACCGACTACACCCACATCGTCGGCAAGGAGCTGACGGAGGAAATCCGCAGCCTCGCCGAGCGGTTGAAGGGCAAGCGGGTGCTGCACGTCAGCGCCACCGCCTTCGGCGGCGGGGTCTCGGAGATCCTCTACACGCTGGTGCCGCTGATGCGCGACGTCGGCCTCGACGCGCACTGGCACGTGATCTTCGGCAAGGAAGAGTTCTTCAACGCGACCAAGCTGCTGCACAACTCGCTGCAGGGAGCCGAGGAGACGCTGAGCGAGGAGCAGTGGGCCTGCTTCGACGAGATCAACCAGCTGAACGCGGAGGGGCTGCAGGGCGAGTGGGACGTGGTGATCGTCCACGACCCGCAGCCGATCGGCCTGCGGCGCGGAGCGAAGGAGAAGGGCCGGCGCTGGATCTGGCGCTGCCACATCGACCTCTCGACCCCGAACCCGGCGCCGATCGCGCGGCTGCTGCCGATGATCGAAGAGTACGACGCCTCGGTCTGGCACATGGACCAGTACGTGCCCAACGACATGGGACGCCACCGCGACGCGGTGCGGATCATGCCCCCCGCCATCGACCCGCTCTCGCCGAAGAACATGGCCTTCTCGCCCGAGGACGCGGCCTTCGTCTGCCGCCAGTTCGGGATCGACGTCGACCGGCCCCTGATCACCCAGGTCTCCCGCTTCGACCCATGGAAGGACCCGATCGGCGTCATCGACGCCTACCGCCAGGTGACCGAGCAGGTGCCCGAGGCGCAGCTGGCGATGGTCGGCTCGATGGCAACCGATGATCCGGAGGGCCTCGAGTACTTCCAGAAGACCTTCGAATACGCCGAAGGGGACGAGGACATCAAAATCCTCAGCAATCTCAACAACGTCGGCGCGATCGAGGTCAACGCCTTCCAGTCGCAGTCGGACATCTGCCTGCAGAAGTCGATCCGCGAGGGCTTCGGGCTGACCGTCACCGAGGCGCTGTGGAAGGGTCGCCCGACCGTCGCCGGCAACGTCGGCGGCATCCCGCTGCAGATCGAAGACGGCGAGAGCGGCTTCCTCGTCGACTCCCCCCAGCAGTGCGCCGAGCGCTGCGTCGAGATCCTCGGCGATCCCGAGCTCGGCAAGAACCTCGGCCGCCGGGGCAAGGAGCACGCCCGGCGCCACTTCCTGACGCCGCGGCTGCTGCGCGACTGGCTGAACCTCGTCGGCGACCTCGAGTCCTGAGCCTCAGCGAGGCGCGAACTCTTCGGAGCCGTCACCCGGAGGCGGGGGCGGTGGGGGTGCAGGCGGGGGCGGGGCAGGCGGGGGTTCCGGTGCAGACGGCGGCACGAAGGTTGGCGTCGCTTCAGCTGTCGGCGGCGGAGCCGGTGCCGGTCGAGGAGCTGACCCCGGATGGTGTCGACGCCGCTGGCGGGGCCGACCGCCGATTACGGCCGAACCCCGTCCCCTCCCCCCTCGGTCCCGCCCGGTCCCCCTCCTTCGAACTGCATCAAATTCTGGTTGTTTTGGAACCACAATTTGATGCAGTTCGCGGTTCAGGGGCTCCCGTCGGTGGGCAGCGACTCGGGGTAGGCCCACGTCCGGCGCCAGCGGCGGCGGCTCCGGGGGCCTCAGCAGGGCGGGGAGCGCTTGCAGCGCCAGCAGGGCTGCGACCGCCGCCGCTGCGACCTTCCCCGCGCTTGCCCACCTGACCCGCATGGCCTCCTAAGGGCGCGGCGAGGTCGATCTCTCCCCCTCAGGCGAGCGAGCGGCGCAAAGCCTCGATGTCCTGCAGCTGATCGTCCACCCAGTCGCCCGGGTTGTGGCTGAAGATGATCCTCCGCAGGCCCTCGGCGCGGCGGCGGCGCTCCTCGGCCTCCATCGTCAGCGCCCGGTGGATCGTGTCGGCCTGCTCTTGGATGTCGAAGGGGTTGACGGAGATCGCGTACTCGATCAGCTCCTGGTGGGAGCCGGTGTTCTCCGAGAGCATGAGCACCCCGTCGCGGAGGTTGACCGCCGGCGCCTCCTTCGCGACCAGGTTCATCCCGTCGAAGAGCGAGTTGACCATCAGCAGGTCGAAGTGCTTGTAACGGGCGACCGCGTCGTGGAAGTTCTCGTAGATCTTCAGGTCGATCGGCATCCAGTCGGTCGTCCCGTGACGGTGGTTGACGACCGCCACCAGCGCCTCGATCCGCTCCAGGTACTCGGCGTACTCGGGCACGTCCTGGCGCGAGGGCTGCAGGTGGGCGATGAAGGTGACCTTTTCCCGGAACTCCGGGTGCTGGCTGAGGAAGGTGTCGAAGGCGGTGAAGCCGCGCAGCACGTTCTTCGAGAGGTCGGCCCGGTCGACGCGGATGATCAGGTGCTCGCGGCGGCGATCGAGTACCTCCCGCTCGGCCTCGGCGACCTCGGGCGAGGCGGCGGCGCGTTTCAGCCGCTCGGCGTCGATCCCGAGCGGGTAGGCGCGGGCGAGCGTGCGGCGGCCGTCGCGGCGCACCTCGCATGCGTGGTAGTCGACCTCGACGTCGTCGAGCAGTTCGTCGCAGCAGCGGAGGAAGTTGATGCAGTACGCGTGAGTGTGGAAGCCGATGATGTCGTTGGCCAGCATCCCCTCATAGATCGCGTTGCGGATCCGCGTCGGCAGGATCCGCCAGCTGTCCGGCTGCGACCAGGGGATGTGGACGAAGTGGTGGAGGAGCGTCTCGGGCCGCTCGGCGCGGATCATCCCGGGGGCGGTGTAGAGGTGGTAGTCGTGGAGCATCACCAGCGGCTGCTCCTCCCCCTCGATCTGGGCCAGCACCGCCTTGGCGATGTCGCGGTTGACCACTTGGTAGCCGAGGTTCCAGGCGTCGATCTCCTGCTGGCGGATGTCCGGCGCGTTGGAGATGTCCCAGAGGTAGTGCTGGATGAACCAGAGGATCGGGTTGGCGATCACGTTGTAGAAGCGGTCGTAGGCGGTGGGGTCGCTGCCGACGAGGCCGACGCGGTAGTCGATCCCGTCCAGCTCCTGCTCGATCGGGCCGCCGGCCTCACCGGAGACGGCGACGTCCTCGTCGGTCATGGCCGAAGCGATCCAGAGGGCGTCGCGGTGGGAGACCAGCCCCGAGAGCGCCGTCACCAGGCCGCCACCGCCGCGGCGCACCGCGCGCTCGCCGTTTTCGTCGCGATCGAACTGGAGCGGGCCGCGGTTGGAGACGATGATCAACGGCGAGGAGTCCACCCTGCAGAGACTAGATGGTCGATTCGGCCGCGAAGCGGGCTCCCCTGAGGGCATCTCGCCGCTATAGTCCTTCGCCGTTTTGGCAGCACCACGCGAATACGAGCTGGTCCTGATGCTGGACCCCCAACTGGACGCCGGCGCGCGCGACGCCCTGGCGGCGGAGGCCCGTGGTCAGATCGAGGGCTCCGGCAGCCTCAAGCACGAGAACAGCTGGGGCCTGCGGAAGATGGCCTACGAGATCGACCACCGCACCGAGGCCGACTACCGATGGATGCGGTTCGAGGCCCCCAGCGACCTGCTTGACTCGCTCGACCACAACCTGAAGATCGCCGACGGCGTCCTGCGCTTCCGGATCTTCAAGGTCGACCCCGGCGCGCCGGTGATCGTCCCGCCCGCCGTCACGGCCGCTCCAGGCCCGCGCGAGCGCAGCGCCCAGGGGGCGGGCCGCGAGGAACGCGGCGACTCCCCCGGCGGCGACTCCGACGAGTAGCCGCCAAGCGCCGCCGCTGTTTGCGGGAAACCGCCTCCGCAGGGGGGCGAGTCGCGCCGCCCGCCTCCTTAGACTGGAAGCAGATATCCGATTCCAGAGGAGTGAGAGCCTTGGCAGCTTCGAACGTGAACGTGGTCGTGATCACCGGGAACCTGACCCGGGATCCGGAGCTGCGTCATACCGGTGGCGGGACCGCGGTCTGCGACCTGCGCGTCGCCGTCAACAGCCGCCGCAAAGATCAGAGCGGCAATTGGGTGGACAAGCCCAACTTCTTCGACGTCACCGTCTGGGGGGGGCAGGGCGAGAACTGCGCCAACTACCTCTCCAAGGGTCGCCCGGTGGCGATCGAAGGTCGCCTCGACTGGCGCGAGTGGGAGGCCAAAGACGGCGGCAAACGGCAGGCGGTGCAGATCATCGCCAACAGCGTCCAGTTCCTCGGCTCCCGCGACGGGTCCGGTGGTGGTGGCAACAGCAACGGGGGCAACGGGGGCGGCTTCGCGCCGCCGCAGAGCGACGTCCCGGCGGACGAAAGCGATTTCGCTTCGGCGCCGAGTGGCGGAGCCGCCTCAGAAGACGACATTCCCTTCTGACCAGCTCCAGCGGCTGTCAGGCAAGGGCGGAGAGCGTCGCGCGCTGCGCACGCGAACGACTGAGGCCGCCGCCTGACAGCCGCTGGAGCCGTCGGCTCTGTAGCATCACGCGGCGATGGCCAGAGCACAAGAGTCTTCATCCCGACAGGGCGCGCGGCGCGGCAGGCGCGGTGCCGATCGTGCGCGGCCGCGCAAATACACGCGGGTCAACTCCGAGGTCGTCGACTACAAGGACCTCGGCCTGCTGCGGCGCTTCCTCTCCGACAAGGGGAAGACGCGTGGGCGCCGGGTCACCGGACTTTCCCGCCGCCACCAGCGACAGCTCGCGGTGGCGGTGAAGCGGGCGCGCGAAATCGCCCTGCTTCCCTACGTCGGAGAGCGCTGATGGCGCAGGCGATCCTGCTGCAGGACGTCGAGACCCTCGGCGAGCGCGGCCACGTCGTCGACGTCGCCCCCGGGTACCTGCGCAATTTCCTGGTCCCGCGCAAGCTCGCCCAGCCGGCGACCGCGGGGGCGCTGGAGGAAGCGAAACGGCGGATGGAGTCAGCCAAGCGCGCCGAGGAAGCCCGCCGCGAGCGCGAAACCGAAGCCGCCGGCCTGCTCGGCAAAACGGTCCTGACGATCCACCAGCGCGCTGGCGAGGATGGCAAGCTGTTCGGATCGGTCGGGCCGAAGGAGATCGTCGATGCGCTGCGCGAGGCGCGCGACCTGCGGATCGACAAAAAACAGGTCCAGCTCGAGCAGCCGCTCCGCGAGCTCGGCACCTTCATGGTCGATATTCATCTCTCCGACGGCACCGCCGCCGCGGTGAAGACGATCATCAGCGAGGAGAAGTAGCGCCCTCGTTACTCTCGGCACGTGCGCTCCCGCCACCTGCCGTCCCGCTTGACCCGCCGCGCCAAAGCGCGTAGCCGCCTGGGCTGGGCACGCTCGGAGCAAGCGACCGTCGGCCTTGCCGCGGTTGCCCTCGGCGCCGCCGGCGCCGTCCTCGCCGGCCAGTTCAGCCGCATGCTCGCCCGCCGTGCGGGCGAGGCCCACGACCCCGAAGCACTGCTGGAATCGGCCCCGGCGGCTGCCGCGGACACCGTCGCCGTCGCCGTCCGCGGCTACGCCGAGGCCTCCCGCAGCGAAACCGTCCTCTTCAACCTGCTCGCCGGCTTCCTCGGCTCCTTCGCGACGGTGCGGCTCTCGACTTGGGCAATCCGGGACGATCGCGGTCCGTTCCGCAACGTCCAGGTCGGCGGCCGCCACATCCATCACTTCGTCCCCGGCATCCTGCTCGCCTTCACCTCCGGCACCGCCGCCCTGTTGACCGACGACGACCGAATCGAGCGGCGACTGGCGATCCCAATGGGCGCCGGGATCGGCCTCACCTTCGACGAGTCCGCCCTGCTGCTCGACCTACGCGACGTCTACTGGTCCCGCGAAGGTCTCCTCAGCGTCCAGCTCAGCCTCGGGGCCACCGCGATCCTCAGCATCGCCATCCTTACCCTGCGCATGCTTCGCCGCGGCGAGCGGCGCCAGGAGCAGGAGGGCCTGATCCCGCTGGCTCATCCCGACCAGCTCTCGTTCGGGACTGCAGACGTGCAGCGCTGAGGTTTCTTTGATCATCCGGTACGGTCTCGACCGGAATCTCGCCCAGGGGCGCGGCCTCTGGTTCATGGGCGACACCGGCACCGGCAAGACGACGCTGGGGATGCTGATCGCGAGCGAGGCGCTGCAGGCCGGCAGGATGGCCGGCATCTACTTCACGCCGAAGCTGCTGACCCGGGATCCGCCAGACCTACCAGGAAGCCGACAACAAGAACGCCTACGCGCGGTTTTTCGAGCGGGTCACCTCGGTCGACCTCCTCTACATCGACGACCTCGGCTCGGAGCGGCACACCGACTGGGTGGTCGAGCAGCTCCATGCGGTGGTTCGACGTTGAGCGGGCGGGCAGCCCAGTAATAACGGGGGGGCCAAATTGGCCCCCCCGTTTGTGATCGTCGCCTCCACAGAGAGAAGCAAGCCGCGCGTGATTACCCCCCGACGGCCCAGCTCCCAATCTCGATCGCTACGTTGCCGGTTCCGCCGCCGGCGGCAGTGCCGAAGCTGTAGGGCACCGTAATGCCAAACTCGTGCGGCGCTTCGGTGTTGGTGCTGCCGAAATTCGGGCCGAACAATTTCCCCTGATGACGGCCCGGATAGATGCAAAGAAAGCCCGATGCCGCGTCCGGCGTTGCGAAGCTGCCTTCGCATTTTTCCTGCCAGGCAGCTTCGGCCTGGGCGAGTTCTCCGAAAACTCCGACCGGGGTCGTCGCATTCGTTCCGTAGACCGAAATGCTCGAGTTCGGAATTCCGGACGTGAACTGGCCTTCGCCGGGATTCTCTAGCTGAATACCAACGGTAATACCTCCTTCTTCAAGTCCGTACAGCGCGATCGGGGGAGGTGAGACGCGAAGCGGGAGGGAGATATTCGCCACGCCGGACGTCTCCGCTTCACCCACCGCAACCGAATAGATCCCAGTCAGCAAACCGCCCCCGGCGAGGGTGCATTCCGGGTTCCCTTCGCTGCACCTACCGGCCTGACCCTGTTGGCCTTCAGGTCCTTCTTTGCCTTGGGTCCCCGTGTCGCCCTTGGCCCCCGTGTCGCCCTTTGGGCCAGCGGGGCCAGCCGCGCCGTCTTTGCCGTTTTTGCCCGCGTATTTCTTCGCGATTTTTATGACCTGCTTTTCCTGCTTCTTGGTGAGACCGCCAGCGGCGAAGGCAGCCCCGGTCAACGCGGCGACGAGCGCCACGACTGCCACGACCAGGCCGGCCGTGCCGAGCTTGTTGTGAACTCTCGAGAGCATCTATTCCTCCCTTTGGATTGACAAACCTGGCATCGGCGGGGGATTCATGGCACCGGAGCAGGGTCCTCAGGCAGGCGGGAGCGGCCGGATCCGTCCGTGCGCTCTGGTCTCTGCTTCATATCTCCCCCTTCAATGCAGCTCCGGGCGCGTCCCTGGCGCGCCAGAGGCTTGAAGTTAAAGTACGACTAGGACCATGTCAAGGAAATCTCATGGTCGCAATGGATTGCACGTATTGAGCAGTTGTCGTAATCTTGTCTAGATGATCACCCTCGTGACGCTGGGGCCGCAGGGGACCTGCCACGAGCGGGCGGTGCGGAGGTACATGGCCTTTCAGGGCATCGACGACTTCCAACTCGAGTTCGTCGGCAGCTTCTTCGACGGCCTGGAGCAGGTCCGAGGCCGGGACGGGACCTTCCTGGTCCAGTGCAGCGCTCATCCCAAGGTGCACGAGGTCACGGAGCGCTATTGGCAGGAGGTCTTCGTCGTCGACACCTTCATCTACCCGACCAAGGCTCTGGCTGTGCTCAGCCGCCGCGAGGTGGAGCGGCCGAGAAGCCTCGGCCTCGTTCCAGCCACCGCCGGCTACATCGACCCGGACGACTGGGAGACGATCGTCGACGTCCAGTCGAAGCCAATCGTCGCCCAGGAGCTACTGGAAGGGCGATACGACGCCGGCCTGACCCACCTGGAGCACCTCGAGCCGCACCTGGAGGTCTTGCGACTGGACCTCGAGATCGGCGAAATCGACACGACCTGGATCGTCTATGGGAACAGGAAGCGGTTCCAAGGCCACGTGCTCGGGATTCCCTCGCGGGAGATCTTTGCCTCACAGCAACCAGTTAGTATTCGCCCTTCAATCAAGGTATTTCTATAGGGGGAATCGTGAGGAGAGGACTTGGGTGGTCGACCGTCGGGCTGCTGGTTGCAGCGGGAGCTTTCATGCTTTTCGGTTGCGGTGCTGGCGACAGCAGCAGTTCCCTGACGAAGGCCGAATTCATCAAAAAGGCAAACCAGCTCTGCAAGCAAACGGATGAAGAAAGCGCGTTCGCGAAGGACAAGGAGCAGAAAGAACTAGGGCTCGAACCGGGAGAAGCCGCGAATGCCGCGCAGCACAAACAGATCGTCGAAGCGTCTGTCGTTCCTTATGAAAAAGCGACCGACGAGCTGAAGGAACTGGTCCCGTCCAACCAGGTGGAAAAGCTGGAGCCGATGATCGAAGCAAGAGAAGCGGTCGCCGAAGTCGTCCGTTCGACTTCCGGCAGCTCACCCGCTAACTTCGCCGCGATGAGAACGGCGAACGTTAACGCCTTGCAACTCGGGCTCGATGAATGCGCAATTTGAACAAGTCCCCGCGCCGGCTTCCATCACCGCGCGGCCGGTCCTGAGGCCGAAGTGAGCACCGTCGTCCAGCAAGCTGTCGTTGCCAGAGATGTCCTCGCGAGGGTGCACACGAAAAGGGCGGCCGCTCGGCCGCCCTTTTCAGCTATCGCGTCTTGAGGAACGCCCTCGGCGCGGCGAGCTCAGGTGCCGGTGCAGGTCCGGACGATCCCGGCTGAGACCTTGGTGCCGTCGGCGAACTTCGCAAGCGCGTGGGCTTGGAGCTTGCCGTCGGGGCACCGGGCGAACAGGACCTTTTTCTTGGTGCCGACGCTCAGGCTGAACTTTTTGACCGAGCCGCTGCCGCCGGCAATCTTCGGGATCGAGGCCACCGACAGGAGGCCGTAACGGCCTTTGTGGATTTTCTTGATCTTCACCGTGGTCACGATCGCCGCCGGGGTCGGAACCGTGATGTAGGCGTGGATGAACAGGGTGGTCTTGCCGCCCGAAGTGCCGCCGTTGAGGACCAGCAGCTTCGAGTGGACCGGAATCGGATTCTGTTCCGGGAACTGGATCTCGACTTCGGTGGTGCCGGTGCCGATGATCGAGCTCTTGCAGACTTTTTCAGCCGCCTTGGTGTCGCGCGACTGCAATTTGCCAGACGTGCAGGCCGGGACGCCCTTGGTGTTGATCGACCCGTTCTTGTCGGTTTCGACTTCGACTTCTTTCAGTGCCGGCGGGTGCGTCCCGTCTTTCGTTTGGATCTGGCCGCTGGCCGTGACGACGATCGGCGCCATCTTCTTCTTCGGCAGCTTGCTCGGCTTGAAACCGCCGTTGAAGGTGAACTTGATGTTCCCTGCTTCGGCCGTGACGGGCTTTTCCCCCGCGTTGGCGATGCCGGCAACGCTGACGGCGATCAGACCAACGAGGGCCATCGTCAACATCAGGTACTTACGCATATCCGTTTCCTCTCCTTTGCGGCCTGCCCGTCCCTGGGTCGTTGCCGTTGGAAGCGTTCTAGGTTCTATCCAGCGGGTCAAACTACCACTCCACCATTCTTCGTAAACCCCTCCATGGGGAAAAGGAGCGGCAGCTTGCCCGAGAACCGCTCTGCCCTTCTTGTTCTAAAATCGTGGTTATGGAAGAGGGGATGAAGCTGGAGAGCGCGCTCGTGCTGCTTGTCATGGCTGCGCTAGCGGTCGGTTGCGGCAGCGAGGGCGGCCCTGTCAGGAGCACTGCAACCGACCCTCTTGCCGGCTACCCAAAGGGTCCGACCCGAGAGTTCATCGTTCCCGGTGGTGATAACGCCATGCCGGAATATGGTCGCGAGGCGGCGGCCATGGAACGAAAACAGGCATCAGCGCTGATCCAGAGATGGATGCGGGCGCGGGCCGCCAGGGACTTCGTCGATGAGTGCCGGTATTTCTCCCGACGCTTCATCAGACATTTCGTGACCGGAGACGCTGAGGTCGTTTCCGAAGGAAGAGTCAAGACCTGCCCACAGGCACTGGCCTACTTCGGCTCGGATGCCTCGGGGGACTTCAAGAACACCCTGACCGGGCCGATCGACAGCTTGCGGGTCGCCAAAGGCCTCGGCTTTGCGCAGTACCACGGAAAGGGCGGGATCGACTGGGAGATTCCGGTGAACAAGGAAGACGGCACCTGGCGGGTGGCCAAGGCCGCTCCGGTCAACGAGGAGGGCTGAACGTGACAAGGTGGCTGATGCCGATCACGGTGACGGTGGCGCTGCTGGTGGCGTTGGCCGTCGTCGCCGCAGGCTGCGGCGGGGGCGGCTCCACCGGTGAGTTGGAACCGAGCGAGCACCGCTTCGCGGAATACCCAAAGGGACCTACTCGCCAGTTCATCGTCCCTGGTGGGAGCGACAACACCGTTCAGGAATTCGGCCGCGAGGCCACCGCAGCCGAAAGAAGGCAGGTTTCAGTGATGGTGGAGGGCTGGCTGCGAGCCCGGGTCGCGGGCGAGTGGGACGATGCCTGTTCCTATTTGGAGGAGGACATGGCCGCCTACGCGCTCCGGGCAGCCTCCCACCTCTCCGGAAAGATGGTCACGAAATGCCCGGAGGCACTCGCGATCATCGCTCCTGTGGAGGAACCGCCCAAGGACAACATCAAGGGCGGGGTGGCGAGCCTCCGCATCGGCCAGGGGCAAGGTTACGCCCAGTACCACGGTCGCGAAGGGAAGGACTGGATCCTTTTGGTCAAAAGGGAGATGGGACATTGGAGGATCGCGCAGCTGCAACCGCTCGAACGGTTCAAATAGAAGAGCCGCCGATCAGCCGTCAAGCCATATCACCTGCTCCCGATCCGGTCCCACCCCGACCAGCCGCACCGGCACGCCGACGAAGTCGGCGATGAAGTCGAGGTAGTCCCGCGCCTCCTGCGGGAGGTCGTCGGCGCTGCGGCAGCTTTCCAGCTCGAGGTCGAAGCCGGGCAGCTCTTCGTACTCGGGCTCGGCCGAGTGGAGGATCGACTGGTGGTAGGGGAAGGTCTCGAGGACGGCGCCTTGCTTGGAGCGGTAGCGGACCGCGACGCGGAGGGGGCCGATGCCGCTGAGGACGTCAAGCTTGGTGATCGCCAGGGCGTCCATGCGGTTGAGCCGCACGGCGTAGCGGAGGGCGACGAGGTCCATCCAGCCGCAGCGGCGGCGGCGGCCGGTGGTGGTGCCGAACTCGTGGCCGCGCTGCAGCATCTGCTCACCGACGTCGTCGAAGAGCTCGGTGGGGAAGGGGCCGGCGCCGACGCGGGTGGCGTAGGCCTTGGCGATGCCCCAGACCTCGTCGATGTCCTTTGGGCCGATCCCCGCGCCGACGCACGCCTCGCCGGCGATCGGGTTGGAGGAGGTGACGAAGGGATAGGTGCCGTGGTCGAGGTCCAGGAGCGTCGCCTGGGCGCCCTCGAAAATCACCGTCTCACCGCCGTCGAGGGCGTCCCAGCAAAGCCGGGCGGTATCGGCGATATGGGGCTCGAGGCGGTGGCCGTAGCTGACGTGTTCCTCGACCATCGCGTGCAGGTCGAGGCGCGGGTCCGGCGCTGTCGCGCTGCCGTCGCCGGGCTTCGCGTCCTCGCCCGCCTCCTTCAGTCGTTTGCGCCGCTGCACCGAGAGCTCGCGCAGCGCCTGCTGCTTGGGCTCCAATGCCGCGCGGATCTTCGTCCGCAGGATCTTCTCGTCCAGCAGGTCCTGGACGCGGATGCCGAGCCGCAGCGCCTTGTCGGCATAGCAGGGGCCGATCCCGCGCCGGGTCGTCCCGATCGAGTTCTTACCCAGCTTCGTCTCGCCGGCCGAGTCGAGCAGCACGTGGTAGGGCATGATCAGGTGCGCGTTGGCGGAGAGGCGCAGGTTTCCGACGCCGATCCCGGCCCGTTTGAGGTTGTCGATCTCCCCCAGTAGCACCCGTGGGTCGACGACGACGCCGTTGCCGATCACCGAGGTCTTGTCTTCGTGAAGGATCCCCGAGGGGATCAGGTGGAACTTGAACTCCTCACCGTCGCGGACGATCGTGTGGCCGGCGTTGTTGCCGCCCTGGAAGCGGACGATCGTGGTTGCCCGCTCGGCGAGCAGATCGACGACCTTGCCCTTGCCCTCGTCGCCCCACTGGGCTCCGACTATGACCACGCCCGCCATGCGGCGACGGATTGTGACGAGTGGCTACAACCGGTGCGGAGAGGTCGGGGACCCTTGCTGGGTCTGGAATTTCTCCTCGTCGTGGCGGTGCTCGGTTTTCGAACGGTGATCGGCGCCGAACAGCGGCAGCGGGTCGCCGCAGATCTCGATCAGCCGTGACACCGTGCGCCGGCCGATCTGGTCCTCGAGCTGCTTCTGGCCCTGGTCGATGTCGCCGCCGGCGTTGCTGGTGACCAGCATCGCTCGCTGGTTCTCGTAGCGCTCGTTGACCACCGCATAGAGCTGCTCGACCACCCAGTCGGTGTGCCGCTCCGAGCCGAGGTCGTCGATGTAGAGGAGGTCGACCGAGGTGACCCGCTCGAAAAACCGCGCGTAGGCGTTCTTGTTGTCGGCTTCCTGGTAGGTCTGGCGGATCCGGGTCAACAGCTTCGGCGTGAAGTAGATGCCGGCCGTCCTGCCGGCCTGCAGCGCCTCGCTCGCGATCAGCATCCCCAGCGTCGTCTTGCCGGTGCCGGTGTCGCCCATGAACCAGAGGCCGCGCCCCTGGGCGAGATTCCGATCGAGGTTCTCGACGTAGTCGCGGGCGGCCTGGACGACGTGGCGAGTGGTCATGTCCCGCGCCATGTCCGCGACCGGCGGCCGGTCGAAGGAGACGCCGCGGTAGCGGGCCGGGATCGCCGAGGCGATGCCGCGGCTGCGGCCGCGGTTGAGCCGCTCGGCCCGGCACTCGCAGGCGCGGGCGACGTCTTCGGGGCCGAGGATCCAGCCGGAGCCGTCGCAGACGCCGAGCGCGCAGGCCTGCTCGCGAAAGGGCTCGGAGCGGGCGACCGCCGCCATCAGAACTCTGGCCCCCCGGCGGCGGCGTCGGCGAAGGGCGGCTCTTCGCCGACCGGCTGTTCGATCGGCGCCTCCTGGTGGGCCTGGTCGGCGAATTTCGGGAAGCGGTCGAGGAAGACCAGCTTCCTGGTCCCGATCGGGCCGTTCCTGTGCTTGGCGATGATCAGGTCGGCCAGGCCGTCGGGCTCGTCGTCGGGGTCGCGGTAGTAGTCCTCCCGATAGAGGAAGGCGACGACGTCGGCGTCCTGCTCGATCTGCCCCGACTCGCGCAGGTCGGAGAGCTGCGGCTTCGGCGGCGTCCGCTGCTCGGGCGCCCGGGAGAGCTGGGAGATCGCCACCACCGGCACCTCGAGCTCGCGGGCGAGGATCTTCAGGCCGCGGCTGATCTGGCCCACCTGCTCGACCCGGTTGGCGCGGTGGTCGTCGGAGCGCATCAGCTGCATGTAGTCGAGGATGATCAGGCCGAGGCCGCCGCGATCCTGTTCCTGGGCGTGCAGCCGCCGCGCCTTGGCCCGCAGGTCGAGGATGCCGAGGTCGGAGGAGTCGTCGAACCAGAGCGGCGCCTGCTCCAGCTCGTTGCAGGCCCGCACCACCTTCGGCCAATCGCGCTGGGAGACCTGCCCCTTGCGCAGCTTGTC